>NZ_JBLHZT010000016.1:0-73286 GCF_047631475.1 Sneathiella sp. | reverse complement strand
TCTGCCGGCGGAAAATGCCGCCCGGGATAAGAACGTTCATCCAGCAGAATGGACCTATGCCAATATTGCCAATATGCGGCGTGAGCTGAAAAGCATGGGTTTGTCGCTGGACTGGAGCAAAGAGCTGGCGACCTGTCACCCCGGCTATTATGGCAAGCAGCAGGCCCTGTTCCTCGACTTTTTGGAAAAAGGACTTGTTTACCGCAAAGAAAGCTGGGTCAACTGGGACCCGGTCGATATGACAGTTCTGGCCAATGAGCAGGTGATTGACGGGCGAGGATGGCGTTCTGGTGCCTTGGTCGAAAAACGCAAACTGGATCAGTGGATGTTCCGAATTGCAGATTTCAGCGAAGAATTGCTGAAAGGTCTGGGAACACTGGATCGCTGGCCTGAACGGGTACGATTGATGCAGGAAAACTGGATCGGTAAATCCCAGGGAGCCCATGTTACTTTCAAGATAACCGGCCGGGAAGACGGGCTGGAAATTTATACAACCCGTCCCGATACTTTGTTTGGTGCCAGCTTCATGGCGATCTCAGCCGATCATCCACTGACACAGGAATTGGCCGCCAATAACCCGGCGGTTGCTGATTTTGTGGCGGAATGTCACCGCATGGGTACCAGCGAAGAAGCCATTGAAAAAGCAGAGAAAAAAGGGGTTGATACAGGCCTGACCACCGATCATCCGTTGATCGAAGGAAAGAAACTGCCCATTTACGTCGCGAATTTTGTATTAATGGATTATGGAACCGGTGCCCTGTTTGGATGTCCTGCCCATGATCAGCGAGATCTGGATTTCGCCAATAAATACGGTCTCGATGTTATCCGGGTGGTCGCCGAAGACAGTGACGAGCAGACGCCGATTACTGACACGCCTTATGTTGGGCCAGGCCATATAATCAATTCAGGTTTTCTCGATGGTTTGACCACCGAAGAGGCTAAAAAGGCGATCATCGCCCATCTGGATGAGGGCGGAATTGGCACCTCCACAACAAATTATCGTTTGCGCGACTGGGGCCTGTCCCGCCAGCGTTATTGGGGCTGCCCAATACCTGTAGTTCATTGTGATGACTGCGGCACTGTTCCCGAAAAGAAAGAAAACCTGCCCATTGAATTGCCGGACGATGTGACTTTTGACAAGCCGGGGAACCCGCTGGATCACCATCCCACCTGGAAGCAGACTTCCTGCCCCAATTGCGGAAAAGCAGCGATCCGTGAAACGGACACAATGGATACCTTCGTTGATTCGTCATGGTATTTTGCACGTTTCTGTACCCCTCGGGCAGAAGATCCCGTGGTTAGTAGCGACGTGGATTATTGGTTGCCAGTTGATCAGTATATTGGGGGCATTGAACATGCCATTCTGCATCTTCTATATTCACGCTTCTTCTCGCGGGCAATGAAAGAAACCGGGGCCGTTCACTATGATGAACCTTTCAGCGGTCTTTTCACCCAAGGTATGGTGACCCACGAAACCTACCGTAGTGACGATGGAACATGGCTGTTTCCTGAAGAAGTTACCCACAATGACGCTGGTGATCCGGTCCATATTGAAACCGGAAAGCCTGTCACCATTGGCGGCGTCGAAAAGATGTCAAAATCCAAGAAGAATGTGGTTGATCCCGGCGAGATCATCGACAAATTCGGAGCAGACGCCGCCCGTTGGTTTGTCCTGTCGGATAGCCCACCGGATCGGGATATGGAATGGACCGATGCGGGTGCCACCGGTGCCTGGCGCTTCAAACAGCGGCTCTATCGTTTTGTCTTTGAAAATCTGGAAAACCTGCCTGAAAAAACGGCGGAAAAGCCGGACACTTTCTCTGACGCGGCAACCGCTATTCGCAAAGAAGCCCATAAAACGGTTGCCCAGGTAACCGATAACATCGAAAAGCTGCATTTTAACAATGCGATCGCCCGGATTTATGAATTCATGAAAGCGCTTAATGATTTCAAACCGGTAGCAAACGATGCAGGGGATGCATGGGCGTTACGGGAAGCCATTAGCATTATGACCAATCTGGTCGGTCCAATGATGCCCCATTTAGCGGAAGAGTTATGGGAAAAGCTTGGTTATGACAGCTTGCTTGTTGATAATCCCTGGCCAAAAGCAGACCCTGCACTGATCGTTGATGATAAAGTGACCATCGCGGTTCAGGTGAAGGGTAAACTCAGGGCAACAATTGAGGTTGCCAAGGATGAAGACAAGGCTAAAGTAGAGGAACTGGCACTTGCTCAGACTTCTGTCCAGAACGCAATTGGCGATAATCCCGTTCGCAAGATCATCGTCGTACCAAATCGGATTGTAAATATTGTTATTTAGACCTCTGATCGCGATATTGTTTCTAGCTTCGCTGGCCGGATGTGGCTTTCAGCCCCTTTACGGCCGGCAAACACAGAACGCGGAAGTTCAGCAAAAATTGGCGGCGACCTACATCGCCCCTATTTCAGGCCGAACCGGACAAATGGTTCGCAACGAATTGTTGGATTTGATGACGCCGAAGGGCGTTCCTGCCCGCTCTATCTATCGCTTAAGTGTTGAACTAAAAGAAGAATCTCAATCGCTGGCGATTGATCCTGATAATACGACAAACCGTAAAAACCTGACGTTGAAAGGAACTTTTGCCCTTCTCGCGTCGGACGGAAAAACCATTATTTATCAAAGTTCGGCGCAATCCACATCTTCGTTCAACCTTGTTACTTCGGATTTTGCCAACCTATCTGCTGAAAAAAATGCCCGGACCCGGTCTGCCTTGGTTCTGGCAGAAAAAATTCATCGGCAGATCTCCGTCTATCTGGCCCGCTAAACAATGGTAGAGTTCAAGGCCCCTCAGCTTGCGTCTTATCTCAAATCACCCAATAAATCCTATCGTATTTTTTTGGTTTACGGACAGGATGAAGGACTGGTGCGAGAGCGTTCCAAAGCAATATGTCAAACCGTGGTCCCTGATCTAAATGATCCTTTTTGTTATTCTGAAATACCCGCGAGCAGTTTGTCAGAAGATCCCGGGAAACTGATTGACGAGATTAATGCAATTTCCATGATGGGCGGTGAACGGGTTGTCAGGGTTAGGAATGCCGGCAATTCAACGACAACTGTAATAAAAACCGCTTTTGATGCCGACTATTCAAATACTGTGCTAGTCATCGAAGCTGGCGAGATCAGAAAAGATTCTGCTTTGGTAAAAGCGGTTTCAAAGGAAAAAAACGGGGTGGTTATCCCCTGCTTTAGAGACAAAGCGCAGGATATTTCGGCGCTCATCACTGAAGTTTTTTCGAAGGCGGGGCTGTCTGCTGAAAGTGGTGTGGTGGACTATCTACGACAGAGTTTGGGAAGTGATCGATCAATTTCCCGTCAGGAACTGGACAAGCTGGTCCTGTATAAAGGAAAAGACACATCGCCAATTACGCTGAACGAAGCACAGGCAATGGTCGGCGATTCATCGGCTGAAAGTGTTTTTGATGTCATTGATGCGGCTTTGATGGGAAATCTTGACCATTTGGAAAAATCGTTGAATAAAGCGTTTTTCTCTGGCGAATCGCCTATTACCTTTTTAAGGCTCATCCAGAATCAGTTAAAGCAGTTGCACAAGGCAGCAAGTTTCATCGACATGGGAATTTCGGCCTCTGAAGCTCTAAAAAAGTCCGGAATACCCTTCTTCAATCATCAGAAGGTGTCGGCTCAATTATCCCGTAAAAATAGCCAACATTTTGCCAATTGCCTCTCGCTTATTTTACAGGCTGAAATGGATTGCAAGACAACGGGTTATCCGGATGAAACCCTGTGCCGGCGCGCCCTTCTACGGGTGGCCATCGCTAACCGAAAACGATAGCCTCGCCGAAATTTAATCTAAGCTATTGATTTTTAATGAAAATCTTCGTCTAGCGCGGAGGAGATATCTCCGTCAAACGGATCTTCCTCAGAATTTTCAGCCATGGATTGGCGCGTTAATCTGCGGCAAATATCATCCAATTGATCCAAATGACCGTAGTGAATTGAGATCGATCCACCGTGATCGCCCTTGTGATCAATGCTTACTTTCATGCCAATTGCCGCTGATAAATCCCCTTCTAGAGCGAGCGTATCCTGATCTTTCGTACTAGGAGACGCTGAGCTCGCTCTATTTGAGGGTTTTTTCTTCGCTAATTTTTCCGCCGCACGGACAGAAAGCCCTTCAGAGACGATTTTTCTGGCAAGTTTCTCAGGATCATCCGCTGTCACAAGGGTGCGGGCAGCCCCGGCACTCAACTCACCACTGCGGATCATTTTCTGAACGCTTTCCGGCAAAGACAAAAGACGCATCATGTTCGTCACATGAGATCGGCTTTTACCCAACTGTTTTGCCATCACCTCCTGCGTATATTCGAACTCTTCTGTTAACCGGCGATAACCTTCAGCCTCTTCAATGGCGGAAAGGTCTTCTCGCTGGATATTTTCGATGATCGCTATTTCAAGACTATCGACATCCGACAGTTCTTTGATAATGACCGGAACCTGGTGAAGCTGTGCCATCTGTGCAGCCCGCCAGCGTCGTTCACCAGCAATAATTTCAAACAGGCCGGCGTCCAATGGGTCCCTACGGACCAGAATTGGCTGTAAGATACCCTTTTCTGCAATAGAGTCCGCAAGGCTCTGGAGGGCTTCCTGATCCCAATCCTGCCTCGGCTGAAACGGACTGGGATGCATTTGTTCAACCGGGATTTCTTTTGAAGCCCTGATTTTATCCAATTCAGAATAGTCACTGGCCGCATCATCGCCCAGCAACGCAGACAATCCCCGACCTAGTTTTTTCTTTCCGGTATCTTCAGTCATTCGCTCAACCATATTCATAATTTATGCCGCGCACAGCCGTTTTTCCCGACGGATAACTTCACTTGCCAATTTAATATAAGCCTGACTACCTGCACAGCGAATATCATAGATCAATGCTGGCTTGCCATGACTTGGGGCTTCTGAAACCCTTACATTTCTGGGAATAACAGTTTCATAGACCTTGTCCCCTAAATAACTGCGAACATCCTGTGCAACCTGGTCTGACAGATTATTCCTCTTATCAAACATGGTAAGAACGACGCCCTGAATATCAAGGTCTGGATTCAGGGTATTTCGAACCCGCTCTATCGTCTTGATTAACAAACTGAGGCCTTCAAGCGCAAAAAACTCGCATTGCAGCGGTACGATTACCGCTTGTACGGCAACAAGCGCATTCAGGGTCAGCAGGTTAAGAGAGGGCGGACAATCAATTAGGATATAATCATAAGAGGATTTGATACTGCCAATAGCATCAACCAGACGATGGCTTCGCCGATCCATCTCGATTAATTCCAATTCGGCGCCTGTTAAGTCCGCTGTAGAGGGTACAAGATCAAGTCCCGGGATCGCACTATGGCAAATCGCATCTTCGAGCTGAATATCCCCCATCAAGACATCATAAACGTTTTTATCTCGGTTATGACGGTCAATGCCCAGGCCTGTACTGGCATTTCCCTGCGGATCGATATCAATAACAAGGACCGTTTTTCCAACAGCAGCCAACGCAGTTGCCAGATTGATTGCAGTGGTTGTCTTGCCAACACCACCTTTTTGATTGGCTATTGCTAAAATCCTTGAAGAACCAACAATTGGTAAATTTTCCATCGCCCCGCCCCTGAATTACAGACGGCTTACCTCTCTCAAGGATAAAATGCTACCGTCTTTGCTGGTTAAACTTTGGTGTTTATCAGAGGTTAGTTTCCAACATTTTGCGGCATTGGTCAATTCCGCATCTACATCTTGACCCTTTAAAAAGCAAAAACGCGTTTTTTGGTGCGAAAATGGCGCAGAATATTCCAACAGTTTTTCAAGCGGAGCTAGCGCCCTCGCCGAAATATAATCTGCTGGAAAGGGCTCAATTTTTTCAATCCGTTGGTTGTGAACGGTGATCGGTGTGGATGTTTCACGTGAAACCTCCCGCATGAAAAGGCATTTTCTTTGATCGCTCTCCACGACATGCATATCAACATCAGAGGCCATCGCAATGACCAAAGCCGGAAAGCCAGCCCCACTGCCTAAATCCAACCATGTTCCCGTCGGCTTTTCAAAATGATCCAGTATTTGATAGCTATCAAGAATATGACGTTCCCAGACATCAGCCAATGTCGAGTTACTAACCAGGTTTATCGCCTTTTGCCATTTTTCTAAAAGCGCGACGTATCGCTCCAGCTTCTCCAATGTTTCACGTGAAACACCGGTCATTTTAGAAAACTCGTTAGCGTTCATTAAAGGGGTTATCCTGCCTGTTTCCGATGGTCACCGCGTTTAACAAAAGACAGAAGCGCCGTCAATGCCGCTGGGGTAACTCCGGAAATTCGTGCCGCCTGACCCAGGGTGGACGGCCGTACTTCAACAAGCTTTTGCTGTACTTCAGCAGACAGCCCACCGATCTTGGAATAGTCTAACTCATTGGGAAGTATCAAAGATTCGTCTTTTCTGAAATCCGCAATATCCGATTTCTGACGCTCTAGATACCCGCTATATTGAGCATTGATAGCGAGTTGCTCGAGAATTTCTGGTGCATATTGGTTGGTCTCTGGCCAAATAGCAGCGATCTCTTCCAACCCAATATCCGGATAAGCCAACAAATCGGTTGCTGATCGCCTGACACCGTCCTGATTAACGTTCAACCCTTTCTTACGGGCTTCGTTAGGGGTAAGGGAGATCCCATCAAAAAGCGTTTTCGCCTGTTGCAGAGTTTCCATTTTGAGGGAGAACTGGTCAGCACGATCCGAACCAACACAACCGATCTCCATACCCAGACCGGTCAATCGTTCATCTGCATTATCAGCCCGCAGGATCAACCGATATTCTGCCCGGCTGGTAAACATACGGTATGGCTCTTTTGTTCCCCGCGTCACGAGATCATCAATCATCACACCAATATAGGCATCCGCGCGATCCAGAATAAAAGCACCCTGCCCGCCTGTGGCCCGGGCGGCATTCAAACCGGCCATCAACCCCTGTGCCGCGGCTTCTTCATATCCTGTGGTGCCATTGATCTGGCCAGCAAGATACAGGTTCTTCAAACGCCGGGTTTCCAATGTCGGTTTTAATTCCCTTGGATCAATGAAATCATATTCAATGGCATAACCGGGTTGATAGAATTCAACTTTTTCCAAACCGGGAATGGATTGCAGAAAGGCAACCTGAACATCTTCCGGCAGCGATGTTGACATCCCGTTGGGATAAATAGTGTCCACATCCAGACCTTCTGGTTCCAGAAAAATCTGATGGCTGGTTTTGTCGGCAAAGCGAACAACCTTATCTTCGATCGATGGGCAATAGCGCGGTCCCGTCCCTTCGATCTGACCCGAATACATTGGGGCACGATGCAAGTTATCGCGAATAATCTGATGGGTGTTCTCTGTCGTATGAGTAATATGACAGGAAATTTGCGGCGTTGTGATTTCTTTCGTGAGAAACGAGAAAGGCACAGGAATTTCGTCCCCGGGCTGTTCTTCCAACTGCGACCAGTCGATAGTTTTGCCATTCAGACGGGCCGGTGTGCCCGTTTTTAACCGTCCAAGTTCAAAACCCGCCCGCTCCAACGTCACGGACAAACCATTTGAAGGTTGATCGCCAATCCGACCTGCCGGAATTTTGACCTCTCCCATATGGATAAGCCCCCGAAGAAATGTCCCGGTGGTTAAAATAACACTGCCGCAGTGAATTTCTTCACCCGTTGCCGTGATCACACCGGACACTTTTCCCTGCTCAACGATCAGGTCCTCAACCGCGGCTTCGCGAATTTCCAGATTTTCCTGGTTTTGCAGGGCAGCCTGCATGGCATTTTTATACAATGTGCGATCAGACTGGGCCCTCGGGCCGCGGACAGCGGGTCCCTTCCGCCGATTAAGCAGACGAAATTGAATACCGGCAGCATCGGCAACACGCCCCATGACGCCATCCAGAGCGTCAATTTCGCGCACCAAATGTCCTTTGCCCAGTCCGCCAATGGCGGGATTGCAGGACATGGCCCCAATGGTGTCAAATTTATGGGTGACAAGAAGGGTTTTCGCCCCAAGACGCGCCGAGGCCGCGGCGGCTTCACACCCCGCATGGCCACCGCCAATTACAATTACATCATATAACATCATCGGGCCAATGTATGAATTGCCAACCAAAAGTCAAAGCAAATGTTACTTCATGATTTAAAGGAGAATGTTTCACGTGAAACATCACTGCTTTGGGTCATTTTCCAATACAGAAATCACCAAAAACCACATCCAGAACGTCTTCCACATCCACACGCCCTGTGATTCGTCCCAGCGCCCGCGCAGCAAGCCTTACATCCTCGGCCGCGAGCTCCGGATCTGGGGCAATTGCAAAGCGCTGCAAACACTGAACACACTCTTCCAATGCCTCTCTATGCCGCTGACGGGTCAAGGACGGTGCCCCGGAGACATCCAGTTGTTGAACCACTTCTTGTTCAAGAGCATCCAAAAAAAGATCCAGCCCTTCCTCTTCCTTTACAGAGACCGGAAAAACTCGCCCGATCTGCGGGGGTTTATCGCCGGATACAGTATCCATCTTGTTGATAATGAAAAAGCTGTTCTCTTCCACAAGATCGGCAAAATCACTCTCTTCTACAAGTGGATCCCCTGCGCTTGTCATAAAGATTCTGATATCCGCAAGTCCCGCCCGCGCCCGCGCCCGCCGGACGCCCTCCTGCTCCACACTGTCCGACGCCTCCCGAATACCGGCGGTGTCCGCGATGGTTACAGGATAACCAGCAAGATCCATATGAACATCAACCACATCCCGCGTTGTACCGGCCTGATCGGAGACGATTGCCGCTTCTCGCCGGGCCAATTTGTTTAATAAACTGGATTTCCCAACATTTGGCGCGCCCAGAATAACAACATCCAAACCCTCTCGTATCTTTTCACCCCGCTTGCCATCCTGAAGATGGGCTGTAATCTCGCTCTCCAACTGCTTAATTTTGGGACGAATGGCACCGGCGACGCCTTCAGGCAGGTCTTCATCCGGAAAATCAATATCGGCTTCTAAATGAGCCAGATTGGAAATCAGGTCCTGCCGCCAGTTTGTATAAATTTCCCCCAATTCACCGCGCATTTGACGCAATGCCTGCTGATGCTGGGCATGTGTTTCGGCATTAACCAGATCCCCCAGTCCTTCTGCCTCGGTTAAATCGAGCTTTCCATGCTCAAAAGCCCGTCGTGTAAATTCCCCGGGTTCCGCAGACCGCAAATTGGTTAGATTGGCAAACTGATCAAACGTCGCAGAAATCAGCGCGGGTCCGCCATGCAGGTGTATTTCAACAACATCTTCCCCGGTAAAACTGGCGGGCCCTTTAAACAGGATCACCAGCGCCTGATCAATCCGGAAAGCCTTGTCTAAACTATAAAGACTGCGCACTGCGGCGTGCCGAACCGGCGGCAAAGGACCTTCTGTCAAGGCTGCCAAGGCTGTAAATGCGTCTGGCCCTGACAGACGGATTACCGCGACACCGGCCCTGCCCCGACCACTGGCCAAAGCATAGATCGTCTCCTGTGACATGAAATTACCTGCTATTCTTTACTGTCTTTATCGCTTCCACCGGTGAAGGAAGACCAAAACATATTCTGCATCTGATCCAAATTCTTCATGCCAGTGGGCATCCAGGTTTTCATCATGCTTTCTGCGTCCAGTGCTTTCACACCTTCCAGCATTTTATCCTGAATTTCCTTCATCATTGCTTCCTGCATTTTTTCCACATCCGGAAGACCAAAAAATGTTCTTGCTTCCTGTGGTGTACAATCAATATCAAGTTTTATCTTCATGGGAAGCAGCTCCTTGACGCAAGACCCTTGAGAAATGTTACTCTGAGGTTAAGTTAAAGAAAACACAGGATCAATCAAAAGGATTGATTCACTTTCAAAACAGGTATCAATAATGCAAAATATCCTGGATCAGGAAACAAGCCCTTATCTTTTACAGCATAAGGAAAACCCCGTGCACTGGCAGCCCTGGAGCCAGGAAACTCTTGATCTTGCCCGAAAAGAAGGAAAGCCGATCCTGCTAAGCGTTGGATATGCGGCCTGTCATTGGTGCCATGTCATGGCCCATGAAAGCTTTGAAGACCCGGAAACAGCAGCGATCATGAACGAGAAGTTCATCAATATTAAGGTCGACCGAGAAGAACGTCCCGATATTGACCAGATCTATCAGACAGCCCTGTCCCTGTTGGGTGAACAAGGGGGCTGGCCTCTCACAATGTTCCTGAATTCAAAAGGTGAACCCTTTTGGGGCGGAACATATTTCCCGAAAGAAAATAGTTATGGGCGACCCGGATTTGTTCATGTGTTGGATTCTGTTTCAGAAATTTTCTGGAACGAACCTGAAAAGGTCAGTAAAAACCGCGATATTCTGAAGGCGGCCCTTAAAAAACAGAATATGTCCCCAGAGGGCGATCGTCCAAAACTGACCCTTGAAGTATTGGATAGAATTGCCGAACGCTACGCGCAGGAAGCTGATCCGGAACATGGCGGGATTGGTTCTGCGCCGAAATTCCCACAAACCTACGTTTTGGAAAATCTTTGGCGCAGCTATATCCGAACCGGCACGGAAAGTCTGGCGGAAATTGTTGTAAAGGCGCTGACAGGGATGTCACAGGGCGGCCTGTTTGATCATTTAGGGGGTGGATATGCCCGATACTCAACGGATGCCCGCTGGCTCGCCCCGCATTTCGAAAAAATGCTGTATGACAACGCCTTGATTCTTGATCTAATGGTTTTGGTCCATCACGAAACAAAAAGCGAGTTGTTCAAGGACCGGATTTATCAAACGATCGGCTGGCTATTGCGGGAAATGATCGCAGAAAACCGAGCATTCTCAGCCACCATCGATGCCGATAGCGAGGGCGTTGAAGGAAAGTTCTATACTTGGTCGCAAACAGAGATAAATGACATTCTGGGAGAAAAAGCCGCCCAGTATTCAGAAATTTATGATGTCAGTCCTGAAGGTAACTGGGAGAATACCAACATTCTGAACCGCCTTGAATATCAGGGTCTGCTGGATGAAGAATTGGAACTTCTTCTGAAGGAACAATCCCAAATATTGTTTGATGTCCGTGAAAAACGGGTCCGCCCCGCATTGGATGACAAAGTCCTGACCGATTGGAACGGCCTGATGATTGCCACATTGGCAAAGGCCGGTGATTATTTTAATGAACAATCCTGGCTGGATCAGGCAGAGAACGCTTTCTTGGCCATTACCACCTATTCAATGGAAGATAACGCCCGACTTTACCACAGTTTCCGGGCTGGAAAGGCCAAACATAACGGAACCCTGGATGATTATGCCAATATGAGCCGTGCCGCGCTTATCCTATATGAAATCACGGGTAAGGCTTTCTATCTGGAACGCGCTCAGCAATGGGTCGGCCATCTTAATGATCATTTCTGGGATGCAGAGGGCGGGTATTTCTACACCGCAGATGATGCAGAAGCCCTAATCGTCCGTACAAAAAATGCCTTTGATAATGCTGTTCCGTCCGGCAACGGTACGATGCTGGAAGTACTTGGGCGCCTGCATTACCTTACTGGCGCCCGCGAGCCTTTTGAAAAAGCAACGGATATCGTTCGGGCATTTTCCCCGGAACTGGGCCGTAACTTCTTCCCACTTTCCACCTTTCTCAACAATTTTGAAACCCTTGTGGAAGGAAAACAGATTATTATTTTGGGCAAGCGAGACGAGGAAGACACGCAACAGCTTCTGTCTGTCCTCCATGACTTTAGTTTGCCAACGAAAGTGGTCAATATCATTGAAGATACGGAAAGCCTTCCGACAGATCATCCAGCGTTTGGTAAAACCCGTTTGGACGACAAAGCTACGGCCTATATCTGTACCGGCCCTGTTTGTTCAAACCCTGCAAACACAATTATTTCCCTTCGATCCATCCTAGAGGCCTGATATGCCACAACTTTCCATGCATAGCCCAATTGGAGATCTGACTGTTACAGAAGAAGATGGGGCAATCATTTCCCTTGACTGGGGATGGGTCCCTGCAGAATGGCAAACAGAAACGCCATTATTGCTACAGGCGATTGAACAGCTAAATGAATATTTTGATGGTGAGAGGCTGGACTTTGTCCTTCCTCTCGACCCGCCCGGATCTGACTTTCAAAAAGCCGTATGTGCGGCTATGTGTGCCATCCCCGGCGGATCCACCCTCAGTTATGGTGAAATTGCCAAGAAATTGGAAAGTTCTGCGCAGGCAGTTGGAAATGCCTGTGGCCTGAACCCGATTCCCATTATAATCCCATGTCATCGCGTGTTGGCAGCCGGTAAACAAATGGGCGGCTTTTCAGGACAAGGCGGGGTTGAAACGAAAACAATCCTTCTTGAATTGGAGGGAGCCCTTCCCCCACAACAACAACAACTCGATATATGACAACCAACAGGGGCGCCTGTAAAAGGAAGAAAAAATGACAAAAGCAATCATCTTTAGAGAAGCTGGCGGACCAAGTGTTATGCGTTGGGAAGACATAACGCTAGGCAAACCGGGTCCCGGTGAAGTACGGGTCAAACACAATGCTATTGGCCTGAATTATATCGATACCTATTTTCGCTCCGGATTATATCCCTCCCCTTTACCGGCCTCACCCGGTATGGAAGCGGCTGGTATTATTGAGGAATTGGGCGATGACGTGACAGGTTTCGCTGTTGGCGACCGCGTAGCATATGCCGGACGGCCCATTGGCGCCTATTCCGAAGCGCGTAACATGCCGGCTGACATCCTGATCAAAATTCCTGACAGTATTGACGATCAGACAGCGGCCGCCATGATGCTTCAGGGTATGACGGTCGAATATCTGCTTCAACGGACGTTTCACGTGAAACCTGGTGATACCATCCTTTTCCACGCGGCCGCAGGGGGCGTAGGTCTTCTGGCCTGTCAATGGGCCAAAAAGGTTGGCGCTACCATTATTGGTACGGTTGGTTCTGAAGAAAAAGCAAAACTCGCCAAGGAACATGGTTGCGATCACGTGATTAACTACCAAACCGAAAATTTTGTTGAACAGGTTCGGGACATCACCAACGGAAAAGGGGTTCCGGTTGTTTATGATGGCGTTGGTAAAGACACCTTTGAAGGTTCCCTGGATTGTCTGCAAAGCCGTGGTCTCATGGTCTCTTACGGGAATGCCTCTGGACCGGTAAGCGGTTTTGATCTCGGTATTCTTGCGGCGAAAGGATCGCTTTATGTAACACGTCCGTCCCTCATGGATTACACGGCCAGCCGATCAGAGCTTGAACAATCCGCTGCGGACGTGATCAAAATGGTCGAGACCGGTGCGTTAAAAATTACAGTGAATCAAACCTATCATATGAGTGAAGCTGTTAAAGCCCATGAGGATCTGGAAGGCCGTAAAACAACAGGTTCCACTATTTTCACCCTATAAAATTGACGGGGATGGAAAAGCTGATAAACTTTTTTCCATCCCCATTTATTAATTATTTTCAATGGCCTAACATATGTAATTACATACATTATTACTAAAAATATCAGCTAATTAAAAATAAAATTTATGGGTTTGCTATTTGTGTCTCGCCTAACGCCTTTGTGGAAGCTTTAACGATTTTCTCCGCAAAAAGTCAGCTGCTTTTTCTTCTGAAATATTTTCCAGTTTAAGCGCGGATATCAGCCGTAGACTTTCATCGTTTGAAATATCAACCACCCATCCATTGCGCCGAATGGTCAGCACAGCAATTGTAAATGCCAATCGAATGTTGCCAACAGCAAACGGCTTTTCACCCAGCAACCCCACCAGAATAGAAACAGAGACATCAAAAACATCTGATCCATTTCCTGTGGTCACCATCAATCTGGGCCATGCCAGGGCGGCCCCTAACCGACCTTCATCTACTTCCTGACGTGTAATCTCTGGTTGGTACTTTTCAAGCTGCTTGGAATGAACGCGCTTGATGACCCCTTTTGACGGAAGAAACAGAGTCATTTCAATCCTCCATCTGGTGAAGGGAGGGTGCAAATCGGTCTTCTACAAATTCGTAAAGATCCATAAACAGATCATAGTCCTGATCCAGTTTTCGAATACGAAAGGACTCCCCGTCAATTTCAACTTGAAGGGTATCGCCCACTTCAATACCAAGCTGGCGCAGAAATTCAGCAGGAATGGTCACACCAGCCGCGCTTCCGGTTCTTCTTAGACGGGTTTCAAAGGGTTCAGGCTGTAATGTGCGTTTTGGCGCCACGGCTGTATCTCACTCTATACTTATATACAGGTAATAACATAGGTTATTACAATTAAACAACCGTAAATAAACAGATATTTTTATTGGAACATTTGCAAAATCCACAAAAAAACCCGGATATTCGCAAGGAATTCCGGGCTTTTAACTGTCTGAAATCAACAATTTCGTTAAGCGTTCATGCTATCAAAGAAATCATCGTTGGTTTTACTGGTCCGTAATTTATCCAGCAGGAATTCCATGGCATCCGTTGTTCCCATTGGATTGAGAATACGGCGCAGAACCCACATCTTGGACAATGTTGCCTTGTCCACCAGCAGTTCTTCTTTACGCGTACCAGACTTGGTAATATCGATCGCCGGGAAGACACGTTTGTCAGAAAGTTTCCGATCAAGAATAATCTCTGAGTTACCGGTGCCTTTAAATTCTTCAAAGATAACTTCGTCCATTCGCGAGCCCGTATCGATCAGGGCTGTTGCGACAATTGTCAGAGAACCCCCTTCTTCAATATTACGTGCAGCACCAAAGAACCGTTTCGGCCGTTGCAGGGCATTCGCGTCCACACCACCGGTCAGAACTTTACCACTGGACGGCACTACTGTGTTATAGGCACGGGCCAGACGGGTAATACTATCCAGAAGAATAACCACATCGCGTTTATGTTCGACAAGCCGCTTGGCTTTTTCAATCACCATCTCAGCGACCTGAACATGTCGAGATGCCGGTTCATCAAACGTTGAGGACACAACCTCACCGTTCACCGACCGTTTCATGTCGGTCACCTCTTCCGGGCGTTCATCGATCAACAGGACGATCAGATAAACTTCGGGGTTATTGGTTGTGATGGAGTTTGCGATATTTTGCAAAAGAACCGTCTTACCAGTTCTTGGCGGTGCGACAATCAACGCACGCTGGCCTTTACCTTGCGGAGATACCAGATCAATCACACGGGCGGAACTGACCACCTGAGTTGGATCTGGTGTTTCAAGTTTAATCCGTTCTTCAGGATAAAGCGGGGTCAGATTGTCAAAATTGATTTTGTGACGGGCCTGTTCAGGATCTTCAAAGTTAATTTTCTGAACTTTCAAGAGAGCAAAATATCGCTCACCATCTTTTGGACTTCTAATTTCGCCTTCGACAGTATCCCCTGTTCGCAGCGAAAATCTTCGAATTTGGCTTGGGCTGATGTAAATATCATCCGGTCCAGCCAGATAGTTTGCATCTGGCGATCGAAGAAAACCAAATCCATCCTGCAAGATCTCTAAGACGCCACCACCAGTGATTTCTTCACCATTTTCAGCTTTTTGTTTGAGAATTGCGAAAAGAAGCTCTTGCTTACGCATGGTCGAAGCATTTTCAATATCAAGGGCTTCGGCCGCCGCCAACAATTCAGGCGGGGACTTTTTTTTAAGTTCTTGAAGATTCATATTAAATTCTTGAGGATCCATTAAATTCTCAGAAGATTGTCCATAGTGATCAATTTTTTAGAGAAATTCTGTATGATTACTGTTCTGGGAAGTAAGGCGTTATACTAACGCTGTTTCTCTGTAAGGAAAACGAAATATAGAAAGTATATAACGCAGATTAAGTCGGGAGAATGCCGACCTCTTGTCTAAAAGAAATGCCAGCTTCTGAGGGCCAAGTCAACGAAAATGTGAGATAAATTAACAATCAAGCGATCAAAAAGGTTTAACAACGACCATTATGACAATAACAATCATTAATATGGTGGGTATTTCATTTGTATACCGATAAAACTTTGAACTTCTTGTATTTTTATCCTGTTCGAACTCTTTTCGCCACTTGGAAAGCGACCCATGAAAACCGCTCATCAGGAACAGTGCGGCCAATTTCGTCCAGATCCAATAGGACGCCCAGTCAACAATACCTGGCGTAGCAAGCAGCAAACCGCCAAACAGAAAACTGGAAACCATAGCTGGATTTATAATCCCGCGCAGAAGCCGTCGCTCCATTATCTTGAAGGTTTCTGACTGTTCCGAGCCTACCGCCGTGTCACTATGATAAACATATAAACGGGGTAGATACAGCATTCCAGCCATCCAGGCGATAACCGATATGATATGTAATGCCCGTGTCCACGGATAGAACTCTGCTAATAAATCCATCATATTAATTTGCCTTGGCGAATGGACAATCTGTCATTGATTTCGGACAGATAGCCTGTCCGCATAAACTTGTCATCTTCCCGCGTTCCATGCCCAGAACAAGATCGGCAAGACCATTGATATATTCGGCATGAACACCCACTGTTGGCACCCGATAATAGTCCGGCACCCCTGATTGTTCCGCGAGTTCAGCATATTCAATGTCAAGCTCTACAAGCGTTTCGGAATGTTCAGAAACAAACGCGACCGGGATGATCATGAGAGAACGGTTTTCTTTTCCAGCCCGTTCAATTTCATCTTCCGTTGCCGGTTTAATCCATTCAACAGGTCCAACACGGCTTTGATAACAAATCGTGTAATCCAGATCCGGAATGTTCAGTTTTTTGACAATTGCCGCAACTGATTGCTCGACCTGCCACTGATACGGATCCCCTGCATCAACAATTTTCTTTGGTAAGCCATGGGCCGAAAACAACAATCGCGGACGATCCTTATTTTCCGGAATTTGTTGCAGTTTTTCCAAAATAAGTGCCGTATTTGCGTCAATGAAGCCTTTATCATAAGGATAACAGCATAATTCTGTTGTTACAGCATCAAGACCAACTTGCTTGGCGAACTTTTTCCATTCCTTCACCGAAGAGCCCGTTGTCGTGGTGGAAAACTGCGGATAGAGCGGTAATAGAATAACTTCATCCGCACCAAACGCTTTAACTTCTCGCACTGTCTGCTCTGTCATTGGATGCCAGTAACGCATCGCAATGAAAACCTTCACTTCATCGGATTTCAGCAGGTCTGTTAAACGAGTCTGCAGGGCTGCCGCCTGGTCACGGGTTTGTTGCAGTAGTGGAGACGATCCCCCAATATTGCGATAAATATCCTGGGCAATGGGGGCCCGTCTTTTGGAAATCAGTTTGGCAATCAGATAGCGGATCGGTTTTGGAACGCGAATAATGGCAGGATCATAAAACAGATTGAACAAAAAAGGCTCAACAGCCTCAAGATTATCGGGTCCGCCCAAATTAAATAAAACAACCGCTTTTCGCGCCATTATGTGTCCTATTGCTTCCAGTTGTGAAGGGTATCTGCCAAAAGACCCACATTTTCAGGAGGGGTTTGGGGAATGATACCGTGGCCTAGATTGAAGATATGGGAACCACTTCCCAATGTTTCCAGAATGTGATGAATGCGATCAACCATTTTCTGACCACCGGTGACCAGCAAGATGGGATCCAGATTTCCCTGAACCGTTACATGAGGCTGAATTTCGGTTTTCGCCCACTCCAGTGGGGCGGCTGTATCCAGACTGACGGCTGTGACACCCGTTTCTTTGACAAATTGGCTCAGATTTCCGCCGGCCCCTTTTGGAAAGCCGATAATTGGAAAGTCCGGATGGCGCGCCCGAATGGCTGTAATAATTTTAGCGGTAGGATCGGTTACCCATTTGGCAAATTCTTCATCGGGCAATACACCAGCCCACGTATCAAAAATTTGTACAACCTCTGCCCCGGCTTCAATTTGTTTTAACAAATACTCGGTGGTTGAAATAATCAGAAGATCGATTAGCTGCTGAAAACCGTCTGGATCAGAATAAATCCATTTTTTAATGTTCACATAATCTTTTGAACCGCGTCCTTCCACCATATAAGTGGCAACTGTCCAGGGTGCGCCTGCAAATCCGATAAGGGTACAGCTTTCTGGCAATGAGGAAGATAACCGATCAACTGTTTCATAAACCGGGTTTAAAACGGAATGAAGATTATCAAGACTCAGCGATGCAAGCTCCTTTGCTGAGCGTACAGCGTCTAAAACAGGTCCTTCCCCCTCCTTGTAGGCTAATGGTTGGCCAAGGGCGTCAGGGATCAGGAGAATGTCAGCAAACAGGATGGCAGCATCCATGTTATATCGGCGAAGCGGCTGCAAGGTCACTTCTTCTGCGAGTTTTGGATTATAACATAAATCGAGAAAGGATCCTGCATTGGCCCGGGTTTCACGATATTCCGGTAAATATCGTCCTGCTTGACGCATTAGCCAAAAAGGTGGCCGGTCTAGGGTTTCTTTTTTTAAAGCCCTGATCATGCGTTTTGAAGCGGTGTTGGACACGCTGTTCCCTTTCTAAAAAGTTATCCCATTAAATAGATATATTTATAAATAGGTTGTAGTTGTTGTTGATCCCTGTGGATAACGGGGATGATTATTCATGCACAGTCTTTACAGGATTTTTGTGGATAAAATCCAGTTCTTATAGAGATTTGCGAATAACTATCAAATAAGCGCGTTTTTCCCGGCTCTCTAATAGTGGGGAATATGGGGATAACTTTTCTGAGGAAAACCATTTTGTGAGAAATTCACATTTTTCCCATTTGGTGTTTAAAGTTATTCACGTTCTGACAAGGAGGGGGAGGAATCAGGTATTACGATGATGAATTATTTTGATACTGGCGTAACAGCCATGTTATCCCTGTTATTCACATAATCCACAGGTTAGCCGGAACCCCTAAATATGTCTGAAATTCACGTTCATCTTGTCTCGGATTCTACGGGTGAAACCCTTCAATCCATGTCCCGCGCGGCGTTGGTCCAGTTTGAAAAGGTTGACCCGAAAGAACATGTCTGGTCTATGACAAGGACCGTCCGACAATTAGATGATATCCTTGATTCCATTAATAAAAATCCGGGTTTGGTTCTCTTTACTCTGGTAAATAAGGATTTAAGGCGCACCTTGGAAAAAGGCTGCAAAAAATTAAAAGTGCCCTGTGTCTCTGTTCTGGATCCCGTATTAATGGCCTATTCCGGATATTTGGGACAGGAAAGCCGCAATTTACCTGGCCGCCAACATACGCTGAACCAGGAGTATTTTGATCGAATTGAAGCACTGAACTATACCATGGCCCATGATGACGGACAGATGCCTGATGGTTTGAATGACGCTGATATTGTGTTGGTCGGGGTATCCAGAACCTCAAAAACACCCACATCTTTCTATTTGGCCCATCGGGGATTGAAGACCGCGAACGTTCCAATCGTTCCCGCGATCCCGCTGCCTGAACAGGTTTTTACGTTGAACAAACCATTGGTTGTTGGCTTAACGACCAGCCCGGACAGACTTTCCCAGATCCGTAAAAACCGGTTGCTTTCGTTAAAAGAAACCCATGAAACGGACTATGTGGATAAAGACCGCATTAAGGAAGAGGTGATTGAAGCCCGCAAGCTTTGTACGAAAAAAGGCTGGCCAATCATTGATGTTTCCCGCCGGTCGGTTGAGGAAACGGCCGCCCAGATCATCACCCTTTTTAATACCCACCGAAAAGATCATTTTTAGGAATAGGACCTGATGAACGCTTCCACTAATACATCTGTTATTCTGGCGTCTTCCAGTGAAGCCCGGGCAACGGTTCTTAAAAATGTCGGCCTTGCGTTTGAACAGGTTGCCCCTAAAGTCGATGAAGAGGAAATGAAGCATTCCATGCATGCCGCAGGTGCAACTGCCATGGAAACCGCGGTATCGTTGGCAGAATTGAAGGCGCTTAAAATATCAAAAGCCTTTCCTGAACATCTGGTTATTGGTGCGGATCAAATGCTGGAATGCGGGTCCATATGGTTTGATAAACCTGTAGATATGGAGCATGCGCGGGCCCATTTGACGGCTTTACGCGGGAAAACCCATTATTTGAGCAACGGGATCTGTGTTGCAAAATCCAATACCGTGATCTGGCATCATACAGATCAGGCCGCCCTGACAATGCGTCATTTTACAGATGACTTTCTTACCCGATATCTGGAACAGGCCGGTGAGGATATTTTAGGGTCAGTCGGTGCCTATCATCTGGAAGGATTTGGTGCCCAGTTATTTCGAAAAATCGACGGAGATTTCTTTTCAATCATGGGACTTCCCCTGTTGCCTTTGCTTGATTTCCTTCGCGGTCATAAGGTTGTAATCACATGAAGAAAAATGCCGGTGTGATGGGATTTCCCATCGCCCATTCATTATCACCGCGTCTGCATGGCTACTGGATTAAAAAATATGGTCTGGATGCCGACTATCTTGCCCGGGAAGTGCGCCCGGAAAACCTGAAAGATACGTTGCACAGACTTCCTCAGGAATGTTTGTCAGAAGGATCTGTTTTTCGCGGAACAAATCTGACAATTCCGCTGAAAGAAGCAGCCATGGATATTGTTGATATTGTGGAAGAAGCGGCGCAGAAGATCGGTGCGGTAAACACGGTGGTTGTCAACGAAGAGGGGCAGTTGATTGGCCGGAATACGGATGGTCTGGGATTTCAGGATTCTTTAGCTGAACATGTGGATGTTAAAACCTTTCACGATAAAACAGCGCTTGTCCTTGGCGCGGGCGGCGCTGCCCGAGCTATTGTCTTTGCCTGCCTGATGATGGGCTTTCGCCGTATAGTATTGACCAACCGTACCCGGCAGCGGGCCGTTGATCTTGTGCAGGATATGAAAAGCGAAAAAATTGACGTTATTCAATGGGAGCAACGCGCCGCTTTTTGCAAAGAGGCCGATCTATTGGTCAATACAACCAGTTTGGGCATGACAGGGCAGAATCCGCTTGAAATGAATTTGGATGGATTGAAAAACGGATGTGTTGTCACCGATATTGTTTATGTGCCGTTGGAAACAGATTTATTGCGACAGGCCCGGGAAAAAGGATACCGCACCGTGGATGGGCTTGGTATGCTTTTGCATCAGGCGAAAGCCGGGTTTGAAGCCTGGTTTGGCATCAAGCCTGAAGTTGATGCGGCATTACGGGACTATGTATTACAAGGGTTAAACAAGAAATGACAATAAAACTCCTTGGTCTGACCGGATCCATCGGGATGGGAAAATCGACCGTTGGTAAAATGTTCGAAAAACTGGATATTCCGATTTACAATGTGGATGCCAGAATTCATGAATTATATGAGCCGGGCGGGATTGCTGTAGAGCCAGTCGGTGCCGTTTTTCCAGACGCCATCATAGATGGGCGCGTAGACCGCCCAACATTAAGTAAGCTGGTTGTCGGAGATGACGAGGCCATAAAGAAACTAGAACAGATTGTTCACCCGCTGGTGGGTCAGGACCGGGCTGATTTTATTTCGCAAGCGGAACAAAATGGACATGACATGGTTGTGCTGGATGTTCCTTTGATTTTTGAAACGGGCGGTGAGAAAAACTTCGATACGATCATTGTGGTCAGTGCACCTCATCATGTCCAGAAATCGCGGGTATTGGAGAGAGCGGATATGTCCGAAGAAAAGTTTCATACAATTCTGGCGCGCCAGACGCCCGATGCGGAAAAACGGCAGAAGGCGGATCACGTGATTAATACTGACTGCACGGAAGAAGAAACCTTTGAACAGGTAAAACAGCTGGTTGATCTGTTGAGAGGAGCCTAACAGAATGCGGGAAATAGCGCTGGATACGGAAACGACGGGATTTGATCCATCAACGGGGGATCGTATCGTTGAAATCGGTTGTGTAGAGATGGAAAATTACATGGCGACGGGCCGTGTTTTTCACCGATATATCAATCCTGAACGGGACATGCCCGAAGCGGCGTTTAAAGTTCACGGATTAAGCGAAGCGTTTCTGAAAGGTCATAAAGTGATGGCCGAAGAAATTGATGAATTCCTTGAATTTATCGGTGACTCGCCGCTTGTCATTCACAATGCTGAATTTGATATGAAATTCATCAATGCAGAATTGATCCGGCTGAAGCGCAAGCCGATTCCCATGTCACAATCCATTGATACCGTAGCGATGGCGCGCAAAATGTTTCCAGGGGCCCAAGCTAATCTGGATGCGCTTTGCCGGCGGTTTAAAATCGATAATACGGCCCGTGTTAAACATGGAGCATTGCTTGACGCGGAATTATTGGCTGAAGTTTATCTTGAGTTGCGTGGGGGGCGTCAACGGGGCTTGTCATTGGCGCCAGAGGCTGATGGCACGTCAACACTTGTTACCCGCCAGTCCGAAATCCGCCCGCCGCGTGCGCATGCCCCGACCGAAGAGGAGCTTGCCGCTCATGCCTCTTTTTTGGAGGCAATAAAAGATCCGATCTGGCGTCAGGAATAAAAAAACCGCCTGTTATTGAACAGGCGGTTTTTGATAAATTCACCGCAGCAATCAGGCGTGGCCTGCTTCGCTCTGCTGTGATTTATGAGCGGAAAAAAGGCCCGCAAAATCAATAGGATCCAACTGCAGAGGTGAAAATCCACCATCCCGTGTTGCATCAGAAATAACCCGACGGGCAAATGGGAAGATCAAACGCGGGCATTCGATCATGCACATGATTTCCATGGAGTCCGATGGGAAGTTTCTCAGCAGGAACATGCCGCCGTAGACCAGCTCAACAATAAATGCTGTTTCGTCCCCATGTTTGGCTGTCGCCTGAATGCGAAGTTCAACTTCGTAATTTTCTTCCGTCAGGGCAGTAGCCTGGACGTTCACACCGATTTCAACGGTCGGTGCTGGCAATTCAGGGTTCAGACTTGCTGGGGCATTCGGGTTTTCAAAGGAAAGGTCTTTAATATACTGCGTGATAATCGACAGCATTGGTCCATCATTTTCAGTCTCTGCACCAGCAGCAGCCTGACCTGACTCGTTTTCAGCCATAATTTACTTTTCTCCATATGAAAGGCACAGAACAGGTGCCCAATTCTAGTTGACTGGCTAACATGTATTGGACGGCGGAACAAGTGGTACGCGCCCTGCTCTAGTTGTCTTTTGACCAGGGACTGTCTGGGTTGGGGTTGTTTTTTGTCCCGATTTTTGTGATGTCCTCGGACTTTTTGTCGTCTTCCTCGTCAACCACATGAAATTCACCGTCGATCACGGTTGATGATCCGCTGGAATAAGAACCGTCATAACCAGGCCGGGCGGACAGAATAAAACGTTTTCCCAACCAAAGAGCCAAAAAAGACCGGATCGGTGGTAAAAACAGCAAAAATCCAATAGAATCTGTTACAAATCCCGGAATAAGAAGAAAAAGTCCGGCAATCGCCAACAACAGACCATTTAAAATTTCCTTGGCAGGGGTTTCCCCTTTTTGAATGCGCGCCTGCGCCTGCGTCAGTATGGATAACCCTTGAATTCTAAGGAGAATCATACCGGCAACAGCGGTTAGGATGGTCAGAATAATCGTATTAAAGGCCCCGATTTCTCCCCCGATTTCGATAAAGACAGTGATCTCTATAATCGGGATTGCGATCAAGGCTGCTAAAAACAACAATGGCAAACTTGTTTATCCTTCTCAGGGTTTCTATTTAGAAGGTAGCGGATAATTGTTTTAAGGCTGGACAAAGAACCGTCTGGACCTTGAAACACGAACTCGCTACCTTGAAGTATAAGGCTTTCCAATAAATAGGAAAGATTTTGTCAATTACGATAATCGGTGTGAATTATATATTATGGACGATGGATCTTTCTTCCTAGACATTATTTTGTTGGCAATGGTTGCTGCCTTTATTTTTTTCCGATTGCGCGGAGTGCTCGGCAAGCGCATGGGGCATGAACAGCAGCCTCGGGAAGAAATAACCCGAAAACCATATTCTGATCCAAAAGATCATCAGGCAGATGATGAACCGGATAATGTTGTTCCGATGAACGACAGAATTGAATTTGAAAGAGATCCCCTGCCCGCCGATACCACTCCACTTGGTCAGACCTTGCGTCAGATGCACGAAATTGATCGGAGTTTTCAGGGGGATATTTTCGCCAGCCAGGCAGAGGCCGCCTATGAAGCCATCGTTATGTCTTTCGCAGAAGGGGATCGCGGAATGCTGAAAGATCTCCTTTCAGAGGAGGTTTACCGCAATTTTGAAGATGCGATTGAACAGCGTGAAAAAGATAATCTGGTGATGAGTACGGATATTCTTGCTATTAAGTCCTCTAAAATTGAAGCTGCGACGCTGGAAGGACGAGACGCCGAAATTACGGTGCGTTTTGAAGCAGAGATGATCTCCATGACAAAAGATGAAGAAGGCGTTGTCGTGAACGGCGATCCTTACCCACATGTGGTTAAAGAGCTTTGGACATTTGCCCGTCACCTTGGTTCAAATAACCCGAACTGGCTGCTTATCACGACAACAAGCGCTGACTGATCCAGAGAGAGGTCTGTTTCGTGACGAAAAAGACGGGTATTTTCACAGCACTGATCCTGTTGGTGATTTTGGCTGTATTGGGTGCGGGTTATTTTCTGTATTTTCAGAAGGATGAAGAGACAACCGATGCGTTGACCCTAAAACCTGCTGATTTCTCCGACCTTTCCGGCTGGCAGCAGGATAATCTAGAACAATTCCTGCCGTCCTTTTTGCAATCCTGTAACCGGATACAGCGCTATCCCGATGATCGCTCGATGGGCGGAAATCTGATTGCCGGCCGAGCTGTCGACTGGAAAGAACTGTGTCAGCAGGCTTTTGCACTGCCTTCAGAAGCAACAACCATCCGGCAGTTCCTGGAAACAAATTTCACCCCGTTTGAGGTGCGTAATAATGTTGATCCTGTAGGATTATTTACGGGCTATTATGAAGCAAGCCTGAAGGGCAGCCTTACACAATCAGAAATTTACAACACGCCCTTATATTTGCGCCCGGCGGAATTGGTTATGGTGCATCTAGGCCGCTTTCGCGACAGCCTGAAGGGGCAGCGGATTGCAGGGCAGGTCAAAAATGGCGAACTGTTTCCCTATCCGACGCGCAAGGATATTGAAAGTGGGGCGCTGGAAAACCGGGATCTGGAAATCGTCTGGGTGGATAGCGCTGTAGATGCTTTTTTCCTTCATATTCAAGGCTCTGGCCGTATTGAACTGGAGGAAGGGGGCGATTTACGGGTTGGATATGCTGCACAAAACGGTCATCCTTATTTCGCGATCGGAAAAACCCTGATCGAAGAAGGGCATGTGCCGCGGGAAAAAATGTCCATGCAGGCAATCCGTCAGTGGTTGGAAGAAAATCCTGACCGGGCCCAAGAGGTTATGAATAAAAACGCCTCGTATATTTTCTTCAGGAAACTCGACACGTCTGCTCCAATTGGCGCGCAAGGGGTGCCGCTTACCCCAAAACGCAGCCTGGCTGTAGACCGTAAATGGATGCCGCTGGGGGTGCCTGTCTGGCTTGAAACGGAGGTGGAAGGATCCTCATCCGCTATGGACCCCTTTAATCACCTGCTGATGGCGCAGGATACGGGCGGTGCGATCCGGGGCCCGGTGCGCGGTGATGTCTTCTGGGGGCATGGTCCGGACGCCTATGAAAAAGCGGGATCCATGAAGAGTACGGGACGTTACTGGATATTCTTGCCCAACAAGGTGGCAAAGGAATATCTTGAAAAAAGTTCCGCTGTCCCGACTGGCTAAACCGTAATGATGACAGTATAGTTCCCTGCAGAGCTTGGGAGTATATTTGCATGTCTGAGAAGCAAGAGACAAAAGAGGTGGCGCTGTTCGTCACGTGCCTTGTAGATATCAACCGTCCGTCGGTTGGTTTTGCGACGGTAAAATTGTTGGAACAGGCCGGGTTTACCGTCATTGTACCGGATGCACAAACCTGTTGCGGCCAACCGGCCTATAATTCCGGAGATAAACGCAGTACACAGGAAATCGCCCGGAACGTAATCAAGACGTTTAAGCGTTTTCGGTATGTCATTGCGCCATCGGGTTCTTGTGCCGGTATGATCAAAAAACATTATCCGGAGATGTTCAAAGACGATCCGCTGATGCTGCTTGAGGCGGAAGACCTTGCCAGCCGGACGTTTGAACTGGTGTCCTTCCTGAAAGATGTGTGCGATTACGCGCCAGAAGGGGTTAAACTGGACAAAAAAATAACCTATCATGACAGTTGTTCCAGCCTTCGGGAAATGAAGGTCGTTGCTCAACCTCGGGCTTTATTGAGTGCCGTTGATGAACTGGATCTGATCGAAGCAGAAGACCGGGAAGCCTGCTGCGGGTTTGGCGGCACGTTCTGTATCAAATATTCTGAAATCTCGGAAGAAATGGTGGATCGGAAGATCGATAATATTCTGGCAACCGGCGCAGACATGCTGACCGCCGGGGACTTAGGGTGCCTGATGAATATTGCGGGACGCCTCCATCGAAAAGGCCATAAAGTCAAAGTTTTGCATATTGCTGAAATTTTGGCGGGCATGGCCGATGGCCCGGGCCTTGGGGAGGGACGCTGATGCAGGTTACCAGCCGGAAATTCAAGGAAAACGCTCATGAGGCCATGCAGGATGATGATCTGCGGGCAGCATTGAACCGGGTAAAAACCGGATTTACAACAGCACGGGCAAACGCGGCAGCCGATCTGCCGGAATTTGAGGATTTGCGCGACAAAGCACGGGATATTAAAGATCACGTTCTGGAAAACCTGGATTATTACCTGGAGCATTTTGAGGAAAAAGTCACCGAACAGGGTGGCCATGTTCATTGGTGCTCCACCGCAGCAGACGCGCGGGCCGCTGTTTTGAAAATCTGCCGGGAGGTGGATGCCAAAACAGTGACCAAGGGTAAATCCATGATCACAGAGGAAATTGCCCTGAACAAATTCCTCGCCTCTGAAGGGATTGAACCGATTGAGACGGATCTGGGCGAATATATCATTCAGCTTGCTGACGAACCGCCCAGTCATATTATTGGTCCTGCAGTTCATAAAACCAAGGAACAGGTAACTGAATTGTTTCATGAACACCACCAACAGTATGGTTATACAGAACGGGAAGAAGATCTTGAAAAACTGGTTGGCGAAGCCCGGGCTGTTCTTCGGCATAAATATGTCACGGCCGATGTGGGCATAACCGGGGCAAACTTTCTGGTGGCGGAAACCGGCTCAACGGTGATTGTGACCAATGAAGGAAATGGCGACCTCACCCAGTCTTTGCCAAAAACCCATATTGTTGTTGCCAGCCTTGAAAAAGTGATGCCGACGCTGGAAGATGTCAGCACCGTGATGCGGGTTCTGGCGCGTTCCGCTACAGGTCAGGAAATGTCCGTTTATACGACCTTTTCCACTGGACCAAAACGATCCGATGATCTGGACGGACCGGAAAATTTTCATGTGATCCTGCTGGATGGTGGCCGGTCTGAAATGATCGGTACGGAATTGCAGGAATTGCTGCGTTGTATCCGATGCGGCGCCTGTATGAACCATTGCCCGATTTATCATGCTGTCGGTGGCCACAGTTATGGCTGGGTATATCCGGGACCCATTGGAGCGGCGTTAAATCCGCAAATGGTGGGACTGGAGGAAGCCCGCGATCTACCAAATGCTTCCACCTTTTGTGGTCGGTGTGAAGAGGTTTGCCCCGTGCGCATACCGCTGCCGAAGATCCTGCGTCATTGGCGAGAAGAAGCCTTTGAAAAACAGGTTTCCCCAAAACCTGAACGATGGGGGATAGAACTTTGGGGATATTTTGCGAAACGCCCACGATTATATCAGTTTGCGACAGGGCTGGCGGCACAGATTTTGAGCAGGATGGCCGGAAAAAAAGGTCGCCTTAAATCCCTGCCATTTGCCAATGGGTGGACGGCTGTTCGGGATCTGCCAGCACCGCAAGGCTCGACCTTTATGCAGCAATGGAAAAAGCAGGGAGGGCGCAGTAAATGAGTTCGAAAGCCAAAATCCTAAGCCGTATTCGGGCGCAAAAAGGGCGCGGACCCCTGAAATCCGAGCATGCGGATATCTTGAAACAAAGAATGGCGGAGCATCAGAAGAACCTGATCCCAAAACGGGGGCAACGACCCTTGCCTGAGCAGGTTGATTTGTTTCAAAGCAAAATGGAAGCACTGGCCACAACGGTCGAACGGGTTGAGAGTGCTGACGACATTCCTGCGCGCGTTCAGGAATATCTGAAACAGCATAACCTGCCCTCCCGCCTTAAAATATCGCCCAGCGAAGCGATTTCCGGATTGAACTGGGCAGATTTGCCAACGTTGGAAATTGTTACGGGTGCCGGTGCAGAAGAAGATATGGTTGGGGTCTCCCCGGCGTTTGCCGGTGTGGCAGAAACAGGGACTTTAATGATGGCATCTGGCGCCATGACGCCATCAACCATCAATTTTCTGCCTGAAAATCATATTGCCGTTCTCAATATATCGGATATGAAAGGCTCTTATGAAGAAGCGTGGGATGCCCTTCGGGACAAGAAGGGTGACCAGGGTCTGCCGCGTACGGTAAACCTTATTTCTGGCCCGTCCCGAACAGCGGATATTGAACAGCGGCTGATAATGGGCGCCCATGGTCCCAAGCGATTGCATGTGATTTTGGTGGGTGATGGCTCGAAAAGCGAATAAATCAAAACCGGAAAAGCGCGGATCAGGGAAAGCCCTGACCGACGAGGATCTGTATCTATGGAACTATGTTCTAAGAGATGTCACGCCGATCCGTAGCAATCGTTTTACCGGTTTTGAAGAATTTGCCAAAAAAATCCCGGAAAAAGAGATATCCGTTCCCAAAGAACGGGCTGATCCCCGGAAAAAAGCAGCTGCCCTTAAACATAGCCCCAGTTCCGCACCCTATCGGAAGGGCACGGATAATGCGCTGTTTCGTGAAAGTGTTGTCCCATCCTCCCGGCAATCGGTTCCGGGGCTTGACCGAAACAGTTCTGAAAAATTGCGCAAAGGAAAGATGGTCATTGAAGGCCGGGTGGATTTGCACGGGATGAACCGGCGGGTTGCTCATCAACGCCTTCGATCTTTTCTGAACGGTGCCTATTTGCAGGGAAAACGCTGCGTTCTTGTCATTACGGGTAAAGGATCATCGGTCGATAAGACGGATGATGCGCCTTATATGGGCGGGGGGCGCCGGGGTATTTTGAAAGAAGAGGTTCCCAAATGGCTCGCAGAACCTGATTTGCAGCGCCTGGTACTTGACTATCGGACGGCCCAGATCAAACATGGAGGCGCTGGTGCCCTTTATGTTTTGATGAAGCGTGCCCGTTAAGGTGAAGGAGAACCCGGTGTGACGCCTTTTGGTCTACGTGTGAGAACGTTACGAGAAGAACAGGATATCAGCCTGAAAAAAATGGCCGAGGATCTGGCCATCAGTTCGGCCTATCTGTCTGCGCTGGAACATGGTCGGCGGGGCCTTCCTTCCTGGTCCCTTGTCGAACAGATTTGCACCTATTTCAATATTATCTGGGATGAGGCAGAGGATTTACACAGGCTTGCCGCCTTATCTCACCCCAAAGCCACGGTTGATACCAGTGGTCTGTCACCGGTTGCCACGGAATATGCCAATTTACTGGCAAAAGAAATTCGCAATCTGTCTGAAGCGCGCCTTCAGGAAATGTTGACCTATTTGAAAAACTCCACACCGAAACGATTATGACGCAGGCCCGATCAGATCTTGGAAAACGGCTGGCCGCGGGCGTACAGGTTCTTTTTACTGCCCTTGGCTATAGCAGTATGACAGAAGTTAAACTGAAGTCTGGCCGACGGGTCGACGTGATGGGGATTAACAAAAAGGGTCATATTCTAGTGGCCGAAGTGAAAAGCAGCCCGGCAGATTTTCGATCCGATGGAAAATGGCCGGAATATCTGGAATTTTGCGATGGCTATTATTTTGCGGTTGCAGATGATTTCCCATTGGATTTGCTGCCCGACACGCAGGGTATTATCATTGCTGACCCCTTTCATGCCGAAATTTTGCGACCCTGTGAAGAGGTTACGCTGAACGCGGCGCGCCGGCGGAATATAACCCTGCGATTTGCCCGTCAGGCAGCCGAACGGTTACGACTTCAGATCTGAGTGAGCCGCTTTGTTGAGGGACCAGTCATATCGATACCCCTCTATTGCAGTGATATTTTTCAGCTTTTGTTTTAGGGCAGGATCGGCAAAGGCTCGGATATGATCCAGAATTTCAGCATCAGACTGTCCGAAATCCTTAGAAAACCAGTTATACAGGCTGGAAATCACAACGGTTTCCGGATCTTCCAATGTGACCCCTCTTGGATGATTGATAAAGGCTCGGGCGGCGGCATCCAGCTGTTGTTCCAACCGCTCTGCGTTCAGTGCTTGTTCCGGGATATCAGGGCATCCGAGAGACGCGCAGTTCACAACATAATGGACCCGGGCATCCTGCCAGATGGGGCGCAAAATAGAATGTTCGATCCTGTCCAGCGAAACGGGCTGTCCTTCGACCGTCAGAATGTCCTTTTTCCATGGACCGACGGAAAAGAACCCGGGGGAGATATTGATCTCTTTGATACTGGTTTGCGGGGCGTAATCCAGGATCAGATCGAGTGTGGCCGCGTTATACAGATTAACCCAGAAGGCAAATTGCTGTTTCCGGTTCAACGACAGGACCCGGGTTTTCTGAAGTCTGCCAAGATAGGATTTTAACGATGCTTTGTCTTGGGATGTGACCTGTTCATAGGCAATTCGGGCAATCCCGTCTGTTCCTGTTACCCGATGTCTTAAAAGAAACTGATCAAGGGCCGAATGGTCGATCATTTGGGCCGATGTTTCGTCAGACCTGTTCCAAAACGGATCCAGTTCTGCGGCTGGCGCAGCAAGCAGGGTGCTTGCCGTCAGCCCTTGAAAGAAGAACAGCGAAAATGAAAGAAACAGTAAAGCAGCGATCCGGTTGTTCTTCATCTAACCCCTGAAAAAATGATTGGCGTTCCCTGAATATAGGTGGGCAGGCGTTTCAGATCGCGTCACATTGAATAACATTTGCGTGCGCTGGATTACCGGTAGGGGTTTGTCTTTGCCAGATAGTCAGTCACATATTCGGCAATCCCGTCTTCCAGACTGTAGAAATTACCGCCATACCCAGCATCGCGCAGCTTTTTCATGTTGGCCTCTGTGAAATACTGGTATTTGTCGCGAATGGAGACAGGGGTATCAATATACTGGATTTTTTCGTCTACCCCGGCTGCCTTGAAGGTTGCTGATGCCAGATCCTTGAAGCTTCTTGCTTTCCCCGTTCCCAGATTGAACAATCCTGAAACGGTGCGATTTTCAAGAAGCCAGAGAATGACTTTCACGCAGTCTTTCACATAAACAAAATCCCGCAGCTGACCCCCGTCTTCGTATTTCGGGTTGTGGGATTTGAAAAGGGTAACAGCCTCTCCTGCCGCGATTTTCGGGTAAGACTGGGCAATTACACTTTTCATGCCTTCTTTATGATATTCATTTGGACCATAAACATTGAAAAACTTCAAGCCTGCCCATTGCGGTGGCATTTGGGCGCCAATTTTCTCCTGCCGCGCGACAAATTTGTCAAAGGCATGTTTGCTCCAGCCATACAGGTTTAAAGGAGACAGTTTTTCCAGCGCGTCTTCGCTTTGATCATCATCAAACCCGGCTTCTCCATCTCCATAGGTTGCCGCAGAGGAGGCAAAGATAAAAGGGACGCTATGATGGGTGGCAAAGTCCCATAATGCTTTGGTGGGGCGATAATTTTTCATTAAAATCTGGTCGCCGTCCCGCTCGGTCGTTGCTGAAATAGCACCCATATGGATTATGCCATCCAAAGATTGACCATTTTCGTTCAACCAAGTTTGCAGGCTATCGGGATCGATAAAATCAGCGATCACATGATGGGCCAGGTTTTTCCATTTATCGCCCGTTTCCAGCCAGTCACAGACATGAACGATATCGCCCCGTTCAGAAAGGGCCGCCACAATGTTGGAGCCGATGAAACCCGCGCCGCCTGTTACAAGATACTGCTGTGCCATGCTTTAAGGTGCTTTCTTCTTATCGATATCCAGAAGTTTCTGAATGGTCCGTGTTGTGCTGAAACCTTCTTTCAGCTCTGCCAGATGAACCCGTCCGCCATAATCCATCACTAAATCGGCCCCAACGACAGTTTCAACGGTATAATCGGCCCCTTTTACCAAAATATCAGGCTTAATTGCCTCAATTAGCTTAAGGGGGGTATCTTCTGCAAAGGGAACAACAAGATTTACATCTTCAAGACTTGCCAGAACAATGGCCCGGGATGTTTCATTTGTAGCAGGCCGATCCGGTCCTTTTAAGCGCTTGATACTGTCATCAGTGTTCAGGCCAATGATCAGACGGTCACATTCGGCTTTTGATTGTTTAATCAGGGAAATATGGCCCGGATGGATTAGATCAAAACAGCCATTGGTGAAACCCACCTTCAAACCCCGTGCCCGCCAGTTATTTACAATTTCCAGCGCCTGACTGAGGGATGTGACTTTCTCGTCGGTCTGCCGTACTTCCTCATTATGCAGGGCGGCGGACAGCTCGTCGGTTGATACCGCAGCGGTGCCCGTTTTGGCAACGACAATGCCGCCTGCTAAATTGGCAAGCGTTGCAGCATCTGCCGGAGACGCCCCGGCTCCGATGGAAAGGGCCAAAGTTGCAATAACACTATCGCCAGCGCCGGACACATCAAAGACTTCCTGTGCCTGCGCCGGAATATGATGGGCTGAACTCTCTGAAACAAGGCTCATACCGGCTTCTGACCGGGTAACCAGCAGCATATCGATACTATCCCGTTGCATGACGAACCGGGCGGCTTTTTCGGTCTGGGTATCGCTGTCACAGGGTAGGCCGGCGGCAGCGGTCATTTCTTTTCGGTTCGGTGTTAATAAAGTAACACCGGCATATCGTTTGAAATCTGTGGATTTCGGATCAGCAATAACAGGTTTTCCAGCCGATCCTGCCAATTTGATGGCTGCGGACAGAACCTCAGCAGATAATACGCCTTTGGCGTAGTCTGATAAAATAACGATGTCGCATTGATCAAGCGCGGCCTTGAAAGCGGCGATTATTTTTTGTGCGGTTTCCTGCCCCAACGCATGAGAGGCTTCTGCATCAGCCCTTAATAACTGCTGGCCATCAGCGATATATCGGGTTTTTACAGTTGTTGGCCGACGTCCCGATGAAATGAGCGCATCGGTAAGCTTATCTTCCTTTTCAAGGAGATGACGGACTTCCCGCCCTTCAGGATCATCGCCGATCACGGCAACCAGGGTGGCTGATCCGCCAAGGGACAAGATATTGCGCACCACATTGCCCGCTCCGCCAAGCATGGATTGTTGATGAGAAATGCTGAGGACAGGAATGGGGGCCTCTGGTGAAATGCGTCCGGCAGTCCCATAGGTGAAGCGGTCCAGCATCACATCGCCCAGACACAGGACGGATAGGGATTTGAAATTTTCAATGATCACGCTCAGGGGCATCGCTTCTGTCATGGATCAGGCCAGTTTTAATCGTTTTTCCAAAGCACCACACAGCATATGCCCGAAGGTTATATGCATTTCCTGGATGCGCCGAGTTGAGTGCGCCGGGATAATCAAAGTATGATCTGCAAGTTTCGGCATCACGCCGCCATCCCGGCCGGTCATTGCACAGGTGACCAGTCCTTTTTGTCTGGCCATTTCAAGGGCTGCAACCACATTGGGGCTGGTTCCCGATGTCGAAAGACCAACCGCAACATCGCCAGCTTTTCCAAGGGCTTCTACCTGCCGGGCAAAAACAGCGTCATACCCCAGATCATTAGCGCCTGCTGTCAGGGCTGAGGTATCGGTGTTGAGGGCGATCGCTGCGATGGGTGCGCGGTCGCTGATAAAACGGATCACCAGTTCGGCCGATAAATGCTGGGCGTCAGCAGCGCTCCCCCCGTTACCAAAAAACAGTATTTTCCCGCCATTGAGGATCGATTTTTCCCATGCTGCGAGCATTTCCATAAAGGGCGTTTGCAGCGTTGCACGGCTTTTCGCCAGAATTTCAGCGTGATCTTCCAGTTCTTCCTGGAAATAGGTTTCAAGTTCCAAAGTGGATTATCCTCAATTTTCTGACCCTTAAGGGTAATAGTATAGATGAGGTCATCGTGTAAATCGCCAGTTTGTTTTCCGAGGGCCCATGACCCTTGTTTTATCCGCTTATGGCCCCTTCACTCGGGGGGAGTGTTCCGTTGGCAATATCCTTGATCAGGCGCAGATGACGGGGTAACAGTTTTTTATGGGCATACTGGTCCATCACGGTCTTGCGGGCTGATTTTCGAATATCATCCAGTTCTTTATGATGATCCAGGGCATAGGCGATTTTGTCGGCGAACGCCTCGTGATCGAAGAAATCCGCTAAAAATCCGTTTTCCCCATCGCGTATAACCTCTTTTACAGGGTCCGTGTCGCTGGCAACAACCAATGCACCGCAGGACAGGCACTCGATCAGCGACCAGGAAAGAACAAACGGTATTGTAAGATATGCCTGGACAGTGGAGGCCTGAAGTACTTTCAGATAATCAGCATAGGGAAGCAGGCCAGTGAAATGAAGCCGCGACATGTCCGGGTTAAGCTCGTCAATCATACGCGTTCGCCAGCTCTCTCCTTCAGGCAGCTTTTTGCCATAGGCCACACGGTCCTGACCCACAACGACTACATGGAGGTTGGGCCTTTGCTTCATGAGCAGGTTCGCGGCGCGCATAAATTCCGGAAAACCGCGATAGGGCTCCATTCCGCGGGTTGCGTAGGTTAGAATTTCATCTGCATGGGACAGATCAAGAGAGCCAAAGATTTTTGGGGCGTCCGGTTTGGGTTTGAAAAAGTCTGTATCAACACCATCATGCAGGACCGATAATTTGGATTTGAAAGTGTCGGGAAACTGCGAGGCTTGAAACTGCGTCGGGATTTGACCCCAGTCGCAATGCGCCAAATCCATTAAAACAGGCAGGTTTTTGGTTCGAATACGACCAGCATCATCGAAATTGATATTGGATTCTTTTAGAAAATCCGCGTCCGATCCAAAGGCGTGATAATACCATTCGAAATAACAAAGCAGCTTGGCGTCTGGAAAAACGTCTTTTACATACAGGGCTGGCCCCCAACCTGAATGGGCGCAAATGATATCCGGGGTAAAGCCCTTGTTTTTTAAATCAATACAGGCGCGAAACAAAGACTGGCCATTAATAACGGCATTTTCTGTTGTGCGTAAATAGTGATGGGTTTCTTTACGCCCTTCCCGGTGGGGCTTGTAAATCAGGTTGATAACATTGGGAATTTTCTCCACGGCCCGGTGAGAGGCAAAAACCACGCGGTTTTTCTTTTTTTCCGCTAAAGATTTTGCCACATGCCGGTATTGGGCTGGAAAGTTATTATGCAGAAAAAGAACCCGCATGCTGTGTATCCCCTATTACGATGCATGTTGTATTTGAGCACTATGGGTAAGGCAAAAATATTAAAGCAAGCATAATAAGGGGCTGATCCTTTTTGTGGCCTGAAAAATGGGTCTTAATGACAAAAAAATCACATTTTAGAAGAGAATCAGTTTTAAATCTTTTTAAAAGTGCATGTATTTGTTAACCATATACATTACCTTATTAACCTTAATGCATTGAATTTTATGATTTTTTTTACTTCTTGCAAAGTCAGTATTTCTGCGGTTTTGCGACAGAATTGATGTTGAGTATGAGGGCCATCACAGGGATTGATATTGACAGGAATGGGTTAACGCAGGCATTTTAGAGGCATGTAATGAACCCTTATTCAGTTCGCTCCGACTTACTTCGTACCGAGGCTTTCGCCACATAGAGCGATAAAGAATACTTTTTTGGGGATGTTTGATGAAGACGCTTAGTAAATTTTTTGTGGCAGCTGCAGGTGCTTTGGTCCTGTTTGTGTCACCAGTACAGGCTTCCACCTTTACATTGGATTTCACTGATCCAGCGGTTGAAGGTATGCTTGCTGCAACCTCTACAACCGGTACAGTGAATGAAGGTATTTCAGGTTCATTGGGTGGATTATATACGTCACCATGGTCCGGTGCGAATGCAGGCGCGAGTTATACGTCTGTTCAGGGCGGTGCAACTGCCACCTATGATTTTGGAAGCAATACCCAGACAAGCCTTGAGTTTCTTTGGGGTTCCATTGACAGCTACAATACACTGGCTTTTTACCTGAACGATGTTCTTGTAGAAAATTTTGACGTTGGCGCTGTTCTTGCCGCACCAGGCGTTGGCCTCAGTGGCATGACAACGGCCACGATTTCCATTCAGGATATTCTGTTTGACGAGGTTGTCTTCGGATCTGCCGGGAATGCTTTCGAATACGCAAACTTGAATATCTCAGTCGTGCCTCTTCCAGCGGCACTCCCCTTGTATGGTGCGGGTGTTGCGCTTCTCGGTTTCATGGGATGGCGTAAACGCAGGAAATCACTCTAATTCTAAGACAGCTTGAAAACTGGCGTTATTAAGCTTTTTAAACGGTCCTTCGGGGCCGTTTTTTTTGACTAAACGGTTTCCTTCGTTAATTTCGGCTGATCTTTTGGATTTCTATCTTTTCGGGGATCAATACTGTCAAAGCCTTCAAAGGGCTCACAAAGCCGCTGCTGGGTCAAGGCCACATAGTCCGGATTAATATCGAAACCGATGGACCGACGCCCCAGTATCTGGGCAACCCGGGCGGTGGTGCCGCTCCCCATAAACGGATCCAGAACAAGGTCCCCCTCTTTTGAGGAGGCTGCAATTATTCTTTCGATAAGGGCTTCCGGCTTTTGGGTCGGGTGTGGCTGACGTTCCGCTGCACAATAATGAACGTGACTAAACTGCCAGACATCACCTGGATTGGCTCCGGTCATGTTATTGCGTTTTCGAAAATATTTTTGCGGGACCCGGACCTCGTCCAGATTAAAAAGGGCATTTTCCCCTTTTGAAAACCAGAGAATGTCTTCGTGACGGGGGGAGAACCCTTTTTTACGGCCCATTCCTTGCGTGTAATGCCAGGTGATCCAGCCTTGCGGCGTCATTTGCAGATCATCTTCCAGAAGAAGATACAGGCGGGCAATAAATTTTACGCCCATAAAACAATATAACGACCCCCCGGGTTTAAGAACACGGTGGGCTTCGACAAGCCAGGATCGCGTAAATTTCTGATAGTCTTCTTTGTCCTTCAGATCCTTGTTATTGCCGTAATTTTTGCCCAGATTGTACGGGGGGTCGGCAACAATCAGGTCCACTGAATTGTCGTCAAGGCGCACCAGTTCCTGACAGGCATCTCCCGTTAGGATGTGATGTTCATTATCCCGCATCTTATTGTGGGGACCGTTTTGCCATAATGCGTTGCAGGGTGCGTCGATGCATGTTCAGCCGGCGTGCTGTTTCAGACATATTATGGTCGCACAGTTCATACACCCGCTGAATATGTTCCCAGCGAACACGATCTGCTGACATGGGGTTTTCCGGGGGTGATGGCTTCGTATCGCCCGTTGCATTAAGGGCATTGACGATATCATCCACATTGGCCGGCTTTGCAAGATAATCAATGGCACCGGCTTTGACAGCCGCGACGGCAGAGGCAATATTGCCATAACCGGTCAGCATGACGATGCGAGCGTCCGGACAGATTTTCCGAATGGCTTCCACGACTTCAAGGCCATTTCCATCTTCCAGCCGAAGATCAACAACAGCATAATCAGGACTAACGTTCAGGGCTTTTGTTTTACCCTCTGCCACACTATTGGCAAGTGTCGCTGTAAAGCCGTTTTTTTCCATGGATCGGCCCAGCCGGTTCAGGAAAATTTCGTCATCATCCACGATTAACAGGTTTTTTTTGTCCATGTGTCACCACTCCTGCCGCAACGCAACTGGTTTTAGCATATCGTCCCTTTGCTATTATAGATAGGGATTTTCTTTTTCGAGCCGTTTTCGCGGCCATTCAACTTTCACCCGGGCCCCGCCTCGAGAAGCATTTGAAAAACTGATATTTCCGCCCGAATGCCGGATCAGCATTTCCGAGATAAACACCCCTAAGCCCATACCGCCATGTCCGGCCCGGCTTGATGTATAGGGCTCTCCCAATCGGTCCAGAATTTCGTCGCTAAACCCGGGTCCGTCATCTTCAATAATTACGTCGACAACCGTGTCCGTCCAGATCAGGGTTATCGTCACTTGTTCCTTGGCAAATTCAGCGGCGTTGCTGACAAGGTTTCCAAGGCCATGCAGTAATTCCGGGGTGGCAAACAGCCTCGGTTGATCATCCATATCGCCCATTGTATTAATGGACAGGGTGGCCCCCCTATCGGAATATTTTTCAGCAACCAGTGATACCAGGCTTTGCAGGGGCAGATAATTATGATGCGCGTCCTGTTTCAAAAAGCGGTTATGGGTTGGCGCGGTTGATAGCTGCGCCAGTACTTCGGCGCATTTCTTTGCCTGTGTATACAGGAGTTTTGCGTCTTCAGCATGTTCACTGCCTTCTGGAAATTCGCGGGAAAGCTCTTCGGATACCAGTAGAATTGTATTGAGCGGTGTGCCCAGTTCATGGGCCGCCGCCGCCGCAATGCCGCCAACAACGGATAGTTGCTGTTCTCTGGCGAGGGCCATACGGGCAACGGTCAAGGCATCTGTCATGCGCCGGCTGTCTGAGGAAATACGCCACGCATATCCGGACAGAAAAAGGGTTCCCAGAACCAAGGCGGACCAAATAGCAAAAATATAGGTTTTGGATAGCTGCAGTTCGGATTCTGGTAACGGAAAAGGTTCATGATACAGGCCAAGAAACGTAATGGCGGCGATGGTTGTCAGGCCCAGAAAAATGGTCCCTTTCAAGGACAGGTTGGTTGCCGAGATCGTTACAGGCACCAGGAAAAGCAGTGAAAACGGGTTGGATAAACCGCCTGTCAAATATAACAGGCCTGTTAGTTGAAGGGCATCGTAGAACAGATAGAGGATCGCCCCGCCGTCTGTTAGGCGCATAGTTGACGGCTGACTTATGGCAATCAAAATATTGACCAATGCGCTGGCGGCCACCAGTAAAAAAACGGGTATCAGGGGCAAGGAGTAGCCCATCCCCCAATGGACAAGGATAATCGCAAATGTCTGGCCTAAAACGGCTAACCATCGGATATAGACCAAGGATTGAAGGCGGACGCCGGAGGACCGGGTTAGAATATCCTTTTGGTTTCGTTCGTCTTGCAGACTGTCAATAGCGGTCATCTGGTTATTACCATCGGCGCGCCCTGTTAGATCAGGGGCCGACTTTCTCCAATGCTCATTACCCAGCTTTGTGTTTCATTATATCCTGCTTTGGCGGCAGCCTGTGTGAACCGGCCGGGCGGTTCGAACAAGGGTTCCAAGGTTAATCGAACTGTTCCCCAATGCATAGCAACCAATGTTCGGCTTCGGACATCCTCGCCAATTTTTACTGCTTCTTCGGGTGTTGTATGGTGGGGTTTCATCAGGATTTGTGGCTCGTAAGCACCAATACCGACCAATGCATAGTCAAAGGGACCATATTCTTTGCCAATATCCTTGAAAAGTGGCGCATAGCCCGTATCCCCGGCAAAATAGAGTTTATTCTTTTTTCCGTGAATGGAAAAAGATGCCCACAGGCTTTTATTCCGATCCAGCAGTGTTCGTTTTGACCAATGCTGGGAGGGCAGAGCATGAACGGTGACACCGTTGGCATTGAGACTGTCCCACCAATCCATCTCCACGACTTTTTTAAAGCCGCGGCGTCTAAAATATGAGCCAAGTTTCAAGGGGGTGACGATGGTCATGTCCCGTCGCTCTTTCATCTGATGGATGGTCTTGCTGTCCAGATGGTCATAATGATTATGAGACAGAAGGAGATAATCAATCGAGGGTAAATCCTTCAGGTTGATACCAGAGGCGACAAATCTTTTGGGGCCTGCAAAGGGCGTTGGGGACGCAAAATCCGTCAAATAAGGATCGGTGAGGATGGTGATACCATCAATCTTTATCAGAAAGCATGCCTGTCCCAGCCAGGTCAGACTGTCTTGATCAGAATTAAGATGCTTGTGCATGTGTTCGGCCGCCAGATCCTGCGGAATGACATGCCCATCCGGAATGTCGACCTGTTCATTCTGGAATTTCAGCATCTTGCGAAGAAAAGACACATATTCCCGTCTGGTGCCGTGTGTTAAATCAGGATTTGGCAAATTTCTGAACCGCCACCGCCCATGGTGAAAAGGTTTCTTTTGGGATGGCTTGCGAAAATTATCCTGTTTGTTTTTCATACTGTTTACGCCGTTTTTTAATATACGGACAAAAATTGTCCCTAATACTGTCACATTTATTGTGTTTAGTAGAAAGCTCAACTTGTATTGGCCAAATAAATACCAAGTTAGTGATATAATGCAGGATTGTTAAAACAGAACCGACCGGATATTGTAACGGCAACAAATTCTCATTTCGTATCGCATACGAAATGAAAACTCACATCCACTTAGGGGGATATAATGTACATTAGGAAACGCTTTGGCTTGTGGAATGCAATTACGATGCTGATTGCTAGCATCGCCTTGTTTTCAGGAACCTTTCAGATGGCGCAGGCTGCCAATGAACAAGAACAACTGGTGGAAAAAGCGAAACTGACTGTTGAAACACTGGCAGCACAGACGGACATGGCTCAATTTCGCAAATTGTTAGCGGTTTCAAAAGGAATTGTTGTTTTTCCGCAAGTGCTTAAAGCAGGGTTCATTGTCGGCGGTGCGGGCGGTAGCGGCGTTCTGTTAAGCCGCAAAGAAAATAGTGACTGGAGTTCACCTGCTTTTTATACGATGGGGCAGGCAAGTTTTGGTCTGCAAATCGGCGCTGAAGCAAAAGAACTTGTTCTGGTCATCATGACTGATAAAGGGCTAAAGGCGATTATTAACAATCAGGTTAAGCTGGGCGCAGATGTTAGCGCCGCGGTTGGTCCGGTTGGTAAGGATCTGGGGGCGTCCAGTACAACCAATATGAAAGCCGACATCTTCTCTTTTGCGAAGAATGCAGGCCTGTTTATCGGTGCGTCCGTTGAAGGCTCTATTTTGGATGCGAAAGAAGGCTGGAACGCCTCATATTACGGTAAATCAGTATCCGTTGATGATATTGTCATTCACCGGAATGTGGATATCAGCCACGCTAACCCGTTGAAGGCGGCGCTTAAAGCGGCTGAAGCCCCGTAATTAACGCAGGGCTTCCAATATCCGAATAACATCATGGTGGCGGCTCTCTCTCGCATGATCGAGAGCCGTTCTACCTGTGAAATCTGTGAACGCCAGATCGGCGTCATACTGCATCAAAATTTTAACGGCATCGAGATTGCCTGATGTTGCTGCTTTGATGAGGGCAGTTTCACCCTGTTTATTTTCAACATCAACTTTTGCCCCTGCTTTTAGCAGTTTCTCGATAACTTCGGGATGGCCCTGAACGGCCGCCTGCATGATCGCAGTGTTTCCATGCTTGTCGCTCAGGTTCAGGCTGGCTTTGTGCTTGATCAGAATTTCGATAATCGAAACGGCCCCTGCTTCAGCAGCGCGCACAAGAAGCGGCGTATTCGAACTGTCTCGAATATTTACATTCTCTCCTTTGAGGAGATATTGCTCAATCACTTCCGGATCGTTTTGTACTGCAGCATCAAAAACCTCATGCTCACCAAAAAGGGCTGCGGCCTGTGGTTGACTGATGGTGAAGATCATCAGGAACAGGGTTGCTGCTAAACGTTTCATTCTTAGGCTCCAGGTTAGGCATATCGGTTAAATAGGTACAGGAGCCGAAAGAAAGTTGCAATTATTACAACGAATTTTAAATAATTATTGTGTTATGTTGCATTGCAGCGAGAATCAGAATAGGCTTATCCGTTCTGAATATTCAATCGCGTCGCCCGCGTGCGAAGAGTTTCAAGGAGTATATTTGTGCTATATCAGTTCAACGAACTACAAAAACTGGCCCTTTCACCTTTAAGGATGTCGGCTCAGTTTCAGTCACAGGTGCTTCGCAGCCCTTTTAATCCTATGGCGGAAACTCCGCAAGCCCGAACAATGGCCGCGGCCTACGAACTGTTCGCAGAATCCACTCAATATCATGGGAAACCTGCTTTCGGACTGCACGAAACAACGATTGACGGAAAACCTGTCCCGGTCGCTGAAGAAATTATACATCGCCTGCCCTTTGGTCAGTTGAAACATTTCAAGCGGGAAACCAGTCGAAAAGATCCAAAAATAATGGTTGTCGCCCCAATGTCAGGGCATTTTGCAACGTTATTACGTGGAACGGTTGAGGCCTTGTTGCCAGACCATGATGTGTATATCACGGATTGGCGCGACGCATCTTCGGTGCCCCTTTTCGAAGGTGGTTTCGATTTGAACGATTATATCGACTATCTTCGCGAATTCCTCACGGTTCTGGGGCCAGAGACACATGTATTGGCGGTTTGTCAGCCCGGTGTGCCTGTTTTGGCCGCTGTTGCGCTAATGTCAGAAGAAGACGATGAAAATGTCCCGCTTTCCATGACGCTGATGGGAAGCCCCATCGATACGCGCCGTCACCCTACGGTTCCGTGTAAGCTGGCGATGGATCATTCTCTTGAATGGTTTGAACGTACAGTTATTCATCATGTTCCTATTGTTTATCCGGGCGCCTTCAGGAAGGTGTATCCTGGCTTTCTGCAACTTGGCGGATTTGTCAGTATGAACCTGGACCGCCATATGGAAGCCCATCTCAAGCAGTTCGAACATCTGGTTGAAGGGGATGGTGATAGTGCCGATAAACATCGGAGTTTTTATTCCGAATATAACGCCGTCATGGATCTGAGCGCTGAATATTACCTGCAAACCATCGAAACCGTTTTTCAGAAACAGCTTCTTGCAAAAGGGGAAATGCTGTATCGGGGAGAACAGTTGGTTAAGCCATCTTCGATCAAGAAAACCGCACTATTGACGGTTGAGGGCGAGCTGGATGATATTTCTGGTATCGGACAGACCGTTGCGGCCCATGATCTTTGTACCAATCTGGCTGAGTCAAAACGCGAACATTATGAACAGGAAGGCGTTGGCCATTACGGTGTGTTCAATGGCTCCAAATTCAGAAAATATATTGCGCCGCGTATTGGCAAATTTGTCCGAAAGCATGATAAACTGTCCTGATCGATAACCTTTTGGATTAGTAGACTGTGTCAGAAAAACCCTTTTGGGAAGAAATACCGCTTTCAGAAATGAGTGACGAACAGTGGGAATCCCTGTGTGACGGGTGCGCTAAATGCTGCCTTTTAAAGCTGGAAGACGAAGAGACGGCTGAAATTGCGTTTACCAACGTGGCCTGTCGTCAGCTGGATTTGAAAACCTGTCGCTGTCGGAATTACGAACGGCGGTCCAAACTGGTGCCTGACTGTGTCACCATGACGCCGGAGGTTATCCCCAATTTATCCTGGATGCCTAAAACCTGTGCCTATCGCCGGTTATCAGAAGGAAAACCCCTATATGACTGGCATCCGTTGATTTCGGGTGATCCTCAATCGGTTCATAAGGCAGGTGTTTCTGTCTTTGGTCGGTCTATTTCTGAACGGATTGCGGGTGATCTGGAAGATCATATCGTGGATTGGCCCGGGGAGGATTGTGCCTGACTGCATTTCCTTCTCTTTCAGCGCTGGGACAGGATGTTCCGTTGGTTCTGCGCCGATCAGCCCGGGCAAAACGATTAAAGATCCGGGTTGAAGCGAACCGGTCTGTCACGGTTGTTCTACCCCGTGGGATCAGTGACGCGACTGCCTTGTCCTTTGTCGAAAAAGAACATCGCTGGGTGCTGGCGCAATTGGCGAAAATCGACGCGCCTGTGCCTTTTTCCGATGCTGAAATGGTTCCGGTTTTAGGGCGAGAATATATCTTGAGACATTGCCCCGATAGGCGCGGTGTTGTCAGTATCGAGGGTCGTGAGATACTGGTTTGCGGACAGCGAGCCCATATGGCCCGGCGTTTCGAAGATTGGGCAAAACGCCATATCCGCAGTCTTATTCTGGAAAAAGTAACTGAATATGCTGAAAAAGCAGGGGTTTCCTTTGGGCGGATCACCGTTAAAGATCAGAAATCCCGGTGGGGCAGTTGCTCGTCTGCCGGGAATTTAAATTTTTCCTGGCGCCTGATTTTCATGCCTGAATTTGTCGTAGACTATATTGTGTGTCATGAAGTGTGTCATCTGGTGCATCTCAATCATTCACGGGATTTTTGGCGTTTAAACCGACGATTATGTCCCGATACTGAAAAAGCAAAAGCCTGGCTGAAAGAAAATGGGTCAAAGGTTCATAAATATGGTGCAACCTAATGGTGAAAAGGGGTAGTCTTCATACTTCACCAAAAGAGGTGGTTTCATGAGGCAGCTGGTTCATACATCCGTCAGTTTTACACTCTTCCTTTCCGCGGTCGTCGCGTTGGGTCCGCTGTCAACAGACATGTATCTTGCCAGCTTTCCGACCTTGGTGGGTGATTTTCAAACGACCATTTCTGAAGTTCAACTGACATTGAGCTTGTTTGTCGTGGGAATTGCCGTTTTTCAATTGATCTATGGTCCCCTGACGGACCGTTTTGGACGGAAACCTGTTCTTTTGATGGGACTGGCGATCTTTATTGTTTCCAGCCTCGGCTGTATTCTGGCGACCTCCATCTATCAGCTGATCCTGTACCGGGTCCTTCAAAGTTTTGGGATTTGCGCCGGCATTGTTGTGCCGCGAGCCATGGTGCGGGATTTGTATGAGCGCGAACAGGCCGCCAGGCAATTTTCAAGAATGGGCAGTATAATGGGTTTGGCGCCGGCGATCGCACCGATTATAGGGGGCTATATAACGGTCTATTTTAGCTGGCATGGAATTTTTATCTTTTTCATTGGTTATGGCGTTCTTTTGTTCGGCTTTACCGGGATGAAAATTCGGGAAAGCCTGCCGGAAAAGAACCACTTCGCAATTAAGCCGATCCATATTGTCACAAATTACCGGGACCTGTTTCGGAACCATGCCTTTGTTGGATATGCGATAACCGCTGCGTTATGCTTTTCGGGTATGTTTGCCTTTATTTCAGGGTCAAGCTTTGTGCTTATTCAATTGATCGGCGTGCCTGCGGAGAATTTCGGATATTATTTTGGCTCAGTGGTTTTGGGATATATTACCGGCACTTTTCTGGGCCCAAAACTGTCGGCATGGCTGGGGGTACGTCGAACCCTCCAGGTGGGCACGGGTCTAACGTTATGGGGCGGCGCGTTGATGCTGGTATTGTGGTCATTCTTTCCCTCTTCAGCCTTGGCCATTGTCGTCCCCATGATTTTCTACAATATGGGTGTCGGGATTGTTGTCCCCCAATGTCAGGCCGGTGCATTGGCCCCGTTTCCGGAAAAAGCGGGTGCGGCCTCTGCGATGGCGGGTTTTCTATTGTTGGGATTTTCGGGGGTCATCAGTATGGCCGTTGCGCCCTTTTATAGTGGCTCAGCCCTGCCGATGGTGCTCATTATTCTGGCCTTGGGCGTTACCACTTTTACCTGGTATTCCGTTTTTCTAAGCCGAAAACTGGAACTGGCCTGAACGGATATTGCCCCGCCTTAAGGTTTCTGATCGTCCCCGGGATATTCCTGCAAAACTGTTGGCTGTGAACCTTGATTTCCAGACCCTGTGTCGGTGGCGCCTGATGGGTTGCTAAAGGTTTTGACAATTCGTTGCCAGATACTTTCCTGACTGCTGGCCGGTTTTTCTGCGGCTTTTGCAAAAGGAACCCCCTGATTTTTGCCCAACGATCCTTTCATAAAATCCCGCCAGGCATAGGCTGGTAAATTACTGCCGGTTACTTTCTTTGTGGGTTTTCCAGTGTCATTCCCAAACCACACACCGGTAACAAGGGTGGGGGTAAAGCCGATAAACCATGCATCCCTGTAATCCTGTGTCGTGCCGGTTTTCCCGGCAGCGTCAAATCCGGGGTTGGCGGCTTTACCCGTTCCGCTTTTGATGGCCGTGGCCATGATATCGCGCATGTTGTTGACGGTTCTGCCGCTGATCAGCGTTCCCAACCCCGAGCTTTTCCGTTGATACAGGATCTTGCCTTGCTGATTGCGAATTTTTAACACCCCATATGGCAACACGCCTTTGCCGCCATTGGCGATGACCGCATAGGCGGACGTCATTTCAAGCAGGGTAACTTCGTTTGTTCCGAGCGAAATGGATGGGTGGGTGGGCATGTTTCCCGTTAATCCCAACTTGGTTGCCATTTCTGCAACTTTATACCGGCCAATATCTTCTGTCAGTTTGATCGCGACAGTATTTATGGACCGGGCATAGGCGTCCCTGAGCGTCATGGCGCCATCATAGCGTCGGGTATAATTATTGGGTTTCCAGCCATTTATATTGATGGGACCATCCACATATACGTCATTTGGGGCGCGACCTGCTTCAAAACCGGCAGTATAGACGATTGTCTTAAACACCGAGCCCGGCTGCCGGCGTGCCGACGTCACACGGTTAAAAGAAGATTTCGAATATCGCCGTCCCCCAACCATGGCTTTGATTGCCCCTTGTGGTGTTAAGGAAACCAGTGCGGCTTGTTCAACGTCATATTTCTTGCCATTTTTCGCCAGCTGTTTTTCCAACGCCTGTTCGGCTTGTTTCTGCATGGTGAGGTCAAGCGTGGTAGTAACGATCAGGTCTTCTTCCGTGCGCCCAAGGAAAGATTGCACCTCTGCCACAATCCAGTCTGAAAAATAGCGAACATTTTTAAAGCCGCTGCCCACATTGCGTAAGGTCGCAGGCTTCTTGACCAACTGGTCCGCCTCTGCCTTGGTCAGGTATCCCTCTTCCTGCATGCGCCGAATAACAACGGTTGAACGTTGCTGGGATCGTTTCAGATTGACGGTTGGCGCATAATAGGTCGGGGCTTTTAATAACCCGGCGAGTAAAGCCGCTTCTGAGGTCGAGAGTTGTTCGATCGGTTTGGCAAAGTATTTACGGGTGGCGGCATCAATGCCATAGGTGCCAGAGCCGAAATAGACCCGGTTCAAATACAGGGCCAGTATTTCCTCTTTCGAGTAATTTGCTTCCAGCCAAAAGGCGAGCAGGACTTCGCGAATTTTCCGGCCCATGCTTCTTTCAGGAGTAAGGAACAGGTTCTTTGCCAGCTGTTGAGTGATGGTACTACCGCCCGCAACAACGCGGCCTGCCTGATAATTGCGCCATGCGGCCCTGACCAGACTGACCGGATTTACGCCAAAATGCTGGTAGAAATAGCTGTCTTCGGTTGCCAGAACCGCCTGTTTCATAACCTCAGGGATTTCATCGGGTTTTAACAGTCGGCCATACAGGTCCCCATAAGTTGCAAAACGGGCATTATGCCGGGTTTCCAGAACAATAGAGGGTCGTTTTTCAATGACATCGATCCCGGAAATATCCGGCAGCGTATAGGCAAAATATCCGAGAATGATACCGACCAGCAGCAATCCCCAAAGCATAACGGTCCCGCCCCAGTTAATCAGGGACTTGAACACACCATGATCAGACGGGATTTTGACATCTTTTGGTGTTTTTTTGTTGGTGCGATTGGTTTTTGAAGGTTTTTTCGCGGTCGCCCTTGTGTTGCCGGGAGGCTTTCGCTGCTCGTAACTAGGAGCTTTTACGCCTTTTTTCATTCTAAATCAGATCCGCAATACAATAAAAAACCAGTTTCAATAGTACCTGAAACTGGTTCTAATTTAAGGCAGAAATATGGAATTGGCAGTTGGTGTTTTCTGGAACCTGCCAATTACCGGATATTGGCGACATATTTGACACGGCCGGTGATTTTGCCTTTGCAAATCTCGTCCTTCCGTTTGATCTGGGCTTTAGCAGATTTCCCGCTTTTCATTTTGGTTTTTAAAGATACAAGCGCGCAGGAGAAAACTTCGCCCAGTTTTTTGTCGATCCGTTCTGGAATGAATTTGATCGCAAATGCGACCACTTCGATAGATTTATCCCGGGTAATATCAGTAACCGTTGTCCGCACATTATAATTGTGGATGTCTTCGACCACTTTGCGCATCATATATTCCGCATCATCGCGAACATCTTTTGATACTTTACCGGCGGCCCATGCGGAAGTACTGGTTCCCAGCAGACAAACAACTAAACTTAAAATAGCGACAAACTTCATTCCCGGTTTTCCTTCAGAACCCAACGCCAGTCTGTGATTTTTCAGAGGGCGTTTCCTTGCGAGGTGAATATGTAATATTTAAAATACTAACGGCATAAGGTTAATGTGACGTTACGCGACTATATTAGAATTTAACACTGGGTGTATAATGGATAAAGAAACTACAGGTTCTTGCCTGTGTGGGAAAGTTAAATTTCACATTTCAGGGGCCTTTGACCACTTCTACCTCTGCCATTGTACGCGCTGCCGTAAAGATACGGGTTCTGTTCATGCGGCAAATCTTTTTACCTCCAACGGAAGTGTATTGTGGGTATCTGGCAGCGAATACAGGCGCCAATATACCCTGCCCGGCAGCTTTCATACGAAAAGCTTCTGTTCATTATGTGGCTCTTCTCTTCCGACTGAGAATAAAGAAGCCGGACTGCTTATGGTGCCGGCAGGGTGTCTGGATACGCCTGTCTTGAAAAAACCGGATGCGCATATCATGATGGCCCATAAAGCCGGTTGGGAAGATGGTTTGGGGGATATCCCCCTGCTGGATGAGCTGCCAGAGCAGGACTAAAAGAGACATAAAAAAAGGCGGCATATGCCGCCTTTAATCAGTGTTTATTTCTGGTCCATTAGGTGTCCAGAACGCGGACTTGCAGGGCATTATTCTGAATGAATTCCCGGCGAGGTTCTACGACATCACCCATCAAGGTTGAGAAGACTTCGTCGGCTTCATCCCCGTGATTTACCTTTACCTGCAACAGGGTTCTGGCTTCATTATCCAAGGTGGTTTCCCAAAGCTGGTCCGGGTTCATTTCGCCCAGTCCTTTATAGCGCTGCATGGAAAGCCCCTTCCGTCCAAGGGCCAGTACAGCGTCCAGCAATTCGATCGGAGAATTGATTGTCTCGCTTTTATCTTTATAGGTAAAAGTCGCCGCGTTTTTGTAGGTTTCCTGCAATTCATCTTTCATGGCGTTCAATTCGCCCGCTTCGGCAGAATGAATTAGATTGCTGTCAACATGCTGAACTTCGGTGACGCCGCGCACCTCGCGTGAGAAATGCAGGCTGAAATCTTCAAGGATTTTGCCAACCCAACCGCGTTCCGTTTCAGAGGACATGGCATCCAGACGTTTCGCGACAAAATCAGCGGCTTCCGGTCCTCGAACCGGATCGTTGAGGATTTCGTCACTCAGGGCACCGGCGATGGCGACCTGTTCGACCACAGATTTTGCATGCTGGCGGGCAATCGCTTCGATCAGATTGCGGCATTTACGGGCCCGATTGATTAGCGCCTGCAAATCCTGCCCCGAAATCTGTTCGCCATTGGCAAGGGTCAGAACAACATCTTCAGAGCCTTGTTCGATCAGGTAATCTTCCATGGCTGTTTCATCCTTCAGATAGACGGATGATTTACCGCGACTTACCTTGTAAAGCGGTGGCTGTGCAATATACAGATACCCTTTTTCAATCAGTTCAGGCATCTGACGGTAGAAGAAGGTCAAGAGAAGGGTTCGAATATGCGACCCATCCACGTCCGCATCGGTCATGATGATGATTTTATGATAACGGGCCTTTTCGATATTAAATTCTTCTGCGCCGATCCCGGTGCCCAATGCGGTAATGATGGTTCCGATCTCAGTTGAGGACAGCATCCGATCAAATCGGGCGCGTTCAACGTTCAGGATTTTACCGCGCAATGGAAGGACGGCCTGATTATGACGATCCCGGCCCTGTTTGGCTGAACCACCCGCACTATCACCCTCCACCAGGAAGAGTTCAGAAACGGTCGGATCCTTTGACTGACAGTCTGCCAGTTTTCCAGGCAGGCTGGAAATATCCAACGCCCCTTTGCGTCGGGTAAGTTCCCGCGCTTTTCGGGCGGCTTCACGGGCAGCAGCGGCTTCAAAAATCTTGCCAATGATGGTCGTTGCATCTTTTGGATGTTCTTCAAACCACTGGTCCAGTGCGTCATTGACGCTGCTTTCAACAATCGGCCGAACTTCACTGGAAACCAGTTTGTCTTTAGTCTGGGACGAGAATTTCGGATCCGGCACTTTAACCGAGACTACACAGGTCAGGCCTTCGCGGGCATCATCTCCGGTGATCGAGGCTTTTTCTTTTTTCGCAATCCCGCTGGATGTTGCGTATTTATTGATGGTCCGTGTAAGCGCGGCCCGGAAACCAGCCAAATGGGTGCCTCCATCGCGCTGTGGAATATTGTTGGTAAAACACAGGACATTTTCGTGGTAGCTGTCATTCCATTCCAGCGAAACTTCGACCGTTACGCCTTCTTTTTCCGTCGTAAAATCAATTGTGTCGCTGATCAATGGCGTTTTGGAGCGATCCAGATATTTTACGAAGGCTGAAATACCGCCTTCATAATGCAGGTTCGTTGTAACCGGCTCGGCCGAGCGGAAGTCGTTCAGTTGGATATGAACGCCAGAGTTCAGAAACGCCAGTTCCCGTAGCCGATGTTCCAGTGTGGAATATTCAAACTTCACGTTTGTAAACGTGTCTTCTGATGGAAAAAACGAAATTTCCGTTCCGGTGAGAAGCTCGTCGGTGCCTTCTTTGAACGGTGCGTCGCCTGTAATTTTCAGGCTTTCGATTGAATCGCCGTGTGCAAAACTGATTTCATGGGTCTTGCCGCTTCTCCAGATTTTCATATCCAGACGATTGGACAGGGCGTTTACAACAGAGACACCCACACCATGCAAACCCCCCGAGACTTTGTAGGAGTTCTGATCAAACTTACCGCCTGCATGAAGCTGTGTCATAATCACTTCGGCGGCGGACATGCCCTCTTCTTCGTGGAGGTCAACCGGAATACCGCGCCCATTATCACGAACCGTGACGGATCCGTTGCTGTTCAGTGCGACGTAAACAAGATCACAATGCCCGGCCAGCGCCTCATCAATGGCGTTGTCCACAACCTCATAGACCATGTGATGCAAACCCGAACCGTCATCCGTATCACCGATATACATGCCGGGGCGTTTACGCACGGCATCCAGGCCTTTCAAAACCTTGATGGAATCGGCGCCATACTCTTCAGCAGCGGTCTGATTTTGCACTTCACTCATACGTAACGTCCCTTATTTCAGTTCATCTGGGCGGGCGTAACCGTGCCTGCCTGAACCGTGAAAAACTGAGCCCGTGATCCGAGCTCGGAAAATAACAAATAATCTGTACCCGTCATCCAGGCCTGCACATTCATGTCGGTTAATTCATCAAACAATGCCAGCCGTCTTTTCTGATCCAGATGAGCAGTAATTTCGTCCAGTAATAATACCGGGGCTTTGCCATGTAATCCAGTCTGTAGACGCGCATTACTAAGGATAATTGATATTAATAGTGCTTTTTGTTCACCGGTTGAACAAAGTCGGGCTTTTTGACCCTTTTCCCTGTGGATAACTTCCAAATCACTACGGTGCGGGCCGAAGGTCGTGCTGCCTGCTGCGGCATCGATTTTTCGGTTTTTCGCCAATCTTTCCCGGTACATATCTTCGGTGGCAAGGGCGGTCAGGCCAACCATCTGTTTTTCAAGTTCCCCCACCAGTGCAATATCTGCCTTTGGAAAGGCAGACGGGGTTGCCGTCGGTTCAGACAGGTCCATAGCCCCGTTCAACCGTGCGACTGTTTCCAGTCTGGCGGCGGTAATCGCGATTGCCTGTTCTGCCATTTGTTGTTCCAGCGAGCTCAGCCAATGGGGATCCAGTCGGCCCGATTTTAAAAGACGGTTCCGCTCGCGCATTATTTTTTCAAAGGTCGTTGTGCGTTTGGCATGGCTGGGATCCTGACCAAAAACCATCCGATCCAAAAACCGGCGCCTTCCAGACGCCCCTTCTTGAAACAGTCTATCCATCTGTGGGGTGAGCCAGGAAATGCTTAACAAGCCTGTTAACGCTGCTGTTCCAGACTGGGTTTCTCCATCCAGTCGAACCGTTCGTTTCTCGCGCCCGTCCGAGGTCTGATTGACGGCCAAAAGTCCAGTACCAACCGTTCGCTCAAGCCCATCGTCCAGAATGTGTGCGGACACGGCCCAGCCCCCTTTTCCATCAATATGCGCAGGATCGGAAAGCGTCGCCCGGCGCAAACCCCGTCCAGGTGTCAGAAAAGAAATAGCTTCCAGCAGGTTGGTTTTCCCACTGCCGTTCGGGCCAGTAAGCACAACAGGCCGGGTATCGATTTCAACCTTCAAGGACGTGTAGTTGCGAAAATCTGTCAAAACCAGCCGTGTTAGGGCATGAGAGTTCAATAAAGGCTCCTAATTGGATATCTGGTCAGGAATTCCCAACCAGGGTCAAACGCGCATAGGCATAAGAACATACAGGGCGCCATCGTCTGTTCCATCTCTGACGATGGTGGGAGACTGAGCATCCGCCAGAACAAAATGGGCGTTTTCCCCTTCGATCTGTCCTGTAATATCCAATAAATATTTTGAATTAAAACCGATTTCCAAATCACCCGAGCTATAGCTGGCCGCCAGTTCTTCGGTAGCGCTGCCGCTTTCCGAGCCTGTGGCCGACAGAGTGACCGTGTCATCTGTCAGGGTAAGTTTGATGGCGCGTGATTTTTCTGTTGAGACGGTCGAGACGCGATCAACAGCCTGTGCGAACGTCTTGCCGTCCAGTTCCAGAACTTTGGTATTTCCAGATGGGATGACCCGTTCATAATCCGGGAAGGTGCCGTCGATCAATTTGGAGGTCAGCAGGGATCCGCCAAACGAGAAGCATATTTTATTGTCAGACAGGGAAATGGAAATATTGCCATCTGTGTCATCAATCAGTTTGCGCAATTCGTTGACTGCTTTGCGCGGAATGATGATGCCGGGCATATTTTCGGCATCGGCCGGTATCGGGGTTTCAACCCGGGCAAGGCGATGTCCGTCCGTTGCGACTGCACGCAATACGGGTATGCCGTCATTGTCTGCAGCGTGAAGATAAACACCGTTCAGGTAATAGCGGGTTTCTTCGGTTGAGATAGCAAAGCGGGTTTTATCAATCAGGCGTTTCAGTTCCGCCGTGGAAAGCGTGAAACGGTGCGGCAATTCGCCAGTTTCCATGATCGGGAAATCATCTTTCGGCAAACAGGACAACGCGAACTGAGAGCGACCGGCGCGTACAGAAATTCGACCTTCCGCGCTTTGGTAATCCAGTTCAACCTGTGATCCGTCCGGCAATTTGCGCACAATGTCATACAGCAGATGGGCTGGCACGGTGATCGATCCTGATGTGAGGACTTCCGCCGCAATCTGTTCATTGATTGCCAGATCAAGATCTGTCGCTGTCAGACCCAGTGTCCCATTGTCAGCGTTCAATAGAATATTGGAAAGAATAGGAATAGTATTCCGGCGTTCTACCACACTCTGGACATGGTTCAATGCGGTGAGCAGGGTGCTGCGTTCGATTGTTAATTTCATTGTCCCAACTAAGCTTTCAGGCATGACGTATTATGAAACACCATTTTGCCTGATAATGGGGTTTCAGATCAACTATTATTCTACGGCTGATAAATCCTATAGTGGAACATAAGAACTTGATTCAAAAACTTGAATCACTGTTCGTGCTGCACCAGAAATGATTGCTCAATCCGTGGCACACTATATCAGATGATGCCCGGTTCCCCAACTTATTTGATGCACAAAAGGATCCCGCTGGATCCGTGATTAACAAATAGTGGGATTACAAGGAGTTAGGCTGGAAATGTGAGCGTGCTGCCGCCTTTATAATCAGTTTTCAAGCATCCGTTTAAGCAGATCAATATCTTCAGACAGAGAGACATCGCCTTCTCTCAGCTCGTCAATTTTGCGAACCGCATGCATCACAGTGGTATGATCCCGGCCACCAAATTTGCGCCCGATTTCTGGGAGCGAACGGCTGGTCAGCTGTTTGGCCAGATACATGGCGACCTGTCGAGGCCGGGCAACGGCCCGGGCCCGGCGGGCGGAATGCATGTCTGACATTCGGATGTTAAAATGTTCAGCGACCCGTTTTTGAATCTCTTCAATGGTGATCCGGCGATCATTGGCCCTTAAAAGGTCCCTCAGGACTTCCTGAGTGCTTTCAAGGGTAACGTCGCGACCAACCAGATCGGAATAGGCCAGAACCCGGTTCAGGGCGCCTTCCAGCTCGCGTACATTTGAGGTGATCCGGTGGGCAAGGAATTCCAGGATCCGCGGTTCAATCGAAATGCTGGCCTGTTCGACTTTTGATTGCAGGATGCCAAGGCGCAACTCGTAATCAGTCGGATGAATATCGGCAACCAGACCCCAGCCCAGACGGGATCGCATTCGTTCTTCCATGCCCTCCAGATCGGTTGGCGACCGGTCCCCTGAAATGATGATCTGGTGGTTTTGGTCAACCAGAGCATTGAAGGTGTGGAAAAATTCTTCCTGCGTTGATTCTTTTCCGGCAATAAACTGAACATCATCAATCATCAGAACGTCCACAGACCGGAACTGGTCTTTGAAGTTCATGGTGTCTTTATATCGAAGGGCCCGGATGAAGCGGTACATGAACTTTTCAGCTGAAAGATACAGGACTTTCTTGTGTGGACAATTAACCGAAATCGCATGACCGATTGAATGCATCAGATGGGTTTTACCCAGGCCAACCCCACCATAAAGATAAAGCGGATTGAACGGGATGTTGTCGCGGGCTTCTGCAACGCGTCGTGCCGCCGCGTGGGCCAGTTCATTTGACTTGCCAACCACGAAATTTTCAAAAGTAAAACGCGGATCCAGTTGCGAGGAAAGATTGTCCTGTGCGTCAAATTTGTCCACGCCGGTATCGACAACCTTGACCCGCATTGATGGCGCAGTCCCATTGGCGCGGTTCTGCTGTGCGGGTGCGGACGCCGGTTCCGAGCGCGCTTCCTTCACATGGATGTCGATGGATTGAACGGTTGGGTCTTCCAGGCACCAGATCTGACGAATGCGATTGGCGTAGTTGTTAATCACCCAGTCTCGCAGAAATTTGGTCGGCAAAGACATATTAACGTGGGTGCCGTTAATTTCATCCAGTTCGATATTTTTAAGCCAGGAATTAAAGGTTGCTTCGCCATATTCATCAAGCAGGCGATCCCTGACGCGGCCCCAACAGTCTGAGTGGTTCTTACCAACCGTTAATGGTTCTCTGCTTGCCATTTCAGCCTTGCACCCAACTTAGATTTTCTGCTTTCCACCCAGTTTGGGTTCCTCTGTGCCGGTTCTCGTCCAGATCGCCTTCAAAACCGCCGAGAATGTTATAGCTTTCGGTAAAGCCGGCATTTGTCGCGGCAATCGCAGCTGCGATCGAGCGCACGCCAGAGCGACAGAGAAACAGGACCGGGCTTTCAGGATTTTCCTGTGCGGCCTTGAGCTGTTCAATGAAATGCGGGTTTACCGACATATCCGGAAACAGGACCCACGAAATGGTATGGGTTTTTTTGTTTAAAGGAGACAGATCCGGTAAGCCGACATATCCCCATTCGGCATTGGTCCGGACATCGACAAGAACCGCTTTCGGATTCGATTTCAAAAGATCCCATGCATCATGGACAGTAATGTCCCCGGCATATTGTTTTTCTTGGGTCTGGGTCCCGTCGGCAGTCATTAAATGTAGCCTTCCCTTAAAAATAAATGTCCAAAAATATACAAAAGGCGGACAAAAAATCCGTTCACTGCAGAGTAATCCTGCTGTGTTTGGTAGAACGTAATAAACCTGAAAAGATAGTCGAGATAGGTGACTTGAATCGCGAAGGAAGGACTTCCCCCTTTTAAATCACGCCCGGTTCGTTAGGTTCCCCAAAACCAGTGATCTGACGCTATCAATTATCTGTTTATGCTCCCAATGGCGGTGAATTTAATCTGAAGTTTTCCACAGATGCAAGAGAGCCTGAGCCCAAATGCAAAAAATAAATAGGCGAATAGATCAAAGAAAATGTTGACCTACAATATATAGTAAGCCGACTGATAAAAATCAGGAACTATTAAAATATATGGAAAATTGAAATAATTTGAATCGGCCAAAAATCACCGAATTTACGCGAAAAAAAAGCCGCGCCCGATACCTCGGATACGGCTTGATTCTCGTTGTTAAGAGACTGTCTTAAGCAGACAGTGCCTTTACGCGTGAATTCAATCGTGAAATCTTACGTGATGCTGTGTTGGCTTTAACTACGCCTTTAACAACACCGCGACCGAGCTCTGACTGAGCCAAACGTAGCGCGTCGTTTGCTTTAGACTGATCACCCTCTCCAATCGCGATTTCGACTTTCTTTACGAAAGTGCGGATGCGACTGCGCCGTGCGCGATTACGCTCGGTGCGGGTTTCTGTCTGCCGGATGCGCTTAATAGCTGATTTATGATGCGCCATGACAATCCTGTACATTAGCTTCGAATTTCGGAAGCCGGGTTATAGCCAGCCATTATTCTGCCGTCAACAGTGAATCCCGATTAAACGGCAGAAAATGGTAAATTGTTGCTTCTTTCGTAAAAAAACCACGGTTTTCGAGGAAAGAAACAGGTCTCATTACTGATTTTTGAAGGAAGGAGAGCGTTTTTCAGCGAACGCTGACATGCCTTCCTTCTGATCTTCCGTTGCAAAAGTGGAATGAAAGACGCGTCTTTCAAACATGATTCCCTCTTTCAGCGTGGTTTCATAGGCTTTATTGACGCTTTCTTTTGCCATCATCACAATCGGCTGGGAAAGGTCGGCAATCTTGCCTGCCACCTTCAAGGCTTCGTTTTCAAGGTCATCCACTGGCACGATACGGCTCACCAGACCAGAGCGTTCTGCTTCTTCTGCATCCATCATCCGGCCAGTCAGGCACATTTCCATGGCTTTCGATTTTCCGACAAAACGGGTGAGGCGCTGGGTTCCGCCGGCGCCCGGAATGGTCCCAAGTTTGATTTCAGGTTGCCCGAACTGCGCATTATCTGCTGCCAGAATGAAATCACACATCATGGCAAGTTCACAACCGCCGCCCAGTGCATAGCCAGCGACCGCTGCGATCACAGGTTTGCGGCAAGTTGTAACACGTTCCCACGTGGCGCTGATAAAGTCCGCTTTGTAGACATCCATATAATTTTTGGATTTCATTTCTTTAATATCGGCACCTGCGGCGAAGGCTTTGGAAGAGCCTGTAATCACAATCGCGCCAATGGCTTCATCAGCTTCAAAACCGTCTAATGCTTCACCCATTTCTTCGGTCAGTTCCTGACACAAGGCGTTCAAAGCTTCAGGGCGGTTCAGGCGGATCAGGCCAACCGCTTCATGTGTTTCGACGATAATATTCTTATAAGCCATAACATCCTCCAGTAAATTTTCTGGCCGCCATTATCTTCCCAAACAAACGCTTGTCCAGCATTATCGCTGGCACGAAGAACAGAAAAAGGTTGATCGGCCAGATTGTACGATCCGTTTGATGGTTCCTTTACAGTTTTCTCTAGGGCAAGGAGTGTTTTCCTTGTCATATACCTGGAACTTATGCTGGAAATATCCAAGCTCTCCGGACGTTGTGCTGTAATTTCTTAATGTTGAGCCACCGGACAGGATGGCATCCTGTAATACTTGCCGAATGGCGCCGGCCAGGGCGTCGGCCCGCTTTCCGGCGATGGTTCCGGCGATACGCTTGGGTGACACACCCGCCAGATGAAGGGCTTCGCAGGCATAGATATTGCCCACCCCTGCCACGGTTTTCTGATCTAAAAGGGCGGTTTTAATGGGCCCTTTCTTTCCTTTAAGGCGGGCCGCGAGAACCGGACCGTTAAAGTCATTTCCCAGCGGCTCCGGCCCAATATTCATAAGTTGCGGATGGGTGTCCATTTCATCTTCTGTTGTCAGGATCATAAAACCAAATCGTCTGGGATCATGGTAACGGACGGTGGTCCCGTTGCCTGTTTTCAGGATCATGTGATCATGCTTTTCGGGCTCTGGCGTGATTTTCTCGTCGATACGAAAGCTGCCGGACATACCAAGATGCCCGATCAGAACGGTTTGATCGGCAAAATGGATCAGCAGGTATTTGGCTCGCCGTCCGATATGGACAATTTTATTGTCTGTAATGGTTTGTGCGAACCCCTCGGCAAAGGGGAAGCGAAGATTGGCACGTCTCAGGATGACAGATGTAAAAGACTGGCCGATCAGGGCATTTTCCAGACCGCGCGCAACGGTTTCTACTTCGGGTAATTCAGGCATGGCCCCAGTGTAAGCCCGAATATCGATCAAAACCATCGCCAAATTAAAAAAGTATCCTTCTTTTGTTTGGGGTTATGGACAAATTTGGTGCTTGCACTTAGGTGTAATATAGGCAAAACAAGAACGCATATTCGTTCCAACTTCCGTTTCGGGGCCCGTTATGACTACCTCAGATCCTTCCGAGAACAAGACCTCAGAGAAAACCCATTTTGGCTTTCAAGATGTTCCTGTGGAAGAAAAAGCAGGAATGGTTCGGGGTGTTTTCGACAGTGTTGCCGAAAATTATGACCTGATGAACGACCTGATGAGTGCCGGCGTCCATCGGTTATGGAAAACGGCCATGATCGATTGGCTGGCCCCCCGTCCAGGCCAGCATTTGCTGGACGTGGCTGGCGGGACCGGTGATATTGCCTTTCGGTTTCTTGATCGGGTTAAGGGCGAGGGTCAGGTTACTGTTCTGGATATCAACCATGCAATGCTGAGTGTGGGGCAGGATCGGGCGTTGGATCAGGGTCGGTTAAGCGGTTTGCAGTGGGTGAACGGTGATGCGATGAACCTGCCGCTGGGTGATAAATCCGTCGATGCCTATACCATCGCTTTCGGGATCCGGAATGTCACGGATATCCCGCAGGCCCTGCGGGAGGCGCGGCGCGTTTTGAAACCAGGTGGTCGCTTTTTGTGTCTGGAATTTAGTGAGGTAACACTGCCCGGCCTGAAAGAATTCTACGACTTTTATTCCTTTAAAATATTGCCAAAAATCGGCGGTGCTGTGGCCAATGATGAAGCCAGCTATCAATATCTGGCCGAAAGCATTCGTAAATTTCCAGAGGCAGAAACGTTTCGGGACATGATTGTCGAGGCGGGCATGGGGCAGGCCAAATTCCGTCGGCTGTCAGGTGGCATTGCGGCGTTGCATTCGGCCTGGCGGATATAGGGGAAAATAGTGTTTCGTGGGTTTCATAACAGTCTTCGTCTTTTATTCGTCGTGCGGACACTTGCGCGCTTTGATGCCCTTTTTCTTTTGGACACGCTGGAAAAAGCACCGCTTCATGTGAAGCTACTGCGTTTGATCCTGCCTTTATTTGCGATCGGTGCGCCGTCTCATCAGCATTTGCGAAAAGGGGAGCGGTTGGCCGGCGCCCTGCAGGCGCTGGGACCAAGTTTTATCAAGCTGGGTCAGGCATTGTCCGTTCGGTCGGATCTTCTGGGAGAAGAGATTGCGCAGGATCTTGGTAATTTGCGGGATAAATTACCCCCTTTTCCATATGAAAAAGCCAAGGAAACGGTAGAGCGGGAGCTGGAACGTCCACTGAACGAAGTTTTTGTGTCGTTCGACGAAAAACCGATCGCCGCGGCGTCTATTGCGCAAGTCCATTATGCCGAGGTCGAAGACAGCATCCCGGCGCCAACGGAAGAAAACCCTGACGCGGTTTGTACAGAACGGCGGAAAGTGGCTGTTAAAATTCTGCGGCCCGATATCGAAGAAGCCTTTCAAACGGATTTGCGTCTTTTCTTTTGGATCTCTGGCCTTGCGGAGCGGTTTCAACCGAATTTCAAACGCTTGCGCCTGACAAAGATTGTGGAAATTCTTGAACAGTCTGTTGAATTGGAAATGGATCTGCGGATGGAGGCGGCCGCTGCGGCGGAAATGGCCGAGAATTTTGAAGGTGATCCCGAATTTTCTGTTCCAGAAATTGACTGGCAGCGCACGGCCAAGCGAGTGATGACCCAAAGCCGGATTGATGGGATCAGCCTGTCAAACCGGGATGAGATCATTGAAGCGGGCCATGATATGCAGGCCTTGAGTGCCGTTGTCATTCGGGTCTTTCTCAAACAGGTTCTGCGGGATGGTTTTTTTCACGCGGACATGCATCACGGCAATCTGTTTATTACCGACGACGGGAAACTGGTCGCGGTAGATTTTGGCATTATGGGGCGCATGGATCGTCAGACCCGCCTGTTTATGGCCGAAATGCTTTTTGCCTTTCTGGTCGGAGATTATCGCCGGGCAGCAGAAGTTCATTTTGAGGCAGGATATGTTCCGCCGCATAAGTCGTTGGATGCTTTTACGCAGGCCTGCCGCTCTATCGGTGAACCTATTCTTGGTAAATCTGTGGATGAGATCTCGCTGGGGCGTCTGCTGGTTCAGTTGTTTCAGACAACGGAAACCTTTGAAATGGAAACCCAGCCCCAATTGCTTTTGCTCCAGAAAACCATGGTGACCGCCGAGGGCGTCGCCCAAAGCATGAACGCCAAAGTCAATTTCTGGGAAGTGGCTCATCCAACCGTTGAAGAATGGATGCTGGAAAATATGGGGCCAGAAGCGAAAGCCGCGCAAATAGTCAAAGATGGCCTTGGCTTTTTGAACAAACTGCCTGACCTGGTGACGAAAACAGACAGACTGCTGACCTTGATTGAAGAGCGGGAAAGTCAGAAAGATCAGAAGACGGACCCAGCGGACGGACCGATGCAGCGGGAAGTTTCTGCTGGGTTTTATCTTGTCACAGGCGTCACAGCTGGCGCGGTCCTGATGTATCTCCTGACGGCGGTTCTGCACTAATTAAATTGCTGATTTCCTTTAGTTAAATAAGTACTTGCACCGAGTTGGTGAGATAACTATCTTATTTACATAAAAGATAAGTGAAATAGGCGGATTTACGGTGACTTCTCAAAAATCAGTGCTTCTGGTGATCGGCGGCGGTATCGCTGCCTATAAATGTCTGGAGCTTATCCGCCTGTTGGCAAAGCGGAATATAAAGACCCGCGCCATTCTGACAAAGGCGGCGCAGGAATTTGTAACCCCTCTTTCGGTGGCGGCTTTGAGCGGCGAAAAAGTCTATACGGATCTGTTTGATCTGGATGACGAGTCGGAGATGGGCCATATTCAGCTTTCGCGCTCAGCTGATCTGGTTGTTGTTGCTCCGGCCACGGCTGATCTTCTGGCGAAAATGGCCACGGGTCAGGCCAATGATCTGGCCAGTACTGCCCTGTTGGCGACCGATAAGCCTGTGATGATTGCGCCCGCGATGAATGTGCGGATGTGGGATCACCCTGCAACCCAGCGAAATCTTGCCCAATTGAAAGAAGATGGTGTTCTGGTCGTCGGGCCAGAAGAAGGCGATATGGCTTGCGGCGAATTTGGGCCGGGCCGATTGTCGGAACCCTCAGTGCTGGCGGATGCAATTTCCAATTTTTTTCACGATCGTCTACCGACGGGCCCCCTTGCCGGACGGAAAATGATCGTAACGGCGGGTCCGACCCATGAGCCGATCGATCCTGTGCGTTACATTGCCAATCGATCTTCGGGTAAGCAGGGATATGCAATCGCAGAGGCGCTGGCTGGATTGGGGGCGGATGTAACACTTATTTCCGGTCCCACCCGACTGCCTGAACCCGAGGGGGTTAAAACCGTACAGGTTCAATCCGCCCGGGAGATGCTGGTGGCAACGGAAAATGCACTGCCAGCGGACGGGGCAATTTTCGCTGCGGCCGTGGCCGACTGGCGAGTTGAAAACGGGTCGGACCAGAAAATCAAAAAACAGGACGGTGCGCTCCCGTCCCTCACTCTGGCTGAAAATCCGGATATTCTGGCGACAGTCTCACAGATGCAGACAGGCCGTCCTGAACTGGTGGTCGGTTTTGCCGCAGAGACACAGAATGTGATTGAAAATGGTCAGGCCAAATTGACCAGAAAGAGATGTAACTGGATTGTCGCCAATGATGTCAGTCCCGAAACCGGCACATTTGGAGGCGATGAAAATAGCGCCATCCTGATAACGGGTGGTGGAGTTGATCCGTGGCCCACGCTTACAAAAAAAGAAGTGGCCGTTGCGTTGGCCCTGCGAATTTCAGAACATTTTCAAGGTAAGAATTAATGTCAAATGTCTCCGTTGAGATCACCCGAATGCCCCATTCAGAAGGGCTTCCCCTTCCGGCCTACGAAACGCCGGACAGCGCTGGAATGGATCTTCGGGCGGCGGTATCCGAGCCTGTAAAAATTGAACCGGGGCATCGCGCGTTGGTCCCAACAGGATTAAAAATTGCCCTGCCAAGTGGGTATGAAGCACAAATTCGCCCGCGCTCCGGTCTGGCGTTGAAGAAAGGGATAACCCTCCCCAATACGCCCGGTACGATTGATGCTGATTATCGCGGAGAGCTTGGGATCATCCTGATGAATATGGGGCAGGAAACCTTTGTGATCGAGCGGGGGGACCGGATCGCCCAGATGGTCGTGGCCCCGGTGACACAGGCGCGCTGGGTTGAAGTGAAAACGTTATCGGAAACGGTGCGCGGGGAAGGCGGATTTGGCTCGACCGGTGTTGCCGCAGCGAGAGGATAAGGCGATGCTCCATTTACCAAAGAAAATGTTGTATGCGCTGGAAGCCGTGGTTGATATTGCGTTTAATGCAAGACCGGACCCGGTTCAATCCAAGGAGATTACCCAGCGTCAGAAAATACCGCAGCGATATCTGGAACAGGTTATGCAACAGCTTGTTCATGCGGGTATTCTGAAAGGCGTCCGGGGTCCGCGGGGCGGGTATCGCCTGGCGCGGGAGAGACGCCGCATTACAGCCGGCGATATTGTTCGCGTGATCAGCGAGGCTGATACAGAAGGTGAAAATCAGATTTTCTCGTCTGAGATCGGCCAGAAGGTTGTTGGTCCTTTATGGATGGATGCCCAAGCGGCAATGCTGAAACAACTGGATCAGGTCACGCTGGAAGACCTTTGCAGAAAAACCAATACGGATTGCGACGGGGTTGCCCCGCGCGCCAGTGGTACATTTGAGATTTAAAGACAACAGAGATTTCCCGTTTTTGGCGGGTTGACCTTAATCAGAATTGGACAAACACATGGATATTAATGCCCCTCGCGGAAAAATTTATGACAGCATTATTGATACGATCGGATCCACGCCTCTGGTTCGTATGAAACGGTTTGGCAGTCAAAACGCCGATATTCTTTTGAAACTGGAGTTCTTCAACCCTCTGGCGTCTGTGAAAGATCGGATTGCCGTTGCCATGATCGAAGCGCTGGAAGATGCTGGCAAAATTAATCCCGGGACGAAAATTATTGAGCCAACTTCCGGCAATACGGGTATTGGTCTGGCGTTTGTCTGTGCGGCAAAAGGATATGATCTGACGTTGGTCATGCCTGAAAGCATGTCCATTGAGCGTCGCAAAATGTTGAAACTCCTTGGGGCAAATCTGGAACTGACAGAAGCCGCCAAAGGGATGAACGGTGCGATTGCCCGGGCTAATGAAATGGTTGAAGAGATTGGAAATGCCGTTATTCCGCAGCAGTTTGAAAATCCGGCAAATCCCGCGGTCCATAAAGTGACAACAGCAGATGAAATCTGGGCAGATACTGACGGTAAAGTGGATGCTGTGGTTATGGGTGTTGGCACGGGTGGAACATTGACCGGTGTGGGGACAATCCTAAAACAGAAAAACAAAGATGTGAAAATCATCGCTGTTGAACCTGAAGATAGCCCGGTCTTGTCGGGCGGCCAGTCTGGCCCTCATAAAATTCAGGGTATCGGCGCTGGTTTTACGCCGGACAATCTGGATACCAGCCTGATTGATGAAATTCTGACCATTGGAAATGAAACCGCGTTTGAAACGGCCCGCTCTGTGGCTCGTGAAGAGGGAATTCCGGTGGGCATTTCGTCTGGTGCTGCCGTTGCAGCCGCGCTGGAAATCGCGGAACGCCCTGATATGAAAGGGAAAACCATTGTTGTGGTCATTCCGTCCTTCGCAGAGCGGTATTTGACAACAGCCCTGTTTGACGGGGTCTAGGAATGAACCTTACCGATGAACAGATGGATCGCTACGCCCGCCACATTATCCTTCGGGAAGTGGGGGGTATCGGGCAGAAGAAATTGCTGGGATCCAAAGTGCTGGTTATCGGGGCGGGGGGCCTTGGCTCCCCCTTGGTTCTGTATTTAGCGGCGGCGGGTGTTGGCACAATCGGAGTAGTGGATGATGACCATGTGGATTTATCCAATCTGCAGCGTCAGATTGCCCATGGAACTGCTGATATTGGGCGGCCGAAGGTGGAAAGTGCACAGCAGTCTGTTGCGCGGATCAACCCGGATGTAAAAATCATACCGTATGCGGAACGATTAACGGCTGACAATGTCCGCCGTCTTTTTGAAGGATATGACCTGGTTGCGGATGGGTCAGATAATTTCACGACCCGTTTTTTGATCAATGACGCCTGTTTTTTCCTAAAGAAACCGCTGGTTTCTGCAGCAATGCTGCAATTTGAAGGACAGCTTTCGACCTATAAGGCCTATGAAGAGGGTGATCATCCCTGTTACCGCTGTATATTTCCGGCGCCGCCGCCGCCCGATGTGGTTCAAACATGCGGAGAGGCCGGTGTCCTTGGGGCTTTGGCCGGAACCATGGGATCGTTACAAGCGGTTGAGGTTCTAAAAGAGCTGTTACAGATTGGGCAAAGCATGTCTGGTCAGCTTTTGATTTATGATGCGCTTTATGCTGATTTCAGAAAGGTGAAAGTACGGCCTGACCCGCACTGTCGTTTATGCGGGGAAAATCCATCTGTTCTGGATATCGAAGGGTCGTCAAGCGCCGCCTAGAAAATAGGCCGACGCAACGGCAATGGATAAGGGCAGTGTGATCATGGACAAAAAGGTCTGTATCGTAATGATGGCGGCCATGACATCTGCATCACTGCCCAGTTGTTTGGCCAGCGCATACCCGGAACTGGCCGTCGGTACGGCACCATAAATCACCAGAATGACAGCGGCTGTTCCGTCCAGCCCAGTGGCCAGAATAACCCCGATCATAACGGCAGGAAACAGAACCAGTTTACAGATGCTTGAGATAACCAACGAACGGGTTTCTGCTTTCATAGCGCGAATATGCAATCCGGCCCCCACGCATAAAAGAGCGGTTGGCAGGGCGGCGCGGGACAGAATATTCGCCATATCGTGAATAACCGGCAGACTGCCAATGCCGGAAAGGTTCAGGAAAACACCGGCACCGATTGCCAACAGAAGGGGGTTCCGGGCCAGTTCCTGAACAAGCCTTTTTTTCAGGGAGGTTGTCCCTGTTTTTCCTTGATACAAGACTAATGCGGTGACACAGAACAGGTTTGTTGGCGGGACCAGTATCGATGTGGCGACAGCGGCGATCAATAGCCCGTCCGATCCAAAAAGCATATCGGCGGTGGCAAAGGCAATAAAGGTGTTATGACGGGTGGCCCCTTGAAACAAGGAGCCGCTCACCGCGCCGGAAATCCCAAATAATCTTGCGGATCCGACCGCGATAACAGCGCTGATTATCAAGGCGCCAAGCAACGCCATTGCAAAAGTCCCGACCATTTCACCGCCTAAAGGTGCGGTTGTCGTCCGGTAAAACAGAAGAGCCGGAAAAAGAACCCAATAGGTCAGTTTGTCGGCCAATGGCCAAAAGGCTTCACCGGGAAACTGCCAACGCCGCAGCACATGCCCCAAAATCAGGAGCAGGAAAATCGGAAGAACAGAGAGGGAAATAGTCCACATATGACAATCTCGGTGCGCAAGGACATCGGTAAGAATAGGCTATCTTTACAGACCTGGGCGCAAAGGCTCCAGTAAAATCGGTCTGGTTGCGCCCCTTGATACGGTGCGTTCAGGCCTTGAACAGGGCGTGTGCCACTTTCATGGATGGGATAATCCGGTGGTCAAGCTTTCGAACGGACGGCGAGGGATCAACCAGATCGGGGATCTGAAAAACCAGCATATTGGCCCCATGGGCTGCCCGCACACCATTATCAGAATCTTCAAGCGCAAGGCAGCGTTCCGGCTGAATATCCAGCTTCGCCGCAGCCTGCAAATAGATTTCCGGGTGGGGCTTGCTGTTGGTGACCTGATCACCGGTCGACAGATGATGAAAAAAATCCAGAATTCCGGCATTGGATAATTTACGCACGGCCTTTTTGTAACCGGTGGATGTTGCCACAGCCCGCGGAATATTCTCGGCCTCCAGGAAGGTCAGGAAATCAACCACGCCTTCTTTTAAAGGCACAGGTTTCATAACTGCTTCATCATGATAGATCTGCTGCCACATATCCATAAACGGGGTGCCAGGAAAGGCTTCTACATTCTTGTTGAGCAAGCCTTCGATATGGACCATGTTGCAGCCCACGAGCGTATTATACAGCGCTGGGTCAAAGGGAAGGTCAAAGGCGTCACAGGTTTGTTTAAACGCGGCCAAAGAAATGCGTTCCGTATCCAGTAACAGGCCATCCATATCAAAAATAACGGCGTCGCGCATGAGGGTTCATCCTTGTTTGAGGGACGCACCATACGCTTTTTGACGGTTAATAATCCAATAAAAAAGCCCCTGTCTGGAAACAAGGGCTTTTTCGAATTATGGACGATCCAGATCAGGCGCTTCTTGGCGCTGACTTGATAATCTCCGCGTCCACATACTCGGCAAATTGTTCAAAATTCTCGATGAACAGGGTGACAAGATGAGACGCCTGTTTGTCATAGGCCGCTTTGTCTGCCCAGGTATTTCTTGGGTTCAGAATCTCGCTGGGAACACCAGCACAGGCGGTTGGCATGGCAAGGCCAAAATACGGATCTTTTTCAAACTCAACATTGGCAAGGGTGCCGTCAAGGGCGGCGTTGACCAGTGCGCGGGTATGGGCAATCGGCATACGGTGTCCGGTGCCATAGGCGCCGCCTGTCCAGCCCGTATTGACAAGCCAGCAATTCACACCATGTTTTTCGATTTTTTCACCCAGCAGGTTTGCGTAAACAGAAGGATGACGTGGCATAAAAGGGGCGCCAAAACAGGTTGAGAAGGTTGCCTGTGGTTCATTGCCCAACCCTTTTTCCGTGCCCGCCAGTTTTGCGGTATAGCCAGACAGGAAGTGATACATCGCCTGTTCTGATGACAGCTTGGAGATGGGGGGCAGAACACCAAACGCATCTGCGGTTAGCATAATGACGTTTTTAGGGTTCCCCGCAATGCCGGTTTCACTGGCATTTGGAATGAAATGGATCGGATAGGACGCCCGGGTATTTTCTGTATAGCGGTTGTCATCCAGATCAAGAACGCCGTCTTCATTCATGACCACATTTTCAAGGACGGTTCCAAACCGTTCTGTGGTTGCATAGATTTCCGGCTCGGCTTCCCGGGACAGATTGATAACCTTGGCGTAACAGCCGCCTTCAAAGTTAAACACACCATCGTCAGCCCAGCCATGTTCATCATCGCCGATCAATTCGCGACTTTGATCTGCTGACAGGGTTGTTTTGCCCGTTCCTGACAAGCCAAAAAAGACCGCGCTGTCGCCTGCGTTACTGACATTCACAGAGCAATGCATCGGCATGATGTTTTTTTCAGGAAGCAGATAATTAAGCAGGGAGAAAACAGATTTCTTGATTTCACCGGCATAAGATGTGCCACCGATGATGACCAGTCTTTCTGCAAAATTCGCCAGAACAAATACTTCCGAACGGGTTCCGTCGACGGCCGGGTCCGCTTCAAAGGAGGGCACCTGAAGGACGGTGAATTCCGGTTTGAATTCAGCCAGTTCGCTTTTTTCGGGCTGTATGAACATGTTTCGTGCAAAAAGATTGTGCCAGGCACATTCGGTAATAATCCGGACAGGAAGACGATGGTCCAGATGGGCGCCTGCATAACAATCCTGAACAAAAACCTCTTTGCCTTGTAGATAATCGATCATCTTTTTATGGAGAGTGGCAAATTTTGCGTCGTCAAAAGGCTTGTTGACCTTGCCCCACCAGATATTGTCTTTGCTGCTGGCTTCCTTGACGATAAATTTGTCGTTGGCGGATCGGCCTGTATGTTGACCGGTCAGGGCAACAAGGGCGCCACCTTCAGACAGTGTGGCTTCATTCCGTGTTAGGGCTTCTTTATACAGAGAAGGGGCGGAAAGGTTCCAATTTGCCTTGCCAACGCCCCCGAGTCCCTGATTATCAAGCCCGTAGTTGCTCTTTTGCGGTCCCGTCTCTTCCACAGTGTTTCTCCAAAGATAATCGATTAGCTATATGTTGAGAATGTTGGATCAAGATAAGCGGCGGTAGGAATAGGTGCAATAAAGGACCGGGAAATAGTGTCAAAAAACGGTAACTTTTTTTGGTCATTTTCGCTCTTATTTCGTATTCATATCGATTTGTTTTCACATTGACCAAATTAACCGTTCATTTTTGTGCAGTATTTCCCGGTTGACCAATTGGACAGGTTTTTTTACTTGCGAACGATCTTCTGATTTGGTGCGAATACGGAGAATCCACGCAAGTGATTTTATGCGTTCCGTGCCTTATTTCACTCTTAAGTCGCTTTCTTGCCTTATTTCGGTCAAATGCAGGATAGAATTTGTTCGGGTAATTCCATATTATGGGGAAAGCCTAAAAGGGGACAAACTGTGACCACTCGAATTGCCCTGGTCGATGATGACCTGAACATACTGACCACTGTTTCTATTTTGCTGGAATCAGAGGGCTTTTCTGTCTCCAAATACTCGGACGGCGAACAGGCTCTTAATGATTTTGCGGAAAGCCCTCCGGATTTGGCGGTACTGGATATCAAGATGCCCCGCATGGATGGCATGGAATTGTTAAACCGTTTGCGCAGAACCTCCAATCTGCCGGTTATTTTCCTGACGTCCAAAGATGACGAAATTGATGAATTTCTGGGCCTCAAAATGGGGGCAGACGATTATGTAAAGAAACCTTTTTCCCAACGGTTGCTCGTCGAACGGATTCGGACGGTTCTAAGGCGTCACCGGGTGAAAAGTGGTGATGAAGAGGGCGGAGAAGAAGAGGTTCTGGAACGGGGCAAGCTGCGGCTGGACAGTGTTCGTCACGCCTGTTTCTGGGATGACCAGGAAGTCACGCTGACGGTGACAGAATTTATGCTGCTTCACGCCTTGGCTTATCGCCCCGGCCATGTAAAAAGCCGGGATCAGTTGATGGATGCTGCTTACGACGACAATATTTATGTGGACGATCGTACAATTGATAGTCATATCAAACGCTTGCGTAAAAAAATCAAATCTGTTGATCCGGAATTCTCTGCCATTGAGACCTTGTATGGCGTAGGATATCGTTTCAAGGATAAATAGGATCACTGTATGAAGCGGAACGGGTCCGGTGGATCGGCTGACCAGACAGACACACTGACGGCAGAAACTAAAAGCCATCAGACGTCAGGAAAGCGTATTCGATCGACAGAAAATCGGGAAGCCCGGAAGTGGGGACCTTTCTCGTCCCTTGGCCGGCGCATTATGGCGATCAACCTTTTCTCAGTGATATTTTTGGCGGGTGGCATTCTGTATCTGGATCAGTTCCGTTCCGGCCTGATTGAAGCACGATTGCAGGCGTTGGTAACCAATGGACGGTTGATCGCGGGCGCGCTTGGTGAGGCGGCCTTGCGCGAAGTGGCGCTTAGTGGTTCCGTTCAACGCCTGACCCTTGATTCGCGGAGTATTCGCCGCGTCCTGCGCCGCCTGTCTGTTGTAACCAACACCCCGGCTCGCTTGTATGACGGCAGCGGGACGTTGATCGCGGATAGCCGGTTTTTGATTTCAGCGGGGCGTGAAATTGTTTTTGAACCTTTGCCACCGCCAGAAAATACCGGTCAGGTTAGAAAATTCTTTGGCAGCCTGTATGATTTTGCAGCCGATTTGATGCCGGTTAGCCAGGATTATCCCCTGTATCCCGGCGACAACTCCCTTCGTTCTGAAGATTTTGAAGAGGTGGGCTGGGCGCTGAAAGGGGATATCGGGACGGTTATTCGCCAAACAAAGGAAGGCCAGCTTTTCCTGACAGCATCGATCCCCGTACAAGGTTTCAAACATGTTTTGGGGAGTTTGCTGCTGATCGAGGACGGTCATGAAATTGACGAGGCCGTTCGGGCAGCGCAGGTCACCACCCTGATTGTCATCTCAATTACAGTTGTCATCAATCTGCTTCTGTCCTTGTATCTGGCGCGGACCATTGCCAAACCCGTTCACCAGATGGCCGAAGCGGCGGATAAAGTCCGCCTTGGTTTGGGGCGACGCGTGGATATGCCTGATTTTTCAGCCCGCCAGGACGAAATTGGCGATCTTTCAACTTCGTTTAGAGAAATGACGGCGGCGCTCTATGATCGGATGGACGCGGTCGAAGCTTTTGCCGCGGATGTCGCGCACGAGCTTAAAAACCCGCTGACTTCTCTTGGAACGGCGGTCGATACTTTCGGACGGGTAAAAGATGCCGAAACCCGAAAACAGCTTGAAGCCGTGATTTCCAGTGATGTGAAACGGCTGGACCGTTTGATCACCGATATTTCTGCGGCCAGCCGTCTGGATGCCGAATTGTCGCGGACTGAGGGCGAGCCAGTAGAGATCATCAAGCTGATCGATAGCGTGGTTGATATGTATGGTAATGGGCATGTCAAAAGTAACGTTCATGTAGATGTGGAGATCACAGGCAGCAATATAATGATCGAAGGGGCGCCGGGTCGCTTGGGTCAAGTGCTGCGAAATCTGATCGATAACGCAATGTCCTTTTCGCCGGATGGGGGCCGGGTGCTTGTTCGGGCGACAGAGGAAAAAGACAGCGCTGGCGTTCACTGGGTTCAGGTTGATGTCGAGGATCAGGGGCCGGGCATTCCGGAAAACAAGCTGGAAGCCATTTTCAACCGTTTCTACACAGAACGGCCACAATCTGAAGGTTTTGGGCGTCATTCAGGACTGGGGCTGAGCATCTCGAAGCTGATTATTGAGGCCCATGGCGGATCGATTTCTGCGAAAAACCGAATGAGCTCTGACGGGACGGTTCTCGGCGCGAAATTTACCATCAGACTACCAAAATAGGCTGGCTTTCCGATCATTGACAGAGACGGATCTTCACGGCAGTGTGCGGGCATGATCAGAATGCATGCCACGGCAGTTTCCATTGACGACCACGCTATTTTATTGCGCGGCCCTTCCGGTATGGGAAAATCGGATCTGGCCTTGCGCTTGATTGATGATGGGGCCCATCTGATTGCGGATGATTATGTCGAACTGCATCCGGTGCAGGATCAGATTATTGTCACCGCCCCTGCGCAAACGGCGGGACAGATGGAAGTTCGTGGTCTGGGCCTTATTTGCCTGCCGATTGTTGCCGAGCGACCTCTATTATATGTTTGCGATCTGGTTCGCCTGGAACAGATGGAACGATTTCCGCAAAGGTCCTATCACTTTTCTGTTGATAACCGTACAGTGCCTTTATTCCAGTTAGACGGCGCTGCGGCGTCTGCTGTTGCGAGAGTAAAATTAATGGTTGATTTGGTACTGCAAAGGCAGGGAATATCGGTTCTGCAGGAGGATAGCCCCTATGAATGATCTGCCTGAAACGCCCCTTGATCCGGAAACCGGTCCCTGCCTTGTGCTGGTCACGGGTTTGTCTGGTGCAGGGAAAACGACGGCCCTGAAGCAGTTTGAAGATTTAGGGTGGGATGTTGCGGATAATATTCCGCTTTCCCTGCTCTCCGGTCTGGTTGCTGAAATTGCCCGTCAGGGCGGGCAGAATGTGGCGGTTGGTGTTGATAGCCGGACATTTGGTTTTTCAGCAGATGTATTACACAGTTTGATCGAAGAGCATCGGTCGCAGGGCAATAACCGCGTTCGATTGTTGTTTCTGGAATGTGATGAAGGGGTGTTGCAACGCCGGTTTACCGAAACCCGTCGGCGCCATCCGCTTGCCACCGACCGGCCGGTTGCGGACGGTATCAAACGAGAGCAGATCCTTTTGAAACGCTTGAAGGAAAAAGCTGATATCCTGATTGATAGTACGCTTTTGTCGTTGCCAGAATTGCGTCAGATCCTGATCGGTCAGTTCAGTCTTGAGGATCAGCCCGCATTGTCGACGACAGTCGTGTCTTTTTCGTTTAAGAAGGGGGTGCCCCGAGAAGCAGATCTGGTTTTTGATGTGCGGTTTTTGCAAAACCCCTATTATGACCTGACATTGCGGCCGGGGACGGGGCAGGATCAGCAGGTGGCTGATTTTGTCGGACAGGATGAGGCGTTCGAGCCTTTCATGGACCAACTGGAAAAAATGCTGGAACTACTATTGCCTCGATATCAGGCCGAGGGGAAATCCTACCTGACGATTGCCATCGGGTGTACGGGGGGACGGCACCGCTCAGTCTGCGTGGCTGAAAATATTCATGACCGGATCAAGAGAAAAGGGTATTTTACCCATCTGGTTCATCGGGACATGGCGAAATCCGGTCTTTAAACCACTGAATAGTACAGTATAGTAACGAGATTCTTTGTCAGAGAGGCACTTGGAATGATTGGAATGGTATTGGTAACGCACGGTCGTTTGGCACAGGAATTTGTCGCCGCAACGGAGCATGTGGTGGGACCTCAGGATCAGGTGCGGGCTATTTCAATTGGCCCTGATGACGATATGGAACAGCGTCGTCAGGACATTCTCAATGCGGTGGGAGATGTTGAATCTGGATCGGGCGTTATTCTACTGACCGATATGTTTGGCGGTACGCCGTCAAATCTCGCGATCTCAGTGATGGAAAAAGCCAATGTGGAAGTGATCGCCGGTATCAATCTGCCCATGCTGATCAAGCTTGCTAGCATGCGGGGCGAGGATGATATGCAAAAAGCGGTCGCGGCAGCACAGGAATCAGGTCGCAAATATATTAATGTCGCTTCCCATCTATTGAATGACAAGAATTAGGCAAGACTGGATTATAATATAATGGTCCATTCTCAAGACCTGATTATTCAGAATAATCGCGGACTACATGCCCGGGCCGCGGCAAAATTCGTAAAATGTGCAGAGAGTTTCGACGCAGACATTATCGTCCAAAAAGACGAAAATGAGGTCTCTGGTACGTCGATTATGGGTCTTATGCTGCTTGCGGCCTCCAAGGGAACCGCCATTCATGTGACC
>NZ_JBLHZT010000015.1:0-73677 GCF_047631475.1 Sneathiella sp. | reverse complement strand
GCAATTGGAGCTATGCCGCTGTAAACAGCGCGGCCATTCAGGCCCTGGATACCGGCGATACGCTGACAGAAACCTTCACGGTCATGACAGCCGATGGCACCGAGCACGATATTCAAGTGACTCTCAACGGTTTGGATGAGGCACCTGTTGTTGAGGTGCCACAACAAACAGAGGAAGAACTTTTATCCGGTGCAGCGGCTGAGTTCGGAGGCCCTCAGAATTTTGGTCGAGGTGCCGAACTGAATGGTATGGACAGCTTTACGATTAGTGCCACATTTGAGCTGGATACTCTCTCTGGAGGAACGCAGTCTCTGGTCTGGAATACGCAGCAGTATGGTCTGATCCTAAGTGGCGATAATCTATATGTTTACCTGCGCGATACGGGCGGCCGTATGGATGTCGCAGTTGTCGCAGATGCGTTTGATCAAACTGGATGGCATGATGTCCAGGTTGTCGTGGATCAAGCTGCCGGTTCTCTGAATGTTTATGTTGATGGGGCGGTTGCCTACACTGGATCCAGCGAAGCGATTGCGTTGACGAATTCACCAAGTTCAGATGTCTTTGCTGGGCAAACCCAATGGGGCCATTCATTGCAGGGTCAACTTGCTGATGTCTCTATCGTCGGAGAAGCCTTGGATGTGGACGGCAGCCAGACTTTATCTGAACGCATGTATGCGATGGACGAAGGGGATTTGGCCTCTCAGCTGGCAGCGGTTGCACCAACTCCGGACCCAGAGCCAGAGCCAGAACCAATACCAGAAAATACAGCAGCAGAGATTTCGGGCGATACAGCCGCGAGCGTCGCGGAAGACGGAACGCTTGCCACTTCTGGAAAACTGAATGTAACTGATGTTGATGCTGGCGAGAGCAATTTTCAGGCGGGGACACTGGCGGGCGCATATGGTGTGCTTGTCATTAGTGCCGATGGTAGCTGGAGTTATGCAGCGAATGACAGCGCGCAGATACAGGCCTTGGATGTCGGAGATACATTGACCGATACGTTTACGGTTCAATCTGCGGACGGGACCGAACAGACAGTAACAATCACCATCGATGGCGCAGAAGATGCAGCGGTTATTACAGGAACCGATACGGGATCTGTGACCGAAGATGCTTCGATGAGCACCAGTGGCAAGTTGAATGTCAGCGATGCAGATCAGGGTGAAAGCTTTTTCCAGGCAGATGAATTGGCCGGTGATTACGGTTCCTTCTCAATCGATACCAACGGAAACTGGAACTACACCGCGACAGACAGTGCGCAACTCCAAGCCCTCAATGTCGGCGACCATGTTACTGAAAGCTTCTCTGTTTTGAGTGCCGATGGCACGCAGCATACGGTGGATGTGACGGTTAATGGCGCAGATGAAGTGGTCGTTACACCGCCTACAGGCGAGGTTGTTGAGGTTGGAAGCATTGCTGAGCTGGTTGCGGCGATGGAAAATGCGGTAGGCGGAGAGACAATTAAGTTACGCCCAGGCGATTATGAGCCTTTTACATTAGACGGTTTTGTTTTCCCTGAAAATGTTACTCTTACTTCGGCTGATCCAAATAACCCGGCGCATTTAGAGAACCTTATTTTAAAGAATTCTACAAACATTACATTTGAGAATCTTACTTTCCATTCAGAAGATGCTCCTTATGGATCGTGGGGAGAATTTCTATTCACAATTACGCATAGCTCGAACATTGACATTAAGAACAATCACTTTGGCAATGACAGCCCAACGGCCCATGCAGACAATTTCATTGGTTTAACCGTAAAAAATTCTGATGGGATTGATGTAACAGATAATGAATTTACTAATCTTGGAAATGGCGCAGGTTTTAGCTATACGCAAAATCTGAATGTTTCGGATAACTATGTTCACAATGTTCGGTCCGATGGATTTGATTTCACAAGTGTTCAGCATGTTGAAGTTATCGGCAATACGATCAAGGATCTTTATCCTACAGGCGGAGATCATTCAGATAATATCCAGTTTACGGGTAATCGGAACATGCCTCCAAATACGGACATTGTTATTCGGGACAATGTAATTGTTCAGGGTAATGGTAATCCTGGGCAGGGTATTTTTATGAAAACTGATCCTGAATCGCCGTTCCAAAATGTAGTGATTGAAAACAACATTGTTTATCAGTCCGCTTACCATGGGATAACGGTGTATAATGCAGACGGATTGACTATTAACCAAAATACAGTCGTTTCACCTCCCGACACACAGCTACCAGTCTGGATTAAGGTTTTTGACGTCCAGAACACTGTTGTTGAAAACAATATAACAAACACAATGGCTGTCGTTGGTGATGATTCGTCGGTTGAATTTATCAATAATATTTTGACTGAAACCAGCAATGCGACCGGTCTACTGCCCTATAGTGAAGTGTTTGCTAATGAACTTGCTCGTTTGACGTCAGATGTAGATGGGTTTTTGGTCAACTCTGAGTTTTCGGCTGGAGCTGAAGTTGCCGTATTTTTGGCGAATGACGAACCCCTGGCGGGCAACACTACGAACAATGACATAAAAGGAACCGGAGAAGCAGATATAATTTACGGTTTCTCTGGAGAAGACACCTTGAATGGAGAAGGCGGTGACGACACTCTCTACGGCGGAAACGGTGATGATCAATTGATCGGTGGAAGCGGTGATGATGTTCTCGTTGGTGGAAACGGAGCTGACATTCTTGTGGGCGGAGAAGGGCAAGACTTATTCTTATTCTCTGACAGAAAACAATCTGCTCCAGGTGAGCAAAACCGCGATAGCATTCAAGATTTTAATGCTACTGGAGAGGATAAAATATCCCTCGAAGGATTAATTACTGGAGAGTTTGATTTTATCGGAAGCGCAGAGTTTAGTGCGCCGGCCTCCACCGAAAGCGTCGATGCTCAATTGACAAATGTAGCGGGTGATTTCGGAGCTGGGGTTGTGAACCTTGGTTATGGGGATCAGTTTTTCGGTATGACTGATTTGACTGTAAGCGCCACCTTTGAATTGAACAGCTTATCAGGTGGAAAGCAGGCAGTTGTTTTCAATCATAAACAATACGCTATCAAGGTTGTTAATGACGATATGCAGATCATGATGCGCAAAGTGGATGGTACTCAGGATACCATTAATATCGGCAATGTTTTAAGCGAAACTGGATGGCATGATACGCAGCTGGTTTTGGATAGTAGCGCGGGTACTTTGGAGCTATGGCTAGATGGCGCCGTTGTGTATTCAGGGTCAAGTGCAGGATATCAAATTGGCGATGATGCCAGTCTTGATTTGACCGCTGGCGGATTGCTTTGGGGTGAAGAGCTCGATGGGCAAGTTGCAGATGTCACTATTTTGGACAAGGTAATAGATTTTTCTTCGGAAAATACTGTGCTGGACCGCATGTACATGATTGACGAATATGATGAGTTTATTGGAATTGACCGGACGACAGGAAACGGTCAGGCGCGCTTCGATGAAGAGACGCAACTGCTTTCCATTGACCTTGATGGTGATTTGGAAGCTGACATGGAAATGGAGCTGGTTGGTGTATCTCTTCAGGATCTCGATAATTCGGACTTTTTAATCTAATATATTTTCATCTATCCAGAATAAAGGGCAGTGTTCGCTGAAAGGCAACAGTGCCCTTTATTTTGTGCGCAACTGATTTTTTTCAGGTGCTTTCCTGCCTGTTATTATGTTTGATAGCTTAACGTTTCAGAAACGTCACTGAATTAAACATACATAATAGAAAACAGGAAGAAAAACTGGGTAATGGAAAGCTTAGCGCGGTCACAGAGATCATTCTTTTCGAGGGTACTGACGAAAATTGATCGGCTTTTCTCATCTCTTTTTCGAGGAAGGCGGTTCGCTCAGTTTGGTGCCGGCAGTTATGTTGGCAAGCCGTTTATTTTATCTGGCCTTGATGCGGTAAAAGTCGGACGTAAAGTCACCATTTGGAAAATGGCTCGAATTGAAGCCTTAAAAACATCTCCTTCCTCTATTGTGCTGAACATAGGAGATGAAACGGTTATCCATCCATTTGTGCATATTGCGGCAGCACACTCTGTCGAGATTGGAAAAGAGTGTTTGTTTGCTTCCGGTGTTTATATTAGTGATCATGATCATAACTGGCAGGACGTAAATACCCCTACCTTAAAAAAACCAGGATTAACCGTAGGCGCCGTGAAAATTGGAGATGGGGTTTGGCTGGGTGAGAGAGCAATGATTCTAAAAGGGGTCACAATAGGAGAAGGGTCTGTAATCGCCGCAGGTTCCGTTGTGTCAAAGGACATTCCAGCCAGGTGTGTCGCCGGGGGAGTACCTGCTAAAGTTCTGAAAATTTGGGATGATAAATTAGAGGAATGGGTGAAGGCGTGAAGAAGAAGCTTCTAATAATAGCCTATTTTTTTCCTCCGATCGGTGGCGCGGGTGCGCAGAGGCCGACTAAATTTGCCAAATATCTTGCAAAAGATGGATGGGACGTCACTGTCCTCACCAAAGAACAAATAGATGAGGGGAACCGCTGGGAACCTAAAGACTTATCTTTGTTTGATGATGTGGATGATGAGGCAGGCCAAATATCTGTAATCCGGATCCCTGAAAAGGGGAAAACTACTGGCCAGTTTACCATTGATCCTTTTGAAAGTTGGGCCCTTTCCGCTGGGAAATATACTCTAGAGCTGCTCGATAAAGATCATTTTGATGCTGTCTTTATTACGATGTCGCCTTTCTCCTTAACCATTGCGGCAGAAAATATTAGAAAGGGATCATCAGTTCCAGTGATACTGGATTTACGCGATCCATGGATACTAGATGGATGGACACCTCAAAAAACATATCTGCATTGGCTGCTCAATTACCGTAAAATGAGCCACGCTTTAGTGAACGCGAGCGGTGTGGTTGCAAACACTGAGGAGGCGGGTAAGCTTTTTTTAGAGAACTTTGAACAGTTGGATGAGAAAAAGTTGTGTGTCATCGAAAACGGTTTTGATGAAGAGGATTTTACCAGCCCACTAGAAACCTCCGAAGGCGGCGCGCCAAAAAAGACTTTTACTTTAATGTTTTCGGGTTCTTTATGCACCCAACCCAAAGTGAATTTGTCTAGTCCGAAAGATATTGTGAAACATTTGCTGCGATATTCGCCTGAGAAAATTGATCCGTCCGGTCGTACCCTTATTCATTTGCTCAAAGCAGTCGAGATCTTGAAAAGTAGAAATGAACCGCTTGCCAAAATTCTGAAAATTGAATGTTTAGGATTGGCGACAGAGATGGACCGGGAATCTGTTGAGGCTTCTCAGGTTGGCAATATCGTCACATTTTGTGGTTATATTCCGCATGATCAAGCGGTTAAGAAAATTAGATCTGCAGATGGATTGTTTCTACCGCTGCATGGTGCAGCGAGTTCATGCCGAAGTAGAATTGTACCGGGAAAAACATACGAATATATGGCCACGGGCTTACCCATATTAGGGTGCTTGCCAGAAGGAAATGCTCGAGAGCTTATCGGGAAGTATGACGGGGGATTTGTAACGGATCCCTTAAATCCAGAGGAAATCGCGGATCAATTGATAGAGCTGTGGCAGTTTTCTGGAAGCGGAAAACGTACCCCAGAAGCAAATAACTGGATATACACTTATGAGAGGAAAACCCTTACAAAAAAACTTGCGGTTTTTCTTAAGAAAATTATTCAGGAAAACTCAAATGAGTAGTTTGGCGATTACAATGGCGAGGGTCTCGTTCAAGCTTTTTAAGGGCGGTGTTTAGATGGCGACACTTGATTGGGCAAATCAAACGACGGCGCACCCTGTCGGTCTCGGTCTAATGGCAGTGTGTGCCGGGGCTACTCTTGTAGTCCGGCGGGAGTATGCCATTTTCCCTCTGCTGATCATGATTATGGCGATCCCAAGTGCGCAACGGATTGTTGTCGCTACAATTGATTTCAGTTTTATTCGAATTCTCGTTATGGCTGCTCTCTTTAGGGCGTTTATGAGGAAGGAGCAACTGGGTCTAACGCGCCAAACACCGGACATTGCAATAATATTCTGGATGGTTTGGGGAATTTTTTCCTATGGACTTCTCTTCGGGACTGTTTCTGCCTTTATAACCCGAACAGGTTTTATGTTGGACGCTGTCGGATCCTATTATCTTGGGCGAATATATGTACGAAATGTCGTGGATTTAAAGCGCGTAATGGTATTTTTAGGCATCGCGTCTATTCCCATGTTTATGTTTTTCTCAATTGAGCGAGCAACGGGACAAAACTTGTTTTCCATTTTTGGGGGAGTACCAAAATATACTCTGATTAGGGACGGTCGTTTGCGTTGTCAGGGGCCTTTTTCCCATCCAATTATGGCAGGTGTTTTTTGGGCGGTATTGTTGCCTTGGCTTGGATCTTTCTGGATTACAAAACAAATTCCAAAAATTCTCTTGATTACGTTCGCGGTATGCTTTCTAGGCATCGTATTAAACTCTGCGTCGTCAACACCTGTCATGTCGGTGGTTTTCGTTGTGATTGGAATGGGTTTCTATTTGTTTAGGGGATATTTAACGCAGATTAGATGGTTGGCTTTTTTCACATTGATCGCCTTGCATATGGTGATGCAAAAACCAGTTTGGCATTTGATTTCTAGAATTGATATCACTGGAGGTTCAACAGGTTGGCATCGTTATTATTTGATAGACCGGTCGATCGCTCATTTCCATGAATGGTGGTTGTTCGGTGTCCAGTCAACAGCCCATTGGGGGCGCGGCCTGCAGGATGTTACGAACCAGTTTATCTTGGAAGGGGTTAGGAGTGGTGCTTTTGGGCTTATTCTTTTCTGCTTGTTCATATACACGCTCTTCAAGCTTTATGGGCGTAGTATCAAAGCCGCAAGACAAAAAAGTGACAGATGGATTATGTGGGGTGCTGGGGTTATCCTCTTTGTTCATTGTATGAACTTTCTCGCGGTCTCATATTTTGGTCAAATGCAAAATGCTTTTTATCTGCTTTTGGGAGCTTCCGTGAGTATTGGTGCGACGATTATTCAGCGGACAAAAAAAATGAAAAGGCAGGAAGCAATCATCGCGCAGGAGCGGCTTGCTTGAGGGCTTTAGTGGTCGATCATTAAAATGAACATTAATAATTGTTTTGCGAATTGAAAGATAAATGACGGATCTAAGGATTGATTATCTCACCGAAAAAGAATGGAATTTATTCACTAAACTTTTTCTAGATCATAACTATCGTCAATTTTGGGCGTTCGGAAATGAAAGCGCTAAACGATTAGGTGCCAAAAGTGAATATGTTGGTATTTACTTTAAGGATGCACTTATCGGAATGACCAATGTCAGGATTAAGAAGATACCACTGTACCCAACAGGAATCGCTTATATCAACGGTGGCCCGATACATTTCAAACATCAAAATGCCGAAGAAAGCCTTGAGAAATTCGAGTTTTGCCTAAAAGCGCTTACAGCAGAATATGTTACGCAACGAAACTTGGTTTTACGGGTGAAATGTTCGATTTTTGATGAAGAAGGGAATGCAGCGAGGGACAGGGTTTTTCAGCAAAATAAATTCAGACAAATTCAGCCAGAAGATCGTTATAGAACTTTTTTGGTGGACGTGTCGAAAAACGAAGACGAAATTAGGGCATCTTTGCACGGAAAATGGCGCAACCAACTGAATCGCGCGGATAAAAATGATTTAACAGTTTTATCTGGAACCGGAAGCGACTTGTTCGAGACTTTTGAAAAGCTCTTCGAACAGCTTAAAGAAAAAAAGGGATTTAGCGTTGCGCTTGACGTTGATTTTTATGAAAAAACTCAAACTAAGCTTCCAGAGCATGAAAAGTTCTTGGTTCAAGTTGCACTAAAAAACAATGAAGTCCTGTCAGCCCACGTGGGAAGCTATGTTGGGAACACAGCGGTTTATTTGTTAGGTGCGTCTAACCCGAAAGGCAATGAGCTAAAAGCGTCTTATCTTCTACAATGGCACGCTATTCGAAATGCGAAAAAGTTGGGTTGCGACTGGTATGACTTAGGCGGAGTAGATCCAGCAGGCAATAAAGGTGTTTATCATTTTAAAAAGGGGTTTAAAGGCGCGGATGTAACGGCTGCGGGCCCATATCAAGCGGGAAGTATTATGAATGTATGCATCGTTAGTATGGCAGAAAGAGCGTATCGCTTTCTCTTAAAGTTAAGATCTTAAGTTTGGTGATATTATAAATGATAAATTTTTTTAATAAGGTTTCTCGGAAGATCAGCCGATATCTGGCGCGTATTTCACCTGTGAAAACATCGACGCAGGTTTTTAACTCTCCAATAGTCAGTTTTACATTTGATGATTGCGCTAAAAGCGCCATCACCAGGGGCGCTAAAATTCTCGAAAGCGAAGGGATCTGTGGTACTTATTATGTTTGTGGAGGCCTGACCGACAAGCTCGAAAACAACACAATCTGTCACAGTTTAGAAGATCTAACGGGCTTGAAGGCGAAAGGCCACGAGATCGCGTCTCATCTGTTTAATCATGTGCGCTGCGAAGAGCTAACCGCAGATGAAATCAGAGAACAGTTCTCTAAAAGCAAAGAGTTTCTATCGCAGTTCGGTTTGGTACCTAATCGGACTAATTTTTCTTATCCCTTTGGATCAATAAATATGCGGGCCAAAAAAGAAGCAGCTCGTGAATTTGCTACGGCGCGGGGTATCGCCAGCGGTATAAACGTCTCCAAAATTGACCTGGCCTGTTTGAAAGCCAACGCGTTGTATGCGGATGATGTTTCAAGGGGCGTCATTACAGAGTTGATTGATCAGACAATTCGTCATTCGGGCTGGCTCATATTTTATACTCACGATGTTGATGAAAACCCAACAAAATATGGTATTACGCCTGAGCTCCTTAAGTTTGCTGCAGAATACGCAAAAAATAAAGGGTGCAGTATTCGACCAATCTCCGATGTTGTAGAGCAATACTTCTAGTTATTGGACCGGGGAGTATTGGAAAGCGCCAACGTCACTCCTTTCTGATTTGGGCCTGGGACGACCTTTAATATCAGATTGTGTTTTGAACAGCATATTTGCCTTTTTTCGGGCTGGACTGTTTTCTTTTAGGTTGAAGTTAAAATTCTCAGGATCTTGAAAAATTTCGGTTTTATTTGAAATTTGTAGATTGCTATGTCTGAAGACCCCGGGAATCTTTTTCCCAAATGAAGCCGCAATGTTATTAGCGATAACAGATCCGGAAGACGCCATTCCTTTTTTATGATTAAATATTTTGATACTTGCGGGCCCCGGTTTTCGGTCGTTAGGATCGATAACAGTGTTATGAATTATTCGGACGTTTTTCGCCCCCATAACTGTTATGCCGTGCCAGTGGTCAACAACGACTAAATTGTTTTCGATGATCCAGTTTTCATACATTCCATCAAAAAGGCCGATCCCTTGCATTGCACAGGTAAATTTGGCGTTTGGATTGTCAGATCCGATAAAAGTGTTTCCTCTTAATACCACGTTAGAGATTGTTCCTCGTCCCGTTCGTCCATTGGGACCACTGGACCAGGACTGAAAGCCATCATCATGATTTTGATCTACTTTGATGCAGTTTTTTACGGTATTGCCTTCGAACAACAAATTGTTCGCCAACCCCCTCATTCCATCTGCTGAAAACTGTTCGATAACGTTGTTTTTTACAACAGACTTCTCGCCCATCACGGTTATTCCGTTTCCAACATTGGTAAGTTGATTGTTTGAGATGCTCACGTTTCTTCCGCTGGAACGAATTCCGTCGGAAGCTTTTTCATGCCAGTCTTTTTGGGACCATTGTGACGCGTCAGGAATAGACTGAATATTGAGATTCGTCAGCGAAATAGAGCTGCTCTTTTTGTCAATGAGGACAAGTTTGGTTTTCTTGTAGTCTTTCGCAAGAGATCCGTTGATTTTGAGATTTTGGAGTATCCAGTTTTGGCTTGAATTTATCAGAATACTGCTGAATTCAGCTTTCTCGCCTTCGACCGATGTTATTGTAACCGGGCTCTTATTTTTACGGTTCTTTATCGTTAGTGTTCCGTAATTTCCTCCCGACAATATGAGTGTGTCTCCCGACTCCAGAATGTTTTTTGACATTGCTTTTTTGAGCGTGGACCAAGGATTTTTCTGGCTTCCATTCTCGTCAGTGGATGGAGCGCGATGTATATCAACATAAATATTTTTAGCGGTAACATTTGTTGCTAACAAAATGATTAGCATGGCAATCAGAATAAAGATCCTCAGTGACAAGATATTTTTCTGCATTAGCTTAATATTTGGCATTTGACCTCTTTCGCGATTTACCTGACGATCACAGCTTATCTGCGTAGAATGCGTTTGATAATTTCTTTTGCTCTAGTCTTTAGATATCCCGGGAAATGCAGTGCGCGGTTTGTCACGGTAAAATGTTCGGAGACGCGCTTTACTTCTACCGGTGAGAATTCTCCCTTATATTTGTAAATATAATAGTGAGAGTCGTCAGAGGTTACAGTTGAATCGTATCCTTCTAAGTCAAATCTCTTGCATCCGGATTTTTTCGCCCATTTCATACCTTCTAGCCATAGTAATGGGGAGATTCTAAGATTTTTAAGCTCTTTAAGCTTTTCAGTATCACCTGCAAAATGACGTCCATGGGCTGTGACGTTACTTCTATATATTTGCAATCCTGCGACCACAGTTTTTTCATGCAAGGCACATAAAACGATCCCATTCTCACCTTTTTTGTAAAAATTTTCAAACGAGAACGCCATGCGCTGTGGGTCTAACTCCGAAAGGTGACGACTTTGTCTAAGGTTGTTTAATAGTGCAAGAAATTCGAGATATGTCGACTTGTCGGTAATTGGTTGTACGGTGATTTCCTGCCTTTCGGCCCGTCGGGTTTCTCTGCGTGCACTTTTTGAAAAGGAGGCGAAAATTTCATCTTCACTTCTCGTTAAATCAACAATGCCGGTTTTGCGGAACGGTTGGGTTTCAGCGGAAGAAAAGCCAGTATCCTTTAAAATTCGGCGGGCGATTATTGCATCTTCTTCTAGCCAATAAGGGGAAACGTTCAAGCGGCCAACATTCTTAAAAATAGTCTGTTTCTTTAGGTTATTGATAAACGAACTAAAATCATCTTCATTATTAACGATCGGTCCACTAAGTATATTGGCTTGCGAGAATTTATTGTTAAAAATCCGGCTGGGAACAAGGGAGGCTAATGCAACTGCGCTAATCGTGTTTTCTTTTCTACCAATTATGAAGTAGCAGGTGTTTCCTTCCTCTTTCTCAATATTTGCAAATACTGGAAGTTGCCTAGGATGCTGATTTTTGGAGTTCTCCAAAAAACCTTCCCATTCAATTTGTAACGGCCCGTCGAGAGACTCGAAGCATTCAATTTGCATGTTTTTACCTGTCGGAAGAAAAGCGGGTGCTGCCTTTAGGTCTTTTAGAATAAATTCAAGCGTCTCAACCATGTAGTCTATTTGTTCGCTATCAAGGTATTGATGAATAGGAAGCGAGACTATATGGTTCTTTAAAAAGCATGCTGATTTTTGGTCCTGCCAATCTAACCGAGAATGGTAACCTGACCACCAGGGAGTTGCTGCGATACCCGCGACGTTTAATGCTTCACAAACAGAACTTTGCTTATCCACAAGTATAGGGAATGAAAGAGGACAGGTTTCTGATGATATTTCAGAAAACAATGGAGACATTCCCCTCAAGTCTTTTGTCTTTTTCGCAAAATATTCGAAGTTCTGCTTTCGCTTTGCCCTTGCACGGTCAGGATCATAGCGTTCCAATAGTGCTTTTGTGATGCTACTGATTTTTGAGTTGTTAAAAGCTGTTCTGTAGTAATAGTGCTGAGGCATGTCTGGAAAATCAGCTTGATCTTTTGCAGAGGAAATATTCGGCTCTTTGGCGTCAGGCTTTAATTTAGCTATGAATTTAGAGTAGAGGTTCTTGCCTATGAGAGTTTGCAAACCAGCTCTGACCAAAGCTTTTTCTACAAATAATTTGGGAAGAGAATTTTTGAAATGCGTTGAGATAGCATTTGTATTATCGACGAGTGCACCTCCCCCGATTGAAGGAAAGAACTTGTAGAAACAAAATATCGAATAAGCGCCAAAACTTCCTGCAGGGCGGCCATTGAGTTCGGAAAAAAGAGATAATGCGCAATCTTCTATTACAACAGCGCCTATCTGTTCAGCGTATTCACAGATTTCCGCTATATTTGGTTGAACAATGCCAAAATAGTGAATGATGTAAATCGCTTTTGTCTTTTCACTTGTCTTAGCCTTTATGTCTTCCAGAGAGATACTTGTATCTATATTGACATTGTATAAAACGATCTTTGCACCAGCCTTTATGGCAGGATCAACCTCCGATCCGCAATTAAACGAAGGCATCAAAATCTCGTCGCCTTCCAGAAAATTTATATGTTTCATGACTTCGAAAATACCGGTCCGGGCATTTGCACAATAATAGACATTTGACCTATTGAATCTGCTTTCCAGGGTTTCCACCACATTCCCTATCGATTTTTTTCTAAGTAAATTAGAAAAGCTAATCGTGGGGTCTTCACAGTTGAGCACTCTCCCAGTTTTCATTTTATAGGATTTCCTGAGCTGGTACTGGAGTTTTCAGTAAATTCATTTGCCGTTTACCAGAGCGCTTATACTCTGCCACATATCCAAGATAGCTCCATCCCATTCGAGCAAGCGAGGATTGCGTAGTTGTGTTGTAATCTCTACAGTTTATGAAAAAGAGAGTAGTCCCAAATTGAGCCCGATGGATCATCAATTGCCATAAAAACTTGTCGAAAAGCTTTTTCCCGCGATATTCAGGAAGAACTGTTGTTTGCCACACAAGTTCAGCATTGTCAGGAAGTGGCACAAAGAAATCCTGCGCTTGTTGATTGTTTCTGAGCCAGCCCAATCCTGCTATTTTTCCGTCGATTTCTCCAACAATTAGTTGATACTCGAGATCCGTGAGCCAGCCAAAGTCACCCCAACCAAGATACTCTTGCTCATCTTTTAATCTCGCCAAGACCTCAGCGTCCAAGTCTTCCCAGTTTCGGATAACGCGAAATTTGAGGTCCGGAAACCTAGACTTGTCTTTGTAATCCATGTTGGAAATGTCGAGGGAATAGATGTAATGATGCTTGCTGAACAATGTGTCGCGAACTGATCGGATGAACTGGCGCAAGAATGGAAGCCAGCCTTTTTTCCAGGCAGACTTGAGTAAAATTATTTTTTGTTTTTGCATGCCCAACTCTTTTGTTCTCCGTTGAAAGCGAATGATAACGAGTAAATTTTGGTACAGCTTATAATATGCTGACATCCTATCACGTTTCATTTAATAGAATGAAAGCATCAACAATTTATTACGAATTGTTTCATTTATTTTCCGAACGTTAAGGTGAAATTAAAGTCATTAACGCATTTACTTTGATAAGGTTTTTATAGAAGACGATCAGAAGAGACGTTTAGAAAATCGTATTTGGCTTTGTTTTTTAAATGGCAAATTTTTGAAAGTAATAAAAATGAATCCGGAAGTGTCCGTCATTATTGTTAGCTGGAATGTGAAAGAAATGGTTTTGGATTGCGTCAGAAGTGTGTTGGCGCAGACAAAGGCGACGTGTGAGGTGATTGTCATTGACAACGCCAGCGGTGACGGAACCGTTGAAGCGATATCTGCTGAATTTTCGGGCGTCCGTATTCTTGCCAATGATAAAAATATAGGTTTCGCGGCGGCAAATAATCAGGGGATCGAGATTTCCAAGGGTGACTATATTCTATTGCTAAACCCGGACACGCTCATTGTCGATGATGCCATAGATCAGATGCTTGAATGGATGAAGAAAGATGAAACGGTAGGATGTGGTGGATGCCAGGTTTATGAAGCGGAGGATGTTATTCAAAAAACCTGCTTTAGCGACCCTAGCCCCTGGAACATCTTTCTTGTTCAAACCGGACTTCACAGGTTGACGATTCTGAAAAAAACCCTGGGTAAGCCAGAATATTCATGGTGGGATCGGCGGTCAGAAATGGATGTCGACGTTGTTTCCGGGATGTTTATGATGGTGCCAAAAACGGTGATCGATAATATCGGACCAATGGATGACGCTTTCTTTGTTTATTCTGAAGAGGCCGATTGGTGCCGACGGATTCGAAAGGGTGGATATCGGTGCGTTTTTACACCTATTGCAAAAATCATTCATCGGGACGGCGGGAATAAAAGCACCTATCAAATTCGCCCAAAAATGTATGTACAATTGCAAAAAAGCCAACTTATTTATGCACGCAAGCACTACGGCTTGCTAGGATATATATTAGTAAAATCTCTGTATCTGGCTGCAATGTCAACGAGGGTATTGAGTTTTGGCCTCTTATCCTTGCTGTCAGCAAACGACCGGTTTAAAGGGAACGCTTCTCTTGCGCTTAAAGCAATACAATTCCATTTGTTTTCCAAGGAACCGGTGTAAGTTGATGGATAAAGATATCAATTTGCCGGGAATAAAGTCGAACGCTGGTTTGTCGGTGAAAGTATTACGATCTCGTTCGGATTTGAAGGCGCATTGCTCGCAATGGGATGAGTTTGTCGAAAAAAACGGGAGTGATATATATTTTACCGTCGACTGGCTTCAAACATGGCTGGAGTTCTACGGAGCAAATTCTGAAATTTATTGCTTTCTAATATATAGCGATCATCAAGTGGTCGCGGCAGTGCCGTTGGGGGTTGATAAACTTGGTTTTGGCCCATTTTCAATTCGCCTAGCTCGATTGCTTGGGGCGTATGGCACGATAGCGGTCTTTAATCTTGCAATTTCACCTGGTTTTGAAAAACAGGTTTTGGAGAGTGTGACTGAATATTTGACAGAAGCAAATTGTTGCGACTGCATATCAATGTCTCCGTTATCAGGGCAGTCAGGGTTTAGTCAATTTTTAGCCTCGGAACAAGCTCAATCCGGTCACGCATGGAAGATGGAAATATCAAATATAGGTCTTCACACTCTGTTTGAGCTTCCGGAGAGTTATGATCAATATCTTGGATCTTTGGGAAAGAGTAAGGGGAAGAAAATTCGATATGAAGAGCGCCTACTTTCCAAAAACTTTGATGTTGTAAATCGGGCCATCGACGGACCAGAGGCTAATGAATATTTTAATACGTTCGTCGAGTTGCATACCAAGTTATGGAATGAGCAAGGAAAACTTGGCCATTTTGGAGATTGGCCGCAAAGTTTGGAATTTAATCGAGCGTTAATTCGAAAATTTAGTCTAAAAGGAAAGGTCAAATTTTATGAGCTATCAACTGATGGCAGACCGCTCTCTATAGGATATAGCTATGAGTTTGGCAAAACGTCTCATAATCGGTTAACAGCCAGAGATACAGATCCAAAATTAAAAAAATTTGGCCTAGGTCGGTTGGGTTACGTCAAAATTTTACAATTGCTTATTGAAGAAGGAAAACGAATAGAGGAAACAGGGCCCGGGCATTACGACTACAAAGTTTCAATTGGCGGTAAAGAGTATCAAATGATGCGTTTGCTGATTGCTAGAAACTCGGTCTTATCAAAAGCAAAAACGAAAATTTACCAAAAATTGTATGATGGTCTCAATTTTCTATATTATCGGGTTTGGTTTTTAAAAATCTCTCCTAAGATTTTCAAAACAAATGCCCCTCTATGGTCTTTTTGGATTCGGGCTAAACTCTAATGTCGATTGAGTCAGGAAAAGCACTTAGTTGGTCCTTTGTGATGAATATTTCGTCGTTGGGGATCAATGCAGGCTTAATGTTTGTGCTTGCCGCGATCCTTGGTCCTGAGAATTTTGGTATTGTTGCCATTTCCAGCATATTTTTGTTTTTCTTACAGATATTGGGTGGGCAGTTTTTTATAGCTGTTCTTATTCAAAGGGACGTTCTGGAAGAAGAACATATCGACACGGTATTCTGGCTGAGTTCTTGTTGGTGCGTGCTGATGGCTTGCCTGGCAGCTTTATTGGCCGATTTCTGGGCGGGCGTGAACCGCACCCCTGAAGTTGCGCCTGTTATTATGGCCCTTGCCCCATTGGTCCTAATCAAAGGATTGGCAATCGCTCCACGGGGGTTGCTCTTAAGAAAATTGGATTTCAAACATACGACTATCGCCGTTGTTATAAGTTCTCTTTGTGGTGGCATTGGGGGTATTTATTTTGGACTATCAGGATATGGCGTCTGGGCACTTGTTATTCAGCAGTGGATATTAGAGATTGTCTTACTAAGCCTTGTTTGGTTTTTCTCTCGCTTCAGGCCACATTTTAGATTTTCAAAAAGACACTTGATCGATGTTCTTCCATTCGCTCGTGGTGCCTTTTTAAACGAATTGGGAGGTTTCGCTCAATCACGATCAGAGGCAATTTTACTTGGCATTTTGTTTGGACCGGTTTTAATTGCGCTCTATCGGATCTCGGACAGAATGGTTCAGATCATCACGTCTATTCTTTCAAGGTCTATTGCTTCATTTTTATTGCCGTTCGCGTCCCGACATCAGAATGATGAAGTAAAATTAAAGCAGATTATTGAGCAATGTGTTCGATTGAGTACTGCATTGTCTTTCCCGGTACTAGGGGTGCTGGCGGGAAATGCGCCTCTCGTTTTGGAAATATTGGGATCGGAATGGGCAGTGGCCTGGATCGGTTTGATGCTTTTATGCGTGGTCGGTGCTTTGCAGTCTTTTTCGCTTTTGACCCCTCATCTGTTGCAGGCAATTGGTCGTCCGGGTGTCGGGGCTGCTGTTACTTGGGGCACAGCAGCGACAAGCGTCTGTTCGTTTGTTGTTGTTGCATATTACGTGCAATCGGAATCTGTTCAGTTCCAGCTGGCGGCAGTATCTGGTGCGCGAGCTCTTGTTTTTTTGCTAATTAACGTTCCAGTAAACTTATTTGTAATAATTTGGGCTGTTGGCTTTAAGGCGAGTTTTCTAGGTAGATTGTTGTTGGGGCCATTAATGTCATTTGTTGTGGGTGCAGGTTCGGGGTATGCACTCGCGCACAACTTTGTTCCGTTAGAATGGCACTGGATTATACGTTTCATTCTATCGGTCGGCGGATCAGGTGTATTGGCGATCGCTACATTGCTCATTATTGATATCAAAGTGCGCGACGTTGCAATTAGGAATTTGAAACATTTTAAACATCGTTTCTTTACAAGAATCAGCTAATGATATTTGAAAGAAAAGTTGATTGTATCGGGAGGGGTGTATTTTGAAAAAAAAGCACGTTTTGGCGATTGCGTCAGCCGGGGGGCATTGGGTGCAGTTGCAGCGTATGCGGCCGGCTTGGGATGGTTGTCAGGTGAGCTATGTGACAACCAAATCCGGGTATTTGGCTCAGGTGCAGACAGATGCGAAAAAACGTCAGCAGAGTGAGCCGGGCTATTACACCGTTACCGATGCAAACCGGTGGCAGAAGCTAAGGTTAATCCGTCAGATCCTGGAGATTTTCTTTTTGCTCGTTCGGTTGCGTCCGGACGTTATCATATCAACGGGCGCTGCTCCGGGTTTTTTCGCGTTGAAATTCGGTAAGATCTTTGGTGCAAAAACTATCTGGGTGGACAGCATTGCCAATGCGGAAGAACTGTCATTGTCCGGGCAAAAAGTAAGGTCCGCCGCGGACCTTTGGCTCACCCAATGGGAACAGTTGTCCGGCGAAGAACCTGAAAAACCAAACTATGCCGGGAGTGTCATATGATTTTCCTGACGGTTGGAACCCAGTTACCCTTTGACCGACTTGTTCGGGCGATGGATGATTGGGCGAAAGGTAATCCCCAGCAGGAAGTGTTTGGACAGATTGCTGACCCCGGGGCCGGCGGATATTATCCGGAATTCTTCGAGTGGCAAAAATTTGTTGAGCCTGATGAATTTGCAATCCGATTTGGGCAATCCAAGATTGTTGTTGCCCATGCGGGTATGGGCTCCATAATTTCGGCACTGACCAACGCAAAACCGATCGTCATAATGCCGCGGTTTGCAAAATTGGGTGAGCATCGAAATGATCACCAATTAGCGACAGCAGATCAATTTCAAAACCGGGTTGGCGTTCGAGTGGCAAAGGAAGAAAGCGCGCTTGGCAGTGCTGTTGATGCTTTGCTTAGTCAGTCATCCGATGGCACAGGGGGGCAGGAAGTAAGCGAATTTGCTGATCCGAAGCTCATTGATGCCGTGCGCCACTTTATTCAAAACTGAGTAATCCATGAACAGAATAGAACAGTCGTCACCTGAGAAGAGCCCTCAAAGGACCGCCCAATTTGACGGCGTCATCTGCTTTGGTGGCGTTGACTGGTGGTATCATAATCGCGGTCACTATGATTTGCAGATGATGCGCGAGTTCAGCCGCCGCGTCCCGGTATTATATGTGAATTCTATTGGTATGAAAGCGCCGAAAGTTGGGGAAGGGGCTATGTTCTTAACGCGGGTTAAGCGCAAACTTAAGAGCCTCTTTCGAGGGCTGGTGCCTATTCGGGAAAATTTCTCAGTTTTTAGTCCGGCCACACTTCCAGGCGGAGGAAGTGGTTGGTTCAGTGCGCTGATCGCCAAGTGGGCATTAGCGTTGCAGGTTAAATATGCGGCGTGGCGCTCCGGTATTAAGCGCCCACTTGTTTGGGTGGCTTGTCCCCCGGCTCAGATCGTTGTCGATAGTCTTAATCCTATAAAGGTCGTCTACCAAAGAACGGACCGCTTTGAGGATTTTGCAGGTGTAAATCCTCGGCGAATTAAGGAGTTTGATGTCCTTTTGAAACAAAGGGCCGATACCGTTCTATTTTGTGCGAGGGAACTTTTTGAGGCAGAGAAGACTGAGAATCCAGGATCATTATTTGTCGATCATGGTGTGGATTTTGACCATTTCGAAAAAGCTGGCGTCGCGTACGATACCTTTAAAACTGAACCTGAGGACTTAGCGGGGATCCCCCATCCGCGCGTTGGTTTTATTGGCGGGATCGATGCTCATACTTTTGATCCTCAGTTGTTTATTGATGTCGCTGTTGCGTTGCCGGACATTTCTTTTGTCATGATCGGCGCTTGCTCGTTGCCGGATAACTGGTGTCCACTTGAGAATGTTCATTTTCTGGGGCAGAGACCTTATGAAAAGGTTGCTGAATATATGGCTGCAAGCGACATTTTGATTATGCCTTGGAACCAGAGTGATTGGATAAAGGCTTGCAATCCTGTTAAGATGAAAGAGTATCTGGCCGTCGGTCGACCCGTTGTTAGTACTTATTTCCCCGAGGTTGAATTTTTTAAAGATCATATTGCCGTGGTCCGGACAGACGCGGACTTTGTCGAAGAAGTGCGTAAGTATCTGAAAGCACCAGGCGATGTAGAGAGCCGGCGAAACAGAGTGAAAGACCATACTTGGGCGTCAAAAGCGGAACAGGTATTCCGTTCAGTAATGTGAAGAAGCCCACCAACAAATAGAATATTATCTGCTAGGCAGGGAGGATCTTGTGTCTTCTTGTTTGTAACCCGTTTTTTCTTAATATCTTTTAAAGCGCATTCTCCTGTGGATTTGTGTAATGTTTACGATGTCTTTATATTATAGTGGTTACTTGGCAGTTGATTACATGGGGAAGTTTTAGCGCAAAAGGGGTTTGCGGTAGAGCTTATCGATACTCGATACACGGCTAAAAGGCGACTAGGGCACATGACCAGAATTCAAAATAAGAAACCGTTTCGTTCACTCTTGACCTCTTTACTGGTCGGCGTGGCAATGTTTGCACTTGCTGCGTGCGACTCTCCGGAGGAAAAAGCGCAATCTCACTATGAAAACGGGAAGCAGCTTTTTAAAGAAGAGAATTATGTCAAAGCGGGACTGGAGTTCCGCAATGCCTTGCAATTAAACGGTAATCTCGCTGACGCTTGGTACTATCTTGGGCTTGTTGAGGAAAAAGAAGGTAAATTCCGGGAATATGCCGGTGACCTTTACAAAACGATCGAGCTGGATTCCCAACATGTCAACGCCCATGTCCGCCTGGCAAAGATATTACTTTTCTCCGGTCGTATGGAGGAAGCAGAAACCAAAAGTGAATTGGTGTTACGCCTTGCCCCGGAAAAAGCGGATGTCTGGTCCTTAAAAGCAGCAGTTCTGTTCCGTCAGAAAAAAACGGATGAGGCGGTGACTGCCGCTCGTAAAGCATTGGAAATTGAGCCCGGGCATGTTGAAGCGACACTGATTATTGCTGTGAACGCGATCACGGAAAATCGTCTGGAGGACGCACTCACAATTATCGACAAAAGCCTTGAGCTGAATAATGACAATATCCCTCTGCAATTGGCCAAAATGCAGGCGCTTGAGAAAAAAGGCGATGCCGCTGGTATCGAGACCGTTTTTCGGGATCTTATTCGGGCAAATCCGGATGAAGTTAACTTTCGGAATAACCTTACCCGTTTTTATCTGAAGCAGGGAGACACGAAGAAAGCGGAGGCAGAAATCCGCGCGATTGCGGAAGAAAATCCAGAAGATGAAAAGGCGAAGCTGAACATTGTTCGGTATATGCGGTCCGTTGGGGGGAGTGAGCTTGCCCGTAAAGAACTGGAGAAAATGATTGCTGAGGAGCCAGACAATTATATTTTGCAGTTTGCATTGGCAGAATTATTGCTTCAGGAACGCGATGTTGACGGGGCAAAAGTGCTGTTGCAAAACGTCATTGATAAAGCGGGTTTAGAGGATGACGGACTAAGTGGCCGTACGAAAATGGCCGAAATCCTGATGCGCGAAGGGGATCAGGCTGGTTCTTTGGTGTTGGTTGAAGAGGTTCTGGCCAAAGACAATCGCAATGTGGTGGCGTTGATGTTGCGGGCGGCGATGCGGATCGATAATGGGGACGTGGAAAATGCCATCACTGATTTGCGATCGGCTCTTCGGGAACAGCCTGACTCTGTCAAAGCAACATTGTTACTCGCGCGCGGGCATGAGTTGACAGGCGCAATTGAACTTGCCGAAGACAGGTTTGACGCTGCCTATAAAATGGCGAATGCGGCGCCTCAGGCGTCTTTACAATATGCGCAGTTCTTAAACCGGCGGACAGAATATGACCGTGCGGAAGAAATTCTTGAACGGGCGCTGAAAAGGGCACCGAATAACCAGCCATTGCTGACCAATCTTGCTCAGGTCAAACTGATCAGAAAGGATTGGAAGGGGGCTGAAGAAATCGCAGAACGTCTTCGGTCAGTTAATAAAGAGAATATCCTTTCCGATCAGATTCTGGCTCGCTCTTTTGCGGGACAGAATGATATGGAAAAAAGCCTGGAAGCATTTGAAAAAGCCCATAAGAATGCTCCTAACGGGGTGAATACTCTTGTTGCTTTGGTGCGGCTGCATATTAATCAGGGCAATATAGAAAAAGCGTTGTCGACGTTGAAAGAAGTGATTGCAGCGTCTCCTGAAAATGTTCCTGCGCGGCTTTTGTACGCCCAGACTTTGAACGTCTCGGGGGATGAGGCAGCTGCCATTGCAGAATACAAAAAAGTGATTGCAGAAAATCCGAAGGCACAATCAGCCCACTACATTCTGTTTACGCACTATATGCGCAAAAAGGACGTAGAGACTGCGAAAACAGTGCTTGAAGAGGGTTTAAAAGAACTGCCAGAAAGTTTCCCTTTGCAGATGGCACAGGCCGGTATGTTTGAGCAGGCCCAACAATATGAAGATGCGATCGCGGTGTATGAAGATGTTTTGAAACGGCTTCCTAACTCTGATGTTGTGGTGAACAATCTTGCGAGTTTGATCTCTACTGTTTATTCAGATGAAGCCAATTTACGACGTGCATATTCCTATGCGAAACGATTTAGAAGCTCTCCTGTTCCGCACTTTAAGGACACGTTGGGCTGGATTCACTATCAACTGGGCGAATATGAGCTTGCCACTCCTTTACTCGAGGATGCCGTAAAAGCGCTGCCGAACTTTGCGCTGATGCGATATCATTTGGGGATGTCTTATAAAGCCGCCGGTAATAAAACGCGTGCTATCGAAGAATTGAGCAAAGCGTTGGAGTTGACACAAGGAAACTCAATTCCGGGAATGGAAGATGTCGACGCGCAATTGAAATCATTGAAAGCGTCCTGATATTGGAAACACCAGTCGTTATTTATTAACGTATGGCCTATATAACAGGGGAGGAATGACGCCTCCCCTCCGACGGGTATGTCTCGATATCAAATTGGCAAGTGGTCTAACATATGTATGAAGAGTTTTATGGGCTGGCACAGAAGCCGTTTTCTATTCAGCCCGATCCCGATTATATCTATTGGGGCCGGACCCATTCGCTTGCCTATGCGATGCTTGAATATGGCGTGATGAACCATGCCGGTTTTACGGTCATCTCCGGAGAGATCGGATGCGGTAAGACAACTCTCATTCGGCATCTGCTCAATCGTTTGGATCAGGAATATAAAGTCGGCCTGGTGTCAAATATTCAAGATGGGAATCTACTGGAATGGGTCCTGTCAGCATTCGACCAACCCTATGAAAATAAATCTCATGTCGCCCTTCACGATCAACTGCAAAAATTCCTGATTGATCAATATGCCCACGGTAAAAGAACAATCCTGATTGTTGATGAGGCTCAAAATTTGGGCCCTAAGTTGCTTGAACAACTGCGGTTGCTGTCCAATATTAACGCGGACTGTGACCAGCTTTTACAGCTTATTCTCGTCGGGCAACCACAGCTCAAGACCTTACTGCAAGCACCAGAGCTAACACAGTTTGCGCAACGTGTTGCGTCGGATTTCCATCTGGTGCCGCTGACACAAGAGGATGTCAAAGAGTATATTAATCATCGTTTAGAAGTTGCGGGTCGGCACGAGCCCCTTTTTACGGACCTTGCCTGTGAGCGGATTTATGAAGCCAGCCGTGGTATCCCTCGTATTATTAATATTCTCAGTGACACGAGCCTTGTTTACGGCTTCGCTCAAATGGCGGATCAAATTGATAGCGCGATTGTGGATGAGGTGATTGCTGATAAGAAAGAGCATGGGGTTTTCAAAATGGGTGAAGAAGAACCCGCCCCTCCTCCTTTGATCAGCCCCAATGATCTGGGCGTCAACGATGACGATGATGGGCCTGCCCTTGTTATTCGAGACAAAGACCTCGCCAAACTACTATTGTCAAAATTGCAGAGTTGAGAAATTTAGGTTTATCGATGCGTAGACAATTCAGCTGGAAGTTTGTTTGACGCTGCCATTGTTGGTACCGAATCCGTTAGTGTCAGCTACGTGTGTGCAGCAACCTCGTTGTTGAGCCTACAAAAGAAATTAATCGTATAAAATCAGACAACCCAGCTATTCATGCAGGCTCACTGTTCTCTGAGATTTGGTAGGATTTTTTGGCAACCCAAGACCTTCGGGTAAGGGTGTTGACGTTGGTGCTGTGGAGTATCAGCAATAGGGATCAGAAGTTTTTCCTGAAAGACACGGATAGGGCATTTTCAGTGAGGTCTTCGCCAACTTTGTTGTCCCGATTGAGGAAATTGTACGAAACGTTCCCTGTAAAGCCTCTGCCAAAATCGTAGGAATAGGTGGCTCCTACTTCATAGCTTATTTCGCCTGAGCCAGATGTGCGCGTGTCCAGTGTTTCTGAGTATCCCGTTGTTAGGGACAAGTCCGCCCGTGGCGTTAAGCGACGGCCGAAATTGCCGCTGATGGACAGGGTTGTATCATCCGTGTTGTCGCTTAGAAATTCCCGCTCAATATAATTTCCGGACAATCCGTAATTATTACGGCCGCGTGTGCGCGTCCAGCGGACCTCAAGGTTATTAGACTTGGTGACGTCATCAACGTAGTCTGTGACTGAAAAGTTTGGTTTTATTAGATCACCATTGTCATCAAGCAGGCGTGTGTTGGCTAAGCTTTGATCGGCTGTCTGTACACTTACTCGGTATGTAGCGGATAGCTGATCTGCGCTGGTTGGGGCGTATTGAACGTCCATATCGAAAACGGGCTCTCCAAAACGGTAGCCAATTTGAAAACTGGCGTCCGTTCTGCTGCTCGGATGCAAGCGAATCCCCGCGCCTCCAAAAGCGCCACTAATTTCTTCGTTGTCGATATTATCGGCATCAAAATCGTCATAACCGACAGTCCCAATAATCGAAAAGAGCCGGTTAATTGGAAGCTGAGCTGTTCCGATGCTGGAAAAATGCTCGAAATTGTCGCCATCATCGGATTCTGATTTAATGATGCCAGTATCTGCACTCCAGCTTAGGCGGGCGAACCGCCTGCCACTGTCGAGCGTTAATCGAAATTCATTGCTGTTACGATCCGGTGTGTCCGTCGTGGACGCTCCAACATCAGGCTCTTTAAAAATGGTTTCCGAATAACTGTAGCGGGCGACACCTGTGGCCCATCCACCAAAATCCTGTACATAATAAGGGCTGATCTGACCATTAAATACCTGGGTGCGATCACTGGCTTGTGTACGGTCAGTTGCAGAGGTACTTCCCGTTTCGCCCAGATTTTCTTCGGTAAACGTAACCCGGGCATCAACGAAAAAACTCTCGTCAATCAACTCAATGCTTCCGCTTCCCAAAAAATTTTGCCGATATCCGTCAAGATCGTGATTACGAGCGTAGTAATCCTGAGAAATACTGTAAGAAGTAGTCAGTTCTGTTTTTCGAGTTTCTCCAGACAGGGTAAAGCCAAGATCAACAGAGGTAATAAAATCACTCTCTTTATTTGTTGTTGAGCTTCTGGCATTGTCTGTAAACTGCTCGCTAACGCCAACAAAAGGTGAGAAGTCCCATTCGCCAGCCACCGCTTGCGAAAAACTTGCTCCATACACCCCTACCGTCATCATCAAATAACATGATAACCGTTTTTTGAGCCGTGCTGTCGGCATTCTATAGGGGTATCCCTTTATTCGGGCATTTTTCACAATCGAACCCACTCACTTTAATAAACTGTTTAAGTTGGGTCTATTCTAGAACCAGCTTTCAGGAATGATAATAATATCACCGGGGAGCAGGGGCACGTTCGCGGAGACATCGCCATCCAGCAAAAGGTCATCGAGGCGAACGGTGTAAGATTTTTCAGCACCGTTTTCTACGCGAACAATAACCGAACGATTGCCCGCGGCAAATTCTGTCATGCCACCGACAGCAATCATGGCATCCAGCAATGTCATGCGGTCATTAAAAGAAATAGCCATAGGCTGGACAGCTTGACCAACGATGCGAACCTGTTGGTTATACGGGCCAGAAAATCTTGTGACCGATACAGTCACAACAGGGTCGACAATGAACTTTTCGAGCTTAGTTGCAATATCGGCAGCCAAAACAGATGGTGTTTTTTCAGACGCCTGAACATCACCAATTAACGGCGTGGAAATTTTTCCGTCTGGCCGAACTGGCACAGTCACGGACAAGTCCGGATTTTGCCAAACAAAAATATTAAGCTCATCCCGGGCGCCAATTACATAGTCTGGTGCCGTTGTCAGTTTTTCTGGTGCGGCCCCTGATAGTTCAGGCGGGGTTGCGCAGGCAGATAAGACGGCTGCAACACTAGCGACAAGGACCCAGGTTGCCAGTCTCTTGATTGAATTACTTTTGAACACGAGTGTCTCCCAAGGCCTTAAAAATTCCAAATTTGCGATGCATCTTAAATCTATATTCATATAGTGGCCATTATATTTGAGTTTCCGAGCAGAATAAAACACATAACGATGCCGTCGAGCGTTATTATTTGGAACAACGTTGTTAATAGGCAACGTTTGTTTGAAAAAGAAGGTCTTTTGGTAGGGTTTTGACATGATGAGAACATGCTCTTTTCTTGTAAGTGGGTTGTTGAGAGCCTCATTGCCAATGTCCACGGTTTTAGACAGGTAAAAATTGAAACAGAATCAAACATCCCTCCTTCAGGAAACTCTTAGCCGGTGTAAACGGGTATTTGTCATTGTTGCCTTGTTCGGCCTGGGCATAAATTTGCTTATGCTGACAGCGCCATTGTTTATGATGCAGGTCTTCGATCGGGTCATAACAAGTCGAAATACGGATACACTTTTCATGCTCGTGCTGGTCGCGATCATCGCGCTTGTTACAATGTCGGCACTGGAATCTGTTCGGACATTCGTTCTGGTTCGGTTGAGCAACTGGCTTGATGTGCGGATCGGCAGCCTTGCTTTAAAGTCGAGTATTCTTTCGCCGCTTAAAAAGGGGGAAACTCCAAGCGTTCAGGGATTGCGTGATCTCAGTACCTTTCGCGGATTTCTGACAGGCGCCGGCATTTTTCCGATTCTGGATGCGCCTTTTGCGCCGGTTTTCCTGGGTATCATGTTTTTGCTTCACCCTATGCTGGGGGGCATCGCATTGGCGGGCGCGGGCATTCTGTTTTTGCTCGCTCTGTTTAATGAAATTGCGACACGCCGATTATTAAATCAGTCAGGCCAGCAGTCTATTCTGGCGATGGGACAGGCCGAAGCCGCAGCTCGCAATTCTGATGTCATCGAGGCGATGGGGATGATGCCCAATCTCATCGCGCGGTGGGAAAAAGCCAACAGTAAGGCTTTGGATATGCAGGCGAAGGCAAGTGATCGCGGTGGTATCATTTCATCCTTGTCGAAATTCTTCCGGACCACGCTTCAAATTGCAGTCTCAAGCGCAGGGGCCTGGCTTGTCATCGCCGGCGATATGTCTCCGGGGGCAATGATTGCGAGTTCAATCATTATGGGGCGCGCCCTTGCCCCGGTGGAACAGGCTATTGGTGCCTGGAAAGGGTTCTTGGGTGCCCGCTCTGCCTATGCGCGGTTAAAGGCGCGAATTGGGATGGACACAGAGGCAGAGAAAACCATGCCCCTGCCCAGGCCCAGCGGCGCCATTGATGTGGAAGCGGTCAGTTATGCCCATGCCGGCAGTGCAGAACCTGTTCTAAGAAATGTCAGCTTTAAAATTAACCCGGGCGAAGTAGTGGGGCTGATCGGTCCAACTGCAGCCGGAAAATCGACATTGGCGCGGATACTGGTTGGGAACTTGATGCCCCGTAGTGGTCATGCCCGGCTTGATAATATGGATGTGGCTGAATGGCCTGCCGATGATAGGGGCCAATATATCGGGTATCTGCCGCAGGATATTGAGTTGTTCGCTGGAACAATTCGGGAAAATATCGCGCGAATGTCGGACGGTGATCCTGACGAAGTAATTGCCGCCGCAGAAAAAGCAGGGGTTCATGAAATGATCCTGCGCATGGAAAAAGGATATGATACCCAAATTGGGGATGGGGGAGCAGCGTTGTCTGGAGGACAACGGCAACGGATTGCGCTTGCAAGAGCCATCTATGGAAATCCTGCTTTTATGGTTTTAGATGAACCCAATGCCAGCCTTGACAGTGTCGGTGAAAACGCGTTGATGCAGGCTATGCAGACGTTACGTGATCAGGGCATGACCATTATCGTGATTGCACATCGCCCGAATATACTGAAACATGTTGATAAGATTGTCGTCCTTCGCAATGGTATTGTGGATGACTTTGGCTGGCGCGATGAAATACTTGAAAAACTCCAGGGGCCATCTCATCGAGCCTTGACTGGACCGGCAGGCGAAACAGAACATGCACCCCGCCGATTAAAGTCTGATGCTGTCTCTGGCGATCCCGACGAGACTGGAAATGGGCAAGTCGCTGAACTTCATCAGTTTGAAGACAAGGGGCGAGCGGCGCGTATTGCAAAACTCCAGGCGATGAAACGGCGGGCGGATGTACGGGAAAAGGAAGCCCTTGCCAAAAGCACCCAACGTCCCGAGCCGGTAGAAGACGGATCCAAGCCTGAAGTGAGTGATGCCTCCGCGCCACAGGCCCCGGTTGCGCCGATTTCAGATAAAGTCCGTGCGGAAATACTGTCGCTTGCGGACCGGAGCCTTACTGAAACAGAAGTGCAGGAAATCTACACATTGTATTCGGCTGGCGACAAACAAAAAATGTTGGAAAAATTAAAAGGTGTTGGCTGATTATCCAACGAAAGCATAGAAGTGACCTTATTGATGAATAATGCAGAACAGACGAAAGATCAGATGGGCGTCGGCAAGCCTATACTGGCAGGTGTAGTAATCCTTCTGCTTTTTTTTGGTGGATTTATGGGATGGGCAGCATTTGCTCCGCTTGATAGCGCGGCGCTGGCCTCTGGCGTCATTAGTGTTGAAGGTAACCGAAAGACCATTCAACATTTTGAAGGTGGCATTGTTCAGGATATTTTGGTGAAAGATGGTGATCTGGTTCAGAAAAACCAAGTCCTGTTGACATTGGACGAGACGCAGGCGGAGGCTTCGCTAAAGCTGATTCAAGGGCGTAAGATGGTGGCATTGGCAGAGATGGCCCGCCTAACAGCAGAGCGAGATAATCTGGAGAATATTACGTTTCCAAAATGGCTGGAAGATCGTCGTTCCAATGAAAATGTTGCCAAGACGATGGATGGACAGGTGAGTATCTTCAACGCAAGGCGTCTAGCTCGGAAGGGGCAAATAACGATCCTTGAGCAAAAAATTGCGCAGCTCGAAGAAGAAATGAAGGGTTTACAAGGCCAGATACGGGCGGGTGATACACAGTTGAAACTCATCCGGGAAGAATTGGCAGATGTGCAACAACTGGTCGATAAAAAGCTGGCAAAACGGAGTCGGTTAAGGGCTTTGCAGAGAACAGCGTCAGAGTTAGCCGGGAACCGCGGTCAGAATGTGGCTCGAATTGCACAATCCAAGCAGGCAATAGGCGAGATTAGGCTTCAGATTACAGAAATTCAAAATGCGGTCCTCAATGAAGCGGTTGCAGAGTTGAAAAATGTTCAATCCATGTTGTTTGATCTGGAGGAGCAAGAACGGGCGTCTATTGACGTGATGGGGAGAACCGAGGTTCGCGCGCCGAATACCGGCCTTGTCGTCAATCTGACAGTGTTTACCAAAGGGGCCGTTATTTCTTCCGGACAGCCACTAATGGATATTGTGCCCGTGGATCAGAAATTGATTGTAGAGGCAGAGGTCGATCCAACAGACATTGACATTGTACATGTTGGAGCGACTGCTCACATCCGCTTTCCCGCCTTCAGCCAAAGGACGTCTAAACCGGTTGAAGGTACAATTATCGGGGTGTCGGCTGACAGTATCCAAAACGAGCGGACCGGGGCGTTTTTCTATCAGGCCCTTGTTCGGATCGATAACATTGAGCAAAGCAATCTATCGATGGATCAGCTTCGTCCTGGGATGCAGGCTGATGTCATGATTGCAACCGGTGAACGGACTGCGCTGGATTATTTCCTGAACCCTATTCTACTTAGCTTCAATAGGGCGATGACAGAACAATAAAGTAAGGCACCGTTTATTCAATAACACGGGTTTCGCCCGATACTGTTACTGATTGCCCTTTGTCTTTACCGATATGGACTTGAAGAAGTGAGGGGCTGCCCATGTCAACGCCCTGATGAACGGTTATGGCTGTTTCTTCTTTGATAAAACGGGCATCCCTTAAATAGCCACCCAAAGCCGCCGCGGCGGCACCTGTTGCAGGGTCTTCGTAAACCCCACCAAACGCAAAGGGGTTTCGGCTATGAAAAACGGTGTTACTTTCACAATAGAAAAGGTTCAACGTGGTCAAATCGCGTTCAATCATGATATTTTTAATAATATCAAAATCATAGGACATGGTTTTGAGTTTTTCGTGGTCTGCAAGGCCGATCATCAGATGGCGCGCTCCTGCCCCTGCCAAAGCAAGCGGGAAACGAGCGTCCATATCCGTGGGTGAGATCCTAAAATTTTCCAACACCGTTTTAAACTCATCGAACGAGACCAATGTCGACCAGGTCGGCGGACTATTTAAGGAGGCCGACCATTCGCCCGTCTTTGATTTGAAAGCATCAACCGAGATCTGTGCATCATTTAGATGAAGATGATAGGTGCCCGCACCATAACGCCGACCCAATTCGGCGGCACTGGCGATGGTTGCGTGACCACAAAAGGCAACCTCCTGTTCGGGGGCAAAATACCGAATGCGCCATCCCTCTGCCAGAGGTTCAAGAAAGGCGGTTTCCGAATACCCGATTTCCGCAGCTATTTTTTGCATTTCCATAGCGTAGGGCAGTGTTTCAAACATTGCCACTCCTGCCGGGTTGCCGCCATTATTCTGGGAGGAGAATGCTGCAATCCGGGTGATATCCATTATTTTCTCCGTCAAGAATCAGGTATATATTTCGGCAGAACCGGGAATAAATTTTTCGAAAATTCTTCCAGACGTTTATCCGCGACAATCTCAGACATCGTAGATGAGATCGGCATGGATAATCGCACAAGCGCACCATCTGTTCGAGAGGAGGTTAGTCCGCCCAGTAAAAGGTTGAATTTTGCAGCATATTCGTTGGCAATAAATTTTCCGCGTTGCTGGAACCAATAATAGACGAGAAGCCGTTGTTCCCCTTTGCCAATCAGAACCCGATTAACAGGGACAGGATTGCCATCCTTCATTAATTCGATTGTCTGAAGGTCTCTGATTTCCCAGCCTCCGGACGGAATGCAGACCCGGGGAGAGTGTGGGGTGCGCCCTGCCGATTGTTGATCATAATAACCAATAAAGAGTGAAATTGCAGGAAGGTTTGCTTCCCTGTAATGGCCCAGAAAATAATCACTCATTTGCAGAACTTCTGCTTCGATGCCCGGGATTTGATCCTCTTCGGCTATCAGGTCTCCGATTTTCAAAGGGAAACTTGCGAAGCTGGTACGCTCAGGAATGGTTGGCTCAAGGTTTCTCAGGTAAACCGTAAGCGGGACCAAAGCAATACATAAAATAACAGCGCCATAAATAGGGGCCGTTAGCTTTGGTTCTTCAGAAGGCTTTCTGATATTGCGGACATTCAGAACACCATTTCCGACCGTTGATTTTTCTTTTTTTGTCAGGGTCAGCCAGCAAGCTCCCAGAACGAGGACAAAAGAAATCAGGAAGAAGACCCATCCTTCAAACAGATGGAAAAAGCCTTCAGAAACGCCCATATCCGTAAATTCAACGAAAGCGCCGGTCAGGAAAATTCGAACACTATTCATAACGATCGATATGGCGGCGGCGAGAACAAGAAAAAGTCCTCTTTTCCAGAGCGCAATATCGAACAGCATGCCTGAAAGGGCCCCCAACCCAACCATAGGATAGAGGTAGCGCAACCCGCTGCACGCCTCGGCGACTTCCAATTTCATTTCACCCAGATCAATGATATTGCCATCTTGAAAGACTGTTACGCCAATGGCGCGGAGTGAAAAGACACTGACATCTGTTGAAAAAAGCTGAAGTCCATAGGAAAGGTTTGAGTTCAGGAAACTGGGGGGCGGAACAACGAATGGTAAAAGAATAAGGGCTGGGAAAACATAGCGGGCATAATTAAAGCCGCCAAATGTCAGAAATAAACCAAACAAAAGTGCCAGAATGCTTAAGTGACGGGCATTTTGGATGCCCGCCTTGATTGCCAGGCCATAAATGACAATTGAGAAGAAAACAATTGCCACACCTACGAAGCGACCTTTGTTATCCGGTGTATTTAATAATTCCTTGCGTTTCCATAAAAGAAAGAAGGAAACAACCAGCATTAAAGGGCCGTGACTGAACTCTTCCAATTCCATCCACGAAGTCCAAAGCAATTCAGCATCTGGAGCGTAAAAGGCGAGAGCCAGAAGCACAGTGAGTGCCAACAGAATTTTGGGTACATCAAACCGCATTGAGCTCGCTTCCACAATATTTGTCACAGCCGTTTGCCTTCCAATAATGACGGGTACGCCATGCTACACTATTATTTTGGCAGGATAAATCTTCTGATTGTAGTTTTATCGTGATGGTTAATAGTAGTGAGATTGTTTTTCGTGAGATTTATTTAAGACAACACCAATCAAATTAGACGATTGCAGTTGTCGTCTACTTTCTTTGATTTCGGCCGGGGTTGACTCGTCGCTTGCCACAATCAAAAGAACGCAATCAACCTGAGGGAGAAACGCCATCGCATCGTCAGCAGCCATGAGCGGGGGAAGGTCAAAAATAATGACCCGGCTTTCATAACGATCTCTTAAGTCTGTCACCATAGATTTTATTCGGCGAGAGGTGAGCGTTTCCGCTGCATTTCTGACAGGGGTTGTGTTTGGCAAAACAACTAATCTCGGCAGGCCTGGATTAACAAGGACGTCTTTTATTTCAGCCTTGTTTTCCAGAAAATCGAATAGGGACTTTCCGGCAGGTAACCCTAAATATTGAGATATGCGCGGTTTGCGAAGGTCAAAATCAACGAGGAGGGCTGTATGCTCGGTTTGTTTGGCGATGCTCATTGCAAGATTAAGCGCAACAACGGTTTTGCCACATTCAGGCGTCGGACTGGTAATTGCCAGAGTGCGCCAGTTGTTTTCTTTCATCTTGGTCAATATCTGGGTGCGCAGAATATCGAAGGCTACGGAGTCTGGATCTTCACTGTCAAAGGTGACGATCCGGTTATTCTCAAGGTGTTTGGTGTCCAATTGGACAACCTTTGTTTCCTGATACGTTATCTCATCGTTGTTGAGCTCATCGCGATGAATATCGACCTGAGCCCGGCTTTTGATTTGTTCTTTTAGGCCTTGTGAATTTCGGGCCTTTGAAATTGCTTCTTTGATGCGTTCCATTGCGGCCTCTTAAAATGGCAAAAGGTTAAGTTTTTCAAGATAAACCCAAACGCGATAAAAGAGCACGTCTAAAGGTTTGTACAAAACATGTATGGCGGCCAAGACGCCAAGTCCCATCAATGTGGGGACCAGCAAGACCATGCCATATCGATATCGTTTTTTCTGAACGTCCCGATGGGTCTGAATATAAGGGATTGAAACCAGAGGAGGGCGCTTTAACAGCGTCTCCAATTCAGACGCTGTTCTTATTCGCTTGTCTACCAGCTCGACCAATAGCGCAGTGCCGATCCCGCTCGCGATGGCCAAGAAGCCGCCGATCCCGAAAATCTTTAGCCTATCAGGCCATACAGGTTCGGTTGGGGTTACGGGTGGTTCTAAAAGAATAAAACGCTCAGCCTTCTTTTCTTCTTCCAGATTTTGGGCGAGTTGGGCTTTCCCTTGTTTCGCCTGGAGCTCTGAATATTTTTCAAAGATTTCGCGGTGATTGCGGGCGAGTGTTATAAGCTCTCTTTCTACTTCAGGAGTTTTCAGAACGCGTTCTTCGATTTCCGATGCTTTGGCCCTTAATTCCGTCAAATCCTTTTCAAATTTTTGAATACTTGCTGTGTTGCTTGATATCCGAATTTGTAGTCTGTCCAACAAACGCTGAATTTTGGGGTTTGTGGATTTTGCCGCTTTTCGATCTATATCATTGTCTTCTTGACTAGTAGAGAGCTCATCTTCAAGTTTCTTTTCAAGCATCCCAATCCGACGTTTCAGTGCTTTAATATCCGGATGTGCGTCGGTCAATTTTACTGACGCTGTTGTAAGGGCATCCTTAAGAAGATTTAGTTCTTTTTCAGTGTCGCTGACGACTGATTGTGAGCCTGCTGAAGGGTCTTCTCCTGCTTCAGCGCTTGCCATTTCAACATCTAAATATCGGCGCTCTTCTCTCAAATTGATCAATTGTTGTTCTAAAGCTTTAATTTCAGCTTGAATTCTTTCCAGACGACTAAGGCGCAGATTCAGGTGCTCTGGTAAATTATCTCTATGTAATTGCTTGTAATTTGAGATGGCGGCTTCAGCGATTATCATTTGCTCTTTTAGTTTCTGAGCCTCTTGTTCCAGGAATTCTGTAGTTTCACTTGCTCTTTCCGTGCGGGTTTTCACGTTTTCGCTCAGAAATAATGTTACCAGTTCGTTGGCGACTTTTGTGGCGGTTTGAGGGTTTTCATGCTGAAAAGAGAGACGAAAGGCAATGGTCGTTGCGCCTCGCCGTCCTTGGCCATTTTCAGCCGTTATGACGTCGACACTAACCAAGCGCTGCATTTCCTCAATTAATTTGGTGACCGATAGCCTTTTCCGCTCTTCAGCAAAAACATTATATTTGTCAACAATTCTGAGTAAGTTGGTACGTGTCATAACCCGTTGTTTTATTACAGTGATGCGCTGATTTGGATCTGACGTAACAGTCGATTGAACAAACTCGACGGGTATCTGTTGAGATTCGACAAGAACCGTCGCATAGGATTCGTACCTTGGTGGCAGGAGAAAAGCGATTGCCACAACTATGCTTCCTGCAATTACCACAGGGATTAGAAAGTAAAAGAAGCGACGCTTTGCAATTGCTAGAATTTGATTTAGATCTAGCGGAGAAGCTTGTTCTTCTTGCTCGTAAGTATCAGTTGTCATGCCTGATTTTCTAACTGTTATTAATGGTTGTTTTTTGAAGTACTTAATGTTTCGATTAGCGTCTATAACGCAATCAATAACCAAAACAAAACGACTATCAGCTTAATGACCCCACCATAAAATAACTTTATGAATAATCAGAGTTTTTAGCCGAAAACGAATAAAAGTAAAAAACGCACAATACACGTTCTCAAATTAAACCCGCAATAGTAAAGAAAAAGTGCACAATCAGGCTGAAAAACAAAAGGCCTCGAAAAATCGAGGCCTTCTTTTCGAACCATTGTAGGTTTGCTGTTTAAGAGAAGGTTTTCCTGTCTCTTAAGATTGCTTTCTTCTGCGGCCAATCCAACCAAGTCCTGCAAGGGCAGCACCAAATAATAGGAGGGCAGGTGGCAGCGGAACAGCACTCACTGTGATCGCTTCAAGATAGAATTGAGTGTCCACGTATGAAAACTCAAAAACTGTACCTGTCAGTCCCGCAAACAAGCCCCAGTCAGCAGGATCGAGAGACATGCCGCCCAAGATTGGGGAACCATCGATTGTGAGGGCAAGGACGCCACCGACCAGACCGGCTGTACCGTGAACACTGTCAGCAAACGCTATTGAATCGATCGTTACGATTTTATTGAATGTAAGTTCCAATGTTTCATCAGACGTCACATTGTCATCACTTGGAGAGACGCATTGAAGAGTTCCTGTCAGTCCCGTGCTACAAACGCCCATGCCGGCGCTACCGGAATCCAGGTAGGCTGCGGTTGGAGCGCCGGATAGATATCCCCTTGCTTCAACTGTGATACCACCATCACTATGAATTAGAGGTTGCCCGCCCATCTCGCCAGGAGGGGCATCAGCGATTGCGGCATAGTCAAATGTGGCAGCATTGGCCATTCCAATGCTAAATAAGCCGGCGAACGTACTTATTAGTGTTAATCTCAAAAATCTTTTCATTCTGCTTACTCCTGCTCAGTCTTGTGATTGAATAAATTCTGCACAATGCAGGAACTTATTCACTGGTTGGTGCAGGCCTTCTGTTGAGCTGCTTTTATATCCTGGGGAGTGGCATCAGTTGTCTTAAATTTTTGGCCCCTCACCAATCCGATGTAATATTCGGTTCTATTAATTTACGCCTGTAGAGGGCGCCCGCCCAGCAAAAACATTAATAAGAAGTAAATAAATAGCTAAATTTGTCTGTGAATTCGGGCTGTTAAGGTTAATTTTCTCTTTTTATCACCGAAAGTTAAAAAATATAATCGCCAAGCGAGTGAAGAAGGTGCGAATGGTAATTAAGATTGTCGAAAAAAGAATCATTTTGTTGAAAATCTATTCGATGGGTTCGGTTTTCTTGCGATTAGTACGCATTTTTATTAATAAACCCAACGAAGGCAGTCATTATCAAGATCTGGACATCAAACAGTAAAGACCAATGCTCACAATAGTAGGTATCGTGTTCTACACGCGCTTCCATTTTTTCTAGGGTATCGGTTTCACCACGCAACCCGTTTACTTGTGCCCAACCTGTAATACCGGGTTTAACTTTGTGGCGGGTAAAGTAACCATCAATAAGAACCGAATATTCTTCATTGTGATCGATCGCATGAGGGCGGGGGCCCACCAGAGACATTGAGCCAAGAAAGACGTTCAATAATTGAGGTAACTCATCAAGACTGGTTCGTCGGATAAAACGACCCACCTTGGTAATACGAGGATCATTTTTGGTCGCCTGTTGCGTAACGTCCGGTGTTCTCTCTTCTACGTACATGGAGCGAAATTTATAAATTTCGAATATCTGATTGTTGTAGCCGTATCGTTTTTGTTTGAACAATACCGGACCTTTGCTTTCCAGTTTTATGGCCACGGCGATGCAAATAAGGACCGGCATGAAGATTAACAGGAGAAGACTGCTCAAAATCCGGTCTTCAAGCCACTTCAGGACGCTTCCCCAACCAGAGACAGGAGAGTCAATTACTTCGATCATGGGTAGGTTGCCAAAATGAGAAGGGGACGGTTTATTGGGAAAACGAAACCCGACCAAATCTGAAACCAGGTGAACATGGCAGGGAAGCTCACGCAATTGTTGTACGATACCTACCTGCCGATCATCCGCATTCCACGGGAGAGCAACAATAACATCATCCACGTCCTGCTGACGGACGAGTTTTTTCAGATCCTTCATGTTTCCTGAAATAGTGTATCCCTCGCCCAGATCCCCTGTTCGGGTTTGTCGGTCGTCGAAAACCCCGATAATCCTGTAAAAATTATGCTGGCCTTGACTTAGTTGTTTGATCAACCGTGAGGCCTGTTCACCGGACCCAAAAATGACAACGTTGCGGTTAAAGCGTCCGTGCTGGACATTCGAAGAAAGAATGAACGCTGCCAAGAGGCGATAGGCAAAGACAAAAGAGAAGGCCATAGCGGTGAAGCTGTAAAGCCAGATGCGAGAGTAGCTATCAGAAATCCTGAGCGTAAAAGCGATTGCAAGAAGAAGAAGGAAAACAGTCAAACACGTCACGCCAAGCTTGGAGGCATTTCTAAAAGGGTTCAAAAGGGCGGCAAACGAATAAATCCCGGCAAAACGGCCAACAAAGAAATAGGCAAGGCCGATAAACGCAATAGCGAACGAATAGATCTCTCTCATATAAAGAGGATTTCCAACAATCCATTTATACGCGAGGGCACCTGCGAGGATCAAAAAGAAGATATCCAGAAAACTGAACAATCCACTTAAGACTGGCGCTGAAACAGGATAGCCTGTTGCAGGAGCGTCAAATTTGTTAGTTGCTGCAAGTTTTTCTGGTCTGTTCATTTCTGGCCGTTTTCTTCGCTCATTTACACAATCGGTAGATCACGGAGGTCCGTTCATTTGCATCTTGGACAAAAGAATGATGCTTCCCCCTATATGTACCGGTATAAGAAGCCTAACCAAATTATATGCACTAACGGTTAACGATGATAAGAAATGTGTGGCAATGTCACAACAGGTATTCAGGAATGGACGCGGATATACACCCATGAAAATCGCTGGCTTCATTTGTTGGTGCGGATTGGCCCTGACGATTATTATTGGATCCTTGATCCCAATCCAGGCCGTTGAACAGGTCCCTTCTATTTTATCCGACAAAGTTCAGCACTTTATTGGTTATGCGGCGTTATCCATTGCAGCCGTCAGTGCGGGCAGAGGATGGCAACAAAAAGGGATGATGATTTTCCTGTCCTTTCTGCTAGGGATCGCCATTGAATTTATACAGCCAATGACAGGCCGGTATTTTGAGACAGGTGATATTATAGCAAACAGTGTCGGCCTGGTGGCTGGTGTCCTAATATTCGTTCTGTCCTCCAGTGCGCTGGACCGTTGGGTCCGAAAAGCATAGCCTTGTATGATATTATGAACGCTTAAGTTGATTTAATGTTGAATTAAATCCCTCAACTTCCACATCGAGACAATCAATGATGTTAAAGGGAGTGAGAAGGCAGATGACTTCAAAGAAATGGTTGGTTTTATCGGGCGGTGCCGTTCTGGGCATCTCTATGTTGATCGCAGGTGCGTTTTACGCGAACGAAGTGGTGACCCAAGAGTTACAGGAGAGCGTAGCTAAGACGGGGGGAGGTGCCTCCGGTAGTGCCGTTTCGATCCGCGAGACCTCACTGAATATTGCGAAGGGGATCGGGATAATCGAGGGGTTTGTTTTAAAAACCTCAGCCAATACGCCCCTTTTTGAAGTCGAAAAAGTGACATTTGAATATGATCCGGTCAGTGTTTTGTCCGGCCCACTGATTATTAAGTCATTGGATGTCGGCCCCTACAAAATGTTTGTTGAGAGTAATGGAAAAAAACTCAGTACATCAGCATTGGTTTCAACAGCCGTTGCCTATGTTGCATCTGCTGGGAAAATGCCAAGCGGGCGCAAGTTGATTATCAATAAGGTTTCGATTGCCAAGGGCAGTACAACGCTTCAAATGACATTGTTTGGTAAAAGGACGCTGCGTCGCGGAACCGTTCCTGAAATACGGATGGCTGCGCTGGGAAATAAGACCAATCCCCTTTCCGCAGCGGATTTCGCTGGAATATTGATAAAAGAAGTATCCAGGCGTGTTGTAAAAAGCACTGTAAAATAGGATTTAATCCGCCCAGATTGCCATTCGGTCAATATTTTGAGGCAATATGGTGAGACTTGTCTTGCTCTCCCCTGCAGGGACGACTAAATGTAGGGGAGTTCTTATCAAGCAAGGTAGAAATATGGCTTCAGTCGTCACTCTCGTAAGCTCGATTATACAGATATTTATCTGGCTCCTTATCGCCAATGCGATTTTAAGCTGGCTTGTTGCATTCAACGTTGTAAATGCCCGCAATCAGTTTGTCGCAACTGTCGGCGAATTCCTCTATAAAATAACAGAGCCTGTTTTGCGCCCCATCCGCAGGATAATCCCAGCGTTCGGCGGTATCGATATTTCTCCGATTGTGCTGATTTTGCTGCTCATTTTCCTGCAGAATTTGATGTATGAGTTTTTTGTCTACGGTTGATGAAAAAGCTTGGTTCCGTCATGCCGATGGGCTGAATTTGCGCGTCAGGTTAAGCCCGAGCGCCTCCTCCAATCGATTGCAGGGGGTCGAAAAGTCCGGTGATGGACTGACGCGAGCGAAAGTGGCTGTGACAGTTGTTCCTGAAAAAGGAAAGGCTAACAAAGCTCTCATTAAAATTTTGAGTAAACATCTGGGCGTTGCGCAGCGTGACATCGATTTGGTGTCTGGGGCAACTGATAGAAACAAAACACTTCTTCTTAAGGGCGATGCGGACAGCCTGGAGAAGACATTGCAGCGATTGTTCGCACCCGTTCAATGAAAGAAACAGGACTATGACGGCCGAAATCATTGATGGCAAATTATTTGCCGAAAAAGTACGGGCGAAGGTCGCTCGACAAACCGAATATCTGAAAGAGAATGCGGGATTGACGCCTGGTCTGGCGGTCGTTCTTGTGGGCGAAGATCCGGCAAGTCATGTCTATGTTCGTAACAAAAACAAAGCGACGATTGAAGCGGGCATGAAATCCGAAGAAATTCGGCTGCCGGAAACAACTTCTCAGGAAGAGGTTCTTGCTGTGGTTCACCGTCTGAACGATGATCCGGACATTCACGGTATTCTCGTGCAATTGCCCTTACCGGACCAAGTAGATGAAACAGCTGTTCTGGATGCCATTAACCCGGAAAAAGACGTGGATGGCTTTCATGTGATCAATACGGGGCGTCAGGCGGTCGGATTGCCGGCTATGGTTCCCTGTACGCCGCTTGGCTGCATCATGATGTTGAAAGATCGATTAGGCGACCTCTCCGGGCTAAATGCCGTTGTTGTGGGCCGCTCTAATATCGTCGGTAAACCAATGGCCAGCTTATTGCTTGCTGAAAACTGTACCGTGACAATTGCTCATTCGCGAACCCGAAATCTTGAAGAGGTCTGCAGAGGCGCAGATATTCTGGTTGCTGCCGTGGGGCGCCCGAAAATGATTCAAGGCGATTGGGTTAAGCCCGGCGCAACGGTTATTGATGTTGGTATTAACAGAATTGCAAAAGACGATGGTAAAACCCGACTTGTGGGGGATGTGGATTTTGAAGCTGCGAAAGAAGTGGCCGGTGCGATTACGCCTGTCCCTGGCGGGGTTGGCCCGATGACGATCGCCTGCTTATTGGCAAATACGATCACGGCTGCCTGCCGGATCGCAAATGTCGATGTCCCGGAAGTGTAGAGGGGATACAAGTGCGCTTTAGTCCTGAATTAGTCGCCCAATTTTCCAAATCAGTTGGATTGGGAGCATTGACCGGGATTGTTTTGGCAATTGTCTTTATTGCAATGCCGGGGGCGGCCATTCTTTTTGTCGTTGGTGTTTTTAATCTGTCCTGGGATTTAAGCTGGTTTCCCGATGCTATCACTGTTTTAGTGTTTGGCGCGCTTGCAGGAGGCGGCTTTGCAGGTATTCTTTTTATCAAGGACCGCTACATTCCATATGTAGAAGAAGTCCATGATTTTGAAGAGGATCCGGATGATCCTTTTGGCCGTTAAAGCAAGACATAAAAAAGGCGGCTGAAAGATCAGCCGCCTTAATTTTTAATGGCAAATGAGATTAGCCTTTTTGCCGATGGAGCAAACGCAGGCGTAAGGCATTCAGTTTGATAAAGCCCTCTGCATCCCGCTGATCATAAACGGTGTCTTCTTCAAAGGTGACATGTTCCATGGAATAAAGAGAGTATTTACTCTTTCTTCCGACAACGCTGACGCGTCCCTTGAACAGTTTCAGACGAACCACACCACTTACTTTTTCCTGGCTCTTATCGATCAAAGCCTGAAGCATTTCCCGCTCAGGAGAGAACCAAAGTCCATTATAGATCAATTCGGCATAGCGCGGCATGATGTCATCTTTCAGATGCATGGCGCCGCGGTCCAAAGTGATTTGTTCGATGCCACGATGGGCTTCGAGCATAATGGTCCCGCCGGGTGTTTCATAGATACCGCGAGATTTCATGCCAACAAACCGGCCCTCAACAAGGTCAAGGCGTCCAATACCATTGTCGCCCGCAAGCTTATTCAAGGCTGTCAGCAAGGTCGCCGGGCTAAGGCGCTTTCCGTCCAGGCCAACCGGATCGCCTTTTTCATACTCAATTTCGATATAAGTGGGCGTATCTGGCGCATCTTCAGGAGCAACTGTCCGAGTATAGACATATTCAGCGGCTTCTTCCCACGGATCTTCCAGTGCTTTTCCTTCAGCAGAAATATGCAGCAGGTTGGCATCAACCGAGAAAGGAGCTTCACCGCGCTTGTCTTTTGGAATAGGGATCTGGTTCTTCTCTGCAAAATCAATTAACTTGGTTCTGGAATTCAAATCCCATTCGCGCCAAGGGGAAATCACTTTGATATCCGGGTTCAGGGCATAATAGCCCAGTTCGAAGCGAACTTGATCATTACCTTTTCCTGTGGCGCCATGCGCAACGGCATCCGCGCCAACTTCCCGGGCAATTTCGATCTGGCGTTTTGAAATCAACGGGCGGGCGATCGACGTGCCTAGCAGATATTGACCTTCGTAGACAGCGTTCGCACGGAACATTGGAAAAACAAAGTCACGGACAAATTCTTCTCGCAGATCGTCGATAAAGATGTCTTTGATACCAAGAAGCTCGGCTTTCTGGCGGGCGGGTTCAAGTTCTTCACCCTGCCCCAGATCGGCAGTAAAAGTGACAACTTCACAGTTATAAGTTGTCTGTAACCATTTCAGGATTACAGAGGTGTCCAGGCCTCCAGAATAGGCCAATACGACTTTCTTGATGTCTTGTGACATGACGCGTACCTTCGATGGAAATCTATTTTGATAATTATCAGAAGCGCGCAAAATAGGCGAAAAATCCCCCTCTCGCAAGGGAAAGAGGAGAGGGGTGTTTTTTACGCGTTTGCTGTGCGTCTTGCAGAGGCAGGTTCTTTGGTGCTGGCGGATTTAAGCTGACCGCAGGCGGCCATGATATCCTGTCCCCGCGATACGCGAACAGGGGAGGAATAGCCGGCATCATTTACGATTTTTGCAAAACGGTGAATAGCGTTATTGCTGGAACAGATATAATTGCTGCCCGGCCAAGGATTGAACGGGATCAGGTTTACCTTTGCCGGGATCCCTTTCAGTAGACGGACAAGTTCACGCGCATCGGCCGGGCTGTCATTAATGCCATTTAGCATGACATATTCGAAAGTGATCCGGCGGGCGTTGTTGCTGGCGGGGTAGTCCCGGCAGGCTTGAAGCAGTTCCTTGATCGGGTAGCGTTTGTTGATCGGGACAAGGATATCCCGAACATCATCGGTCACCGCGTGTAATGATATCGCTAAATTCACGCCCAGCTCTTCGCCGCACTGATGAATCTTAGGGACAACGCCGGAGGTGGAGAGTGTAATGCGACGCTTGGATAAAGAGATCCCTTCGCCGTCCATGACAATATTCAGGGCCTTCGCCACATTTTCATAATTCAGCAGCGGCTCACCCATGCCCATCATGACAATGTTGGAAATCATGCGGTTGCCCTTGGGGCTGGGCCATTCACCTAACGTGTCACGGGCAATCATCATCTGGGACACGATTTCACCGGCCGTCAAATTACGGACAAGTTTCATGGTTCCGGTATGACAAAAACTACAGGTCAGCGTACATCCGACCTGACTGGACACACATAATGCACCGCGATCTTCTTCAGGAATATGAACTGATTCGACTTCCTGACCGTCGGGAAACTTGACCAGCCACTTGCGCGTACCGTCAACAGATTCCTGTAAATTGGTAATTTCAGGGCGGTCCACTGTGAAATTTTCAGGCAATTTTGCCCGCAATTCTTTCGAGATGGATGTCATGTCATCGAAGTTGTCAGCACCCCGATAATAGAGCCAGTGAAACAGCTGCCGAGCCCGCATTTTGGCGGCTTTCTCGGCTTCTCCGGCTTCAACGAGGGCTGCCGCAATTTCCTTGCGGGTCAAACCGACCAGGTTTTTACGGATGGCGAGAAGCTCGGGCTGTCTGTCAACAGCCTCTACATCCGGAATCAAATGTTCCATAGCTCTACAATACTTCTAAAAATTGGGGCGAATGCTCAGCCCTCTTTAACTGCAGCTTTTTCTAATCTGCTTATGCGCAGCTGTAAAGCCCTGCAGTGAATAACTATCCGTCGTGAGTGTTCCGCGGGAGGAGCGACCTTTCACAATAACCTTGGCCCCTCTTCGCATGGCGGAGATCAGTTTGGCGTCGCTTTCACCTTCGGGCACCCATGCGACATCGGCATCTGTCGCCAGTTTGAACTTTCGATTTCCAATTGCCAGCTCGACAGTAGAACGGTTTTTGTAAGTGTATCCGGTCACGTGGCTGACTTCTTCTTTGGAGCGGGATTTTGGTCGGTAGGTGACCATCAGGTAAATATCCCCGCGCTTAACATTTTGCGGCAACGATTTGTTAGGCCGGGAAAGCATGTAACACACTTTTTTCCCACCTTCGAGCCATGTGTAGGCCTGCCAATCTTTAAAAGTGCCAAGAGCCCTTGGGTCTGTACTTTGTGCCTGAGCACTCAGCGTTGTGAGGGAAATGACCAAGAATGCGGCCAGCGGAGACAGTATATGCAAATTCAGTTTAATCATGACGTCAGGATAAGGCCCTTTATCAGTTTTTTCCAGCAATGTTGCAAAACGGTTTTATCCGCTTGCTCTGTTCCCTTCGAATGATCGCCCAAAAAGGGACATTTCATTCCTTCTAGGTGTCGATCGTCCTTTGGATCGGTCTGCCCTGTACATGGTCTGGCAATTCAATCGCCTTTCCGAGTTCGCCTGTCGGGCGTTGTGCAAATCGCCCATGCGTGACAATCCTGTCATACATAACGATGGCGCCAGCAGTTGCAACATTCAAACAGAATTTTGTCGGAATTTTGATGAAATAGTCACATTTTTCTTGCATGGCAGGAGAAAGGGAACCCCGTTCGCGTCCCAGGATGTAGGCCGCATTGATGGGGTGAAAAAAACTGGGCAGTTCTTCCGCTTCATCCAACAATTCTACACCGACAATTTTACAAAGACGAGGCAGCTTCATGTCTTCAATGGTATCGAAATCGTACCAGGGAATACTTTTTGGAGCGACACTGGTATCCGACTTGGCTTTGCGGACAGAATATTCTGCCCCGACCGTAAAAACAAAACTGCCGCCAAACGCATTGGCCGTTCGAAACAGATTCCCTGCGTTCATTGGTTTGCTGACACCTTCAATGCCAATGCCAAAATAGCCTCTAGCGCTCATGATTTCCTTCACTCCAAACCCAAAAGTGGATACTGTGCAGCTCTTGGTATTATGTCTATTCAGGATTATCCAGATGAAAAAGCACTCTGCAACAGTTTCTACCCAATCGCCAATTGTGGTCAACGTTTATCGAGGCCCGATGGTTGAGTGTCAGCATATGGTAAATGCTGTTGTATCCGATGCGTCAGGAAACATCTTGAAAAAGTGGGGAAATACGGAAAAACCTGTCTATTTACGGTCGGCGATCAAGTTGCTTCAGTCGGTGCCGTTAATTGAATCAGGGGCGGCGGATGCGTTCGACCTGACGGACAAGGAGCTGTCTTTATCCTGTGCCTCTCATACGGGCGAACCAATACATGTTGCCGCGGTCACGGCTTGGCTGCAAAAAATGGGCCTGACCTTGGACGCGCTGGAATGCGGTGCCCACTGGCCAACATTTCCGGAGGCGGCTTATGCACTGGCGGCAGAAGGAAAAAAGCCCACTGCAGCCCATAATAACTGTTCCGGGAAACATGCGGGTTTTCTGACAACGGCGCTTCATCTGGGAGAAGATTTGAAGGGATATATCCATCTGGATCACCCAGTGCAGAAACGTCTTGTTAAAGTTCTGGAAGATTTTACCGATCTGGATTTGGCGGAGGCTCCGGTCGGGATTGACGGTTGTTCCATCCCAACGATAGGCATTCCGCTGTCTGGGGCCGCCCTCGCTATTGCCCGTTTCGCCAACCCCGAAAGACTGCCTGACGAACGCGCGGCTGCCTGTCGCCGATTGCAGAATGCCATCGCAACGGAACCAGAAATGATCGCCGGTTCAGATCGTCTTTGTACGGCTCTTAATCGATCAGCCAAAGGGGCGGTCGTTGCAAAGACAGGGGCAGAAGGTGTGTATTTGGCGGCCCTTCCCAATCTTGGATTGGGTGTTGCCGTGAAAAATATAGACGGTACAACACGGGGTGCCGAAGTCGCGCTGGGACAGATTTTGCAGGATCTGGGCGTTATGACTGAGGAAATGCACCGAGAGATTGACGCTTTTGTTAAGCCAGTTCAGAAAAACTGGAACAATATAACTGTGGGTCATATGAACGTTCAGGCCGACGAACAAAAAGGTTCGAATTGACCTTGATATCAGTTAACGGTTAATTTGTTTGCAGCGCAATAAACCCCCGACTTCTTTGTCGGCATAAAAAAAATGGGAAAACGATGAAAGCACTTGTTTGTAAAGAATTTGGCGAACCAGACATCTTGGTAATGGAGGATATCGCTGAACCGACAGTTTCAGCCGGAACGGTAAAAATTCAAATTCATTCTGTTGGATTGAATTTCCCCGATACGCTTATGATTGCAGGTAAATATCAGTTCAAGCCTGCTTTTCCGTTCTCTCCGGGGATGGAATCATCCGGTATCGTAACAGAAGTCGGTGAAGGCGTAACCAGCATCAAAGTGGGGGATCGCGTGATGGCCAATCATGGCTTTGGCGGTTTCGCAGAATATGTTGTTGCCCCTGAAGACGGCACATATGTCATTCCAGACAGCATGCCCTTTGATCAGGCCGCTGGCTTTCCTGTTACTTATGGCACGACCTATCACGGTCTGGTGGACCGGGCACAGATTAAGCCGGGTGAGGTTCTGCTTGTTCATGGCGCCGCTGGCGGTGTTGGCTTGAACGCAGTCGAACTGGGCAAGGCACTGGGTGCCACGGTGATCGGAACCGTTGGTTCTGACGAAAAAATGGATATCGTCCGTCAATATGGTGCGGATCATGTCATCAATTATTCAACAGAAAGCATCAAGGATCGCGTCAAGGAATTGACAGACGGCAAAGGCGCTGACGTAATTTATGATCCTGTTGGCGGTGATGCGTTTGATCAGTCCATGCGATGCATAAATTGGGAAGGTCGCCTTTTGGTGATTGGATTTGCGTCGGGTCGGATTGCTGAACTGAAAACAAATCTGGCATTGCTGAAGGGATGTTCTGTGATGGGTGTATTCTGGGGCGAGTTTGCGCGCCGGACGCCAGAGAAAAACAGGGCCAATTTCAATGCAATGCTGAAAATGGTGGAAGAAGGCAAAATCAAGCCGCACGTTTCCACGCATTTCCCGTTGGAGCAGGGCGCGGACGCCATGAAAGCTCTGTTGTCACGCAAGACAACGGGTAAAGTGATTATTACAGTAAAGGACTGATTACCGTGAGCAAGGGGAGGACACGCAGGGATAAGGCTGTAAAGCAGCAGTACGAACAATTGCCCTATCCTCCCCGCGATCCTGAAGAGGAACGCACACGATTGATCACCGGTAGCCCCAGCCAACTAGTGGAAGTGAACCATTATCTGTTCAATGGGGCGCGGGATTTTTCTAAACCTTTTCGGGCCCTTGTTGCCGGTGGCGGTACCGGAGATGCTGTGATAATGCTGGCGCAACAGCTTGCTGATTATGGCCCGCACGGTACTGTAACCTATATTGATTTGTCATCGGCGAGCCGGGCGGTGGTGGAAAAACGGGCTGAAGTTCGCGGCCTTGACAATATCGAATATCACACTGCCTCACTTCTTGATTTGCCTGAAATGGGCCTCGAGCCATTTGACTATATTGACTGTTGCGGTGTTCTGCATCATTTGGAACATCCGGAGGAGGGACTTTCGGCCCTCGCTTCTGTTCTGAAAGAAGGCGGCGGCATGGGCCTGATGCTGTATGCGACTTTGGGACGGACGGGTGTGTATCATGTTCAGCGGGCTCTTCGGACCCTTGTTGGCGATCAAGACTTGACGGAGCAGCTTTCGATCGCCAAAAAACTGGTGGCGGGCTTACCGAAAACCAATTGGTTGGTACGCAATCCGTTCGTGGGCGATCACAAGATGGGCGAGGATGCCGCCTTTTTTGATCTTTTGCTGCATCCGCGGGATCGTAGCTATCTGGTGCCGGAAATTGAAGAATTTCTGGCTTCGGCTGATCTGGAACCCGTCGCGTTTATTGAACCAGTGAAATATGATCCGGCAAACTTCATCAAAGACAAAGATGTTCTGAAACGGATCAAAACCTTAACAACAATGCAAAAGGCGGCGCTCGCAGAAAATCTGAGCGGAAGCCTGAAAACCCATATTTTCTATGTTAAGAAGCGATCGGCGGGGGCTTCCACCATTGCAACCATAGCGCCATCGATGGTCCCTGTTCTGGCAGATCGAGTGCCCCCTAAAGTGTTTGCAGGGACGTTAAAAGGGAAGAAGGAGTTCGCCATCAGTTTTGACGGGGAAGAGGTGTTATTACCGGTTCCTTTAAAAACAGATCAAATCGTGGCAATGATTGACGGGGAAAAGACACTGGCCCAAATTCAGCAGGAAATGTCTCTGCCATGGGATCAGTTTCGCTCGGTTTTTGCGCCTTGTTTCAAGTTTTTAAGTGCCCTGAATATTCTTTGGTTACGCCAAAGGTCTTGAAATCCCTTGAAATTTTTGTGCAGTTGCGAAAAAAATGATTTTTCCGTCGCTGTCAGGCGGTTTTTGAGTTTTCAGACTTCGACATTCTGTCTATGATCAGCCCCGAATTCAAGGTCTGCCGGATTTACGGATGGCGGGTAAAACGACCTTGCCAGTTTTTTTAACTGGTACCTCTTTTATACAGGGAAAGGGTAGGGTGCATTTAATGGCACAGAAACAATATGCAGATGCAGGTTCGGCGCTGGAGGGACTGCTGTTTGATGGGATGACCATTGCAGCGGGCGGTTTTGGACTTTGTGGTATTCCAGAAAACCTGATCGCGGCCATCCGTGATTCAGGCGTCAAAAATCTGACCATCTATTCGAATAATGCCGGTGTTGACGATTTTGGTCTCGGTGTCCTGTTGCAGACCAAACAGGTAAAAAAAATGGTTTCCTCATACGTTGGTGAGAACGCAGAGTTTATGCGTCAGTATCTTTCCGGCGAATTGGAGCTGGAATTTAATCCGCAAGGAACGCTTGCAGAAAGAATGCGTGCTGGCGGCGCTGGTATTCCGGGTTTCTATACGAAAACGGGCGTCGGCACACAGGTTGCTGAAGGCAAGGAACTGAAAGAATTTGACGGCGTTACCTATGTTTTGGAACGGGGTATTGTTGCCGACCTTGCGATCGTAAAAGCCTGGAAAGGGGACGAGCAGGGTAATCTTGTATACCGTAAAACAGCGCGGAACTTTAACCCTCTTGCGGCAACCTGCGGGAAAGTAACGGTTGCAGAAGTAGAAGAGCTGCTGCCGGTCGGCTCATTGGATCCGGATAACATTCATACGCCAAGTGTTTACGTTCAGCGGTTGCTGAAAGGGGAACATGAAAAACGGATTGAACAACGCACCACACGGGTTGCCTGAGAGGAGAACGAATAATGCCTTGGGATCGTAATCAAATGGCTGAGCGGGCCGCTCAGGAACTCGAAGATGGCACCTATGTCAATTTGGGGATCGGTATTCCGACCCTCGTCTCAAACTATATTCCGGAAGGTGTGGATGTCACCCTTCAGTCAGAAAATGGCATGCTTGGCATGGGCCCTTTTCCGACAGAGGATGAAATTGACGCTGACTTGATCAATGCGGGCAAGCAAACCATTACAGAAATGGACCGTACGAGTTACTTCAACTCCGCCGATAGCTTTGCCATGATCCGCGGTGGCCATATTGCCTTGTCTATTCTGGGCGCCATGGAAGTCTCAGAAACAGGGGATCTGGCAAACTGGATGATACCAGGCAAACTGGTAAAAGGTATGGGCGGTGCGATGGATCTGGTTGCCGGTGTCCAACGGGTTGTGATTATCATGGATCACGCGAACAAAGCGGGTGAATCCAAATTGTTGAAATCCTGCACATTGCCGCTTACTGGGCAGGCTGTTGTTGACCGGATTATCACTGGACTGGGTGTTTTCGATGTCGTCGAGGGCGGTCTGAAAGTGGTTGAGCTTGCACCGGATGTCACAATGGACGAAGTTCGGGAAAAAACCGAAGCCACACTGGTTGCATAACTCTATTGCGAAACTATGAAAAAGGGCTGCTTTTGCGGCCCTTTTTTATGGGTGCAGGGCAGGGTTGCAAAGTTTGCACTTTAAGTTGGTACGCATGCGAACTAATATGGGAAAATGTTTTCGTTCCCCCTACTGAGGCCCTTTCGCGAGGCGCCGGCAGCCATACAGGCTGCTTTTTTAATGATTATCGGTTGTGTGTTCCTTTCCATCTTGGGGGGATTGATCAAATCACTTTCAACAAGTGGTATGCCGGTTTTTGAGATTGTCTTCCTTAGAAATATGGCGGGCCTGATTGCGCTTGCACCGTGGTTCCTGAAATATGGCGTTTCCGGATTGAAGACCGGAAGACCCGGATTGTTCCTGGTGCGCGGTATATTCGGGTTTGTCTCTATGGTTGCCTGGTTCTACGCCGTAACGGTTATTCCGCTTGCAGAAGCGGTCGCGCTTAATTTTACCGCGCCGATCTTTGGCACGCTGCTTGCGATCGTCGTCCTGAAAGAAGTTGTTCGGTTTCGCCGCTGGATGGCTATTCTGGTTGGTTTTGTAGGCGCTATGATCATTCTTCGGCCGGGTGTGATTGATATGAGCACCGGCGCCTATGCAGCCCTGCTGGCCGCAGCGACGATGGCCTGTTCGGTCACCTGTGTGAAAATGCTTTCCGGGACTGAAAGTACGCCGTCCATTGTTGCCTGGACACAGATCATCATTTTGCCGATGTCTTTTATCCCGGCAATGCTTGTCTGGGTAACACCAAGTTGGGATCAGTTGATGCTGGTGGCGGGCATGGGCCTGAGTGCGACACTGGGGCATCTGTTTTTTACCCGCTCATTTGCCGTTGCAGACGCGACCTATGTTCTGCCGTTTGATTTCTTCCGTCTGGTTTTCTCGGCCATTATCGGGGCTTTGTTTTTTGCCCAAGATCCAAGTATTTATGTGTGGGTCGGTGCCTCGATTATTTTTGCATCGTCGGTTTATATCGCCATGCGTGAAGCTCGGTTAAGCGGGGCGACGGGCAACCCGAAAAGTGTTCAGAACGCGAAGGATGCCGCCAGTAAAGTCGGGGAGAGCCAATGAATTTTGCAGCGTCCCAGCGACTGCGGTGGTTGGGGATATGGGAGACCATCCCTGCAAATGCCCAAGGGGCATTGTGGATGCTGCTTGGCGGGTTTTGTTTTTCCATCATGAGCCTGGTCATTAAGTATCTCGGTCAGGAGCTGGACAGCTTTCAACTTGGCTTCATCCGTGCTGTATTCGGGGTGATTGTCGTGCTGCCTTTTGTTTTTAAAAGAGGGATAGGCTCTCTTAGAACAAAGGTTTTCAAACTTCATTTCTTTCGCGCTGTCGTCGGTATTTCCGGAATGCTGAGTATCTTTTATGCAGTGACGCATTTACCCCTTGCGGATGCCGTGGCATTGACCTTCACCAGACCACTCTTTCTTATTTTGCTGGCCGTTCTTTTTCTAGGTGAGATCATTCGTTGGCGTCGCTGGTTGGCGACCGGAGTTGGGTTTTTAGGGGTTCTTGTCATGGTGCAGGCCGACGGTGAGTTCAGTCATGCGTCCTTTGTCGCCTTGTTCGGCGCGTTTATGGTGGCCCTTGTTTCGGTTTTTCTTAAAAAACTGAGCCGCACCGAAGATCCCATTACCATGATGTTTTACTTCGGGGTAATCGGGGCCAGTATTGCGTTTATTCCCGCCCTATTTGTTTGGCAAACGCCAACCTGGCAACAACTGGCCATACTGGGCGGCGGTGCGTTGTTTGGTTCTGGCGCTAATTATTGCGCGATCCGGGCGTTTAGTGTGGCAGAAGCGACCGCCGTGGCACCCTTTGATTACATGCGGCTGGTATTTTCCGGTCTCTTTGGTTTTCTGGTTTTTAGTGAAATCCCGACTTTGTGGATGCTCACCGGCGCGAGCATTATTGTTGCCTCAAGCCTGTATATCGTCCGCCGTGAAGCGGGCCTGAAGAAGGCTCAAAAGCAGCCAATAGAACAATCGGTTGAGCCCTAGTCTTCGGCAGGTTCCGGGCGGGGCTGTTTTTCCAAAAAGGCCAACGCTTTTTCGCGATGATCAGGCGCAATATGACTCTGTACCGTTTTCATCGCAGCAAGCAGGACACTGGCATCATCCGTATAACCCAAGGCCGCGATAAAATCAGGGATAACGTCTGCTGGCATGATGAAGTAGGCAAGCGCGCCAAATAAAACAGCCTTTACAAAAGCGGGGCTTTTGCTGTCCATGGCACAATAGAACGAGGCCGTCACATCTTCGGCAAACGGGATCTTTCCAAGATTGCTGCGCAGCTTCTGAGCAAACTCCCGCATGACGAGGCGTTTGTCACTCTGCATTTTATCCGCATCAAACGCGGAGGTATCATCATCAGGTTTTTGCATGCTCCTGTATATGATGGTCGTGCCCTGATTTGCAACAGAGGGTTCTTTCCTTTTTGCCAAGAGAGGTGTATTCAAGAGGCATATTTTTGAAAAACAAACGTTAGATTATCGGGAGACGGATAATGGATATCAGCGGAAAAGCTGCTATTGTAACAGGTGGTGCATCTGGCTTGGGAGCGGCGACAGCAACAGCGCTGGCTGAAGCGGGCGCAAAAGTTGCTATTTTCGATTTGAATACTGAGGCCGCCGAAGCAATGGCGGAAAAAATTGGTGGATCAGCGTTCACAGTAAATGTGGCAGAGGATGCGTCAGTTGAAGCCGGCTTTGAGGCTGCTCGCACGGCACACGGTCCTGCGCGTATTCTGGTCAATTGCGCGGGTATTGGTCCTGCTGCAAAAACAGTATCAAGCCGTGGAATGCATCCCTTGGATAAGTTCCAGCAGGTACTGAATATCAACCTGATCGGAACCTTCAATTGTATTCGCCGGGCGGCCGACGACATGGTCAAGCTGGATCCCATGGAAAGTGGCGAGCGCGGCGTTTGCATTAATACAGCATCTGTAGCTGCTTATGATGGTCAAATTGGGCAGGCTGCCTATGCGGCGTCCAAAGGGGGTATCGTTGGTATGACGCTTCCGATTGCCCGCGATCTATCCAATGTTGGTGTGCGGGTCATGACGATTGCCCCCGGTATTTTTGGAACACCACTGCTTATGAGTCTCCCTCAGGATGTGCAAGACTCGCTTGGAGCCAGTGTTCCTTTCCCTAGTCGTTTGGGTAATCCAGCAGAATTTGCGTCTTTGGCAAAGCATATCTGTGAGAACCAGATGCTTAATGGTGAAGTGATCCGTCTTGATGGCGCGATCCGTATGGCGCCAAAATAAAGACGTTTTAAGGGCGGCGGCTTAAGGGTCGCCTACCTTGTCCATAAATGCGGCAAGTTTTATATCCTTTTCGCTGACACCATTGGCGTCATGGGTTGTCAACGTCACGTCAACACGATTGTAAACGTTGAACCATTCTGGATGGTGGTCCATTTTTTCTGCCTTCAATGCAACGCGTGTCATAAAGGCAAAAGCCTCATTGAACGATTTAAATCGAAAGCTTTTCTCAATCGCATCGCGCCCTGATTGAGCTTTCCATCCTTTTAAAGTCGCGATTTTCTGATCTCGATCAGTTTTTTCAAGTTTCCCTGCCATTTCTATCTTCGCACCTCCATCGTTACCCTGTATATGTTCCCTAACTGTGGCCTGCCAAGGATCGAGGGTAGTATGATACAGGTTTTGTTTGTCTGTCTTGGGAATATTTGTAGATCACCGTCCGCGGAAGCGGTGTTTCGGGACATGGTCGCGGCGAAAAATCTTGAGAACAGGATTATAACGGATAGTGCGGGAACCGGGGCTTGGCATGTTGGTAATCCACCTGATGAACGGGCGCAGCTAATTGGCAAAACCAGATATATTCAAATGTCGGATTTACGGGCACGTCAGGTGCGAACCTCAGATTTTGAGCAGTTTCAGTATATCCTGGCAATGGACAATGATAATTACGCCAATCTGTCACGCATGAAGCCTGATCATTTTAAGGGCCGACTTTGTAAAATGCTGGATTTTGGTGCAAGCGAAGAAACCGAAGTGCCGGATCCATATTACGGTGATTTGTCCGATTATGAGCATGTTTTCGATTTGCTGAAACCAGCATCAGAAGCATTGCTCAAGCACATTATTGAGAACGACCTGGATCGTTGAGAAAGTATTATGACCAAAATTAGTGAAATTAGCCGTACCTGGTGGCACGAAGAAACGGAAGGCGTTGCCTTTACCCATGCGCTCGATATGAAAAAGCTGCATGAAGAGCAAAGCCCCTACCAGAAAATTGAAATTTTTGACCATGAGACCTTTGGTCGGATTTTGACATTGGATGGGTTGGTGCAGGCGTCAGAATCCGATGAATTCATGTATCATGAGATGGCTGTTCATGTGCCGCTATTGGGGCGCGTGCGTGAAAATGCGAGTGTTCTGATCGTCGGTGGTGGCGATGGTGGCATTCTTCGTGAAGTGTTACTGCATGATTTCGTATCCCGCGTTGTTATGGTTGAAATCGATGAGCGGGTCGTTGAATTGTCAAAGGAATATCTTGGTATTCACGGGAATTATGATGATCCAAGGGTTGAGCTAATCATCGGTGACGCTGCCGATTACATGAAAAAGGCACGGGCATCGGGGGATAAGTTCGACCTGATCATTCTGGACCTGAGTGAGCCGGTCGGGCCATCGGCAACTGTCTTCACAGAAGAATTCTGCCAGAATTTTTCAGCCTGCATAACGGATACTGGGGTTGTTCTAGACAGCGATAGTATTTTTGTTGGCAAAGAGCGCGCCTATTTCCTGCAGGAGCTTTGCGGGGATAAAGATCAAAATCTTGTCAGCATCATGCAGAACAAACATCTTCTGCCTCACGTCTCAGGATATCGGTCAATCGTGCAGTTATATCCGGCCGCAGAATTTGGGTTTTTCCTCTATAGCCGTGATGGTTACGATTATTCAAACCCGGTTAAAGCCCATGTAGGGCGCCACTATAATGAAGCCCTTCATAAAGCCTCTTTTGCTTTGCCGACCTGGTGGAAAACCAATTTAGGATTTTAGGATCCGGCCGAATGACACGCCGCACGCCGGAAGCGCTTCTTTGGCGTCGCGGTTCGGCTACCCAAGACCCTTGGCTCGGGCTATTCGCCTGACATGCTTGCCAATGAGGACTGTTCGGTGGTCGCGGAGGCGTTGATCAGGTCGAAATACATCTCTTCGGTATAAATGGCGCCGGTATGGGCAAGGTGGCTGGAGAATAATGTGAAGTGATCCACCTGAACGGGAGGAATTCGAAACAGCGCGTTGTCGGACAGATATTGCCGGACTTTTTCGTAAGGCGACATATGGATCCGGGCAAGTGTTATATGTGGCTTGAAACGCCGGTCCTCTAGTTTGAAACCAGCCAGTGCCAGGTTCTTCACCACTTTTTGTTGGAGGCTCATCAGGTCAGGGCTGGATTTGATGCCGGCCCAAAGAATACGGGGGCGTCTGGAATTTCCAAACACCCCCACATTTTCAATTGTCACGTCAAATGCAGCGTGTGAGATTCTGCTTAACGCCATTCCGATATCCAGTATTTCGGCCTCCGGAATTTCTCCAATAAAGGAAAGCGTCAAATGCGCATTTTCACTTGAAATCCATCGCGCATCTGGAATGCCACCGCGCAATGTCTCAATTCGTCGCTTAACGTCTTCGGGTAAGGAAAGAGCAACGAATAACCGCATTTCAGAACCTCCTTAAGGACAAGGATAAGGATGCTGACTATGAATATCCTCTATTTTTGAGAGAATGTCGTCTGAAAGTTTAATGTCAATACTGCCAATATTGGTTTTAAGCTGCTCCAGATTGGTCGCGCCAATAATATTGGACGTCACAAAGCGCCGTGAATTGATGTAGGCGAGTGCCATCTGTGACGGGTCCAGCCCATTTTCGTTGGCAAGGGCCACATATTGGTCTGTCATCTTGTGGGCGATCTCGGTGGAGTAACGAACAAACCGAGTAAATAGAGAAAAACGCGACCCTTCGGGCTTCTGCCCCCCTTGATATTTCCCGCTGAGCATGCCCATCGCAAGCGGAGAATAAGCCAGTAATCCACATTGTTCGCGGATCGAGACTTCGGCCAGGCCCACTTCGTAAGATCGGTTCAGAAGATTATAGGGGTTTTGGACAGACACCATCCTAGGCAGATCATATTTATCGCTAAGATGCAGATATCGCATGGTCCCCCATGCGCTTTCATTGGATAGTCCGACATGCCGTATCTTGCCACTTTTAACGAGGACGTCCAGGGCTTCCAGTGTTTCAAGAATCTCGACAGCATCCTCTTCTTCTTCGTGGACATAGCCCAGTTTGCCAAAATAATTGGTGCTGCGCTCTGGCCAGTGAAGCTGGTATAAGTCGATATAGTCTGTTTGCAGTCGTTCCAGGCTTTTGTCGACGGCATCATTGATATGTCGTGCATGAAGTCGGCTAATCTCTCCGTTTCCGCGAAAGTAGGTGTTATCAGATTTTCCAACCACTTTGGTGGCTAGAATGACATCATCCCGCTTCGCGCGGTTTTTGAGCCAGCTTCCAATATACTTTTCCGTCAGACCCTGAGTTTCTTCTTTGGGCGGGACCGGATACAGTTCAGCCGTATCAATAAAATTGATGCCGCTCGCCACTGCCATGTCAAGTTGTTGGTGGGCTTCTTCTTCTGTATTCTGTTCGCCCCAAGTCATAGTTCCAAGGCAGATAGCACTTACGTCCAGATCTGTTTGACCCAGTTTTCTATATTCCATAATTTGTCCTGTAAATTTTAGCGGGTGCGCCCCGGATTACTCAGTGTTTGGATACAAATTTGACGAGGGATGGCGTCATTTTTTCCACAATTAACGCAACGCCCTCTTTATTCGGGTGGATGGCATCCTCCTGATTCAGATCGGGAATCGAAGCAACACCTTCCAAGAAGAAAGGATAAAAGGCGATCTCGTACTTTTTTGCAAGCTCAGGATAGATCCGATCAAATTCTTCCTGATATTCGGGCCCCATGTTGGGCGGAGCTTTCATACCTGCCAGCATAACCGGGATGTCTTTTTCCTGAAGTTTTTCAATTATTTGCATCAGGCTTTTCCGCGTGACGGAAGGTTCAATTCCCCGCAAAGCATCATTGGCCCCAAGTTCCAGCAGGACGAAGTCCGCACCATTGCCGATCGCCCAGTCCAGACGTTGAAGTCCGCCGGTCGAGGTATCCCCAGAAACACCCGCATTTTCAACCTTTATATCCAGACCCGCCTTTTGAAGCGCAGCTTCCAGCTGGACCGTAAAGGCTTCGGTTTGTGGAAGGCCATATCCCGCTGTCAGACTGTCCCCAAAAGCGACAAGGCGGCGTGTCTCGTTTGCCGTTACACTCTGAATTTGAAGAAAAAAGAGGGCAGCGACGGCAAATATGTTGAAAAAACGAGTAAATTTGCCATATGCCAAGAAATCATGTTTTTGTTTTTGCATTGGAATGAACGTGCCCCACTCGCCGATCGTCAGTTTAAATTCTATACATCTCACACTTAATTCAGATGCGGGCCCTGTCAATATCCTGCGTGGTATAAACCTGTCAGTACTGGCCGGAGAGACTGTTGGTATTGTTGGGCCGTCCGGGTCCGGAAAGTCAACCTTAATGTCCATAATGGCGGGGCTGGAAACACCAACCGAGGGTAAGGTCGAGGTCGCTGGGAACCAACTGGACAAGATGGATGAAGATGCATTGGCGCGGTTTCGGCGCGATAATGTGGGTATTGTATTTCAGTCCTTTCATCTGGTGCCAACCATGACCGCGCAGGAAAATGTGGCCATCCCGCTTGAACTTGCTGGACGTAAAGACGCGTTTGAGGTGGCGAGGCAGAAATTGGAAGCCGTTGGGCTGGGGGCACGCGCCACACACTATCCTTCACAGCTTTCAGGGGGAGAACAGCAACGGGTCGCTTTGGCACGGGCCGTTTGCACAGAGCCGAAGATTTTTCTTGCAGATGAGCCAACCGGAAATCTGGACGGGAAAACTGGTGAATTGATTGTGGACCTGATGTTTGAATTACATGACGCCCACGATACAACCATGATCCTTATTACCCATGATGATCAACTGGCTGCGAAATGTGATCGGGTGATCCGGGTGGAAGATGGCCGGGTTGTCGAAATGCCAGCAGATCAGCCGCGGCCGGTGGAAGCACAGCCATCATGAGAAAAACCGGTTCTGATGAAAGCCTGATGCTTGCCCTGAGATTTACATTTCGGGAATTGCGGGGCGGCCTTAAAGGGTTTCGAATTTTTATTGCCTGTCTGGTGTTAGGGGTTGCCGCCATTGCCGGGGTCGGCACGTTGTCCAGCTCAATTTCTGAAGGGTTACGGTCGAACGGGAAGCTTATCCTTGGCGGTGATGTGGACGTTCGGTTGACCTCCCGGCCGGCCAGTGGCGACGAATTGACCTGGCTGCGATCACAGGGAAAAGTGAGTGAAACGCAGATCCTTCGTGCCATGGTTCGTGCGGAAAAAACCGACAAACGGTTGCTTAGCGAATTAAAAGCGGTGGATGACCTTTACCCTTTATTCGGGGCACTGACAGTTTCTGAGAAAAGCAACACAGAGCGTTCTGAACAGGAGCTGTTGCGCCCGGAAGGGGGTAACTATGGCGCCATGGTTGAGCCAATTTTATTGGACAGGCTTGGCGTGACGGTTGGCGACTCTTTGAAAATAGGGACGTTGTCTGTCATCGTTCGCGGGATCATCGAAAATGAACCTGACAAAGCCAGTCAGGGAATGAGTCTGGGGCCCCGCGTAATTGTCTCTACTCAGGCGCTGGAAAAATCCGGTTTGATCCAGCCTGGCAGTCTGATCCGTTATCACTATCGACTGGATTTGGCGCCTGATACCAGTATCCCTGATTTCCGGGATGCCGTGAAGGTCGCGCAGTCAGATGCAGGGTGGCGGATCACGGACAGTTCTAACGGTGCCCCCGGAATAAAGCGGTTTGTTGACCGGGTGGCCATGTTTCTGACGCTGGTCGGGCTGACCGCCCTGATCGTTGGCGGGGTCGGCGTGGGGAATGCAATTCGCGCCTATTTGGACGGTAAAATTGAAACGATCGCGACCTTGAAATGTCTCGGGGCGAGCAGTCGGTTTATCTTCCGTGTTCACTATTTTCAAGTGATGATACTGGCATTTGTCGGGTCGGTTACCGGATTGGTGATCGGGTTTGGCGGTGCATTGGTTGCGTCGCAGTTTTTGGCAACCGCCTTGCCGGTACCTGCTGTCGTAACGTTGCAGGCAGGCCCCCTGATTTTGGCCGCCGCGTACGGATTGCTCACTGCAACATTGTTTGCGATCTGGCCGCTTGCGAGGGCACGGGAAACACCCGCAGCGTCGCTTTTTAGGGATGTGGTGTCCGTACGGCGCTGGCCGCGACCCCGTTACCTTCTTCTTATTGCCGTGACCTTTATGTCCTTGGTGGCATTGTCGATCCTGACGGTGGAAGAAAAAATATTCGCGATCGGTTTTGTAATCGCAGCCTTATTGATTTTTAGCATTTTGATGGCAGTCGGATTTATCGTCCAATGGCTGGCCCGTCATGCCCCAAGAGCTAACATTCCTGTTTTGCGACTGGCGATTGCCAATCTCCATCGCCCGGGTGCCGCCACGGCAAGCGTAATTTTGTCGATGGGATTGGGTTTGACCCTTTTTGTCACGGTGGCCTTGATTGAAGGGAACTTACGGGCGCAGGTCCAGGATCAATTACCGGAAAATGCACCTGCGTTTTTCTTCATCGATATTCAGAATAGCCAGCTTGATCAATTCGTCGACCGTGCCAGCGCAATTGAAGGCGTGAGTGATGTAAACTATCTACCCAATCTGCGCGGACGCATTGTCGCTGTTGACGGTGTTCCCGCTGCACAGGTCAAAGTTGCCAGTGACGTGAAATGGGTGCTGCGCGGTGATCGCGGTCTGACCTATTCCCAGAAAATTCCGGCGAATGCAACGGTTGTTGAAGGGGATTGGTGGCCCGAGGATTATCAGGGTAAACCGCTGATCAGCATGGATCAGGAAGCTGCGATCGGAATGGGAATTGGGATCGGTGACACGCTAACGGTGAACGTTATGGGTCGTGAAATTACAGCCGAGATCGCAAATTTACGTGAAATTGACTGGAGCACCCTTGCGATTAACTTTGTGATCGTCTTCGACCATAATACTTTGGCTGCGGCCCCTCATAGCCTGCTCGCGACGGCAAAAGCGCAGGATCAGGCGGAAACCACATTGTTTCGAACGATCACAACTGAATTTCCCAATATTTCGGTTGTTCGGATGAAGGAAGCGCTGCAGACCATTTCCAAAATCCTTGAGCAGTTGTCGTCTGCTGTGACGGCAACGGCATCCATTACATTGGTTGCGGGTATTCTGGTTTTGGCAGGGGCTTTTGCCGCTGGGCATCGCAAGCGTGTGTATGATGCGGTCATTTTGAAAGTTCTGGGTGCAACAAGACGCGATATTTTCAAAACATTTTTGTTGGAGTATGCCCTGTTGGGGCTTGTGACCTCCTGCATTGCAGCGTTTGCCGGATGGGCCGCTGCCTATCTGGTCATCACCGATGTACTTGAAGCAAAATGGACAAGTTTACCGGGAACGCTGATCGGAACGATCGTTGTGAGTGTTGGTATTACGGTTCTGTTTGGATTGCTTGGGTCTTGGCGGGCACTTGGTGAAAAAGTAGCGCCGGTTCTTCGATCTGATTAAACGCAATTATTTTCCTTGAATTTTATGGTAACTACTCCAATATCTAGCCTAAGTTAAATTCCTTAGAGGGTAAGGGTATATGGCAACCGAATATACAAGAATGAAAACAGCACAAACCAGCGCAGCCGAACAAGCTGTGATGGATGAAGGCCTTCGCGCCTACATGCTGAAAGTTTATAACTACGTGGCCTCTGGCCTCGCGCTCAGTGGCGCTGCCGCAGCATTTACAGCAAATACACCTGTTATTTACAATGCTGTCTTTGGAACACCATTGCAGTGGGTTGTTATGTTAGCGCCATTGGGCATGTTGTTCATCATGGGACGCGGAAGTGTTCAGACAACAAAGATCATGTATTGGTTGATGGTCGCCACCTTCGGTGTGTCCATCTCTTACATCTTCCATGTCTATACATCAGAAAGCGTCGTCCGGGTTTTCTTCATCACGGCTGTGACATTTGGCTCCATGAGCTTGTGGGGCTACACGACGAAGCGTGATCTGTCCGGCATGGGCTCCTTCCTGATTATGGGTCTTGTCGGTATCCTGATTGCATCTGTCGTTAATATCTTCCTGGGGTCTTCCATGCTTCAGTTCGTCGTATCTGTGCTTGGTGTTCTGATCTTCACCGGTCTGACAGCGTATGATACACAGCGGATCAAGTCTGAATATTACCACGGGCACGACAATGAGATTCTCGAGAAAGGCGCCATTATGGGTGCGGTTTCTCTCTACCTGAATTTCCTGAACCTGTTCATGATGCTGCTGAGCCTGTTTGGCAATCGCGAATAGACTGTTCGAAAATCTGAAGAAAAGCCCGGTTTATTCCGGGCTTTTTTTATGGCCGCTCTCTGCCCGAATTTTTATCTTGGCAGAGGCGATCAAGCTGTTAAGATAGTTTGAAAGCAAACATAGTATTTTAACGGAATGTGAGCCAGATGCGTATTCTCATCGCGATGATGAAACATGAAACAAACACTTTCTCTCCAATTGTTGCTGACTGGAAGCGATTTCAGGACTGGGGCGCGCACCTTGGGGAAGACGCATTAAAAGCCTATGAAGGAACCGCGATGCCCATGGGGGCCTATATTGAACTTGCCCGTTCAATTGACGCGGAAATTGTTACACCTGTCGCTGCTGAAGCGATGCCCGCGGGGCTGGTAACCAAAGAAGCCTATAATAACCTTGTTGAGCCTATTTTAGAGGCCGTGCGAAATGGGGTGGACGCCGCGATGCTGGACCTGCATGGCGCGATGGTCTCGGAAGTAACCCCTGACGGTGAAGGTACACTCCTTGAACGTATCCGCGAAATTGACCCTGATTTGCCGATTGCTGTCACGCTGGACTTGCATTGTAACCTGACAGATAAGATGGTGCGGAACTGCACGACCCTGATCGGTTACAAGACCTATCCTCATGTTGATATGTATGAAGTGGGGTTGCAAATTGGTCAGGCACTGCTGGATAGCATAGCGGGCAAGGTTGATCCCGTTATGTCTTGGGGAAATGTTCCTGTTCTAAGCCAGACCCTGTGTCAGGGGACGGATGATGAGCCGATGGCAACCTTGATCCGCCTGTGTAAAGAAGCAGAGCGGGAAGAGGGCGTCATTGCCGCAACGGCCTTTGGCGGTTTTGCTCTGGCAGATATGAAAGATTCCGGTAATTCCGTTATTGTTGTCACCGATGGCGATCAGGCAAAGGCTGATGCTATAAGAGACCGTATTCTTGCCAAAGCTTGGGCACTTCGGGAGGATTTTGTCTACAAACACGCGCCGCTTGAAGAAAAGGTAGCAGAAGCCAAGTCCCTGACAGAGGGGCCAATTCTGTTGCTGGATCACGCAGATAACTGCGGGTCTGGTGCGACGCAGGATGTGATGACCGTGATTGCAGAAATCATGCGACAGGGCTTGGAAGACGTCGCTGTTGGTGCGGTTTGGGATCCTGCCGCCGTGCAGGAAATGCAAAAAGCCGGTGTGGGCAATACTGTGACGCTCAAACTTGGCGGTAAAACGGATATGCCGTCAATTAACGAGGTGGGCGAGCCGCTCGAAATTACGGGAACGGTTAAGGTCATCAGTAATGGCGAATGGACTGTCCGGGGGCCGATGTATACTGGCGTCAAAGTCTTTATGGGACCAACTGCCGTTCTTGATACTGGCAATATGGAAATCGTAATTGTGTCCAATCACCATGAACCTTGGGACCAGGGCGTCTTTACTTCTGTTGGTATTCAGCCAGAACATAAACGATATGTGGTTCTGAAAAGCCGTATTCATTATCGGGCTGGTTTCGCCCCGATTGCAAAAGCAACTCTGCGTTTGGACGGAAAAGGGGTTACGACCTCGGATAACAAGTTGCTTGAATATAAGAATGTGCGCCGGCCGATTTATCCGCTGGATTTAATTAACGAGGCATGATGATGCAGGACGGGTTCGGCAACACTGTTTCAACGACATCAGAAGAAACCATCGACGCGATAAATCGGTTTTCAAACAGTTTGATCGGGTATGGGACGGACTTCCCCATCGTTTTTGAGCAGTCGGATGCGGACCCGGATTGTGCTGTTCTGGCCGCGTTGGCAACCCAGCTGGGGTTGTTTTTGGAAAGCCCCGACCGCCTTGCCATAACAGATAAGTATCTGACGCGCGCTGTTGAGGCCGCGCCGCGGGCGACCCGTCGGGAACAGTTATTTGTAGAAGCTATGTTGGCTCATCGGAATGCCGACTATGCAAAGGCAATTTCCTGCCACCGCAAACTTGCCGCCGAATTTCCTGAAGATCTTTTGTCGGCCAAAATCGGTCAGACTCTGTATTTTAATCTTGGAAATGACGAAGGTATGCTGTGGCTTGCGGATCAAGTACTGGACGCCCATCAGGATAACGCCTATGCCCATGGGATGCGGGCCTTCGGTCTTGAGCAGATGAGCCGATTGGAAGAAGCCGAAGAAGAGGGGCGAAAAGCCACCGAAATGAAACGGTGTGAGCCTTGGGCACATCACGCGGTTGCCCATGTGATGATTACACAGGGGCGTTTGGATGACGGTATTCAGTGGATGCAAACGCTTAGTGATGAATGGGACGGATGCAATTCTTTTATGTATACCCATAATTGGTGGCACCTGGCGCTTTTCCACTTGGAAAAAGAGGAGTTCGATGAAGCTTTGTCTCTGTATGATCGCAGTGTCTGGGGCCGGGAGAAAACCTATAGTCAGGATCAGATAAACGCCATTTCATTGTTATGGCGTCTAGAGCTTGCCGGTGTCGATGTTGGTGATCGCTGGATGGATGTTGCCAATTATGTCGCCGATCGTAGTTTCAATAATGATCAGCCTTTTTTGGATATGCAGTATATATTCGCGCTGGCCCGCGGCGGAAAAGACGAGGCGGTTCAGGGGCTGCTGGCGGGCATGTATAAGCAAGCGAAAGAAGGCCCTGCGATGACCCGCACAGTCTGGGGGGGTGTTGCTGTTCCTGCGGCTGAAGCGTTCGTAGCATATGCTAAGGGTGAGTTTGGCAAGGTGATCGATTTGCTGGGCCCCGCGCGTGTCAGGATGCAAAGCATTGGTGGGAGCCATGCACAACGGGATTTATTCGAGCAGGTCTGGATTGATAGTCTTCTTAAAGTCAGGGACTTTGAAACCGTTATGCCGTTGATCGAGAAACGTCTTGAATTCCGCCATCCCGTGAAGTTGGACCAAACCCTGATGATGAGAGCCAGAAACGCACAGTCTGCTTATTCTTAAGCTATTCGACCGTGTCAAAACGCTTGCGATCAAAAACCTTCAAAACCTGAGACAGTGACTGTCCTCGCTTTAAGGTCCGACCATTTTGAGCCTGAACGGAGTAGGCACCCTGTTTTTTAGCCAGTTTTGGCTCTTTAAAGATCCGATATACAGGTTTTTCCGTGGTTCGGTGGAAAATGGCAAATACGCAAAGATGTTTCTCTTGGCCGATCGCATAATCCCGCCATTCTGATTTGGCGACCATTTGTCCGTAAACTTGAAGGATTTGAGCCAGTTCTTTTCGGTCAAAAAACACAGGAGGGGATGTCAATTGCGTTCGTGGGCCCGGCCGCTGGGTGGTCCCAGACCGGGCCTGATAGTGATCGTTGAAACTAACAACCTCGCTCATTGGCGCTCCTATCTTGCTTAATTTCGATTTTTCCTTAAATACACAGGTTCGTCAAGTATTGTGAGGCGAAATTCCGTATCTTTTCCTATATATAGGGGGTAGGTACCAGTTATTGGAGGAAAGTCATACCATGGTAGACAAGATTGTAAAAAGTGATGCGGAATGGCGCGAGCAACTCTCCAAAGAGCAATATAAGGTTGCTCGTAAAAAGGGGACAGAACGAGCCTTTACTGGTATTTATCATGATAACAAGGAAGCCGGCATTTATGAGTGCCTTTGCTGCGGTGAGCCTCTGTTTTCATCTGAAACCAAATATGATTCCGGCACCGGATGGCCCAGTTTCTGGCAGCCTTTAAATCCCGAAATGGTTGGGGAGGTTCCAGATCGCAGTCTTTTTATGCGCCGGACCGAAGTTGTTTGCAATAAATGCGATGCACATCTGGGGCACGTTTTCCCGGATGGTCCTGCCCCAACAGGTCAAAGATATTGCCTGAATTCGGCTGCGTTGGATTTCAAGAAAAAAGAAGATTAATTAGTCAGCCTGACTGAGCAGATCATCGGAGAAATGGCAGGCGGCCAAATGGTCGCTTTCCACTTTTCGCAATTTGGGCGCTTCTTCCTTGCACCGGTTTGTTGCCATCGGGCAGCGGTCCTGAAAGGAACAGCCAGAGCGTTTTTCAGTCTGACCTGTCACATTCCCAGAGAGCCGGATCCGGTTTCTTTTATTGCCGGCGGCCGGCTTGGGCACCGCGTCCAGCAGGATCCGTGTGTAAGGGTGTGCGGGACGGGCAAACAAGTCTTCGGTCCGACCTTTTTCAACAATTGACCCCAAATACATGACCGCAACTTCGTCACATAGATATTCGACAACGGCCAGATCGTGACTGATAAACATATAGGTCACGCCGAAACTATCCTGAAGATCCCGCAGTAGGTTAAGAACCTGCGCCTGAACAGAAACGTCCAGCGCCGAGACCGGTTCATCCGCAACGATCAACGCAGGGCGCGTAATAAGAGCCCGTGCAATTGCAATACGCTGGCGTTGTCCGCCGGAAAATTCATGGGGATATTTTTCTGTATCGGTGGCTTTCAGGCCAACCGACATCAATACTTCCTTTACACGGTCGCTTTTTTCCTGAGCACTGAGCGGTGCAAGGGCGGCCAGTGGTTCCGCGACAATACGGCCAACCGTGTGATGCGGGTCCAACGATCCATAAGGGTCCTGAAATACCATTTGAAAATGTTGGCGCATTGGTCGAAGTTCGTTGAAGTTTTTTCCAACAACCTCATCTCCAAGAATTTTAACTGATCCGGAGTCGGTTTCTTCGAGAGCCATAACATTGCGCGCAAGTGTTGACTTGCCGCAGCCACTTTCCCCCACAATGCCAAAGCTTTTACCTTCTTTTATCTGAAAGCTGACGCCGTTCAGGGCATAGACAAACCGTGGTTTGGCAAACAGGCTTTCTTTTGGTAGAGGGTAGTGGCGGACCAGGTCGGTGACCTCAAGTACAGTTTTACTCATTGATACAGTCCTGTCGTTCTGGCCTGAATAGCTTGTTCCATATTGTGACAAACGACCTTATGACCACTGCCCAGATCTGTTTCTGACGGAACAGTCATACCGCAGCCAGATGATGCAATCGGGCAGCGATCGGTAAATGTGCAGCCTTTGGGAAGGTTGATCAGGTCTGGAACCGTTCCGGGAATGGTTGTTAATCTTTTTTGTCGCCCCATACCGATTTTTGGCATGGCAGCAAATAGTCCTTGAGTATAGGGGTGGGTCAATTCGTCAAAAATATTATCGGTTGTTCCGCTTTCAACAACCGTTCCCCCGTACATAACCATTACTTTTTGTGTGTTTTCCGCAATAACCCCTAAATCATGGGATATGAGGATAAGGGCCATCCCCTCTTCAGCCACAAGGGTTTGTATAAGTTCGAGGATTTGATCCTGAATGGTCACATCCAGCGCCGTCGTTGGCTCATCCGCAATCAGAATGTCGGGGGAGCAGGACAGGGCCAGGGCAATCATAACCCGTTGACGTTGACCCCCAGAGAGCTGGTGAGGATGGTTGTGGATCCGCTCTGACGGGTTTGGAATGCCTACGCGATCCATAAGCCGCAAAGCTTCTTCAAAAGCTTCTGCTTTGGACAAACCGCGATGCAGCCTTAAGGGCTCCATGATCTGACGCCCAACCGTATGGACCGGATTCAGAGAGGTCATGGGTTCCTGAAAAATCATCGCCATCTGGTTTCCGCGGATATGGCACATTTGTTTTTCAGACTTCTTAAGCAGGTTTTCCCCGTTGAGTAATAATTCGCCTGTTGTTACTGCGTTCTCCGGCAATAATCCCATCAAGGCGAGGGCTGTCATGGATTTACCACAGCCGCTTTCTCCGACGATCCCAAGTGTTTCCCCTTTTTCAAGGTGAATGTTCAGGTTTCGAACCGCAGGGGCCAGCCCTGAGGCCGTATTCAGCATGACGGTCAGGTTGCGAACATCAAGTAAACTCATCACTAACGCTTCCTGCTTAGACGTGGATCAAGGACATCTCTTAGGCCATCTCCCAACAGGTTCAGCCCAAAGACGGCAATGGCGATCGCGGCCCCGGGATAGATAGCCTGCATTGGCTGTAAGAACATAAGGGTCTGGGCTTCATTGAGCATACGGCCCCAAGAAGGGTGCGGTGGCTGTGTGCCAAGGCCAAGATAGGACAGTGCTGCCTCTGCCAGGATCGCAATAGCGAACTGAATGGTTGCCTGAACAATGACGATAGACAGAATGTTCGGCAATACATGCTCAATGGTAATTCTGAACTTGCCTTTGCCGGATGCCCGGGCGGCCATTACATATTCGCGGGCCCAAATGGAATTGGCTGTGCCGCGGGTCAGGCGGGCGAAGACCGGGACATTGTAGATACCAATGGCAATGATTGAATTGACCCCGCCTGGGCCCAGAATAGCGGTGATCATGATGGCTGACAAAATAGCCGGAAATGCGAACGAGAAATCACTCATTCGCATTATAATTTCTTCGGTCCAGCCGCGTTTAGCTGACGCCAGCAATCCAAAACCAACACCAGCAAACAAGCCAATCGAAACGGCAACAATACCGACTGTGATCGAATTTTGAGTGCCTGTCATAAGCATCGACATGACATCCCGACCAAATTGATCTGTTCCAAGCCAGTGGTCAGCCGAGGGAGGTAAGAAGCGGTCAGAAATGACAATGTCATATACTTCGCCAGGGGTCCAAAATAATGAAACCAGTGCGCACAGCAATAGAAATCCTGTCAGCAATCCACCGACGAGAAAGCTGCGACTTTGCAGGCAACGACTAAAAAAGGACTGGGAGGCAGAACTACTCATATATCGTGGGCTTTCAATCTTGGGTCGATAACCGCGTATAACATATCAACGACAAAATTCGTGACGACAACCATGCCAGCCAACATCAGAACAACGTTTTCAACAACAATTGTATCGCGATTGTTGATGGCTTTCAGGACAGTTGACCCTAGACCAGGCAGGTGGAAGACATTCTCCACGACGACGGTTCCGGCAAGAAGGTTGGCAAATTGAAGACCGGTGACGGTAAGGACCGGTATCATCGCGTTGCGCAACACATGCAGCCACAGTGTTTTTCTTTGGCTGAGGCCTTTTGCCCTGGCTGTGCGAACATAATCTTCGCGGAATACTTCCAGTACGGAAGAGCGGGTAATTCGGGCAAGGATCGCGCCCTGAACAGTCGCGAGCGCAATTGCGGGCAGGAGCAAGGCTCTGAAGCAGGCCCAAAAGCCTTCTTCCCATCCTGGAAAACCACCCGGCGGAAGCCAGCGCAGCTTGACCGCAAAGAATAGAATAAGCAGAACCGCAAGCCAGAAATTGGGGACAGAAATTCCCAATTGGCTCACACCCATTAGGGAAATATCACTGGCTTTATTGTGGTTGGCAGCCGCATAAAGGCCAATTACCAAAGCAATGACGACACTTAAACTCATGGACAGGATGGCCAAAGGAACAGTGATTTTAAGGGCCCCTTCCACCAGTTCCCAGACCGGTACCCGATAGGCGTAGCTGTTCCCCAGTTCCCCTTGTAGAATGCCAAAAATCCAGTCGAAATATCGCTCCATAACAGGGCGATCGAGCCCAAGTTCCTTGGTCAGTGCAAGCACCGCTTCATCGGTAGCATCGACCCCAAGGATAACCAGTGCAGGGTCCCCAGGCAGAATTTCCATTACAGTAAAAATGACAATTGATGCGCCAACGAGAGTCGCAAGAAGTGTCATAAAACGTTTTGCGAAAAAAACACTCATGAATTTTGTAAGACCGCCCTTGCCCAGTTTAACATACGCATTTTTATTATCAGCCGCATTATTGTAGCACTTTTTTACGGCCGTCATCTAAATTCCCACACTAGCCTTAGAATTGTTTGTCGTCAATCATTCTTGAAGGCGCTGGATGCATAGGCTGGATTGGCTTTAATGATGTATTACAGTTTGTTCTGACGTTAAGGAAACAGGGAACAAATTGTCGCAGGCGGGAGTTTGGTATTGTCGGGGTATTGGAGTTGATCTAATGTCCTGCCATGTTTTTAGGCAGAAACCAGAAAAGAGGAAATATACGCTTTGGCGTCAGGGGGCATCGCCTTCTGGGGGCATTAGCTGTGGTGTCTGTTCTTCTGAATTTTCTGGTTCCTGTAACGCATGGTTTTCTTTTCTCGGCGCAGGCAGGAATGCTTGTGGAAATGTGTACGCCCTCGGGCATTCAACTGGTTCGTGTTGATGCAGGAGAGGGCGTAGAGAATTTTGAGGCCGATAATTCTGACTGCAGAGCCTGTGCAGATTGTCCGTTTTATTCATTAAACCTGTTGAAAGCTGCGATACTTTCAAACAATACGCAAATTGCGTTCGATTTTCGAAACGGTATATCCCTCGCGGTTTTGTCTCAAAAAATTTCGGATAAAGCCCCCCCATGGATGCGACCCGCACAAAGGGCACCGCCTGTTACCTTGATCTGATTAATCCCGTCTTCTTCAGTGCAAGACGTTCTACTTAACAGATATTCCGGTTTCTTCCGGTGTTCAGTTTCAAGGTGAAATAAATGAACAAAATCTTTACCTATTCAGTCGCCGCTCTTGTTGTTGCAGGCTTTACAATTGCCGTCCTGTTTTTTACGGGTCTTATTCCCGGATCCCGTGGTACCAGTCAGGGATCAGGCATTATTGCAGGGGCTCCGCAAATTGGCGGGGCGTTTGAGCTCGTTGATAACAAAGGTAACACTGTTACCGACAAGACTTTCCACGGGAAAATGTCTCTTATTTTCTTCGGTTATACTTTCTGTCCCGATGTATGCCCGACGGAAATGCAGACCTTTGCTCAAGTGGTGGAAGCTCTTGGAGACGACGCAGAGCAGGTAACACCCATCTTCATTACTGTTGATCCGTCCCGTGATACAGTCGAGGTTGTAGATGAGTTTGTTCAGTCCTTTCATCCGGCGATCGTCGGATTGACAGGCAGTGAAGCGCAGGTCGAGGCAGTGAAAAAAATGTATCGTGCCTATAGTCAGAAGCAGGAAGATGGGGATCCGGAATACTACTTGGTGGATCACACATCTTTCACATATCTGATGGGCCCGGATGGCCAGCTTTCAACAGTATTTCGTTACGGAACAACACCGGAAGAAATCACCAAGCACATAAAAGAACAACTCTAGTTGAAAGAAATATCATGAAATTCTTTAAATTTGGCATTGCAACCGCTGTTGCAGTCACTCTTATGTCTGGTTTGTTTTCTGCGCCCTCTTATGCAGATGGTATGATGATGGCAAAAGACGGATGGGCGCGGTCCCGCACCGCCTCTGCAAAGGTTGCAGGCGCGTTCGTAACGCTTCACAATATGAGCAAGGAAGATGACCGTTTGATCGGTGCGACATCCAAAATTGCGAAACGGACTGAAATTCACACAACCAAAATGACAGACGGCGTGATGAAGATGATTCAGGTGAAAGAGGGCATTACGGTCAAGGCCGGTGAAACCGTTCAGATGAAGCCGGGTAGCTATCATATCATGTTTATGGGGCTGACAGAGGTGCTTGCAGAAGGAAAGGAAATTCCGGTGACCTTGAAATTTGAAAAAGCCGGTGACGTGGATATTCTGGTCTCGGTCAAGAAAGCGGGTTCCATGGGGCACGGTGGCCATGGTGGCATGAAGAAAATGGATCATGGATCCATGAAAAAAACCAACTAAGTCTTTAGGGGAGGCAATTTGTTGCCTCCCTTTTCTCTAAAACTGCGCCGTTGCTGAAACTGCCAGTTCCCCCTCCGGGCCCATGGCCCAGACACTGCACAGGCTGTCGTCGATTTTTTTCCCGCATATCTTAAAGGGTGCAATGTCAAAGATCGGATTGAAATTCCTGAATTCAAAGTTTTTCAGGCTTTTCCCTTGCATATGGTCGGATGCAAGTTGCATCAAATAGGTCCCGATCAATGGCCCGTGGACGATGAGACCCGGATATCCCTCAACACCGGTCACATATTCTCGATCATAATGAATACGGTGCCCGTTGAAGGTTAAGGCAGAATAGCGGAATAACATGACCGGGTCCGGAACGATGGTCTGATGCCAGTCATAGTCGGTTGATGCTTTTTCAGGGTTTTTCTTTGGAGCATTTTCCTGTGGGTCATCTCGATAAACAATATCATGTTCTTCCATAATATAGCGGCCGTTTTCCCCTTTGAGTTCATGCTCCACTGTTACAAAAACCAGGCGGCCTGTGCGTCCGTTTTTTTCAACGATAGACTTAACCGTCGAGACCTTTTCGATGACGTCTCCTGCCTTTATGGGACGATTGAAGGTAAGCCTTCCGCCGGCCCACATCCGTCTTGGAAGATCTACCGGAGGCAGGAAACCTCCCTTATAACTATGCCCATCCCGTGCCAGATTGGATTGCTTGTCCGTTGGCAGGAAATACATCCAATGTCCGCCCGATGGAACATAGGGTGATGCGGGGGCCTCCTGATCCATGAAAGCGGCAAAACCATCAAGGGACTGCTGATGAATGATTTCAGTGCGCTTTTCCTGATTGCCGATCCAATCGGACAGTTCTATCTTATTCTCAGTCATGGTGGGTAAGCAGCTCCTGTTTTTTAGCTGTAGCATAAAAGAATAAATACAGGTCGTAAATAATGGTCACTGAAAAACGTGCAGGTGCAGGCAATGATCGACCGGAGGACGCGTATAAATTGCCGCCCCTTGATCTGCGCGATGCAACCACTGTCGAAGCCGCTGCCCGGCGTATTTTTAAAGAATGTTCCGTTCATCTTAGGACAAATTTTGAACGTTTTGTGGTTCATGAAGACGAACCATCTTTAATGCAGATCAGAATTGGGATGCGCCGGACAAGGGTCGCGATGCGGGTTTTCCGTCAGATTATCCATCCTGAAGTTTTGAAAAATTTTTCCCGGGAATACAAATATTTTGGCAGGCTTTTAGGCGAAGCGCGGGACATGGATGTGTTTCTGCGAGGGATTTTGAGCGAAGATTGCCCGTTGGATGGTCTGGAGGATGCCTACGAAGAATTGCGCCATCATGCGCTCATTATGCGCGAAAAGGAATATAAGCTTATTGCGGTTGAAATTCGGGGTGGCCGGTTTGCCATGCAACTGGAGAATTTTGACAACTGGCGAAATGAAGACTGGTCAAAACGGCTGGGCCGGACAGGACAGAAAATTCTGAGCGCGGCTGTACGGGAATTTGCTCTTGAGGTGATCGAGGATGGCCGTCAGGAAATGCTTAGCCGTGGCGCGTCCATTGAGGAGCTATCCACACAGGAGCTGCATAAAGTCCGCAAATTTATAAAGCGTTCCCGCTATCATCTGAGATTTTTTGCGTCTTTGATTGCTGCGGAAAAGCGACATCAGGGGTATGATATTCTTGTGAAAATGCAGGATAGTCTGGGGCACGTAAATGATGTGAAAGAGGCGTTACGCCTGATGGGGATCCTCGGGGGCGAGGTGAGAGCTGATCACATCGCTAATATCCTGTTGTTGATCGCCGAAAAAATCTCGGAGGCGGGAGAAGAAGTGCAGGAGCATTTGTCAGAGTTCACAACTCTCTGGCACCGCTATGAGGAATTCGTCATCACTCAGGATGATTTGTTGCCCAGTTAAGCTTTTTCTTTACGAAACGGCAGGAGGATCATCCAGAAAAACGATTGGCGCTCTTCTTTCTGGTAGCGTGATAAACCGATTGTCATGCCAATCTGCCCTTTTTGAGGGGTGGCTTGATAGGTCCGGAACAGCCTGTCCCAGATCGCCAGGTTGAACCCAAAATTTCGGTTTAATTCTGGGATCAGAATAGAATGGTGCACCCGATGCATATCTGGCGTCACGACAAACAGCCGTAAAATTCCATCAACCGGTTTTGGCAAACTGGCGTTGGCATGGTTGAACATGGCCATGGAACTGAGAATGATTTCAAACAGAATGACGCTAAGCACAGGGGGGCCGAGAAGAAGAATGACGCCCAACTTAATTCCCATTGAAAGGGCTATCTCGACAGGATGAAAACGCGCCCCGGTCGTTACATCATAGTCAATATCGGCATGATGAACTTTGTGAAGGCGCCAAAGAGCAGGCACATAGTGGAAGGCTACATGTTGTCCATAAATAACTAAATCCTGAACAATAATGGCGATAACAACCGAAACCCAAAGGGGAAGTGAGACCATATTCAATAATCCCCAGCCATTTTCCTGGGCGATAAGGGCCATGCCAACCGCCAGAATTGGAAACACAAAACGTAAAAGCAGAGAATTAAAGAATGTAAGCCCCAGATTCTGGGTCCACCGCCACAGTTTTGGGGCGCGGAGTTTTCGCGTTGGACTTAAAAATTCCCACAACCCAACAAGTAAAAGGCTGCCAAAGAAGAAACCGAGGCGGATGGTCGGCTCGTTCTGTAAAATAAAATCAGACATTTTACTTCTTTTATTGCTGTTGATCTTTCTTCTATATAGGAATTCTGAAGAGCGAAACGATCAAAATTAAGTTATCTCATTTTTACAGTGAAAAGAGTAACGGATGTATCTGGAAAACGGTAACGCGAATTCTAAAACAAAACTTATTCTGGCACATGGTGCGGGTGCCCCAATGGATAGCCCGTTTATGGACTATTTTGCCGAAAAACTGGCGGGGGATGATCTTCACATAATCCGGTTCGAGTTTCCCTATATGCAGGAGCGGCGGGAAAACGGGAAAAAGCGCCCGCCTAACAAGCAGGATATTCTCTTGGCCTGTTGGCGCCAGCTAATCGCTGATTTCGCGGGCGCAGACCGCCTGTTCATTGGTGGAAAGTCAATGGGGGGACGCATGGCGTCGTTGGTCGCCGATGAGGGTGGCGTTTCAGGTTTGGTTTGTCTGGGCTACCCTTTTTACGCCATCGGCAAGCAGGATAAACCACGGATTGACCATTTAAAGACCCTGAAATGCCCTACGCTTGTTGTTCAGGGCGAGCGCGATAGCATGGGAAACCGGGACGCCGTTGAACATTATGATCTGTCCGATAGCGTTAAGGTCTTTTGGACAGAAGACGGTGATCACAGCTTTAAGCCGCGTAAAGCGTCCGGCCGGACCGAGATAGAAAATTGGGACGCGGCTATTGATGCTGTGAAGCAGTTTATATAACTGGCCGTTGTGACGTGAAGCGGTCCTTAATTATCCACCCGGCTGATGGATTTACCAAGGCAGTTCAAGATCGGTAAGGCAAGAGTATATTCATTGTCAGACGC
>NZ_JBLHZT010000014.1:0-81958 GCF_047631475.1 Sneathiella sp. | reverse complement strand
TGCAGGCGGTTTATTTTATCCGTCAAATTTTAGAGATACTGGAGCATTTTGTGTCTGATATTTTCAGTGAAGTGGATGAAGAAGTCCGCAAAGACAAGTCAATGGAACTTTGGAACAGGTATGGCAAGTTTGTCATCGCCGGTTCAATCCTGGTCGTTGCGGCGACGGCAGCCACAGTTGGATGGAAAAATTACCAACAGTCTGAATCCCGAGCGCAGGGAAAACAGTTTGAAGATGCTTTGGCATTGATCGGCGAAAAGAAATTTGATGAGGCCTCTTCGGCATTTGCTGCTTTGGCGGAAACGGGCAGTGAAGGATATCAGGCATTGGCACTATTGCGGCAGGCTGACGCGTTGCTGAAGGCGGGTAAAGGCGATGAAGCCGTTGCTGTCTTTGATGCTATCGCAGCCAATGACGCACTTGCAGAAGAATTCCGGGGACTGGCTTCCATCAAAGCTGGTTTTTACCTGCTGGATAATGGAACCGCTGATGATGTTCGCCAGCGTGTTACAGATGCGAGTGCACCGGGGGGGATCTGGTCCGCATTGGCAAAAGAAATTCTGGCGCTGAATGACTTGAAAGCAGGGAAAATCGATGAAGCACGCCAACAATTTTCTGCGCTAAAAGAAGACGCGTCTGCTCCATCGGGGGTAAAGCAGCGGGCCGCAGAGTTACTGCTGGCCATAGAAAACAAATAACCTGACTGCATTGAGGGGTTCTGGCGTGAAGTTACATGTCCGTTATATGGGAAAAATTGCGCTGTTCGCCTGTTCGGCGGCATTGTTGACCGGTTGTTCGCTGCTACCCGATTGGCTGGGAGAGGCCGAGGCCCCACCGCTTCCGGGTGAAAGAATTTCAATTTTGGCGTTGGAGCAGTCGCTGGAACCTGATGAAGGGGTTGCTGATGTAACGGTGCGTCTGCCAGCACCATATGTAAATGCAAACTGGCCGCAAAATGGCGGTACGGCCAGCAACGTCATGCATCACTTGACGCTGGGGGATGATTTAAAAGAGGTCTGGCGCGCTGATATCGGCGAAGGCTCTGACGATGAAAGTCGGCTGCCGTCTACTCCGATTGTCGCTGAAGGCACTGTTTATGTGATGGATAGTGAAAGTCGTGTCCGAGCTTTTTCCCAGGAAACCGGTGAAAAACTCTGGGCTGTGAACTTGACCCCTCCTGAAGAGGAGGACGGTGTTGTCGGCGGCGGTCTTGCCGCAGAATATGGCCGTCTATTTGCCACCACTTCCTATGGCGAGGTGTTTTCTCTGGACCCTAAATCGGGTGGAATGTATTGGAAAGCTTCGATCGGTGCCCCTTTGCGTGCAGCACCGACAGCCGCTGAGGATTTGCTTTTTGTAACAACCTACGACAATCGTATTTTCGCCCTGAACGTTCTGACCGGTGAAACTGAATGGAGTTATGAAGGCGGTGTTGAAACAACCGGACTTTTAGGCGCGGCCAGCCCTGCGGTTGAAAAGGGAACAGTTGTTGTGCCTTTTTCATCGGGTGAGTTGTTCGCCTTGCGTGCTAACAATGGTGCACAAGCCTGGAGTGACCAACTCAAACGTAAGCGTCGTTTGAGTTCCCTGACGTCATTGGCGGATATTAATGCTTTTCCGGTGATTGATCGGGGGATGATTTTTGCCGCCAGTTATTCCGGCCAGATGGTCGGGATTGATCTTAGAACCGGTAACCGGAAATGGAGCCAGGAAATCTCTACCTTGCAGACCCCATGGGTTGCTGGAGATTTTGTCTATGTGATCTCGACAGACGGTGAACTGGTCTGCCTGTCGCGCAAAAACGGATTGATCCGCTGGGTACGATCTTTGGGTAAATTTGAAGATCCTGAAGAGAAAACAGGTCTAATTGTGTGGTCAGGACCCGTTTTAGCAAGTGATCGTTTGATTTTGGTCTCTAATTACGGTATTGCGGTGTCTGTTTCCCCCTATGACGGCAAAATTTTGGGGAAAGTTGAATTATCAGACACGGCTTCCTTGGCACCCGTCGTTGCGGGAGGCATGTTGTTTGTTCTAACGGATGATGCCCAATTAGTGGCATATCGCTAAGATAATCGATGTCATTTACAGTAGCTATTATTGGACGTCCCAATGTGGGCAAGTCCACTCTATTCAATCGTCTGGTCGGGAAACGCCTCGCCCTTGTTGATGATACGCCGGGCGTGACCCGCGATCGTCGCGAAGGGGAAGCCCGTATCGGTTCGCTTAAATTCAAAGTCATTGATACTGCCGGGCTGGAAGAAGCCTTCGACGATAGTCTGGAAGGGCGCATGCGTCGGCAAACTGAAATGGCCTTGGAAGAAGCAGATGTCGCATTAATGATATTTGATGCCCGCGCCGGCGTTACGCCAATGGATAAGCATTTTGCAGGTTGGCTGCGGAAAACAGAAAAACCTGTCATTTTGTGTGCCAATAAATGCGAAGGCCGCATTGCTGAAACGGAAATGATGGAAGCTTATTCGCTGGGCTTGGGTGATCCCATTGCATTGTCGGCAGAGCATGGCGAAGGCATCGGTGAATTGTTTGATGCGTTGCTTCCGTTTGAAGTTGAACAGGTTCCTGATGTTGCCGCAAAGGACCGTCCTTTGGCTTTGGCCATTGTTGGTCGGCCTAACGCGGGCAAATCGACGCTGGTCAATCATTTGATCGGCGAAGAACGGTTGCTGACCGGGCCGGAAGCGGGTGTCACACGGGATTCGATTTCTGTTGAATGGGAATTTGAAGGTCAAAAAATAAAGCTGGTGGATACCGCCGGTATTCGCCGCCGATCCCGGGTTCAAAAGAAGCTGGAAAAACTGTCCGTTGCGGACAGTCTGCGGGTTATAAAATTGGCAGAAGTTGTCGTTCTGGTGATTGACGCGGATGTATCCTTTGAAAAGCAGGACCTGACCATCGCTGCCCATGTGATTGAAGAGGGTCGCGGTCTGGTTGTTGCTGTTAATAAGTGGGATACCGTTCGGGATCGTAATGCCATGTTGCAACATATTCGCGACAAGTTGCAGATTTCATTGCCTCAGGTGAGAGGCGTTCCTGTTGTTACCCTGTCAGCGTTGACGGGACGCGGGCTTGAAAAGCTTTTGCCGCAGGTTATCCGGGTGTATGAACTCTGGAATAAGCGGATTTCGACGTCTCAGCTAAACCGTTGGCTGGAACATATGCTTGAGAAACATCCACCGCCGATGGCAAAGGGGCGTCGCCTGAAAGTCCGGTATATTACTCAGGTAAAATCGCGGCCGCCGACCTTCTCATTATTTATGTCGTCTCGCGGTGAGCTGCCGGAAAGCTATCTCAGATATCTGATCAACGGCTTACGTGAAGATTTTGATATGCCAGCGGTCCCCATTCGGATAGCGACACGAACGGGCAAAAATCCGTATGTGAAAGAATAGAAAAACAGGGCCTGATTAGGGCCCTGTTTTTTTTGTCTATTCAGATGTTTCAGCGGCCCCGTATATTTGTCACGGTCCAAACAAGCTTTTCTTCATTTACCTGCTCGCATTCCAGTCCCAGCATTTCACGGTGGGAACGGATGGCACCGATCCAGAGTTCTTTCCAACAGGACAAGACAAGGCTGCGTTCATCTCCACTCAGGCCTTTTACAATCCGAAGTCCTGTCTGTTCGAAACTGGTCGTTTCCTCCGTTTTGTGATTGGATATCGGCGTGATATCGTCACCCATACCGCTCATTATCTGCATAAGATAGTGGGTGGCGTCTGCCGCATTCCCGTCCACGGATTTCAGTGCGGCGGCAGTTTGTGCGTAATATTGCAAACCAATCAACCGGGCTGTGATACTCGCATGTTCTTTTGTTTCGTCATATCCAATGACCTTTACAAGTTCGCTCAGTCCGTTGCGGATATACTCCATCGCATAGTTTCTGTTCGCCTTTTCAAGTCGCTCAGCGGTCCAGTCGGAAGCAGGTGGTTGAGGCTGGTCCTCGGCCTTGAACGGAGGGGGCAGCTCGCCTTTTGAAAATTGCAAGCGCTCCTCTTCAGATAGATCATGGTCATATTCCTTGAAATAACCACAAAATCCGAACTCGCCAGTCATATCTTCGGAAACACAGACATATCCCAAGCGCGGGTTTTTAAGGCTTACGCCGTTATGGGCATACCAGCCGCGCAGAAAGCCCCGGCTGACGCCAATTGGAACACCACAGAGAGTCGGACCATCATACATCCATCGGGGGTACCGGAACCGCACCCACGCCTTTGTTTTACTTTCGGCCATATATTCAACAGGGACGCCACCGATGGAATTGGACAGGACATGGTATTTTGCGCAGGCAATCGCGTCTGGTTCATGGGACAGGCCCAGTTTTTCAAAGCTGCTTAGGAATTTGGATAGATGCTGCCGCCGAAACAGCTTGAACATCCACTCTTCCATGACCTCGGGTCCTTTATGGGTGGATATTCTAAGCTGTAGGCCCAGTAGATAGGCGTGGTGTATGGCAGCCTGAGCCCTAATTGGCTCAACAGTGGCTTGTGTCATCCTGTGTCCTTCCATTCCGTGGAACGTTATTTTTGAACACAGTTTAAGGCGCTATCGCCGGGAAGTCACGAAATCAACGTTGCGTTCTGGTTGAACTCTGATGATAGCGCATCAAGGAACAGATCTGTTTTCTGCTCTGGTGTTGGCAGGCTTGACTGGTCTTCTCCGGGAAAAGCAGACAGGCGCAATTTCGTTGCTGTAGGACCAGGATCAATCAGGTTGACCTTCAAATTGGTTTTGGCAACTTCGCCTGCATAGGTCAGGATCAGACTTTCAAGCGCGGCCTTGGAGGCTGCATAGCCACTCCAATATAATTTATGCTCTCTTGCGGCACTGGCGGTCACAAAAAGGGCCCGGCCGGCATCACTGGCCCGCAATAAAGGATCCAGCGCGCGCAGCAGGCGCCAGTTAGCATGCACGTTTAGTTTAAAAACATCTTCCCAAAGTTTAGGGGAATATTGCGGTGCCGGGGTCAACTTACCAAGGGTGCCGGCCGCAGCTACAAGTATATCCAGCTTCTTAAAACGCTCCAACAACGGGGCCGCTAGACCATCGATGGCGTCGGTTTCCAGAAGATCAAGCGGTACAAGCGTTGCACTTCCACCGGCGGACTGGATGGCGTCATCCACTTCTTCCAAGCCACCAACGGAGCGGGCAATCAGGATGACATGCGCTCCTTCAGCAGCAAGCGCTTTGGCAACGGCTGCGCCGATCCCGCGAGAGGCGCCCGTTACCAGGGCGGTCTTGTTCTCAAATCGTTTTGACATGGGGTTTCCTAGGATCTTTCGGCCAACCGTGTGAGTTCTTTGTCCGCGCCTGTGTCATGGTCTGTCAGGCTAATCGGGTAATCGCCAGAGAAGCAGGCGTCGCAATATTGAGGTTGCTCGTTATTCCGATGGGTTTCTCCCATCGCGACATAAAGACCATCCAAAGAGATAAAGCTGAGACTATCCGCACCGATGAAGTCGCACATCCCTTTGACATCATACTGCGCGGCCAGAAGTTTCTGGCGTGTGGGTGTATCCACACCATAGAAGCAGGAATTTGTTGTTGGTGGGCTGGCAATGCGCATATGAACTTCTGTTGCGCCTGCATCGCGCACCATTTGCACGATTTTCGTCGACGTCGTTCCGCGAACGATACTGTCATCCACCAGAATAACCCGCTTACCCTTGATCAGGGCACGGTTAGCGTTGTGTTTTAGTTTCACACCCAAGTGGCGGATCTGGTCTGTTGGTTCAATGAAGGTCCGGCCCACATAATGGTTCCGAATGATCCCCAGTTCAAAAGGGATACCTGATTGTTCGGCATATCCAATCGCGGCGGGGGTTCCGCTATCGGGGACTGGGATCACCAGATCGGCTTCAACCATATTTTCGGTTGCCAACTGACGGCCGATATCTTTGCGGACATCATAGACTGACCGATTTTCAACAACACTGTCCGGGCGCGCAAAGTAGATATGCTCAAAAATGCAAAAGCGGCGAGGGGGGGTGGTGAAGGGGGATAGACTGGTAAGTCCGTTTTCATCAATAACAATCACTTCGCCCGGTTCAACATCCCGAATGAAATCAGCACCAATGATATCAAGCGCACAGGTTTCTGAGGTCAGGATATAGGCATCGTCGATTTTACCCAGGACGAGGGGCCGAACGCCAAACGGATCGCGCATCCCCACCATTTTTTTACTGGTCTGTGCGACCAGCGAATAAGCACCTACAATCTTGTGCATAGCATCTACCATGCGATCAACAACTTTGATTTTCTTACTGTTGGCGATCAGATGAATGATGACTTCAGTGTCCATCGTGGACTGGAAAATACTACCCTCTGCAACCAATTGTTTGCGCAGGGTCGAGGCGTTGGTCAGATTTCCATTATGCGCGACTGCGATACCACCGTTGGCCAGATCTGCAAAAATAGGCTGTACATTGCGTAAGACTGTACCGCCTGTTGTTGCGTATCGGTTATGGCCGAGGGCGGCTGAACCGCTGAGGCTGTTGATAACATCTTCCGTTGAAAAGTTATCCCCCACTTTTCCCATAGCTTTGTGGCTATGAAAATGGGTTCCGTCATGTGAAACAATACCTGCGGCTTCCTGTCCGCGATGTTGAAGGGCGTGAAGGCCCAGCGCTGTTAAGGCACTGGCTTCTTCATGCCCGTAAATTCCAAACACACCACATTCTTCATGTAGTTTGTCGTCATCAAAAGGATTGCAAATGTTGCGAGGGGCGCTTTGCTGGGTCATTGCTTTACCTGAGTACCTTTAGTGAGATTTTCCATTTGTTGGCGGGATTTTGCATCATATCCCTTTTCCAGATTTTCAGCGGCATCCTTTATTTTGTTTTCCACATCTTCGCGGATCACTTTTGGGATGCTCTCATATTCTTTTTTAAGGCTTTTACCGGTCTCCGTACCGGTTTCCATGGCAATGCGAAGGTTCTTGCGCATATCAGCAGGTGTCAGTTCAGCAACAAACTCGCCACTGGCCTGAACAATAGGCAGCATCTTCGCATTGAGGATTTCTTTCGGTCTTCCGTCCGGAGGGATAAACTGAACAAAAAACAGCCAGGCAATACCAACGAGGATAATGGCACGGCCAATTCCGAAAAAGATGCCCAAGGATCGGTCCAGTGCGCCCAAAGAAGAGGCTTTCACCCGATCAGAAATCGCGTGGGTCAAATAGGAAAGCGTTACAAGGCTGATAATAAAGATCAGGGATCCGGTCAGTATGTCTGCAATTAACTGAATGGTGATATACTGATGCGCAAAAGGTTTCAGAATGGGGAAAAGATACAGAGTCACAAAGACCGCGCCGATCCATCCGGTAATTGATAGAATTTCTTTCACAAATCCCCGGGCAAACCCAAAAATGGCGGAGATAAGCAGAACAACAAGAATGCCTGCATCGGCTATGTTGATCGGCAATTCATCCATTACTTACTGTTACCTTTCTTACGCATTTACCGCAGCCTTTTCGCGCGTGAACAAGGAGACAATTTCTGAGAGATGTTCGACCTCAATTATCTTGATGGTCGGATCCTTGATCTTGCTTCCAAGTGGTATAATGGCTGCTTCAAACCCAAGTTTTGCGGCTTCTTTTAACCGCGCATCCGTTTGACCAACAGCTCGAATTTCTCCAGATAAGCCAATCTCACCAAAAATGATACTCTTTTCCGGTACCGGGATGTCAGAAATTGATGAAACCAAGGCTGCAGCCACCGCTAAATCAGCCGCGGGCTCATTGACCCGAAGACCACCAGCAACATTCAGATACACTTCATTTCCAGCCAAAGATAAACCACACCGGGCATCCAGCACCGCAAGAATCATCGCAAGGCGGCTTGAATCCCAGCCAACAACGGCCCGCCGTGGCGTTGCCTGTTGAGAGGGGGCAACAAGGCCCTGAATTTCAACAAGAAGGGGGCGTGTGCCTTCCATACCGGCAAATACCGAGGCGCCGCTGATATCTTTTTCCTGATTACTGATAAACAGAGCAGAAGGATTTGCAACTTCTTGCAGGCCCATATCGGTCATTTCAAAGACACCGATTTCATCCGTTGCCCCGAACCGGTTCTTTACGGCCCGAAGAATGCGGAACTGGTGTCCGCGATCACCCTCAAAATACAAGACCGTATCGACCATATGTTCAAGAACACGGGGACCGGCAATCTGCCCGTCTTTTGTCACATGGCCAACCAGCATAAGCGCACAGTTCAGTTTTTTGGCAAGCCGTATCAGTTCCTGAGAGCAGGCGCGAACCTGAGATACTGTGCCGGGTGCACTGTCCAGATTATCTGCATACATGGTTTGGATAGAATCAATAATAAGCAAGTCAGGCGGCGCCGATTTTTCTAAGCTGGTGACAATGTCCCTTAGCGAGTTCGCTGCGGCCAGTTGTACCGGGCTATCTGTCAGGCCCAATCGTTTGGCCCGCATGGAAATTTGTTGGGTGGCTTCCTCGCCGGAAATATATGTGCAGGTATAGCCTCGTTTGGCCATAAGGCCGACGGCTTGCAATAAGATGGTTGATTTACCGATCCCGGGGTCACCGCCAATCAGAATGGAGGAGCCGGGTACAAAGCCCCCGCCCAGAACCCGATCCAGTTCGTTTAAACCGCAAAAGTGACGTTTGTAATCAGACTTTTCTGCATCAAGGGTCGTAAATTCGAGTTGTCGCCCTTTTCCGGAAGACAGGCCTTTTGGTACGACCTGCTTTCCACTATCTTCAACGATGGAGTTCCATTCACTGCAGGAATCACATTTCCCTTGCCATTTACGGTAACTGGCGCCGCAGGATTGGCATGAAAAATGTTCGGTTGATTTGGCCATTTTTACCTGTCTGTCAGGGTTTCAGGATATCGAGTTCGATGGGGCCGTTTATATCCCCTTTGACGAATTGTTCAACATATGGGTTTCCACAGGTTTCGATTTCGTTTGCAGGTCCGACCCAGACAACGTTTCCTTTATAAAGAAGAGCGATCCGATCGGCAATTTTTTGTGCACTCTCCATGTCATGAGAGATGGTCAGGGTAGAGGCGCCCAATTCGCGGGTACAATCGCGGATCAGGTTGTCAATCACATCGCCCATGATCGGGTCGAGGCCAGTTGTTGGTTCATCAAAGAATATGATCTCCGGGTTGGTTGCAATGGCTCTTGCTAGTCCAACACGCTTTTGCATGCCAATGGATAAACTGGCGGGATTTTGAGAGGCAATGTCAGGGCCAAGACCAACGAGCGCCAGTTTCTCATAAGCGATCTTTTTCGCTTTTTTTCTGTCCATGCCTTGTGCCTGAATAAGGCCAAAAGCGACATTTTCCCAAACGGGAAGGCTGTCAAACAGGGCGGCATATTGAAAAAGCATTCCTGTTTTTCGAAGCGTTTTTTCGCGTTCCGCTACAGACAGGCCAACCACTTGCTGCCCGTCAATCAGGATTTCCCCGCTATCGGGTTCCAGCAGGCCCAGAATGCATTTCAGCATGACCGATTTTCCGGTTCCTGATCCGCCAATAACAACAAGGGATTCCCCCTCGTGGATATCGATAGACAAATTCTTCAGAACAACTTTCTTGCCAAAAGATTTGCAGACATTTTTAAGACTGATCTTGGGGGTTTTTGTCATGGATCATTAGTCCAGTAACAGGACAGTTAGGAAATAGTCACTGATGAGGATCAGAATAAAGGAAGAGACAACTGCATTTGTTGTCGCGCGTCCCACACCCTGTGCACCTCCTGTGGAGTTAAATCCGTGATAGCAGCCCATTATGGTAACGATGAAACCAAAGACTGACGCTTTGATCAACCCGGAGATCACATCCCGGGCTTCCAGAAAATCAAAGGTATTCTTGATGTAGGAACTTGGATTGAAACCGAGGGATTCTGTGGCGACGAGATACCCGCCTGAAACACCAATGATATCACCAATTAAAACCAGTATTGGCAGCGTGATAACGCCCGCCAGCACTCGAGGTGCTACCAGATATCGGTAGGGGTTAGTCGACAACGTCACCAAGGCATCAATCTGTTCGGTTACCCGCATTGTTCCGATCTCAGCGGCAATTGCTGCACCCACACGGCCGGCAACCATAAGGCCACTTAAGACGGGGGCCAACTCTCGGGTAAGGCCAATAACCACGATGGTCGCAACAGCACTTTCTGCATTAAACCGGGACGAGCCCACATAGATCTGCAAGGCGAGAACCATCCCGGTAAATAAGGCGGTCATTCCAACAACGGGCAATGAATAGTAGCCGATATTCATGAGCTGTCTAAGAAACAACCGCATGTAAAACGGGGGGAGAAAGATGTTTTTTACGCTTTGAAATGTAAAGAGGGTAAGATGTCCAACCGCAGCCATAAAGCCCAAACTAACGCGGCCAATGGCGGCCAGAAAATTCCATTCCATTTAGTCAAACCTTATTGGACAGCATTTATATACCGTCGATGACTTCGATGTCCCAGTGCTGTCAGGAGTTCGTATGAAATCGTGCCTGCCTGTGTCGCAAGTTCATCCAGATCAATCGCCCCACCGATCAAGCTGACTAACGTACCACGCTGACATTTATCTTCACTCAAACCTGTCACATCAATGGAGATCATATCCATTGAAACACGACCGATAACCGAAACTTTGTTATTTTCAATTGCGCATTCTCCGACGTCGCCCAAAGCCCGAAAATAGCCATCCGCATATCCCACGGAAACGGTTGCTACCCTCGCATTCTCCTTGCAACGCCAAGTGGCACCATAGCCAACGGCATTTTTACTGTCAACGTCATGAACCTGCAGCACTTTCCCCTGAAGGTGAATTACCTGCTTCATCGGGTTTTTCTGGCCGGGAACCGGGTTGCCACCATAAAGGGCAATGCCGGGCCGTAGGAGATCAAACTGGAAGTCAGGGCCCAGAAAAATTCCGCAGGAATTTGTAAAGGATACCGGGACGTCGTGCAAAGCCGGAGGCAGGAGCGCCCTCAACCGGTGAAGCTCTGACAGCTGAAAGTCGTTATGAGGATGCTCCGGTGTATCAGCGCAGGCGAGGTGGGAGATTATGTACCTTATCTCCAAACCGTCTAACCAATGAGGGTTACTATTAAGTTCTTCTATATCGCTTTGCAGTAACCCCAGGCGGGTGATGCCCGTGTCCAGATGGATCATTGCGGAAAGGGGACCATGCTCTTCGGTTGCCTTGGACCATCTTTTTATTTCATCAAGGCAATTCAGGACAGGGGTTATGCGCTCATCAATATAGATATTCTCTGCACCGTCAAATAAGCCGCCAAGGACAAAAATCTCGGCTGCCGGCAGATACTTTCTGAGGCGAACTGCTTCTGACGGAAGGGCAACAAAGAACTTACGGCACCCTGCGGCGTCGAGTGACAGACTGACTTCTTTTAATCCCAGCCCATAGGCATCGGCCTTAACAACAGCCGCACATTCCGCCACTTCTGATTGGCTGGAAAGAATACGATAATTTTCTTGTAGGGCGCCAAGATCTACCGTGAGGTAAGACCCTGCAAGAAAGGGATCCATTAGTGATGCTCCGGTAAATATTGATCCACAGCCAAATCGCCAAACCGCGTGAATTCGGGCTGGAACTGCAATTTGACGATCCCGATAGGGCCATGACGTTGCTTACCAATGATCACTTCCGCCATGTTGTGGACGCGTTGCATTCGTTCCTGCCATTCCAGATGTTCAGGGGTCCCTTCACTCGGCTCTTTTCGGCCTTCGTAATATTCTTCACGATACACAAACATAACAACGTCCGCGTCCTGCTCAATCGAACCTGACTCGCGCAAGTCAGAAAGCTGGGGGCGTTTGTCTTCCCGGTTTTCAACCTGACGACTAAGCTGAGACAGGGCAATGACCGGAATGTCCAGTTCCTTCGCGACCGCCTTCAGTCCTTGTGTGACCTCTGAAATCTCTTGAACACGGCTGTCGGATCGGCCGGAGCCCTTCATCAATTGAAGGTAGTCCACAACAATTAAGCCAAGTCCATGACTTCTTTTCAGTCGGCGCGCTCGCGTTCTAAGCGCGGCAATGGAAATGGCCGGGGTATCATCGATATAGAGAGGGCATTCAGATAATAGTGCACTTTGCGGCACAAGCTTGTTGGCAAACTCTTCATCCGTCAGCTCGCCGCGGCGCAGTTTCTCCGAGCTGATCTCCGTAGCTTCCGCTAGAATACGGCCGACAAGCTGCTCTGCGGACATCTCCAGGGAGAAGAAGCCGACAGGCGCCCCTTCGGCACCCCCGGTGTCCCTGTACGCCTTCGCGGCATTGTAGGCGATGTTGGTAGCAAGTGAGGTTTTACCCATCGACGGACGTCCCGCCAGAATAAGCAAATCTGATTTATGTAACCCGCCCAGTTTGCCGTCCATGTCCCGAAGGCCTGTTGTTACCCCGACAAGGTTACCATCCCGTTGGAAGGCTTCTTCAATTGATTTGACGGCGTGGCCAACAGCCACTTTGATTGGGGTGAGGGCCCCTTCATGGCTTCCTGTTTCAGCAAGTGCAAATAGTTGTTTCTCAGCATTTTCAATCTGGATGGTGGCTGTATCGCTGAGAGACGCTTCAAAGGCTGTATTGACGATCTCTTCGCCCAGATCGATCAATTCGCGGCGCATTGCCAAATCATAAATGATTTTACCGTAGTTTTCCGCGTTGATGATTGTCGTTGCTGAGGCCGCTAGTTTTGCCAGATATTGGGCCCCGCCAATATCGGACAGGGCCTGGTCATTTTCAAAATACGATTTGAGGGTGACCGGGTCGGCAATTTCACCCCGTTCGATCAGTATGGTTGCGGCGTCGTAGATACGGGAATGCACAGGTTCGTGAAAATGTTCAGCTTTTAAAAAACCGCTCACTTTCGCTGCCGCTTCGTTATTAACAAGGATCGCACCGAGCAAATCTCGTTCTGCGTCTGAGTTATTGGGAAGCTTTCGATAGGCAGGTGACGCGGAATTTCCGTCGGCGTCCTGATCCGGAGTGTAAACTGTATTTTCCATGACGGCAGACTACCACATTTCTTTGAGGCAGGTCATTGTCATCTTCAGATCATTTTTTTAATTATGTGGATAACAGTTATTCACAGCCTGTGAATAATGTGGAAAACCAAAGTACATGCTCTTTAAAGCAAAAAAAAACGGCGCCAACAACGTGGCACCGTTTTTTAATAATGTTGATTTCAACGATTATGAATCGTCTTCGTCTTCATGTTCGTGCTCAGCTGTTGATTCAAAAACATCTGAGACAGCTTCGTCACGGCTGTTGAGGGCCGCTTCCGCTGCTTCTTCAACAGATTCGCCACGGGCCTGAATTTCTGCTTCTTCCTGTGAACGCGCGATGTTCACAGTAACTGAAACAGTCACTTCAGGGTGCAGGCGAATGCGTACTTCGTGCAGACCTAAAGTTTTCAGAACCTTGTCCATGATGACCTGTTTACGGTCAACAGTGAAACCGGCTTCAGAAACAGAACGTGCGATGTCCTGTGTGCTGACTGAACCATAAAGCTGCTGGCTTTCACTCGCTGCGCGGATCAGAATAACTGTTTCGCCGTCAAGTTTGTCACCAACCGCAGACGCTTCTTCTTTGCGCTTCAGGTTGTCAGCTTCGAGCTGAGCCCGCTGCTTTTCAAAAATTTCAAGATTACTCTTGTTGGCACGAAGGGCTTTCCCTTGTGGCAACAGGAAGTTACGAGCGTAGCCGTTCTTTACATTAACGACATCACCCATTTGGCCGAGCTTTTCAACACGCTCCAGCAATACAATTTCCATCAGTCTTCCTCCTGATCGGGAGCCGCGGGTAAGCGACTTCTGAATCCAATCCAACTATCAACCAGCCCTAGCAAGGCAATTACTAAAGCCGGCCAGAACATTAAAATCACAATCAGATATACCGCCGTCAAAACCAACGACCGGTAACTCCAACTTACAGATACCTTATGGATCACAGCCATCCCTTGAAGGAAAAAGGCGATTTCCAGTGCTACAATGATCGCTCCCAGAAATGGATTTATCTGCTCAAGCACGAAGCTTAGAACAAGTCCCAGAATCGCGATAATCGCCATCCAGAGAGGTAACATAAATCCGGAAAATTCCGGGGTAGGGCGTACGTTCTTTTTAAATCGAACAAGAATACCTTGTGCAAGGCTTCCGCTGAGCAAAAGAACAACGCCCCAAATGGGACCAAAGAACTGCGGCATGAGCCAAACCAGTTCTTCCGCCGTCATAACGACCTTTAGACCACTCTGTTTATGAACTTGTTCCAGCATCAATTCACAAAGGCGAATAACGGCTGTGCGAAGTTCATCATCCATGTACAGCAAAATAAGCGCCATACTGGAAAGAGCGATGCAAACCAAAACCCAGCAGACCATAAGGTTTGAAGCCGGGTACCAGTTTACTTTACTTTCATCCTCACGCCATAAAAGCGCCTGTCGTACAAGAAAAACGATAGGCAGGCCGCAAGTCAGAACATAGGTAACACCGAATATCGGGTTTATGACAATCGCGGCGAAGACAACTGCGGTCAATACCGAGATCGAAACATTTGCCAGACCAAACCCTAATCCTGAAAGGAACAAAGGTAAGGTAGACAAGGTCATCAGGGCCAATGTCTGAAAAGCGTTCGCCGACCCAACCGGGTTATTCGCACCGGGTACCGTAAGGTAGAGGATGCAAATACTGGCAATGCCAAATACGACGCTAAAACTGAGATCCCTGATCATAAATCCTTCAATCCGAAAAGTGTGATCCTTTCGGAGGTACCTATTTTACAACAAACGGCAGCAACGCGAGGTTGCGGGCCCGTTTAATTGCAGTTGCCAATTCACGTTGTTTCTTGGCTGAAACAGCAGTGATTCGGCTTGGCATGATTTTACCACGTTCGGAAACAAAGCGCTGAAGCAGCTTTACATCTTTGTAATCGATCTTTGGTGCACCTTCACCTGAAAATGGGCAGGTTTTACGGCGGCGGAAAAATGGACGACGTGCATCAGACATTATTCTTCCCCTTCTGCAGCAGTTTCAGTTGTTTCAGTGGTCGCTTCTTCAGTTGCGGCCTCTACTTTAGGTGCTTCTTCATCATCACGATCGCGGCGTGAGCGTTGGCTCTTGCTTTGCATCATGATAGAATCACCGTCTTCCAATTCGTCGACACGCAGTGTCATGTGACGCAGAACGTCTTCGTTCAGAAGAAGATTCCGTTCCATTTCCTTAACGGCAGGAATAGGAGCGTCAAGATTTAGAAGAACATAATGGCCTTTGCGGTTTTTCTTTACTTTGTAAGCCAGGTTCCGAAGACCCCAGTTTTCTACTTTAGCAACTTTTCCGCCGCCTTCAGTGATGAAGTTGGACATTTCGTCTGTCAGAGTTTCTACCTGTTGGGTAGAGATATCCTGACGAGCAATAAATACTGTCTCGTAAAGAGGCATTGTTAAAAGCTCCTTATGGCTTATAAAAATCTGGTATTCACACAATTGCGAACAGGACAGATGTAGCCGACCTCCGCCGGCAAGGAGTTATTGAGGCCGCGGACTATACAGATTTGGGCAGTTTAATCAAGTAGGCTTGACAGGAAAAACTGAAGTAATATGACTGTCACATAAGACTCTCAATAAAATCGGATCAAATATTTATGAAACGTGCATTTGTTTTCCCGGGTCAGGGTAGCCAAACAGTCGGTATGGGCCAAGAGCTCGCAGCCGCTTTTCCCGTCGCCGCGCAGGTCTTTGAAGAGGTCGATGACGCTCTGGGACAGAAACTGACAAAGTTGATGTATGAAGGGCCAATGGAAGATTTGACCCTGACAGAAAATACCCAACCAGCGTTGATGGCGGTCAGTGTTGCTGTGGCCCGCGTTCTGGAAAGTGAAGGGAAATTCAAACTAAGCGATATTTCCGAATTCGTAGCCGGACATTCGCTGGGAGAATACTCCGCGCTGACGGCTGTCGGTTCATTACAGCTTGCGGATACAGCACGGCTTTTGAAAATCAGAGGCCGGGCGATGCAGCAGGCTGTCCCCGTTGGTGTTGGCGCTATGGCCGCGTTGCTTGGGATGGATATTGGTCCTGTTGAGGAACTGGTCAAGGAAGCTGCGGAAGCGAGTGAGGGCGACGGGGTTTGCGTTGCGGCAAATGACAATGCTGACGGACAGGTTGTTTTGAGCGGAAACAAGGAAGCCGTCGAATGCGCCATCGAGCTTGCGAAGGAAAAAGGGGTTCGCAAGGCAATGTTGTTGCCTGTAAGTGCCCCGTTCCATTGTCCGCTGATGCAACCCGCTGCGGATGCTATGGTGGAGGCGCTGGCATCTGTCACCATCGCACCACCAACTGTGCCGCTGGTTGCGAATGTCACGGCTGATCAGGTCAGTGATCCTGAAATCATTCGCAAACTTCTTGTCGAGCAGGTTACGGGTCGGGTTCGTTGGCGCGAGTCTGTTCTGTATATGGGGAATCAGGAAATTGAACAATTGGTTGAAGTTGGTACCGGTAAGGTGCTGACGGCAATGGTTCGTCGTATCAATAAGGCGATGACAGGAACTGCTGTGCAGTCACCTGCTGATATTGAGGCCTTTTTACAAACCCTTTAAAAGACAATCAGGGACTTGGGAGAAATAGATGTTTGACCTTAGTGGGAAATGTGCGCTGGTTACGGGTGCATCGGGCGGTTTAGGCGCCGCGATTGCGCGTGATTTGCATGCCGCGGGCGCAGTTGTGGCTCTTTCAGGACGTCGCAAGGAAGCGTTGCAGGAAGTTGCGGATCAGCTGGGTGACCGTGTGCATGTAGTTCCGTGTGACCTGGGAGACATGGGCGCCGTTGACAGCCTTATCAAGGATGCAGAAGCGGCGATGGGGCAGGTGGATATCCTGGTCAACAATGCCGGCCTTACCAAAGACGGTCTTGCCATGCGAATGAAGGATGAAGACTGGGACAGCGTCCTTGATGTCAACCTCAAAGCGGCGTTCAAGCTGTCTAAAAACTGTTTGCGCGGAATGATGAAGCGGCGCAATGGCCGCATTATCGGTATTACATCCATTGTTGGCGTAACCGGGAATCCCGGACAAATGAACTATGCCGCGTCGAAAGCAGGCATGATCGGAATGTCAAAATCGCTGGCACAGGAAGTCGCTGCGCGGGGGATCACGGTAAATTGTGTGGCACCTGGTTTTATCGAAACAGCCATGACTGATGAATTATCTGATGATCAGAAATCCAATTTGCTGGGTGTCGTTCCTATTGGGAGACTGGGAGATCCGAAGGATATTTCCGCAGCAGTCCTGTATTTAGCGTCTGATGAAGCCGCGTATGTTACAGGCCAGACAATCCATGTGAACGGTGGCATGGCCATGATTTGAACAAAATCCGCTTTTATCTGATGCGTCAGAAAAAAGCGGATGATGACAGGTTTTCTTTGCATTAACTGTAAAGTATGTTAGGAACGCCGACAAAATTACATGACCTCTTGTTGCTTGTTTTTTTCGCATACTGGGGGTAATGAAGACTATTAACTATTTGCCGGAATATCTGAGGATTTACTAATGAGTGATACAGCCGCACGCGTAAATGCAATCGTAATCGAACACTTGGGCGTTGAAGAAGCCAAAGTTACTGAAACAGCAAGCTTCATTGATGATCTTGGCGCAGACAGCCTGGACACAGTTGAGCTGGTTATGGCTTTCGAAGAAGAGTTCGGTATCGAAATTCCTGATGATGCAGCAGAAAACATCAAAACAGTGAAGGACGCTATTTCCTTTATTGATGCGGCTCTCTAAGTCGATAGAGTGTTGAAACTGGTTTAATTTCTTTCTTCGATAGGTTTTGGTATGCGACGTGTTGTTGTAACAGGACTGGGTCTCGTGACGCCACTGGCGAACGGTGTGAAGCCTAGCTGGAACAGACTGATTAATTCAGAGTCTGGCGCGGGTATGATAACCAAATTTGATACGGAAGGTCTGGCTGTAAAGTACGGCTGTGAAGTTCCTGTCGATGAAAGTCATCCAGATGCCTTTCGGGCCGACGAATTGTTGGCCCCGAAAGAGCAGCGCAAGCTTGATAGTTTTATTATCTATGGCATCGCGGCTGCGGAAGAAGCGATTATAGACTCTGGTTGGAAGCCTGAAACAGAAGAACAGGCTTACCGGACCGGCGTTTCAATTGGTTCAGGTATCGGTGGATTGCCGTCCATCGAAGAAAACTCCATCAAGCTTTTTGAAAAAGGACCGCGGCGCATTAGCCCGTTCTTTATTCCAGGCGCCCTTATTAATCTGGTGTCTGGTCAAGTTTCCATTCGTCATGGATATAAAGGTCCCAATCACGCTGTTGTAACGGCTTGTTCAACTGGGGCTCATTCCATTGGCGATGCCGCTCGCATGATCAAAGATGATGATGCGGATGTGATGGTTGCTGGTGGCGCCGAAGCGGCCATGTGCCGGATCGGGTATGCTGGCTTCTCGTCAGCAAAGGCTTTGTCCTCCAATTTCCATGATGATCCGACCCGTGCTTCCCGTCCTTATGACAAAGATCGCGACGGATTTGTTATGGGTGAAGGGGCTGGTGTTGTTGTTCTTGAAGAATATGAACATGCTAAAAAACGCGGCGCTAACATTTATGCAGAAGTGATTGGGTATGGTCTGTCAGGCGATGCCTATCATATTACTGCGCCTGCCAGCGATGGCAGCGGCGGGTATCGTGCCATGCAGATGGCTCTGAAAAAATCTGGCTTGAACACAGACGAAATTGGCTACATTAATGCCCATGGTACTTCAACGCCGCTGGGTGATGAAATTGAAGCGGGTGCCGTTAAACGGTTGTTCGGTGCCAATTCAAATAGCCTTGCTATGTCTTCGACAAAATCAGCCATTGGGCATTTGTTAGGGGCCGCGGGTGGCGTTGAAGCGATTTTCTCCATTCTTGCCATGACAGAAGGTGTTTTGCCACCGACCATTAACCTGGATAATCCATCAGACGGTCTTGATTTGAACCTTGTGCCGAATGTGGCGCAGGAAAAGAAAGTCGATGCGGTTCTGTCTAACTCGTTTGGCTTTGGCGGCACAAATGCCAGCCTGGTTATGAAACGGGTATAATCTAGGTATTCAGGGGTCATTATGAAGCGGTTCTTCTTCTTCATACTGGCCCTTTTTGTTCTCTTCAATTTAGCACTTGGTGGTTTGGCCGCCTATGGCTGGGACCTGTTTACGAAACCGGGACCCCTTGCGACCGAAACAGAGCTGGTGCTAAAAAAAGGGGCCGGGTTGCGCGCCATTGCGGCCCAGTTGGAAGCTTCTGGCATCATTCACGATGACATCGCTTTTATGTTTGGTGTTCGTCTAAACGAACAGGGGAAAAAACTCAAAGCAGGCGAATATCTTTTTCCTGCGGCCATTAGCGGTGAAGAGGTAATGAACCTACTGGTCTCCGGTAAAACGGTCGCACATTTCATTACCATTCCTGAAGGGCTGCAAAGCCGTGAAGTTGCGGCTCTTATCCGGAGAATACCTGTTCTGGAAGGCCCGTTGACCGTCTCAATTCCTGAGGGTTCAATCCTCCCCGAAACATATCATTTTACCAGAGGGGACACCCGAAACGATCTGGTGAAGCGGATGCAGCAGGCTCTTCAAAAGACGCTGGATGGTTTATGGGCATCTGCGCCAAAAAACCCTTTGATAAAGTCCAAGCAGGATCTATTAATTCTGGCGTCAATTGTCGAAAAGGAGACAGGCGTTGCATCGGAGCGGGGCCGGGTTGCGGGGGTGTTTCTCAATCGGTTAGCCCGTAAAATGCGGCTACAGTCAGATCCAACGGTCGTCTATGGGATAACCAATGGTCAGAAGGATCTGGGGCGCGGTATTTCTAAAAAAGATCTGGCGACCGCGAACGACTATAACACCTATATCATACCATCGCTGCCTAAAGGTCCAATCTGTAACCCCGGCCTTGATAGCTTAAAGGCGGTGCTCAATCCTGTGGCGTCCAAGGACCTTTATTTCGTGGCCGATGGAACCGGTGGGCATGTTTTTGCAAAAACCCTGGCCGAACATAATCGCAACGTCCGAAATTGGCGCAAAATCGAACGAAGCCGAAAAAAATAATCCGCTGAAAAGGCACAGATACAAGCCTAAGACGTCTTGTATGCAGGTCTTCAATAAAAACGGTGTTGGATTATGTCGGTTACAAATGATTCTATTCAAACTCTGTTAAAGCAACGCCGCGAATTGCGTGAATGCTTGAAAGAGTTGCGGGTCGAAATTTCCAATTTAAACGGCAAAGCGCAAACCCTTTCCGATGCGGCACTGGCGGGAAATGCGCCACCAGGTGCTGTTGTGGCGCAGGATGGAGGAACTGCCCGGATTGAAGACCAAAGGGGCCTTGTGACAGGCACTGACGCCGCAGATGCCCCTGAAGTATCCTCGGTGCCCTTGGGAACGGGACAAACGGCCGATGCCGTACCGGAGAACCCGACGGCTGAGGGAGACCCCAAAAAAACAAAAAGCGAGCCGGTTTTATTGTCTAAAGAGCAACCGCTGGAGACACCGGCCGAGACGTCTTCGCCTGCGCGAAAGAGTGATCTTGAGGCCGACGCCGACGGCAGGGATCTTGATCTAGAAGAATTGATCACGCAGGCGTCGCTACTGTGTGGGTATTTGTTAAATCATCCCAGTCAGATCGGGCATACTAAACTTGAACAGCTTGATCTTGCCTTGGACAGTTGCCTGAAAACTCAGGATGAGGTCTATTCACAGAAACAGATTACCGAGTTGAAAGCTGCATTTCGCGCCGTTTCAACGGCCTGTTTTAACGAACAACGCGTAAATGGGCAGTCTCTCCTTGATAGCGAGGGATCAACAGGCTTGTTATGGGGGGTGCCATTTTTAATCGGTATTCTTACGTTGATCCTATTCCCGCTTGTTCTGTTGTTGCAGTCGGTATCAGCCCAAATGTTTGTCGATACTTTCGCGCAACAGGTAAGCCTTTTGATGGACGCCTTGATAACCGCCTTATGGGGCGGGGTTGGGGCTCTTTCCTGTACAAGCTGGATGATTGCAAGAAAAGTTCGTAAGTCTCAGTTTCTCCGGTCCGATTATCCGGACATATTCTTGCGTTTCGCCCTCGGCGGTGTCTTGGGACTGGCCGCTTTTCTATCACTTCTCTGGCTTACACCGGTGCATAATTTTTCCAGCACCCTGATTTTTTCAATGGCAGGGTTCGCGTTTGGTATTCCTTCTGCGCGTCTCTTCAGTTTTTTGTCAAAGCTTTTTGTCGGTGCAGGCGCCAGCAAAAAAAGATCCTGAGTTTCCACTGATAGCGCGTTGCTTTCTTGTCCTGAAGTCGAATTAAAGTTATATACTTTCACCGATTTTATTTTAGGAATGCGAGGCAACGTGAGTTTAAAGAGCATGACCGGCTTTGCCCGTTCCAGTGGCAGCATGGCCGACTTCTCCTGGTTGTGGGAACTAAAAAGTGTAAACGGCCGGGGACTGGAAATACGTTGTCGGGTGCCCAATGGCTTCGATGCCATCGAAACCACTGCCCGCAAGCAACTGAAAGCGACCTTTCACCGCGGCAATATCAATCTGCATTTGCAGCTCAACCAGAATTCAGGACAATCTGTTAATCAGGTGAATATTCAATTCCTTGAGGAGTTGCTGGAACTTGCCTCTGATCTGGTTGAAAAGGGGAAGGCTGAAAAGCCGAGAGCCGATGGCTTGCTGGCGCTGAAGGGCGTGATCGAAAGCAGTGATCAAACAGAAGATGAAGACCAGCATGCTCGGCTAGAGCAGGCACTGCTTGCCTCTTTGAATGAGGCGATAGAGAAGCTGGATGCCTCCCGGGCAGAGGAAGGAGCACAGCTTCTTAAAATTCTGGTGGGACAAGTTGATGAAATTTCCGATTTAGTTCAGAAAGCTGAAACATCGGCAGCACGGCGACCTGAACGGGTTCAGGAGCGGCTGCGCAAGCAGATAGAGATGATCCTGAGCGATGGTGTCGCAATGGATGAAGGACGGCTTGAGCAGGAGCTTGCCGTTCTGGCGACCAAAGCTGACGTCGCGGAAGAACTTGACCGTTTACGGGGGCATATTGAAACGGTTGAAGGGCTGCTGGCGAACAAACAGGACGGGCCTATCGGACGGCGCCTGGACTTCATTTGCCAGGAATTCAACCGGGAAGCTAATACGCTATGCTCAAAGGCCGGGGACAAAGAATTGACCAAAGTTGGGCTTGATCTGAAAGTGGTCGTTGATCGCCTTCGTGAACAAACACAAAATATCGAATAGGACAAGACGTGTCAGAAGTTGAAGTAGAAACGATTGAAATTGAACGGCGTGGTTTGATGCTGGTGTTATCCTCACCGTCTGGCGCCGGAAAGACCACTATTTCCAGATCTCTTTTGGAAGAAGATGACGACCTGTCCATGTCGGTTTCTGCCACGACCCGCGCCCCGCGCCCGGGAGAGGTGGAAGGCAAAGACTATTACTTCATGCAACCTGTGGATTTCAATTTACTGATTAACCGGGATGAGCTTTTGGAGCATGCCAAAGTCTTTGATCATTACTATGGTACCCCGAAGAAGGCCGTTGAAGAGGCCTTGAAGGCCGGCAAGGACATTTTGTTTGATATTGACTGGCAGGGCACACAACAACTGGCCCAGAAAGCTGGAGACGATCTGGTCAGCATCTTTATTCTGCCGCCATCAACGCAGGCACTGGAGCAACGCCTGAAAACACGGGCGCAGGATAGTGACGAGGTGGTTGCCAAAAGAATGTCAAAGGCATCTGAAGAGATCAGCCACTGGGCGGAGTATGATTACGTCGTGGTCAATGATGATATCGAGCGTTGCCGGTCCGAAGTCAAAGCAATCCTGAAAGCAGAACGTGTTCGCAGAAATCGCAGAACTGGTCTTTTGACATTTGTGGAACAACTGCGCGAAGGTTACTGACGCGCCCGGTATATTTCTGACAGCCTACAGAAATCTTCGACGGAGAGCTCTTCGGCTCTTAATGTCGGTTTGATCCCGGCAGCGTCCAAAGCTTCCTCTGCCGAGCCGCCAAGGCTCTTCAGGCTGGCCCGCAGCATTTTTCGTCGTTGCCCAAAGGCAGCGGCGACAACTTTTTCCAGAGTTTTAAGATCCGCAGGGAAATCCGGCTCACTTTTGGGAACCAGCTTTACAACCGTACTGACAACTTTGGGCGGTGGGGTAAACGCCTTTGGCGAGATATCGAACTGTTTGGAAACAGTACAAAGCCACTGACTGATGATAGATAAACGGCCATAGGCTTTACTGCCCGGCGATGCAGTAATCCGGTCACCCACCTCTTTTTGAAACATCAGGGTCATCGATTTGAACTGGTGCCGGTTCTTCAGCCATTTGATTAACAAGGGTGTGGCCACATTATAGGGAAGATTTGCAATAATATGGGCCCGTTCCGGCAGTAATTCGTCTTCTGATATTTTTAGGGCATCGCCTTCAATCACGATCAGGCGATGGTCAAAGGCTTCGGAAACTTCAGCAAGAGCAGCGAGACACCGCGTGTCTTTTTCAATGGCGAAAACCTGTTTAGCGCCATGCGCCAAAATGGCGCGGGTGAGGCCTCCGGGACCAGGCCCAATTTCAAGAACAGTTTCGCCTTCAAGCTTTCCCGGACAGCGCGCTATTCTTCCTGTGAGGTTAAGATCCAGCAGGAAATTTTGCCCCAGAGACTTTTCTGCGCGAAGCCCGTGGCGGTTAATAACCTCCCGTAACGGTGGCAGCGACGAGCCGTCAGTCATCCTGAAATCCTTGTATGAGACGCCATTTCACCGGCCAATTTAAGGGCTGCAATAAGGCTGGCTGGATTTGCAATGCCTCTGCCTGCGATATCTTCTGCGGTCCCGTGATCCGGCGAGGTTCTAATGATTGGAAGACCCAGTGTTACGTTGACCCCGTTGTCAAAGTCGATGGTTTTGATGGGGATAAGCGCCTGATCATGATACATGCAAATTGCGGCATCATAGCCGGCTCGTGCCGCAGCATGAAACAACGTATCTGCTGAGTTAGGACCCGTAATATTGAGGCCTTCATTTCGCAGTTTATGAATAACCGGAATGATAACCGTCTGTTCTTCATTGCCAATGCTGCCCCCTTCGCCTGCATGGGGGTTTAAACCCGCAACGACGACGCTGGGTTTTTTTAATCCAAAACGGGTTTTTAGATCTGCTTCTGTGGTTCTGATAACATGCTCAAGAAGGTCAGGTGTTAGGGCAGAGGGTACATCGGCAATCGGAATATGAATGGTCGCGGGGACAACTTTCAAGCTGTCACACGCGAGCATCATGACGGCCTTTCCGGAACTGTGGGTTAGTTCCGCAAGATATTCCGTATGACCCGGATGCTGAAAGCCTGCATCATATAGTCGCTTTTTTTGGATCGGATTTGTGACAACGGCATCTGCCTCGCCCGATAGGCAAAACCGAACAGCGGTTTTGATGGCCTGCAATGTTGCCTCAGCCTCAGTTGAAGCAGGACCCGCATCATAAACGGGCAGCGCGTTTTCAAAGACAGAGGGGGCATTGCTCAGATCGCCGATCACCTCGAAGGGAATGACATCCTGTAGGCTTTTTTCAATAATCCGGCGATCACCGATCAGGCAAAATACCGAAAGGGAGGTCTCTCGTCTTTTAGACCAGGCTTTTGCGGAAATTTCGATACCAATCCCTGCAGGGTCGCCCATGGTCAAAGCCAATATCTTTTCCGACATTGTCCCGTCTTTCTATAGAGTGAACGAAATTTAACGTGTCTCGATGGTGGCTTCCTGTTGCAGGTCTTTCAGATACCGGCGGGCACGAGCCTCGATCCGCTTAACACCGATCATCTGACGGATGGCATCTTCGCTGTCTCCCTGACTATTCTGGTCACGGCGATCACACACTATAAAAATACGATACTTATCTTTGTCCAAAAACGGCGCACTTGCCTGACCCGGCTCCAAATCCTTTACAAGGTTTCGGAATTTTTCAGGTAGGTTTTTCAATTGAACGCGACCCATTTTGCCACTTTCAGTCGTCGCAATTTCATTGAGCATTGCCGGTACATAATTGCAGCTATCAATGAACTTGCTTAGTGAATTGATCAACTTTACCTGACTGTTTTCCTGCCCGGTCTTTTTCGCGGGTGACAGCGGGATGACAAGCTGGCTTAGTTCCAGCGTTGCGTTGCTGGTTGTGTCTCCCAAAATCTGCCGGATATCACGAACAGCAATCATGTAATAGCCATCAGATGTTCGAATGGCAGAGGAGACACGCCCCTTTTTGATGCTGCCGACTTCTGCCGCAACTTCTGGCGGCAGGTCTTCAGCCATAGTCCAGCCAATGTCACCACCTTTTGCGGCTGTCGGTCCTTGACTGAATTGTGAGGCAATCCGCGGGAAGGGGGTGCCGCTTTTCATCTGTTCCCGCAACTGACTGAGCAATTCCCGGATCTTAGGCTCGTCCGTTTGTCGTTCCACAGGGACATAAATTTCACTGATCAGATACTCGTTTTTGCCCTTGTTTTCGCGCATTTTCTTTTGGGCAGCTTCGATTTCCTCATCTGTGACGCGAACCCGCGGGCTGATCCGACGCCGGATAACTTTATCCCACGCCAACTGTCCGCGAATTTGCTCCAGCAGGGTATCGATGGAAATATTACGATTTGCGAGGATCGTATCCAGTTGTCCTGAAGGAATGTTATTTTGTTTTTCCAGCCGGTCAACGGCCTGGTTCATTTCCAGATCTGTGACAGTGAGGTTGTAGCGCGCGGCCTCCTGCAACTTCAGACGTTCTTCAATCAAGCGTCGCAAGGTTGGATTGACCAGCTCCTGACGGGCTTTTCGGCTATCGCGAATGCCAGACATCAAAATTGTCAGTGAAATCCGTTGAACCAGATCATAACCGGAAATTACTTCATCGTTCACAACGGCGACAATTTTTTGCACCTCTTGCGCCTTGACTGCCGTAGCATTCAGGGAAAGAAAGGCGGCGACAACAAGGGAGCCTATTAATGTGCGAAGCGTGATCATTCGAGTTCTCGATACTTAACTTAATCAGTTGTTGGACATCAGTCTGAATTCACATGAGGATACCACCACATGCAGGGATTTGTGAACCTTATCAATTGAACGGAAGCAATCTTATTCTGAAACCAACTTCTGTTGAAGGTTTAACATTCCGGTCGCGGGTGAATTTACGTTTAAGTTCGATCGCAAAACCAAAGCATTCGTCCAGATATTCCAGACCCAGTTGAGCATCAATTGACCCACCATCACTTTCCAGATTGCGGCGATATTGGCCATATGTACTCCAGAATTCACTCAATTTTATACGGCTCGCTGTATAAATCTCATTTCGCTTTTCAACTTCAACAGCTGAAAGGTCATCCCGCAAGCGAAGATAGCCAACTTCAAACCAGGTATCATCTGTTCCAAGGCGAAATTCAATTTCATTTCGATCAAGGTTAAGGTCATCCTGATCAATCCGTACCCGTTGTGTATATTTCACAAAATCCGTGGGTTGTACTTCTAGCCTGGCGACGTAGTCAGACAGTTCATCCTCAAGCCCGGTTCCTTCGTCAAAGCTGGTTTCATTGTCCAGATGCAGGCTTTGGCCCAACAACAAGGTCGTATAACCACCACCAGAGCCATAAAAGCCCAGATTGATGCCATAGTTCAGGCGAGGGCCTTCCTCAACACGGTCAAGGCCGGCATAGCGGTTGGAGCCGAAAAGGTTGGTGTCGTCAAATTCAAAGCTGAGGCTGTCTTCGTTTGGCGTGTTTTTACTGCCAAGCGCTTCTGACCATACCGCTTCAACCACAGGCTCGATCAATTGACGGGTATTTCCGGCATGGCGAACAAAAGGGTAATTCCACTTTACAGACAGAGACGGAATGATACGGCCGGTGAAATCGTTTGTTGTTTCACTTGTCGTATCAAACGGGTTCTCCAGTTGGTCCTGAGTATAGTAGAGGTCACCACGAATATTCGCATCCAGAGTGATGACCTGGCCGCTGGGCGTTGTATAGGGCAAATGCCAGCCGCCACTTGCTGATACTCTTGATGTATCCTGTCCCGACGTACGGAACAGCGTTAAGGCATCGACATTCGCATCAAATCGCGCGCCGTACCTATCCGGTTCGCCCACATAGGAATATTCAAGCCAGGCAGGCACGATTGGAATGTCACCGGAATTATCGTCTGCGTTCAGACCTTGGAAGCCCCAGGCGCTTATTGATGTATAATTTCGGCCTCGCAAACCTTGAATATAGGCGCTTGAGGTGAGTGTATCCGCATCACTGATGTCATACTTTTCAAGATAGGTGTCGTCGTTGGTCACGAACGTGTCAAAGCCCCAGCTCCATGTTGAATTAACTTGGAATTGGCCATTGCCGCGAAAATGACCCAGAAATTCTTTATCACCGGTTTTGTCATCATTATTATCGCGCTCCTCCACATAGGTTAAGGAGCCGTCCAGCTCAATATTGCCTTTTCTGAAAGCCTGCCGGTATTCCGTTGCAACCTGAAGGCCGGCTTTGGTTGTCGCGGTTGGTGTGACAGTCAGATCCTTGTCTTCGGAAATCACATAATAATAAGGAACGGATATTCCGTAGCCCAGATCAGATGAGTTTTTAAACGAAGGCGCCAACAGGCCACTTAGTCGATCAACGGTTGGGTCCGGATGACTGAAATAGGGGGTGTAAAGTACAGGAACGCCGTAAAATTCCATAACGGCATGCCGGTACGTTATGGTTTTGGAGAGCTTGTCATGTTCGACTTCTGATGATTTAGCCTGCCAAAGGGGGGCTGCGTTCCGGTCGGTCTCACAAATCCGGCAAGTACTGTAGACCGCGTTGTTCATGATAACAGTGTTCTCGTCTACTCGAACGGCGCTCTGCGCCGCCAGTCTGGAATTATCTGTAAACAACACCCGAATATCCCGGATTGCCCCGGTTTTCAGTTCGTTCTGTAATTCCACTTTATCCGCAAAGACGACTTCACCGCTTGGTTCCAGTAAGGCAATGTTGCCGACGGCCTCGATTGTATCCTGACGGACGTTATAAATAACTTTGTCAGCTTTGAGGACCCGATCTCCCTGGACAATTTCGACAGAGCCAATGGCAGTGACAATTTCGTTCTGCTTGTCATACTCAATTTTGTCAGCAGAAAACAACGACTCTTTGTCAAGTCCGGGGATTGACTGCTGGTTTGCTGCAAGGGCGCCGGGTAGATGCGCGATTGTCAGCATGGTCGTTGTCAGGAGGATACCCAATAATCCCTTCATACGCTTAACCATCCTCCAAATGAAACATCATCGCTAGCCCTAACAATGTAATCGTGATTGCAGGTGACCATGCCGCGAGGGGGATAGGAAGGTTTCCTGACATACCAAGTGCTTGGATAATATCGGTAAAGAAATAAAATACAAAGCCTGTTGCAATTCCGGACATCACAAGCAGTCCGGTATGCCCTCGTCTTGTTGCGCGCAGACTAAAGGTTGCGGCGACCAGAACCATGGCCAGAAGCAAAACGGGACCTGCAATCAGGCTATGCCAATACAAACGATGGCTGAGAGCCGAGAAACCCGCCTCTTCAAGAGTGTCGATAAATTCAGGGAGGTCCCAGAAGGACAATGTCTTGGGAGAGGCAAAGCTTTCCTGAATTTGATTGACGGTCAGCGACGTCTCCAAACGCATATAATCCTTAACAACACCGGGGAGGTCTGGGCTTGTCATCAGAACATTATCAAGGTCCCAGTAACCTTGCCGAAGGCGGGCGCGTTCTGCTTCAATCCGTCCGGTAAACTGTTCGTTTTTGTCATACTGGAAAATAATCACATCCGTCAGGTCGACGCCTTGATTGATCGCGCTTCTGGCATGGATGACAGAGAGACCGCTGTCATCCACCTGGCGTAACCAAAGATCTTTTGAAGAGATCATGAGGAGATTGGTGCGTTTTTTGAAATATTTCGCATCCATTTGGGCCGAATAGGATTCCATGGTCGCCGCCACTGGATTGACGACTGTCAGGACAAATATGCCAAAGAACAGGGAAATCATTAAACAAGGTAACAAAAATTGCCAAACGGAGACGCCGGTTGCCCGAATAACTGTGAGTTCGTTTGTACGGGACAGCCTGAAGAATGTCAGCATGCCGCCAAACAGAGCAATAAAAGGTAGCAGTTTCTGAGTAAGGTCAGGCAGGCGCAACAAGACCATCTGCAGGACGATAAAAACCGTAATATTGTCTTTACCACTTGCTCGGCGGAGAAGTTCAATCAGATCCGCTAAAAAGATGATGGAAACCAGAACCCCTAGGATAATTCCCACATTTTTTAAAAACTGTTTTCCCATATAAAAGGAAAGTGTCCCCCAAAGCTTCATCAGTCGGCGCTCCCGCTTAGCATGGTTGCGCTGTTACTTGTGGCCGGTTTTGACCTGAAGAAATTTCCGCCGCTTGCCAAATGGGCGGTGATAGCCGCGGCAACGATAGGGGTGACGTATAAAATCGGTGTTAGCCATGGGGCACTGCCCGCAAGACTAAATAAGACCATGGCGAGGACAATGAGCAACACGCCCGATACGGCGGCTGTCAATATGGGTTTTACGCGACTTCTTCTGGTAAATTCGCCTGTGTTTACCCCGGCGATCCCAATAAAAATAAGACTGATCGCATAAAGCGGTAAAACGATGCGTTGATGCAGCTCGGCCTTGATTTTGTTGAGGTTTCGGCGCGTGTCTACAGAGTCTTCCGGCCATAGCAGCTCATTCAGGTACCGGGCATTTGGTTCCAGCCATCTGACGCCGCCCTTTTTCTCAAACTGGCTAATATCCAATGTATAGTCATCGAAATACAGAATGCTGAGTTTGGCGAGGTCCTTCTTTACTTCCTGCAAGTTGCCCTTTTTCATGACGAAGCGCGGGCCGCTTTCGGTTTTTACAAACGCGCCTTGCTCGGCCATGTAGGTGACGGGCTTTGTTGGATCGCGTTCGTCATGAACGAGAATACCCAGCAGTTCCCCCGTGGAGGATTTCTCCCGGATATAAACGGTAACACCTCGGGCCAATGTATTGAACACACCTTCTCGCAGAACAACAGACGCAAGGCTTTCCCGCCATTCGACCCTGAGTTCATCCAGGACGCGAATGCCATACGGGCTGAGCACAAAGCTGATGATATACAGAAACAGCATGACCGAAAATCCCAGATACATTGCGGGTTTTGCGAGCGCCCATTTGCTTAGGCCGGCCGCCCACATAACGACCAGCTCGGATTCTGAATAGAGTTTGTTAAAGGCAAACAGAGTTCCAAAAAACAGGCTCAGAAGGAGTGTATATTTCAGGATGCCGGGCAGAAGCAGGACCGTTAAATAGAGAAAAGTCGAGATCGGTAATCCGTTGATCAGTTTTTCAACAAACTTTAATGACTGTGACAGCCATATCACCCCGGTCAACGCGAAGGTGATAAAGATAAGCGGAGCCAACATTTGGCGGATTATGTACCGGTTCATATTCGTCATGGGCGGAAGTATAGCGAATGATTTTTTATTCGCCACACAGAAGCATCATAAATGCACTGAAAATTCGCCGAAAGACGAACAAATAGTCTGAAAAAGAAAGAGGTTAGTCAATCGACGTTCTTTTCGGGTGTGAAAAAGGACGTTATTGCCGGTTGCGGCAATCGGGATGCTGGGGTAAGGATTAAGGTCAGATTGAATTGAAATATGAAAACATCCAAAAGAAATTAGGTATTGAAAATGAAATTCGCCTTTTCCGAAATCTCACTTCCAAAGCGTGGATCGTTGGCTGTTCCGGTCTATGCGGATAACAGTTTTTCTCCGATGACCAAAGAGGTCGATGACTTAACCGGGGGCGTTTTGTCACGCGCACTGGAAACCAGTCGATTTAAAGGTAAAAAAGGGGATTTACTGGAAATTCTGGCCCCCAACGGTCTGGACGTCTCCCGTGTAGTTCTGTTCGGGATGGGAGAAAGCGAAAAAATTGGCCAAACAGATCTGGAAGATCTGGGCGGACGCCTTGTTCAAAAACTTAACAGTTCCGGTGCACGGAATGTAACGGTTATTCTGGATGGATTAGGGGAATGCGCTGTCAAGGATAGTGACGCTGCAGCCTTTGTTGCTTTCGGTGCTAAATTGGCGGCTTACCGTTTTACACGCTACAAAACAGAAGATGACCCAGCGTCGGAACCATCCCTTGTCCGGATGACTGTTGCCTGTAAAACTTCAGCAGGTGCTCGCAAGACTTTTGTCGATCTTGAAGCCGTCGCAGAGGGTGTTTTCATGACGCGAGATCTCGTCAGCGAACCTGCCAATACGCTGCATCCTGAAACATTTGCTGATCGGTGCAAGGAATTGACAGATCTTGGTGTTGAGGTTGAAATCCTTGATGAAGACAAAATGCGCCGCTTGGGAATGGGGGCTCTACTCGGTGTCGGGCAGGGCTCTGTTCGAGAAAGCCAGATGGTCATCATGCGCTGGAACGGTGCATCTGGTAAGAAAAGCGCCCGTAAACCGATTGCTTTTGTTGGTAAAGGTGTCTGTTTTGATACCGGTGGTATTTCTTTGAAACCGGGGCCCGGTATGGAAGAAATGAAATGGGATATGGGCGGCGCCGGCACGGTTACAGGTCTCATGAAGGCGCTTGCTGGGCGAAAAGCCAAAGTCAATGTGGTCGGCGTTATTGGTCTGGTGGAAAATATGCCAGACGGTAATGCGCAACGCCCCGGCGATATTGTTACAGCGATGTCAGGAACAACCATCGAGATTTTGAATACGGATGCCGAAGGGCGGTTGGTTCTGGCCGATGCGCTTTATTATACACAAGACCGGTTTGAGCCCGAAATCATGATTGATCTGGCGACTTTGACGGGCGCTATTATTATTTCGCTGGGGCATGAAAATGCCGGGCTGTTTTCAAATGACGATGCGCTTGCTGATAAAATTTATCAGGCGGGTACACGCGTCGGTGAAGGCGTCTGGCGCCTGCCGATGTCTGATAAATATGCAGAACAGGTCAAGTCACCGATTGCCGATCTTCAGAATATCGGAACCGGGGGTCGCGGTGCGGGATCTATTGTCGCCGCTGAATTCCTGAAAAAGTTCGTGGGCGACACACCTTGGGCACATATTGATATTGCAGGCATGGCCTGGTCCAAGAAAGACACGCCAACTGTTCCAAAAGGCGGAACCGGTTATGGCGTTCGTTTGCTCGATCGGTTTGTTCGGGACAACTACGAAGGGAAATAAACGCCCTGATGACAGAAGTCAGTTTCTATCATCTACAGGCTGAGCCTCTAGAGCGTGCCCTGCCTCGGTTACTTGAAAAAGTAAGTGAGCGGGGTATGCGGGCGCTCGTTCGCTTCAAAACAGAAGATCTGCAGGATCTATTGAATACAGCGCTTTGGACTTATTCAGCAGGGTCATTCTTACCGCATGGAACCGCGCAAGAAGGGCCTGCGGATCAACAGCCCATTTTTCTCGCGCTGGAGGGGGAAGAAAATCTGAACCGCTCGGATGTGCTGGTCTTGTTGGAAAATAGTGAGGCCGCTGATTTGAATGACTTCGAGCGGTGCCTTTATATGTTCGACAGCAATGATGACGCGGCGCTGGACGCAGCCCGTAACCGTTGGAAACAGTTTAAATCTGAAGGTGTAAACGTTACCTATTGGCAACAGACGGAAACCGGCTGGCAGAAAAAAGCCTGATCCGATGACCGCCCCGAGCCGTCCTTTAAAGGGACGGGCTTTTCAGGCTTTCCAATTCATCCGAGGCAATCATCCATTGCTCTTCAGCAGCCTCTAGATCGCTTTTCAACTTCCCGATTTTTTCAGCCAACTCGGCCTGGTAGTCTGCGCCCTTGTCGTAAGTTTCAGGGGCCGCCAACAGGGTTTCAAATTTTTGAATATCTTGTTCTAGTTTTTGAACAACTTTCTCTAACCGATTGACTTCTTTCTTCTTTGGGGCAAGTGCTGCCCGTGCATTGGCGCGCGCCTGTCGGGCTTCTTTGTTGCTTAGCTTAGGCGCAGTGGGCTGTTGCTGGATGGAGCCGGGAGGCGCCATTTTTTTGCCTGATGCCGCCGCACGAGCCTGATCGAGTACATATTTTTTATACTCTTCCATGTCGCCTTCATAGGGCGCGACACCGCCGTCACCGACCAACCAGAGACGGTCAGCCACCAAACTCACCAAATGAGGATCGTGACTGATAAGAAGCACGGCACCGTCAAATTCGTTCAGGCCCTGAACCAAAGCTTCACGCGCATCAACATCCAGATGGTTTGTCGGCTCGTCGAGGATCAGAATATGTGGTTTTTCGATAGAAAGCAGACAGAAGTTAAGACGGGCTTTTTCACCACCGGACAATTGCGCAACAGCTACATCGGATTTGTCTCTTGAAAAACCGAACTTGCCTAGTTTTGCACGAACCTTTGGTTCCGTGGCGTTGGGCATGATGTCAGCAAGATGCTGATACGCTGACTCGTCGGGGCGCATTTCGTCCAGTTGGTGCTGGGCAAAGAAACCGATTTTAAGTTTGTTGGACTTTTGCAATTGACCAGACTGTGTTTTAAGACGGCCGGCGATAAGCTTGGCAAAGGTGGACTTACCGTTTCCATTTGATCCCAACAGGGCGATACGGTCGTCCATATCAATTCGCAGGTTCAGGTTTCTTAAAACAGGTTTGTCAGCCGTATATCCGACCTGACAATCTTCCATCGCCAGTATTGGCGAGGACAGCGGATCAGGTGAGGAAAAATCAAAGCTAACCGTATATTCTTCCATTACCGAGGCAATGGGCTTCATTTTTTCGAGCATTTTTACACGGCTTTGTGCCTGTTTGGCTTTCGATGCCTTCGCCCGGAAACGATCAACAAAAGATTGCAGATGCTTTCTTTGTGCTTCCTGTTTTTTGGCCATTCCAGCAGCCAAAGCAAGTTTCTCGGCCCGTGTTTTTTCAAAGAAGTCGTAGTTGCCCGAATATTTATGAAGCTTCAGCTCCTCCAGATGCACAATGGTTTCTGCCACGTTGTTCAGCAGATCACGGTCATGACTGATAATAATCAATGTGCGTTGGTAGGAGCGTAGAAAATTCTCAAGCCACAAAGTGGCTTCGAGATCCAGATAGTTGCTCGGCTCGTCAAGCAGTAGTAGATCAGGTTCCGCAAAAAGTGTTCCGGCGAGGGCAACCCTCGTCCGCCAACCGCCAGAGTAGGACGCGCAAGAGCGTTGCTGGGCTTCGTGATCGAAACCAAGACCGGCCAGAATTTTGGCAGCCCGGCTTTCAGCTGTGTGCGCGTTGATGTCCGCAAGGCGCGTGTGAATTTCGGCGATCCGTTCCGGATCCGTTGCTGTTTCGGCTTCTTCCAGCAGGGACTTTCGTTCCAGATCTGCATCGAGAACAGTCTGCAGCAGGCTTTCCGGACCAGAAGGGGCTTCCTGGGGCAAAATGCCCAGCCGTGCGCCGTTCCGCAGGCGAATGTCGCCGCTGTCATGGTGGAGTTCCCCGGTGATCAGCTTGAACAAAGTGGATTTACCTGTCCCGTTGCGACCAACAAGGCCAACCTTGTGTCCGAGGGGAATATGGATGGATGCCTCTTCAAGCAGAGTTCTGCCGGCAATTCGGAATGTAATATCTTGGATCTGTAACATGGGAGGGTATCTATCAGGCTTTATAGGATCAGAACAGGAAAATAGCCGCCTATTAGTGAAAAAAACCGTAAATCAGTTGCAGGGCGCGGCTAGTCCCGCTATAAGGCGCGCAATAACGAATTTTTCCCAACATAACCAGAGTGATCACAATGGCTATTGAACGTACATTTTCTATCGTAAAACCAGATGCAACCCGCCGTAACCTGACAGGTGCTGTTTGTGCCAAGCTGGAAGAAGCTGGCCTGCGCATCGTCGCGCAGAAGCGTATTCAGATGACCCGCGAAAATGCAGAAACTTTTTATGCAGTTCATAAAGAACGCCCTTTCTTCGGCGAACTTGTTGATTTCATGATTTCCGGTCCTGTTGTTGTGCAGGTTCTGGAAGGTGAAAACGCGATTGCTAAAAACCGCGAAGTTATGGGTGCAACAAACCCAGCTGACGCTGCAGAAGGTACAATCCGTAAAGAGTTTGCAGAAAGCATCGAAGCAAACTCTGTACATGGTTCAGACAGCGCAGAAAATGCTGCTATCGAAATCGCGTATTTCTTTGCTGGCGCTGAAATCGTTGGCTAATACGGACATCAATCCGAATAAAAAAGGCCCCGGTTCTCGGGGCCTTTTTTTATGGTTCTATGGATCTGTTATTCGCTGATCGTTTTTTCAGCTTCAGAGAATAAGGCAATCGGTTCTGCCGCTTCGCGCGGGTTATCACTATGCTTGCAGTGACCATCGATTTTGGCGCCGGGTTCGATGCTCAAAGATGAATTAATAACATCGCCCCGAACACTGGCTGAGCTGGAAATTGTTACACTGTTGCCCTTGATGCCGCCATCGACCTTTCCGCGTATTAATATCTCACCCGCATCGATTTCACCTGTCACATGAGCGGTTTCCCCAATGCAAAGGGTTTCCGCTGAAATATCGCCTGTGACAATGCCATCGACCTGCAATTCACCATCGCAATTCAGGTTTCCCTCAATCACAAGACCTTTCGCGATAATGGATGGCATCCCATCCTGTGGCACATTACTTTTACCTTTTTTATCACCGGTTCCTGAAAACATTCGGGTATTCCTTTAAGAATGGACTATTCGGTTTCTTTCGGGGCTGACTGGAAGGCATAGTTTCCTGCTTTAAAAAACTTCGCCGGATCCTGTGGTTTACCGTTATATCGAATTTCGTAATGGACGTGGCGGCCTGTGCTTCTGCCGGTTGACCCCATTTTACCAATTTTTGTTTTGAACTCTATCTGTTCACCACGTTTAACATATATTTTTTTCAAATGTCCGTAGCGGGTTTTAAAGCCCTGTCCATGATCGATCTCGACCATCAAGCCATAGGCACCATCCCGGCCAGCCTTACTGACCACGCCCGGCGCTGTTGAATAGATAGGTGTGTTTTTTGGGCCGCTGATATCCATACCCGCATGGAAGGCCCGTTTCTTGCGAATAGGATCCCGACGCATGCCGAAACTTGATGATACAAATCCAACATCAGTTGGGCGGCTTAAAGGAATATTTTTCATGATGGAGTTCAAAGAGGTCCATTTGGCCAAGCTCAGTTCCATCTTCTGCGCATTGTCATAATAGTCCTGTTCGGCTTTCAAAGCGTTCTTTGCGCCAGACAGGCCGTAGTAGGGGCCGCCTTTTCCTTCAATATTATCCAATGACAGGATATCGTCCGGATCAAGCCCTGTTAGGGTAATGGTTTCTTTCAGGGCATCAATTCCCTGCACAGCCTGTTCATGAACACGGGCGATCAATTCCTTGTTTTCAGTGGAAATTGTATGCAGGCGGGATTCAAGGCTGGCAATTTGCGATTTAAGTTTGCGTTCGGCCGCTTCTTTTTGCCGCTGGCTTTCTTCAAACGCATTTAACCGTTTTTTCGTTGATTGAAGGCGATTGTAAATTTCGTCCTTGCTTGATTGAAACATCTGGAGTTCCCGGTTAAGGGAAGACAGCTTCTTCTGAGCAATCAGTTTGGCTTCGGCAAACTGGTCGCGCTCTTCCGTGGTATGGTAGAGCGCCTTGTTCATCTTTGTGATTTCCAGAGACAGATTTTCGCTGCGCTCATTCGTCATTTTCAGCTTGTCAGTCAACAGACTGATCCGGTTCTCCAGATCGCGCGCATATTGATCCCGGCTATCAAGGTCATGAGCCGTTTGTTTCAGGTTGGCGGCCGCTGTCTGAAGGGTGCTTTCAAGCGTTTGACGTTCCGTCAGAATTTCTTCTAAACGGGCATATTGTTGATCCAGTTCGGTTTTAGTGAGCTGTAGGTTGGATCGAGACAGCAATAAATTGGAAGAAACAGTGCGGACTTTTTCCTGCAATAAATCCAGCTGATTACTTTGAAAAGCAAGTTGGTTGCTTTGTTGAGTATGGCTGACGACCAGCCCGGCAACCAGTGCCAACGAAGAAAAACCCAAGAGAGCCGCAGACATTTGTGCCCGGCTACTGATCTTGAAATGCTTCAAGTGACCTTGAGAACTGATGATGATTTGACGTTCAACAAAAATCCTGCTTATCACAGGTCTAAACTTCATGAAATTCCCCATAGAATTGTCTGGCATAATCCCCTTGCCAAGCCCGCGCCTATTAAACTGATTTTTAGAAAAAATTCAACTCTTCCCCGTCGGATTAATGAATAAGAGGGGAGATGTCATGTCTTGATGTTTTCTTTGAAGGAAAGTGGAATATAGTACTCTGACGGCATGTCGGCCTGTTGCCGTGCTTCCTCATTAAATGGTGGTTTTAAAAGGCCTTTGAAGTTCTTTCGAACTGTTTCCTGCCAGTATTCTTTCGGATCTAAATTAGTTTTGCGACACATAAATTGAAACCACCTGTTGCCTGTCGCCACATGGCCGATCTCTTCTTCCAGGATAATTTGGAGGATATCGGCACTTTCCATATCGCCTATTTTGGCGAATCGCTTAATCATGCCCGGTGTTACATCGAGGCCTCTGGCTTCCAGAACCATGGGGACAACCGCAAGTCTGGCAGAGACATCGTTCCGGGTGGTGAATGCGGCTTCCCACAACCCATCATGGGCGGGAAAATCACCGTAGCAGTAACCAAGTTGTTCAACACGATCGGACAAAAGGCCGAAATGCTTCCCTTCTTCGTCCGCGACACGCACCCAATCGTCATAAAAGGCTCGCGGGAACTTCTCCCCGGTAAAACGGGCAATCATATCCCACGCAAGATCAATGGCGTTTAATTCAATATGCAAAACGGCGTGCAGTAGGGTCGCCCTTGCTTCTGCGGATTGCCCGCGGCGTCGGGGCATTTCTGTTGGGGAGATAAGCACGGGCCGGGCAGGTCTTGCTGGACGGTCGGGGATGGCGGAAGGTTCACCAATCGGCATTTGTGGGTTAGCACGCCAAGCTTCTGCCGCCCGGCGGCTTAACCCTGCTTTCTTAGCTGCATCAGCGGTTTTTAGAACCTCTAGTGCCAGATCACATAATGTTGTCATGATCGGCAAACTTAAAGTTCTTTTGCGGCGTCCAGCACAGCCTCGACATGTCCTTTGACTTTAACTTTACGCCAGATTTTTTGAACGGTTCCTTCGGCGCTAATAAGAAAGGTAGCCCGTTCAATACCCATATATTTTCGGCCATACATATTCTTTTCGACCCAAACCCCAAAGGCGTCGCAGGTTTCACCGTCTTCATCGCTTGCCAGAACAACCGATAGGTCATGTTTGGCGCGGAATTTCTCGTGCTTTGCAATAGGATCTTTAGAGACGCCGATGATTTTTACATCCAGAGCGGAGAATTCTTCAGCGAGTTCGGTAAAGCCTTTTGCTTCTGTTGTGCAGCCCGGTGTGTCATCCTTGGGATAAAAGTACAAAACATATTTTTGTCCTTTCAGCGCTTCTGATGAAAGAGTGCCTTCAGTATCGGTTGGCATACTGAATTGGGGGACCGGTGTACCTTCTTCTGTCATTCTTGCCTCATCATTTGAACGGTGTGCTGTTTCTCACTTAGCAGTGACACGCTGCATATACAAGGGCACCCGTATCATGGTTTGGAAACGGATGGCAAAATAAACAAAAAAAGCCCGCTCTGTACCAGGCGGGCTTTTTGATTAGGGGCGCGCGTTTTAGACGGCGCGAACATCTTTCAGGAAGTTATCAATTTCTCCCTGGAATTCTGTTGTCACATCTTCAAGATTTGCCGCTGTTTGTTCGACCGATACTGAGATTTCACGGGTATCAGTGGCGTTGTTCTTGATGGTACTTACGCTGCTGGCAACATTCTGCGCCGCATCTGCAGCCTGTTGAACGCTACCGGAAATCTCGTTCGTTGCGGCAGACTGTTCTTCCATGGCGGCCGAAATCTCTGTGGAAATATTGCTCACGCTATCCACAATCTCACTGATTTCACCTAACACAGCTACGACCAGATTTGTTGCGTTCTGCATTTCGTGGATCTGACCGCTGATTTCCTCTGTTGCTTTTGAGGTCTGTGTCGCAAGGGATTTAACCTCGCTGGCAACAACGGCAAATCCTTTACCGGCTTCACCTGCTCTTGCCGCCTCAATCGTTGCGTTCAAGGCCAGCAGGTTGGTCTGGTTGGCGATATCCTGAATAAGATCAACAACGGTTTCAATTTTCTGTCCTGCTTCGGACAGGTCCTTGGCATAGTTGGTACCGCGATGTGTGTCGTCGACTGCCTGTTTCGTTACAGTATTCGATTTCTGAATCTGTCGGCTGATTTCCAGAATAGATGCGCTTAACTCTTCTGTTGCAGACGCTACAGAATTCACGTTTCCGCTCATCATGTTTGAACGGCTATTCACAGTCTCGGCAAGGCTGCCGCTTTCTTCAGACTGACGTTTCATTTCAGAGGACGCATTTTTCATCTGAGAAGAGGACGAAATCAGTGTTTCCATTGCTTTCGACACTTTTGCATCGAAATTCTGAATGATATCGTTCATCCGGCTGGTTTTTTCGGTCTGCTGTTTTAAGGCTCGCTCTTGTTTTTCAGCTTCCTCTTTTTGTTGTTCAGCTTCACGCTCACGCTGTTTTTCTTCAGCCCGCTGCTGTTCCAGTTTCGCTTTCTCGTTGGCTTCGGTCAGGCGAATATTCTCCACGGCGTTATTGCGGAAAACCTCCAAAGCTTTGGCCATGTTCCCGATTTCGTCTTCTCGGTTTAACCCAAATACTTCGGTTTCCAGATCCCCTCCTGAAATCGTTTTCATGGTACCACCGACAGCTGACAGCAGGGACCGAAGGCCTTGCGCAATTAATCCGGTGACAATCACCATTAGAAGTCCGGCGATCCCGATTGCACCAAAAAGGGCATAAGTGATGGTCTCTGCTGTCGATTGTGTTTCAAGGCGTTTTAGAGCTGCATATTCATTGAGAGAGGCTTCTAGAGCCTTGACGCTCTCTTGAGTGTTGTCAGAGATCCCTTCAAGATTTGAGATCTGTTCGCGCAATGTTATCCAGCCAGCTGCCATTGTATCAAATTTTTGTTTGTAGGTGGACATCGCATCAATGAGTTTCTGTTTCTCATCAGCCGAAAATGACGTTGCAGCCAGTTGTGCCTGGAATTCTTCAAATCGCGTTGCAATGCGGCCGACATATTTGGGATCAAAACGAAGAAGGAAGTCTTTTTCATGACGGCGCATCATCAGCATTGTCACGGTTAGAGTTTCGCTATTGGATTCTTTCAGCAAATCTTCGATGCTCCGAACTGCGTTTCTCGCTTCTCCTTGAAGTCCGCTTTTTTCATCCAAGCCAACCCGTTGGAACGTCGAGACCGTTTCATTAAAAGCCTTATCGTAAGTTTCAATATTGTGCTTGATACCGGAAATCTGATTTGCATTGTCCGTATCAGACAGGCGCGTTTCGAGAGTTCCCAATATTGCCTTGATATTGCTTATGGTTTGAGTGTGAACCTCTGCATCCTTTAAGTCCTTATGCAGGATGAAATTTTTCTCTTCTGTGCGGGCCTCTAACATTTGCCGACCCAAATCCTTTGTCAGGCTGAGGTTTTCTTGAACGCCCAGATAGTCTTGTTGATTTTCAACATTCTTGCTTGTTCCAATGAAGAAGATGGAGCCAATAGCAATAAGACCAGCCAAGGTAATTATCAATGGCAGAAACAATTGATTTCTAAGTGAAAGATTTTTAAACACAGCGGTTCACCCAATTTAATACATTCTAATATTAGTCTATTTAGACTATTAGAAATTAAGAAAACCTTTAAATTTTACATAATTCTTGGTAACAGAGAGAAATCTCTTTTTACTGGCAGGTTTCAACCAGTAATACACGTTTAATGTGGAGTTGTTTGGCAAGTCTAGGAAAGAAATCAACATTCCGGAATCTTTTGGACTTTGGTTTTTGTTCTTTTCCTTCTAAAAGAAACATCAAATAAAATTATATATTTATAAGCAATACTACCATTAGGAGATTTTGCAGATTTTTAGTGGGGTAAAGTCAGATTTTCCTACTGTGATTTTAGTAGTCTCGAGAACAGGGCTGTGATCGACACCTGTTTTTCCACTACCGTTTCACATAAGTCTTTAAAATCATGGCAATTGACGGCTGTCGCCAGCGCTGTTTTCAAGGGACTGGGTATTGCGTCTGTTACAATCCGATCTTTTAGGGAAAGGCGGATTAGACCCTGAAGGTTAAGGTAAAACTTCATGGTATCGCTCAGAGTTTGAGCATCTTCTTGGTTCAGGATTTTGGCGTTCCTAAACGCCTCGATACTCTCCATTGTATTGGGTGAAAGTACTTCCGGGTGGTTATGTCCATGCACGAGTTTCAGGAACTGGCAAATGAATTCCAGATCCATAATACCTCCAGGATGGTGTTTTAGAGCCCAGACCGGTTTGTTCGAATGCTCTTTATGAAGTCTGTCCTGCATTGTTTTCACATCGTGTGAAATCTGCACAGGGTCGCGCGGCGACGATAGTATTTTCATTAAAGCGGCATCCGCTTTTTCAATACACTCCCAATCCCCAGCAACAGCTCGAGCGCGGGTTAAGGCTAAATGCTCCCAGGTCCAGGCATCCTGTTCATAATATTTCTCGAACCCTTCGAGGCTGAGGGCGAGGGGGCCAGACTTCCCGTGGGGGCGCAGGCGCATATCGACCTCGTAGAGCACTCCTTCGCCAGTGAGCGCACTTAAACTGTTGATTAATCGCTGGCTTAACCGGGTGTAGAATAAACCAGCGGGAATTGGCTTCTTGCCATCTGTCATTGTTGTTTCGCCGGGCGCATCAAATACAAAGATCAAGTCCGCGTCAGAGCGCGGGGTCATTTCCCTGCTACCGAGCTTCCCTGCCGCTATGACTGCAAAACTCCCATTTGGGACGGTTCCGTGTTTTAATTCCAGCTCCTGTTCGACACGCGGCAACAGACTTGCAAGGACCACTTCGGCAAGGCGTGTGAGCGCGGCGCCTGCGGCAACCGTTGCGCCAAGATTACTGCCATGTTCGATATTATGAAGGATCTGCACACCCACCCGGAATTTCAGATCATTGAGCCACCGCCGAGAAAAGTCCAGGATGTCCTGAAAATCCCGGGCTGTCGACAGCATTAATTCCAGATCTTGCTGTAAATCATATTTGTCCGGGATCGGGTCCATGAAATCAGAGGATATTACCCCATCTAACAGCAATGGATTATGGGCCAGCCGGTCCGCCAGGTCTGGCGCCATTCCCATGATCTTGGCGACGAGTTTCAGCAGGCTTGGATGGGCACTGAACAGGGAAAAAAGCTGTACGCCCGATGGCAGTTTCTTCAGGAATGAATCAAATCGTAGAAATGCGGCATCTGGATTGGCGTTGTCGGCTAAATCATCCAGAATGGTCGGCACCAGTTTTGTCAGTAACTGTTGCGCCCGCACTGTTCTGGTGCAGCGGTAGCGGCCGTGATGCCATTCGCGGATGAGCTGATTAACTCTTTGCGGTTCTTCATATCCAAGACTGTTTAGCGAGGCCAATGTTTCCGGGTCGTCGTCTGATCCGGTAAAAACGAGTCGCAAGCTTGGCCCGTCAGTACCTTCTTCAAATTTAAACAGATTGTCGTAATGGGATTTGACGGTTTGCAACGTTGTCTTCAACATGTCTCGAAATTCATCGGGATTATCATATCCCATGAAAACACCCAGTTTGTTCAGGCTTTTTGAGTCAGCGGGTAGTAATTGCGTTTGTTCGTCATGGATCATCTGCAGGCGATGTTCCAGCGTCCTTAAAAAGACATAGGCATTTTGAAGATCTTCTTTAATGGTGCCGGTTATTTTCCCGGCATCTGTAAGATCCTGGAGTGTTACCATTGTTGACGGCGAACGAAGGGCGGGGTTTCTACCCCCTTCAATCAGCTGTTGAGTCTGACAAAAGAACTCGATCTCCCGAATGCCGCCTCGGCCGATTTTAATATTATGGCCATCCAGTGATATGTCTGCGAAGCCTTTATGAGCATGGATCTGTGACTTGATCGCCTGAATGTCGGCGATGGCAGCAAAATCCAGAAATTTGCGCCAAACAAAGGGTTTTAAAAACTCGATAAATTCTTCACCCGCATGGATATCACCGGCAATAGGTCTGGCCTTGATCATGGCGGCCCGTTCCCAATTCTGCCCCTGACTTTCGTAATAAGTATGTGCGGCGGCAAGGGACAGGGCAATCGGTGTCGCGCCCGGATCGGGGCGCAGGCGCAGATCCGTTCTAAAGACATATCCATCGGCTGTGCGTTCCTGCATCATTTTGATGAGGTTGCGGGCCATGCGGACCATGCAGTCGCCTAAGGACTTTCGGCCCGTATAGTTCAGCAAATCACTGTCAAACAGAACGATCAGGTCGATATCGCTTGAATAGTTCAGTTCCCAGGCACCGAGTTTTCCCATGCCCAGGACGATCAGGCCGGATCCCAGACAGGGGGTTTCTGGATGGGGCAGAAGGAGATCGCCTTTATCATGGGCGTTGCGTAATTGTTGGGAAAAGCAGGCATCTACCGCATAGCTGGCAAAATCTGCGAGTGTTCTGGTGATTTTCTCCAACGGCCAAACAGATGAAATGTCAGTAATGGCGGTCAGCAATGCGATTTGTTTTTTCGCGTTGCGCAAGATTGACATGACCTGTTCCATGCTGCTTGTCGGAGACAGGGTTTCTTCAAGTTTATCGTAAAACCGATCAAGTGTGTCGTCCGGCCCATCCGTCAGGATTTCGATGAAAAATTGAGGATCCGAGAGCAGGCAATGGGACAAATAGGGGCTGTTTCCAAAAATTGCAGCCAACAATGATTGAACGGCCTTTATTTCGCCATATTTTCGGACAAACTCTTCAATACTAGAATTGGTTTTTATTTTGTCCGACCAATTGTCCATTCCAACTTTTAGATATTCTTCATTACCCGGGTTAGGAAGGGACATAAATTCCTGAATGAGTTTCAGTTTTTCCGTGTCAGGCATGTTCTTTACGCTCGAAATCAGTCATAGTATTTGGAATATGGCGTTGATAGCATTATCCCGTCTTGGTGAACCCTATTTGTGAATAACACGTTTTGATTAAAGCATCTGCAAAAATACTTACCCGAACTTTTTTAAGCGTGCTTGTTCTTTTAGCGCTGGCGGTCTTTCTGCTGGTCGGTGCATTAAGCTATGGGCCCGTATCGTTTTCTTTCGCAGCGCCCTATATCAACCAGCTGCTGGTCAGTCAGTATCCGGATATGGAATTTGGGTTCAGTGACTTACAGTTATTATGGGACAGTGAAGATAAAGATCTGGTCTTCGGTGTGAATAATGTTTCGATCAAACGCGACGATGAGCCGATAGCTCAAATCCCTGCGGTTACGGTGACTTTTAGCGGTGAGGCGCTGGTAAAAGGGCGGATTGCCCCTTCAGGTCTTGAATTTTCGGGCCTGAAAGTCTTGCTGACCCGCGAAGAAAGCGGCGCCATTCGGCTCGGATACAGTTATGATGAAGAACGATCCAACCAAGCGGTTTCAATAGATCAGCAGGATCAGGCTTCGCTGTTGGTGATCCATGATCTGCTCAATAGTCTGGGAACACGAAAATCGTCTTCCGATTTAACAGCCTATCTGGAACGCCTGGAGATTTATCAATCCGGGTTATTTATTGAAGATGAAAAGCTTAATAAACTGTGGCGCGTTACATCCGCCAATATGGTTATCTGGCGGACGGAAGAAGGTCTAACGGGAAGACTGCAGGGCAATGCTCATATCGGGGATGAAAGTATCAACCTGATCGCCAACGCCGCGTATTCCAGAGATCGGTTCACAACAGTTGTGAATACGCGTATTACGGATTTCCCGCCGGCTATCCTGGCTAAGGAAATTCCCGACCTGGACATCTTGAAGGGTATTTCGCTGCCGGTGAGCGGTGACATCAACATATCCTTTGATCCAGCGTTTACCCCCCAGCAGGTCGGCTTCAAACTCGAAACAGGCGAGGGCCAGGTCGATATTCCCAGCCTGTATACGGTCCCCCTGAATATTCAATCTGTTCGAGCCGAAGGCCATACGGCGGCCCCCTTTGATGCGATCAATCTTAATTCGGTGATTATCGAAGCAAAAGGGCGGGGCCCAACGATCACAATGAGCGGGTCTTTTGTAAACGATGCTGAAAATGGATTAGGGATGTCTATTGAGGGGTCATTACCGAAGCTGTATGCCGACGATCTGCCTGTCTATTGGCCATATTCAGCAGCAGTAGATGCCTATAAATGGGTGACAGCAAAAATCAAGGACGGGATCGTTCATAACACGACATTTCGAATGGATTTGCCTGCCGGTGCCATGAAAAAAGGTGTTATTCCGGACGGGGCAATCGAGTTGAAGTTTTCGTTCGAAAAAGCAAGCGCGGATTATTTTGCTCCGTTGCCGAAGGTCACCGATGTCTCGGGGAATGTGGTTCTGACCGAAAAACAAATTCACATCACGGACCTGTCTGGAAAACTGCTGGATATGGAGTTACCAAAAGGCAACGTCCTGATCTACGATTTCGAAAAGAAAAACCAGATTGCGGATATACGGTTACAGGTGAAAGGCCAGAACAAAAGCATCTTTGCATTTCTGGATCGGAAGCCATTGGAGCTCGTGACAGATTATGGAATTGTTCCCGATAAGATGCAGGGAGAAGGCGTCGTTGATGCCCGTTTTGTCTTTCCTTTGCTGGATAATCTGACACTGGAAAAAGTGGTCTATGAAGCGTCAGGCAGTTTTAAAGACGCGTATATTCCGAATGTCTTTCAGGACATTAATCTGGGCGATGGTGATCTGGACGTCACTGTATCAACAGAGGAAATCAATGTATCCGGCCCCGCCAAATTGAACGGCAACCCGGCTCAAATTCTTTTTCAGGCCTATTTGCGCGGAAAGAAAAAAGGCGTGCGTCGCTACGAGGTTCAGGCGAAACTGGACGAAACAGCCCGTAAATCACTGGGAGCCGATCTGGATTTTATAAAAGGGTCTGCCGGTGCTTCTTTAGGGGTGGATGTTCAGCCATCGGGCAAGGCGACAGGGGTTGTCACACTCAACCTTCTTGAAACCGATATTTCCTTTGACGCGTTGCATATTCACAAGCCTATTGGTGTCACGGGTCTGTTGGGACTTCAGTTTGCAACAGACGGGACGGGGAAAACGGATCTTTCCAATGTCCGCTTATCCGCAGATCAACTTGAACTTGTTGGAAAAGGATCGTTTGACCAGGATGGATTAAGCTCGTTTGCTGTGGACAGACTGATTGTCGGTGAAAGCGACCTTGCGCTTGATGTAAATCGTGTCGCCGCAAATAAATATGCTTTGAATGTGTCTGGGCCAGTGCTGGATTTGCGTCCTTTCGTTTTGAAAGAGAAGGTTGCGGAAACAGACGTTATCTCAGAAAAAATTGAGGATGTCGCGGATGAGAACGCCCTGATTTGGAATAGCAATATAAAAATTGGAACGGCCTTATTGGCGGGCGGCGTAGCATTAAAAAATCTGTCGGGGCAATTATCGGCTAAAAATGATGTGATCCAGAAGGGTGACATTACGGCCAGATTTACGGACGAATTTGGAATTTCATTTGCTTTACGAGAGAACAAAAACGGGCGGCAGTTTGAATTTCAGTCTGATCATGCAGGCTTGTTATTGCGTGGACTGGATGTCTATGACAATGCCCGTGATGGGACTCTCTCGGTTTCCGGTATGATCAATGATACGGAAGAAAACAGCCGCACCACCGGCGTTATGTCGATGAAAGAGGTTCGTATCGTTAAGGCCCCTGTTTTGGGTAAAATACTGACCCTTGGCTCGCTTGGTGGAATTGTTGAACTTTTGCAAAATGACGGTATGACATTTACGACAGTAGAAGGACCTTTCGTCTTTCAGGACGATGTGCTGTCAACAAAGGATTTTCGTGCAGTTGGATCGATCGGTATTACCTTTACGGGGAGCATTGATCAGAACGAGAAGACAATCGACGGCTTTGGGACAGTTATTCCGTCTTACACATTAAATTCAATTTTGGGGAATATTCCAATCCTTGGGCGCTTGCTGGTCGGCCGTGAAGGCGAAGGAATATTTGGCTTTTCCTATAAGGTCAAGGGAGGGTCGGATAATCCTGATATCAGTGTGAACCCTGTGTCAGCGCTTGCCCCGGGAATTTTGCGCAGAATGTTCTTTGAGCCTTGGGGAAAAGACGCGGAGGCACCGACAGTGGTTACGCCAGAAGGTCAGGAAATCCGCGAAGATGAAGGGAAGCCTTAAGCTTCCCTTCCTTCCGTCGATCAGGCAGGCAAAATCAAATGATGCCGTTTTTTACCCGCAGACAATTTGATCCGACCTGTTTCATTGACGTCGGCTGACGTCAGTATCCGTTTTTCGTCCGCGACTTTTTCGTCATTGACCCGTGCACCGCCACCTTTAATCAGTTTACGTGCCTCTGAGCTGGACTGGGAAAGGCCAACGCGGTTAAACAGCGCAAAGGCTGGAATACCTTCGTCGAGTTCCGAAGTCGGAATTTCTGTCGTTGGCAAACTTTCCGCTGTTTCGCCCATTTCAAATGTCTGACGGGCTGTCTCGGCTGCGGCAAGGGCTGCTTCCTCCCCATGGGCAAGCTTCGTGCATTCTCCTGCCAGAATTTTCTTGGCATCGTTTAGTTCAGCGCCCTCGAGCGCTTCAAGTCGAGCGATTTCATCCAGCGGCAATTCGGTGAACAGGCGCAGAAAACGACCAACATCGGCGTCTTCTGTGTTTCTCCAATATTGCCAGTAGTCATACGCAGAGAGCATATCTTCGTTTAGCCAGATCGCCCCGGACGCCGTTTTTCCCATCTTCGCCCCGGAGGACGTAGTCAGAAGCGGCGTCGTCAAACCATAGAGATTAAAGTTATTGGTTCTGCGTCCAAGTTCGGTGCCATTGATAATGTTACCCCATTGGTCAGAGCCACCAATTTGCAGCATGCAATCGAACCGTTTTTTAAGTTCTACAAAATCGTAGGCCTGGAGGATCATATAATTGAATTCAAGAAAACTCAGAGATTGTTCCCGATCCAGACGGATTTTGACACTCTCAAAGCTGAGCATGCGATTGACTGAAAAGTGACGGCCATACTCTCGCAGAAACGGAATATATTCGAGCTTGGCAAGCCAGTCGTCATTATTGACCATAACGGCATCAGTCGGTCCGTCGCCGAAGGTAATGAACTTCTCAAAGACTTTTTTGATGCCGTTCATATTTTCCTGAATGCCCGCGTCATCGATCAGTGGCCGGCTTTCATCGCGGAAAGACGGGTCCCCAATTTTTGTGGTGCCACCGCCCATAAGGACAATCGGTTTATGCCCCATTTTCTGCATAAGACGCAGAATCATGATCTGCATCAGGCTACCAACGTGGAGACTGCGGGCCGTACAGTCAAAGCCGATATACGCTGTCACCGTCTTTTCATTAAAGGCAGTGTCCAATGCCTCCAGATCGGTACATTGGTGCATGTATCCACGTTCCTGGAAACTTTTCATGAAATTTGAGCGTAGGTCGGTCATATGACTATTTTACAAATGTTGTTGAAAGGATCTGACCTGTAGCACATTATTCTGTATCTTTCCAAGTATTGGTTTTTGCGGGCAATATTCCTTATGACTAATCGACAAGAAGAAGCAATATGGGCCGTAGGGTTGATGAGTGGCACCTCTATGGATGGGGTTGACGCGGCAATGATCCGGACGGATGGTCATACGGTATTTGAAGTGGGCCCCACCCAATCTGTTTCCTACGAACCTGATTTTGCACAGCAGTTTAAACGCTGGCTTGGCAAAAAGAACGCACCAGACTCAATCGTTGATCATTTCACAAGGTTAAATGCTGAGGCGGTGGACGCCGTTGTAAAAAAATCGGGCATACAAGCATCCGACATCGGTGTTGTTGGCTTCCACGGACAAACCTTGTTTCATGATGCGCCAAACGGGATCACCGTGCAGGTTGGAAATGGTCAGTTGCTTGCTGATCTTACTGGTATCAATGTAGTTACCGATTTTCGTACAAATGATGTTAAATCAGGCGGCGAAGGCGCTCCTTTCGCGCCGCTTTACCATCGGGCATTGGCGGCAGATCTGACCCTTCCGGTTATGGTTCTCAATTTGGGAGGCGTTGCGAATGTCAGCTATGTTGGCACCGATATATTGCTCGCATTTGATACGGGCCCGGCCAGTGCACTGATTGATGACTGGGTGCAATTGAAAGGGGGCGGCCTGTTCGATGAGGATGGCAAAATCGCAGCCCGCGGAACAGTGGATCAAATCGCACTTGCAGGGTTGATGGACAATCCATACTTTGACAAGCCAGCACCGAAAAGCCTCGATCGCAACGATTTTTCAATGACACTAATTGAGAGCCTCTCTATAGAGGATGGGGCCGCGACGCTCACTGAATTTACAGTTCAAACAATTGCCAAGGCGCTGGACCACTGCCCAACCGCGCCAAACCGCTGGTTGGTGACCGGGGGTGGGCGGAAGAACAAAACCATGATGGATGGTATCGCCAGATTGGTTGGCGCGGCTGTGGAACCCGTGGAGACTGTTGGTTGGAATGGGGATGAGCTGGAGGCAGAGGCATTTGCCTTTTTGGCGGTGCGAAGCCTGAGAGGCCTTCCGTTAAGCTTGCCGACGACGACCGGCGTTCCAACACCGACAACGGGTGGTCGGCTTTTTCAGATCAGGCGGGACCGTCAAGCTGGATAGCGGCTTGGCTTGTTTTAGGGCCTTTTATTGACGTTCCACCATAGGGGTTCCCTTTATTTGGGCGAAAACCTGCCCTCCGATCCTAAATCCGAATTTTTTCGCTGATCTTGCAGAAATACGGGCGATTAACTGTATGTCTTCGCAATCTTTAAGATGCAGGAAGATGGTTACACGTCCGTTTCCAATTTCCATAATCTGGTGGATCTGTACTTCGAGAATGTTCAGAATGGTTGTTTCGGATGGATAGTCAGGGGCCAGACTGACATCCCCTGCCGAAATACGGATCCGGTGGGTCTGCCCAGAGCGGCCAATCTGTCCGGGAAGGAATAGGCTTTGAGTGCCGATTTTAAATTCTGTAAGAGCGTCTTCCTGAATGAAATGAACCAGGTCGGCTTGCACAATTGTTGCAGGGTTCTCTTCTGAGGCAAAGGGCAGGGATGGATTGCACAATACATCCATTAAAGGACCTGTGGTGACGACCTTACCCGCCTCCATCAAAACCATATGATCGGCAAGACGTTCAATTTCAGCAATGTCATGGCTTACCAGAATAATGGGGATTGAAAGGGCTTCTTTCATTGTTTCGATATACGGGATGATGTTGTTCTTTGACTGTTTATCCAATGCGGATAAGGGTTCATCCATCAGCAAGATATCAGGATGTGTCAAAAGGGCCCGTCCAATAGCAACCCGTTGTTTTTCACCGCCCGAAAGAGACACTGTTGATCGGTCCAACAGCAGCTCAAGCCCCATTAAGGCGATGATCTCTTCCAGATTAACTGAATGACCATTTCTCGATGCTCGTTTCATCCCGTAAGTCAGGTTTTTGTGGACCGTCAGATGAGGGAAAAGAGCGCCATCCTGAAATACATAGCCGACCGACCGTTTATGGGGGGGCGTGAATTGCCCCGATGCATTCCATACATGACCGTTTAGAGAAAAGTGACTGTCCGGCATATCCATGAGCCCTGCCATCCAGCGCAAGACAGAGGTTTTACCGCATCCTGAGGGGCCAAACAAAGCCGTTATCCCATGCCCGGGTAGAGTGGCTTCAAAATCCAGACGGAATTGTCCAACCTCTCCCTTAACGCGGGCGTCGATGGAACCGCTCATTGTTCTCTCCTCAGCCGTTTTTCAAGCATCATCATGAAAAGGATAACAAGGAAAGAAAAGACTAGCATTCCGGCGGAAATGATGTGGGCCTGATCCCATTCCAAGGCTTCAACATGATCGTAAATGGCAATTGAAAGAACCCGTGTTTCGCCGGGAATGTTACCACCGATCATGAGTACAACGCCAAATTCTCCAACGGTATGGGCAAATCCCAATATGGCGCCGGTCAGCAGGCCAGGGCGGGCCATTGGCAAGGCAATTGAAAAAAATGCGTCCAGGGGCGATGCCCGCAGCGTTGCGGCCGCCTCCATCGTGCGTTCGCTTATCGCGTCAAATGCATTGCGTACCGGTTGAACAACAAAAGGCAGCGAATAAAGGATCGACCCAATCACCAGTCCTTCAAAGGTGAAGGGGAGGGTTTTGCCAAACAGGGTTTCAAAGAATTGCCCAACGGGGCTATCCGGACTAAGCAAGAGAAGTAGATAAAAACCAAGGACGGTGGGCGGCAGAACAAGCGGTACGGCAACAAGTGCGCTAACACCTTCTTTCCACCAGACGGTACTGCGGGATAACCACCAAGCCAGTGGTGTTCCCAGAAGCAGCAGGAAAAACGTTGTCAAACTTGCCAGTTTCACCGTAAGCCAAATGGTCTCAATCATCGACAGCCACGCAATCCTTCGCTTCTAATTTTCGCTCTTCAGATCAGTACCATACCCATACTGCTGGATAATGTCCTGACTTGTTTTAGATTTCAGAAATTCGAAAAATGACCGTGCCACCGGATTGGTCCTCCCTTTGTCCAGTAAGGCCGCATCCTGTTTTATCGGGTTGTAATATTCGGTCGGAACGATCCACCGGGAGCCGTTATTCAGATGAATAACCTGGGAAAGCGCAATAAAGCCAGCCGTTGCATTGCGGGTCGCAACAAATTGAAAGGTTTGGCTTATATTTTCGCCCATTACAAGACGGCCTGCTAGCGCTGCCGTTAGTCCAAGATTCTCAATCGTTTCAAAAGCGGCCCGGCCATAGGGGGCTGTGTTTGGGTTGGCAACAGCAAGCCTTTTCAGGGTGTGATCGGTTAATGAGGCCGCGGGATCCTTCTGGATAAAAGATGGGTCAGCACTAAACAGCGATAATTTTCCAATCGCATAGGTAAAGCGGTCATTGGCTGATGTCTGGTTTTTATCGATTAACTGATCGATCGCATTTTGGTCTGCTGACAGGAAAACCTGAAAGGGCGCGCCGTTGATGATCTGGGCGTAAAACTTCCCTGTGGATCCAAAGCTTAAGGTGACCTTCTGACCGGTACTTTGTTCAAAGGCCGCGGCAATTTTCTTGGCGGGGGCCAGAAAATTTGAAGCAACAGCAACATATAATCTGCCCGTTTGTTCTGCATTTGCCGGAAGAACAGCGCCAACAATCCAAAAAACGGATAGGGCAAACCAAATGAGCCGGGACCCTTTCGTGGCTGAGAATGAGACTGTTTTTTTCATACCCAACCATAAAGCTGCTGAAACGCCGGGAAAAGAAATAAAAAAGCGCCGTATTTATTAAACGGCGCTTTTTGAAGGGAATTAACAGCCTAGTCTTCTTCAGCGCCGTTTAATCGCATGTCCAGATAGCCATCCACAGATTCCATCAGATTAGGCAGCGTTTTTTCAAAGAAGTGATCAGCGCCTTCTACTTCATCGTGATGAATGGTGATGCCCTTTTGAGACTGCAGTTTTTCAACAAGTTTCAACACATCCTTTTGCGGGACCTGCATATCGCGGGTACCATGAATGATAATTCCGGAAGACGGGCAAGGTGCGAGGAATGAGAAATCATACATGTTCGCGGGCGGAGCAATCGAGATAAAGCCTTCAATCTCGGGACGCCGCATCAAAAGCTGCATGCCAATCCACGCGCCAAATGAAAATCCCGCAATCCAAACTGCCGGGGCATTTGGGTTATGTGTCTGCATCCAGTCGAGGGCTGCTGCGGCATCAGATAGTTCACCAATTCCCTGATCGTAGTCCCCCTGACTGCGTCCAACACCGCGGAAGTTAAAACGCAGTACTGAAAAGCCCCGGTTTTTGAACGTTGTAAACTGGTGATAAACAACCTTGTTGTTCATCGTTCCACCAAACTGCGGGTGAGGATGAAGGATCAAGGCGAGAGGAGCATTTGGCTCATCTGAATGGTGATATCGGCCTTCGAGGCGGCCTTCTGGTCCGTTAAAAATTACGTCAGGCATCTAAAGTCCAGGTTCCTTTGGTCCGACAAAATACTGTGCGGACGACTGTTTATGGTGTGATGAGGGTCAACAAAGTCCTGAAATTGAACCGCAAAAGACTGCCGGTCTCCTTGACGAAACAGGCATTTGCTTATATTTCAATTTATGTCAGGTGCTTTTGTCGCGTCTCATCCGTTCCGTCATAAAGGCGGCACAATACAGAAGGAAGTAGCAAATGTTCAAGCATATTAGCGAAGATCTTGCTGGTATTATGGAAAGAGACCCGGCCGCTCGCTCTAAATTTGAGGTGGCGCTGCTCTATTCTGGCTTTCATTCGGTGCTGTTTCACCGTGTTGCTCACTGGCTCTGGAAACGGAACTGGAAGATCCTTGCTCGCCTCATTTCGCAAGTGAGTCGCTTCCTGACAAATATTGAAATTCATCCAGGCGCGACGATCGGTAAGAAACTGTTTATTGATCATGGTTCCGGGGTCGTGATTGGCGAAACTGCTGAGATTGGTGACGGTGTTACGCTTTACCAAAGTGTAACATTGGGGGGTGTTTCTCCTTCTGTTGATTCTGACTCGCAACGTAATGTAAAACGGCATCCGACCCTTTGCGACAACGTAATTGTCGGATCCGGCGCTCAGGTTTTGGGACCGATAACAGTAGGGCGTTGTGCCCGTGTCGGTGCGGCCTCGGTTGTGACGAAAGATGTTCCCGAATGTGTGACCGTGGTGGGGTCTCCCGCCCGGGCAGTTACGGGCCGAAAACACTCTGGACCAGATGAGAGATTCGCAGCTTACGGTATTGGGAATGATGAATTGCCCGATCCGGTTTTCAAAATTCTGGATGGGCTGCTGGATAAAGTTCAGTCTTTGTCGATGCGCGTCAATGAACTTGAGTCTGAATTGGATCAGGAGCGAAATGCCCCGGTCTTGTTAGCTGAAGATCTGGATATCAAGATCGAAGAGGATCTTAAACCGGATCAGGATGTTAAAGGCTGACATTCTCTGGATAAATAAAATCCGCGCCATTAATGCCTTGCCGATCCTATCGGCAGGGCATATTTTCTTGCCATGAAAAAAACAGTCTATCTGGATTATAACGCGACGGCTCCCATCCGCTCGGACGTGATTACGTGTGTGTCTTCGGTGATGGCCGAATGGGGCAATCCCTCCTCGGTCCATGCGGCTGGCAGAAAGGCGAGGGGACGTGTGGAAACGGCCCGCCGTCAGGTCGCCCATTTAGTGGGATGCAAGCCTCAGGAAGTGATATTCACATCCGGTGGCACCGAAGCCAATAATCTGGCATTGAAAGGGTTTCCTGCCCATCAATGGATGGTGAGTCGGGCCGAACACGACTCTGTATTGGCCATGGTGGCGGACTATGATGTCCTTCTGGTGGATCTGGAGCCCTCTGGCAAACTTGATCTTCAGGATTTGAAAGAGAAATTAACGGCGGCCAACGGTCCCGTACTTGTTTCTGTCATGTATGCGAATAATGAAACGGGTATCCTGCAACCCCTCCCTGAAATTGTCGAACTTGTTCATGAATTCGGTGGCATTGTTCATACCGATGCCATTCAGGCCGCTGGGAAAATCCCGATTGATTTTAAAGCGGTAGGGGCTGACATGATGTCCTTGTCCGCTCACAAGATCGGGGGGCCTCAAGGGCAGGGCGCATTAATCGTTCGGGAGGGTTTGGCCATTAAATCCGTGCAAAAAGGTGGTGGTCAGGAACTTGGGCGTCGGGGAGGGACGGAAAATGTGGCCGGGATTGCCGGTTTTGGCGTGGCGACAGACTTGGCCCTGCAAGAGCTTTCCGGCCTGAGCGAAATTCGCAAATTACGAGATGAAATGGAAAAAAGCATTTGCGATGCGGTGCCGGATGTCCGTATTTATGGTGCAGACCAATCAAGGCTTCCCAATACAAGCTGCCTGTCAATGCCGGGGGTTTCGGCGCAGTTGCAGGTTATGAATTTTGATTTAGAAGGGTTCGCGGTAAGCGCCGGATCAGCTTGTTCAAGCGGAAAAGTAAAGGCGAGTCACGTGCTGAGGGCAATGGGTGCAACGGAAGCGGAGGCTGATCAGGCGATCCGAATTAGTCTGGGACGCTTGACGAAACGCGCTGAGATAGACACATTCATAGAAACTTGGAAAAAAATCTACCGGTCCAAGTCAAAGTAGAAACTAGATGGAGTAAGGCACCAAATGCCGAAAATGACATTTGTAAAACCTAATGGTGATCGGCTGGAAGTGGAGGCGCCATTGGGTGTCTCTATTCTGGAAATTGCTCAGCAAAACGGGCTTGATCTGGAAGGGGCCTGTGAAGGCAGCCTTGCTTGTTCCACATGCCATATCATTGTGGATGCCGAAGACTTTGACCGTTTGATGGATGCAACGGAAGATGAAGAAGATATGCTGGACCTTGCCTATGGTTTAACAGCGACTTCACGTTTGGGATGTCAGATTTTAATGTCTGAAGAGTTGGATGGCCTTATTGTCAGCTTGCCAACCAAATCAAACAATATGATGCTTTAATGTCCTTCTTCGCAAGATTACGAGACGATAACGCTGATATCTGGTCGCGTTATGTTGGTCATCCGTTTGTTCAGGCGTTGCAGGATGGTACCCTGCCGAAACCGGCTTTCGAATATTATCTGAAACAGGATTATCTTTTCTTGATCCAGTTTGCCAAGGCTTATGCTTTGGCGGCGTATAAATCAGAAACGCTGGATCAAATGAAGGCAGCCACTGCGACAGTTTCTGCGCTTATCGATACCGAAATGGCCCTGCATATCGAATATTGCGCGCGATGGGGCATTTGTGAAAAAGAGATGCAGGAGATTGCCGAAGATCCGCAGAATATGGCCTATACACGCTATGTTCTAGAAAAAGGTCATTCTGGCGATATTCTTGATTTATATGTTGCCCTGTCCCCCTGTGTCATCGGGTATGGTGAAATTGGTAAGCTTTTGGGCCAAAGTGCGCGAACAAAACGCGAGGGAAACCCCTATCTTCCCTGGATAGAAATGTACGCTGGAGACGACTATCAGGCGGTCTCCAGATCCGCAATTGATCAACTGGATGATTTAGCTGAAGAACGGCTTACACCGGCCCGTTACGCCAGTTTGAGCAAGACCTTTGCCGAAGCGACCCGCTTGGAAGTTGGCTTCTGGCAAATGGGGCTGGATGTTTTGAAGGGTTAATAAAGCGCGCCTTCCAATTCCCATAAAACAGGGTAATCATCCGTAAAGGCTGAATGGGTTACAAGTTGCTTTCCGTCCCAATGGTGCAGGAGCATTTCTGGCGGCTCCGCCGTTGTGGCAAGTCGTTCTTCGTCACTTAAGTGAAGAAGAACCCGATGGGAAGTTGAGGGGCAAACCTGCGCCATGACTCCATGAAACATACTTTGAATGGGGCGGTGGATGTGACCACAGAATATGCGCATCACCTGCGGGTGATTTTCAAGAACCCGCCCAAATTTTTCAGCCTCGTTTAATCCCATGCGATCCATCGTGACGATCCCTGTTTTAAAAGGTGGGTGGTGCATGAAGATTACTGTCGGTATGTCCGGCTTTTCCGAAAGGGTTTTTTCAAGCCAGTCAAGCCGCTGCGCGCAAAGAAGTCCGTTGGGACAATTTTCAATGTTGGTGTCCAGCATCAACATTCGAAGGCCCTGTTTTTCAACCGAATACTGAATAAAATTGTCATCCGAAAGATAAGGCTCAGAACCGAAAGACGAGAGAAAATTTTCACGATTGTCGTGATTTCCAATCCCTAAAAATATAGGAATATCAGTCTTTTGCAGTACTTTTTTAAGGATCTTGTACTCGTCCATCTGACCGCAGTTTATCAGATCACCTGTTAAGAATATGGCGTCTGGTTTTGGATCTAACCGGTTAATGGCTTCAATAGCGGTTTCCAATCGCTTTTTAGTTTGATACAATTGCTCAAAATCACATTCAGGTACTGAAATATGCGGGTCACTGATCTGTACAATAATCATCAGGCATTGCTTTCACGGATGAGCGATAACATGTCGCGTTTGCGGACGAATTTGCGTCTGGGCGAGGGGCCCGCTGCAGATTCTTTCTCCGCCATATCAATTTTTTGCCAGTCTTCGAAAGAGACTGTTTGGATTTTGTTTTCGCGGACATAGTCATCAAGACCTTTCGGTCCGGGTTTGGAAGAACCTGTGTCGTCGCATCGATCTTCGAGAATACGATCTACAACAGCCTGACTATCCAGGCGATTTGTGCCTATTGTACCAGAAGGGCCGCGCTTTGCCCAGCCGACCACATAAAGCCCGTCATCAACACGCCCTTCTGTATTCTTGATTTTCCCATGCTCGATCGTTAATCCGTCCAGCATCGTCATTTCATATCCGATGCAAGTCACCAGAAGGTCACATGGATATTCAACATATTCACCAGTCCCAACGGATTTCCCGTCTTTGATGACGTTTTTTTCCAGTCGGACGGCTTCAATTTTATCGTCCCCAAGGATTGCTACCGGAGACAGGAAAAAATCCAGTGATAGTTTCCGGTCGTTCGCTGCGGGAACATTTTTTGAGTATTCTCTTAAGAGATCCAGATTGGTATTAACGACCTTATCGGTCTTCTTATCGCCTGTGCTAAAATGTTCGGGAATGACAGACGCATCGCAATAGGGGATGGCTCCATCCATTTGCTTTAGTTCTGACAGCTCTTTGGATGAAAATTGAGCATGTTCCGGCCCGCGGCGTCCGACAATCCGGATGGTTCGAACCGGACTTGAAAATATATGTTCGCCTGCATGTTCGGCCAGATCCGATTGTGCCATTTCTTTCGGCGTTCTAAGCATTACCCGAGCAACATCCAGAGCTACATTTCCATTGCCAATGACAATGGCGTTCGTAATGTCCAGATGAGGAACCGCGTCCCTGAACTCGGGATGACCATTATACCAGTATACAAAGGTTTGGGCCCCGAAAACACCTTCTAGATCTTCGCCCGGAATACCAAGTGTCCTGTCTTTTGGTGTGCCAACGGCAAGGACAACGACATCGTATAGTTCTCGCAACATGGCGATCGAGATATCATCTCCCAATCCCAGATTTCCAACAAATCTGACATTGTCATTTTCCATGATCTTGTCGTAAGCGCGGGAAACGTTCTTAGTGGTTTGATGATCTGGTGCAACGCCTGCTCTGACCAGACCGTATGGGGTCGCCAGTTTATCAAGAATATCGATTTGGCACCCCGGGCACTTTGAATTCAATGCCCCAGCGGTATACATTCCCGCCGGACCAGATCCTACGATTGCTGCTTTTAAACCACCAGCCATTTTCCTCCCCCAGATTAGGTTGTTTTTCTTAGTCCCTCGAACCGTGTAAGAAACTCCTCTGACGCTTCGGGTAACTTTCCGGTATTTGTTTCCAATGTCTTCAGTAAATGCTCTTCAGCTTTCTCCCAGACTGCAAGGTAAAGGTCCTTAAACAGCAATCGCGCTTCGTTTCCGCTCCACCCTGTTGGCAATAGCACCTCTGGCAGTAATGGATCTTTCAGCAACGCTCTTCGATAATCATGCACCAGAAGCGTACGAACAATAAAACAATTTTTTGCGTTTAATTGTGGGTGTGCGGACAAACCCTTTAAAATAGGCGTAAAATTCCTGATAAACTCTTTGTAACCTTCTTCAATCTTGCCAATGTCCCACCCTTTTTGGACAAGAACCTTTAATGGGGTCTCTTTGAAAGCGGAAAGATTTGTGGCTTTCAGGACAGCTACATGATTTTCAATTTCCAAATCTTTCAGCAGTTGTTGAAGGGCACTTAGCTCCCCGCCCGGATGGGCAAAAATACCGGATCCGAGGTCACCGAACCCCTGCCATCCCAACTCAACCTGCAACTGTTTGCGCTTCTCATCGGACAAAGCACGCCGTTCTGTGAAGACCAATGTCCAGCTTTCATCCCAGGTTGGCCCGGCCAGTCGATAGATCCTTTTTGTCGCTTCCTCGAAACGATGTTCGCCCGTTCGGGTCAGTGTGTAATAGCTTTTGCGTCCTATCTGATGACTGTCCAGAAGCTGATCCTGTTTAAGTCTGAAGACAGAGGTTCGGACCACTCTTTCATTCAGACCCAGATCTTTTACCAGATCGATTAGGCTTCCTAGCCAAACAGTGCCACCATGAGGCGCAACAGAGTCGCCCCAAACGGTGACGAGCAGGGAACGGGCTTTCAAGTGAAGGGAACTGGGCAGGTTGTCGATCAATTCAGTTAAGGACACGAACGATTTTATCCATTTGCAAGGGGCGTGTGACTTTTATTATGATACACAGGTTAGTATTTTCTGTATCACTTGGAAAGAAGCTTTATGTCCCTGAGGTATGAACAGGCCGAAACGCTGTTAAATGCTATTGGTGTTTATACGATCCTTGCAGAATTTGACCCGCTCTTCACCGGGACGATGCCCATTGATGTGGATATTGAAACCAGTGATATCGATGTTATTTGCCAAGTGGAAGATCATCCTGCCTTTGAGAGGCTTCTACGGGAAAATTATGGCGATCAGGAAAATTTTTTCTTTTCTTTGGCCGAAAATGCAGCGGGATATAGCCTATGTCGATTTCGCTGTCTTTCCTTTGACCTTGAAATTTATGGCCAAAACATACCGGTCAAAAAACAAAATGCCTGGCGCCATATGGAAGCAGAGCGCAAATTACTGGTGATCGGCGGCGAGGACGCCAAAGTAAGGATCCGCACCTTAAAAAGATCCGGCTTAAAGACTGAACCTGCCTTTGCCCGCTATTTTGCCTTGTCGGGAGACCCTTATCAGCGATTATTGGACTTTAGTGATATGACCGTCTCCCAGATTATGTCGGCGTTATCAATCTAATCTGCCATAGAAGGTCTTGCGGGCCGATTCAGAAAGAGCAATACCGGGTTGTGCGTTATACGCCAGAACAACCAGTATCCGGGTTTTATCTCCGATAACGGGGGCGACCCGATGCAGGGCGTTGCGCCCTCTGAACAGGACCAGTGTGCCTGGCTCCATGGACAGCTGTTTATAGTCGACCTTGCCGTCCAGAACTTGTTCCACAGCAGCGAAATTCATCTCACCAGCATCCGCATCACGGACATTTTCGACATAGTCAAAGGTACCGCCAGCTTCTGGCTTCTGGATCATTAAGGTGGTTGCAAAAGAGGAATTATCAAAATGCCACCCGAGTTCCTGACCATTGCTGGCATAGTGAACATTTATGGACGATAAGGGGTCGGCATAGGGAAAGAGCGCCGCTTCGTTCAGAACAGCACAAAGGAAATCTTGAAACTCGGCCGCATCATACAGTGTTCTCAAAGGGGAATTCTGCGGGACGAAATCATCTGTAATGCAGCCTTTTGAGGAAATGATATTTCTATTTCGCGGATGCCCCATATCGTATTTGTTGTCGGGTGGTGTCAGGTAAACATTATGTTCCTGCACACAGAAGTAGGCTTTGTCTTTATCGGCTTCTGACTGGGCCCGGACCGCCTCAACCGCTGCCGCTTTCATAAAGTCAGGAAGAACAAGGGCCCCTTTTTCTTCGAGTATTTGTTGGGCGCGCGTTTGAAACTCAGGTTCTGTGATATCGTATTTTTCAAAATCGATGATTTCTTTTAGGTCCATCTGCTTTCCTTTTTTGCGATTGCCGACACTATAGGGTTTGTCTATCCTCCATAAAAGTTCGTAAAATCATTCAATAAGAACAGTAAAATATGGTTAGATGGTTCGTTATACACTGAAGCAATGCTATTACTTTCGGGCGGTCGCAACGCACGGGGGGATTGCGCAAGCGGCCCGCAAGTTGAGTATTTCTCAGCCTGCCATTGCGCAGGCCATTGATAAACTTGAGGATATTACCGGTTTGTGTCTGTTTGAAAGGCGTCACGCCAAAGGGCTTATATTGACCGATCAAGGGGACGCCTTTCTCGCGCAGGCAGAACATTTATTGCAGGTTGCCGAAGCAACAGAAAAAGAGATTGCTGATATCAAAGCTCATCAATCAGGCACAATTCGAATAGGGTGCTTCCAGTCGATAGCACCCTTTTATGTCGCACGTTTGATCCGTCGTTATCACAGTATCCAACCTGGAATCACACTGGATATTCGGGAAACTCTGCAAGGGGATATTATTTCCGATTTGGTCTCAAAAGATTTGGATCTGGCCATCTTATACGACTTGAACCTGGATCCAGAACGGCTGGAATGGCATATTTTAGGCCGTCATAAACCATACATTCTATTATCAGCGAACCACCCGCTTGCGGCACAAAAAAAGGTATCTCTTCGATCGTTAGCAGCAGAAGGGTATGTCTTGTTTGATGCGCCGAACAGCCGGGAATATTTTTATTCGGTTTTTGCGTCACTGCAAATCAACCCCAAGGTCTCCTTTCGGGCGACGTCATTTGAAAGTGTTCGTAGTGCTGTTGGACACGGATTAGGCTTTTCGTTAATGGCTATGCGAAGTCCGCACTCCAACACTTATGACGGGCAAGCTGTGGTCACCGCGGAAATAGAAGAGGATATCGCCCCCATCACAGTGGTTCTCGCCCATAAATTGGGGGAGCCACTGGGGCCAATCGCTCAGCGGTTCAAAGCGTTTGTCAAAGCCGAATTTGATCAAGACCTATAATTGCTGAAGTTCCTGCCCCAGTTGATGGTGCTCGGCCAATAAGGCATCAATATCCAGATTTGGTATTTCGCCGTTTTTAACACGCCATTGGCCACCAATCATCAGATGGTCAGCTTTGTGTGCACCACATAAAAGCAAAGCCGCGAGGGGGTCTCCCGCTCCTGAAAAACGCATTTCGTCCAGCTTGAAAAAGGCAATATCTGCCTGCGCACCAACGTCCAGACGGCCAATGTCGCCGCGCCCTAGACAATCGGCAGAACCTTGCGTTGCAAAGCGTAAGGCTGAATGATGCGTCATTTCATTGGCGTCATAAAGAAGCCGTCCAATCAACATCGCCTGACGAACCTCCTGAATAAGGTTTGAGCCATCGTTTGAGGCTGAACCATCTACACCCAGACCAACCGGGCACCCGGCTTTTTCAAGTTCCAAGGTTCGACAAATACCGGAAGAAAGGACCATATTGGAAGATGGGCAATGGGTAATACCCACCTTTGCTTTTCCAAGGCGGGCGATTTCCTCGTCATTGAAATGTATGCCATGGGCAAGCCAGACATTGGAGGACAGCCAGCCGACTTTTTCCAGATAATCGACAGGCCGTAATCCAAACATTTTCAAGCAAAAATCAGTTTCATCATGTGTTTCTGCAAGATGAGTATGTAGACGGACGTCATATTCCGAAGCAAGCTCCGCAGAAGCCTGCATTAGGTCTGTACTGACCGAGAAAGGAGAGCAGGGGGCCAACGCAACCTGAAGAAAAGCACCGTCTTCGGTTTGGTGGTATTCCTGAATAAGACGGCGACTGTCATCCAAAATCGTCTGCTCGTTTTGCACGGTTGATTGAGGAGGCAATCCGCCTTGATCCTCCCCCAGGCTCATGGAGCCGCGGGTTAAATGTGCCCGTATGCCAAGTTCCTTAACCGCCTCAACCTGAATATCGATGGCATCGGATAACGGGGCCGGGAACAGGTAGTGATGGTCAGCCGCGGTTGAGCATCCGGACAGCATAAGTTCGGCCAATGCCAATCGCGAGGCGCTGGCAAGCATTTTTGGGGTCAAACGGGCCCAGACAGGATACAGTGATTGTAGCCAGGGAAATAAAGGTTTGTTCAGCGCAACGGGGCAGGCGCGTGTTAGGGTCTGGTAAAAGTGATGATGAGTGTTGATCAAGCCAGGTATCACGACATGCTGGCTGGCGTCAAAAATATCCAAGTCGGATAGGGAGATAGATTTTGGGCTTTCCCCAAGACCAATCAATTCCAAAATGGTGTTGTCTTTAACAACCAAACCACCGGCGCACTTGTTGTTTAAGATGGCGAGGGGGTTTTTAATCCAGATTGGTTTTTGCAAGACACTCGTCCTTCACTAAATTTGCCTCAGTTTTTCACATTTTGCCAGGCTTAGAAATGGTGCCCAGCGGATACTGTATCTTTGCCATAAAAAGATGTTTTTTGTGATTATTTTTTTCTTCCGAAATAATATTATTACTCTTGCTATTGCCCAAATGTTCAAGAGCCCTTAAATTCGCGTTAACATTATTCCCCTCAAAGGTCCGTATTGGCCTGTAATATATTTTAGAACGTCATGCAAAATCTTGATAATATTGAACTTCTAGACAAGTTGCCACCGGAGAAGAAGCTGGAAATCTCTAGTAAATGCAACTGGAAAAAATATACTTCCGGTTCGCAAATCCTGGAAAAATCAAGCACAAGCAGAGATATTTTCTTTGTCGTCTCGGGCAGTGTTAATGTTGTGAATTATGGTGTTTCCGGTCGGGAGGTTGCCTATGCGACAGTTGAGGCCGGTCAGTATTTCGGGGAATTGTCTGCCATTGATGGCAAACCGCGTTCGGCAAATATTATTGCAAATAAAGAATGCCTGTTGGCCTCATTGTCTCCGGAAAATTTTAATGAGCTTTTGTTAGAGCATCCAGAAGTGATGATGCTGGTTATGCAACGTCTGGCCCGTATTATTCGGATAAATGACGATCGGATTTTGGACCTGTCTACATTGGGCGCTGTTCAGCGGGTCTGTCAGGAACTGCTGCGGATGGCGACACCCGATCCGGTAACACCGGGATCCTGGTTGATCTATCCCATGCCAACACAAAGTGTTATTGCGAGCCGCGTTTCGACGACTCGGGAGACGGTCGCGCGGGTTATCGGGCAATTGACGGGGGATGGTCTTATTCAGAAGCGTGACAAGAGCATGTATCTGAAAGACAAAGCCGGGATTGAAGAGTTTATCAGTAGTCTTGCTGTTTCTCCCGGAAATGTACCACGCTGAGAAATAACCGTATTAAGTGGCTTGAACCTCAAGCCACTTTTTTATCCCCTTCGCGGCTTTTATTCCCGTACTGAAGCAGGCTTGAAGTAGGTAACCACCAGTGGGGGCGTCCCAGTCGATCATTTCACCCGCGGCAAACCACCCCGGATGCTGAACGAGCATCAGATCATCATTGAATTCGTTGAGAGCAACGCCGCCCGACGCACTGATGGCCTTTTTTAAAGGTTGATAATTGGTGAGCGGAAGGGGTAGAGATTTAATGATTTGCGCGATTGCTTCCGGCGAAGTTGTCCGAATATCGTCCCCAAATTCGTTTAAAAGCGCAATTTCCAACGGCGACAGTTTTAAGCGCTTTCGCAGGAAACTGGACAAACTCTGTTTTTTACGAGGAACAGAAAGGCGCGTTGCCAGTTCATCCCGAGACAGGTCAGGACGTAGATCGAGCAACAATGTTGCAGATCCGGTGTCTTCCATTGCGGATACCAGCGACCGGCTAAGGGCATACACCGCGCCCCCCTCAATCCCGTAACGGGTCATGATGGCATCGCCGCGGGATGTTTCATCCTTGAACGTGAAGCGGATATTTTTAAGAGCAGAGCCCTCATATTTGAGGAGAAATGAAGACCAGTGAATGTCAAACCCAGTGTTCATAGGGCGAAAAGGCGTGACACTGATGTTCTGTTTTTCAAAGGCGGGCACCCAAGTGGCCGTTGCGCCAAGGTGAGGGTAACTTGCACCGCCCATGGCAAACAGGACGGCATCACTCGGGACGGAACGGGACTGCCCACCACTTTCGACAATCACGTTGTCCAGATCATCAAACCCAGCAAAAGCATGCTTCAAGTGAACCTCGACACCGGCTTCAACCAGCGATTTCGTCCAGGCACGCATCAAATTTGTTGATTTCATTTCTTTTGGAAAGATACGCCCACTGCTGCCGGTAAAGGTCTCAACGCCCAGCTCTGCCGCCCAATTCTGCAAATCTTCAGGAGAAAAATCCTTCAGTGATGGGCTTAAGAAATGTTCGGCACTGCCATATCGTGTTTTAAACACAGCAGCCTGTTCCGAGTGGGTGAGATTAAGACCGCCGCGTCCGGCAATCAGAAACTTTCGACCAACGGAGGCCTTATGTTCATACAGATGAATATGCAGATTTTTATACTGGCTGAGAAACTGAGCGGCAATCAAGCCGCTTGGACCACCACCGATAATCGTGACTTGCTTGCACTCAGTTTTCATAACCTGTCATTTCGCTGAAATAAAATTCTCCCAGCACTATGCCTTTATTTTTTATACATGTCTTCCGGGGCAACAATCACGTCACTATTGATTGAAACAGTATCGTCCTCGACAGAATAAAAGAAGCAGTTCCGGCGCCCCGTATGGCAGGCGACCCCTTCTTGATGAACCTGAAGCAGGATTGTATCGCCATCACAATCGACGCGAAAATCTTTCAACGTCTGAATATGACCGGAACTTTCCCCTTTGCGCCACAAAGCAGACCGGGAACGTGACCAATAACAAACCTGACCAGTTTTCAGTGTTTCCTGTATTGCATCAAGATTCATCCATGCCATCATCAGGATCTCCCCTGTATCGTGCTGCTGGGCAATTGCAGGTATCAAACCCTGATCGTTGAATTTAAGAATCTCAACCAGTTTTTCGTTCATAAGAAGTATCCAGATTGATAGATAGAAATAGCGACGATTCGCAAATTTTATCTAAAAAGTATTATAATTTAGCCCTGAGACGGTCGAAACCTGCTGACAAATCTGCAATCAGATCGTCGGTATCTTCAAGGCCGATATGGAGCCGGATTAAGGGGTTTGTATTGTCCCAATTAGTCGCGGTTCGCGAGTGTGAAGGATCCGTATACAGGATCAGACTTTCATACCCTCCCCAAGAGTATCCCATACCAAAAAGTTTGAGGTCATCGAGAAAGGCAGCAAGCGCTTCTTTCGGCAATTTATTCAAGCGCATGGAAAACAAGCCGGAGGCCCCCAAAAAGTCGCGCTTCCATAAATCATGTCCAGGATGATCAGAAAGGGCAGGGTGCAGCACAGAATGCACTTCCTCCCGGCCTTTTAACCATTCAGCGACTTGTAAGCCGTTTTTCATATGCTGTTTAAGGCGAACAGATAACGTTCTAAGGCCACGCTGCGCCAAATATATATCGTCCGGACCGGCTGTTTGCCCCGATAGATTGGCACCCGCCTGCAGGGTTGGCCACGCCTCTTTTGTCGCCGTTACAAGACCCATCATCGCATCTGAATGACCGACGATATACTTGGTGCCTGCCTGAATGGAAACATCGACACCATGCTCAAAAGGCTTGTAGAACAAGGGGGAAGCCCAAGTATTGTCCATCATGACAATGGCTCCTGCCTTGTGCGCTTTGTCAGCAATTGCTGGCACGTCCTGAATTTCAAAGGTCTGGGAACCGGGCGATTCAACAAATACAATCCGGGTGTTAGGGCGAATGAGCTCTGAAATACCAGCACCGATTAACGGATCGTAATAGGTCACTTCTACACCGAACCTGCTCAGGACAGTGTCACAAAATGTCCGGCTTGGGCCGTAAACACTGTCTGTCATGAGCAAGTGATCACCTGCTTTCAAAAATGCCTGCATAGCATGGGCGCAGGCAGCAAGACCCGACGGAAAAACCTGACTGCGATATCCACCTTCAAGTTCCGCTACGGCATTTTCAAGAGACCAGCTGGTCGGGGTTCCTACGCGGCCATAGGTGACAGCCTGTTTTCCACTGTTGCGATCCTTAAAACGGTTTTGCAGATCAGACAGAGAGTCAAACAGCACCGTTGAGGCATGATAAACTGGTACATTAACAATACCAAAGTTGCTTTCTGGATCGCGGCCAGCAACTACTAGTTTTGTTTCGTCTTTCATAAATATCTCCGCATGCAATTCAAGCTACTTTTGATGATGAGGAATATAGGATTGCGTGAAGAGAGGAAAGACAGAAATTATATTATACAGATGGTAAAAAAAGACGCCTGTTTATGAAGAAACTAAAATTTTACGTTGACGGTGCAGACAAAAATATTATCGTCGGTATGTATGGAAGCCGAGATTTGGGAAAACTGGCTTCCTCTGGTTTCGATCAGGCCGGTTCTGAAATTTAGTCAGAGCCGCAAAATGGATAATAAAATAGACAGGAAGGTATTTTATGAAAAAGGCGAGCTTTATTGCTGTCGCTACAGCAGCTACATTTATGGCCGGCGCAGCAAGCGCGGGTACCCTGGATGACGTGAAAGCCAAAGGCTACATTCAGTGTGGTATCACAACAGGCCTGGCCGGTTTTGCCGCTCCAAACGATAAAGGTGTTTGGGAAGGTTTTGACGTGGATTTTTGTCGGGCAATGTCCGCTGCCGTTTTTGGCGATCCAAACAAACTAAAATATACGCCTACGACTGCTAAAGAACGTTTCACAGCACTTCAGTCTGGTGAAATTGATGTTCTTGCACGGAACACCACATGGACTTTCAGCCGTGACGTTAATCTTGGTTTTGAGTTCATTGGCGTGAACTATTATGATGGTCAGGGCTTCATGGTTAAGAAAGCTCTCGGCGTTAAGTCTGCAAAAGAACTCGACGGTGCTCGTGTTTGTTTGCAGTCTGGTACAACAACAGAACTGAACCTGGCAGACTATTTTGCCTCTCAGGGCATGAAGTACGATTCAGTGTTGTTTGATACAGCAGACGAAGTTCGTGAAGCTTATATCAAAGACACATGTGACGTATACACAACTGACCAATCAGGTTTGTATGCTCAGCGTTCTGTTATCGCAGATCCTGAAAACCACGTTGTTCTTCCAGAAATCATTTCTAAAGAGCCACTCGGCCCACTTGTTCGCCATGGCGACAACAACTGGGGCGACATTGCTCGCTGGACATTGAACGCTCTGATTATTGCTGAAGAACTCGGTGTAACTCAGGCCAATGTTGACGAAATGAAGAACTCTAAAAACCCAAGTGTTCAGCGTTTGCTGGGTACATCAGGTGATCTGGGTTCACAACTCGGCCTAGGTGCCGATTGGGCTTACAACGCGATTAAAGGCGTTGGTAACTATGGCGAGATCTTCGCGAAGCATCTCGGTGAAGGAACATCTCTGAACATTTCTCGTGGTTTGAACGAGTTGTGGAGCAAAGGTGGTATCCTGTATGCGCCTCCAGCACGCTAAAAGCGAATAGCTGATTTAAAAGAGTGTGTGTCTCCACCGAGGCATGCACTCTTTTTACTTGGGGCCAATGTCACTGAATTGTGAAGGTCTCGTAGTTTGAGTAGCTACTCCCAGAAGGAGCCGCCTTATGACTGTTGACGCAACCAGTCAACAACAAGGAGCTGGAGTTAGCATGTTCAGAGATCCGAAAGTACGCGCTGTGTTCTTTCAGATCCTGGTTATAGCATTATTTCTAGCCTTTGTTTTGTATGTTGGTAACAACACAATCGATAACCTGGAGAAGCGCGGTATTGCTTCCGGGTTTGGATTTCTTTCGCAGCCGTCAGGGTTTGGTATCGGTATTGTGGTCCTAATGGATTACAACGCACAGACATCTACACATGGTGATGTTCTGTTAATTGGTATCATTAACACACTGACTGTTTCTATCGCCGGTATTATTCTGGCAACGATTATCGGCTTTATTTTTGGTGTTCTTCGACTTTCTAAAAACTGGATCGTCAACAAGATTGCCGCCGTATATATCGAGGTAATCCGAAATATTCCTCTGCTTGTGCAGTTGCTGTTTTGGTACTTTGCCGTTCTGAGTGTTTTGCCCGTCGTAAAGGACAGCATTAGGATTAGTGACAACCTGATTATCAATAATCGGGGCGCCTATTTCCCAAGTGTTGTACCAGAGCCCGGTTTTTGGGTTGTCCCTGTCTGCTTTGCAGTTGGTATTATCGCCACCTTCTTTGTAAGACGATGGGCCCACAAACGGCAGGATGAAACAGGCGAACAGTTCCCCGTTTTCCTAACGGGGCTTGGCCTTATTCTCGGTTTGCCAATTATTGGCGCACTGATAATGGGTGTTCCATTTACATTTGCCTACCCATCGGCGAGCCGCTTTAATATTACCGGTGGCTGGGTATTGGAACCTGAATTCCTGGCAATGGTGTTTGGGCTAAGCATTTATACCGGTGCGTTTATTGCTGAAATTGTCCGCTCTGGTATTAACGCGGTGAGCCATGGTCAAACGGAAGCTGCCCATTCGTTGGGTATTCGGCCGAATTTGACAATGCGTCTTGTGGTTTTGCCTCAGGCCCTTCGGGTTATTGTTCCGCCATTGACCAGTCAGTATCTGAACCTGACTAAAAACTCTTCGTTGGCGACAGCGATTGGTTATTCAGAGATTACGGCGATTTTTGCTGGAACGTCCCTTAACCAAACGGGTCAGGCAATTGAAATTATTGCGATGACAATGGCTTTCTATCTGACCATTAGCTTGCTGATTTCAATGTTTATGAACTGGTATAATAAACGCATTGCATTGGTGGAGAGGTAAGATATGGCTATTGTAAAAACTGAACGTCATGCTGAACTTCCACCCCCTGTATCGCAAACCGGTATCATTGGATGGATGCGGGAGAATTTATTCTCCAGCTGGCTAAACAGCATTCTGACACTCGTGTCTCTGTATGTTGTTTGGGAGGCTTTAAGCGCAATCATCAGCTATGCAATCATTGATGCAAATTTTGTCGGAACGACCAAAGAAGATTGTACAGGCGCAGGCGCCTGCTGGGTCTTCATCAAGGCTCGTTTTGGACAGAATATGTATGGGTTCTATCCGGAAGGTGAGCGTTGGCGCATCGATGTCGGGTATGTCCTGGGAGCAATTGGACTGTTTTTTATCTTAACAGATACGATTAAAGATAAAAAATGGCCGGCAGTTTATCTGTTCGTCGTCTATCCTGTGATCTGTTACTTCCTTTTTTATGGAGGACTTGGGTTAGAGGTCGTCGAAACATCTCAATGGGGCGGACTGTTCCTGACACTGGTTCTGGCTTCTGTCTCCATTTTTGTTGCCCTGCCGCTTGGTATTGTTTTGGCATTGGGACGTCGATCAGACATGCCGGTTGTCAGAATGGTCTGTGTTGGCTTTATTGAGCTGATCCGCGGTGTTCCACTGATTACGGTTCTGTTCATGGCGTCTGTGATGTTGCCATTATTCCTGCCGGAAGGGCAGAATTTTGACAAGCTGATCCGTGCCATGGTGGGTATGTCTCTGTTTTCCGCAGCCTATATGGCTGAGGTTGTAAGAGGTGGCTTGCAGGCTATCCCGAAAGGACAGCTGGAAGCTGCTAAATCTCTTGGACTGGGATACTGGCAATCAATGGGCCTTATTGTCCTGCCGCAGGCACTTAAAATTTCCATTCCTTCGATCGTGAATACTTTTATTGGTCTTTTCAAAGACACAACATTGGTTCTGATCATTGGATTGCTGGATTTGCTAAGTGTGGTGAAAACAGGAACGACAGACAAAAACTGGCTTGGATTGGCGACTGAAGGGTATTTCTTCGTAGCCGCTGTTTTCTGGGTATTTTGTTTTAGTATGTCACGGTACAGCATCTGGTTGGAGAACAAGCTCCACACCGGACATAAGCGATAGGGAGGCTAGCAAATGAGTGATGCAGCCATGCAGAAGACATCGGAAGACGTTGCAATCCAGTTGATTGGAATGCACAAATGGTACGGTGAGTTTCATGTTCTGAGAGACATTAATCTGACTGTCGAACGGGGCGAGAAAATTGTTGTTTGCGGACCTTCCGGGTCCGGTAAATCAACAATGATCCGTTGTATCAATCGCCTTGAAGAACATCAACAGGGTCAAATTATTGTTGATGGGATTGAGTTGACCAATGATGTGAAGAAGATTGATGAAATCCGCCGGGAAGTCGGAATGGTGTTTCAGCACTTCAATCTGTTCCCGCATCTGACGGTTCTGGAAAACTGTACTTTGGCGCCAATTTGGGTTCGTAAAACACCTAAAGAGGAAGCTGAAGCGATCGCCATGAAGTTTTTGGAACGGGTTAAAATTCCTGAACAGGCTTTGAAATACCCGGGACAACTTTCAGGTGGACAGCAGCAACGTGTTGCGATTGCCCGTTCACTTTGTATGAACCCTCGTATCATGCTGTTTGATGAACCAACATCGGCGTTGGACCCAGAAATGATCTCTGAAGTTCTGGATACCATGATTAGTCTTGCCGAAGAAGGCATGACCATGATTTGCGTGACCCATGAAATGGGGTTTGCGAAAACGGTCGCTGATCGCGTGATCTTTATGGATGCGGGTGAAATTATCGAACAAGCTCCACCGCAGGAGTTCTTTGATAATCCACAAAGCGAGAGAACAAAACTGTTCCTATCCCAGATATTACACAATGGGTAGAGGATAAAAATCCAAGAGAAAGCCCCGGTTCGTCCGGGGCTTTTTTTGTTCTTTCGCGGGTCTAACTGCCGGCACGGATCTAACTGCCGGAATTCAGACTTTTCCAGAATTTTGTATTTAGCTTTCCAATAAGCTGGTCATGAGACGAGCCCAGACATTGCCTTAACGACCAGAAGCCAACTTTTGTTTCATAATCACATTGTTTCAAAGCTTTTTGAGCAAGATGGGTCGCTTGTTTTGAGTATCCAGCGGTTTGAATTATCTTTTGAAAGCCGTCTTTCGCTGCAAGCCTTTGGCTGGTTTGAGCGCGGCCCCGGATTGGCAGTCTGTTGAGGGTCAAATTAACAAGCCGTGCTGCATCAGCGCGGTCCGTGTCATTATCTACAAGGTGCCCCGCGAGCGGCCGCAATGATTGAACTGCAATCAAGATATCAGTATCAGTCTGCGGTTTCCGATCATTTTTTATCGGAACAGGGATCGCTGTCGCTTGCTCTGGGACACTGACATGCAGCGCTGTTGGCGCGAGTGATTTAACATCCTTTTGCAGAATACTGACCCGGATGGAAGTGTGGCCCCTTGCAGTTTTTATGGAATAGGGCAGGCTTGAGATGTCGATATTCTCACCGGAAGGAGTCGTTGCCGAAAGCTGTATCGGGGCGCTGTCATGAAAATAGTAGTGCGTTCCGATTTGCGGAGAGGCCCGATGTTCCTGCAAGCAAATGGCCGTAAGTTCAGCTGTGCATTCCCCTTTCTCACAATAAAGGGGAACGGGTATATCCGTTGAGGCAACAGCAAGGATTTGTGGTGCGCCATAAGCCGGTGTTGCCATAAATGCGGCACCTGACAGAACTGATATCAGGGCAATGAGGCGCAGTGAAGAGGGGGCGTGATGCATCATCTTTACTCTCCAGTTTTTTCTATTATATAAGAATATTCTTATCCTGCGATTGCGTCAAGCTTGGCGGTTTCATTGTAAGTTGGGAAAAAGGACTTGCGGATTACATTCAATAAACCTTATGGTAGAATAGAAGAATATGTATAATCTGGGCGATACCCATCTTTGGGGAGGGGAACGGTCTGCCTTATAAAATTATAATACTGGTCACACAAATGATTGCTGCTGCATTTGGCCTTCTATTTCTTTGGGGCTATGTCGGACTTCAAAACGCAGTTACCTGTGAACGTGCAGGGGTGTCGCTGTGTGTTATGGCAGCGTCTTTGCAAATATATTTTGCGCTGTCGATGATCGTTATTGGCTGTTTCTTTTTGTTCTTGTTCAAGGCTTATGAAACTGATTAGCATGACGTATTACGCTGTCTGACAAGCCAAAAAAAGTCAGCTTGCCAGACAGGAATGCTATTCCGGGATCGGTTCAATCAATAAATCCCGTTGCTTATATGGAAAATATCCGAATCTCTGATATAGGGGCAGCGCCTTCGGGTGGTCCATTGTGCAAGTGTTGACTGTAATGCTGCTGGGGTTACGAAGCCAAGCGTGCTGGATCGCCCAATCCAAAAAGTAAGGGCCGAGTTTCATTCCGATAAATTCGGGCATAATACCAAAATAGGCAAGGTCTACCGCATCAGGGAAGGCTTTATAGTTCAGTTCCGCATAACCAGCTGGAACTCCTCTTACATACAGAACAAAGACTTCCGTATCTTTACTTTCGAGAACTTCCTTCAGTTCTGCATCAGATAGCTTTTTCCGGTCGATCCAACCCCAGTCTTTTCCGACCGCATCATATAGAAAGCGATAGAAGGAGACCGTTGGTTTTTCCGCTTTCAGTATAGAATGCGGAATGGCAGGTTTAGGGATTGCCTGAGGGACCGGTTTCTCGGTCATCTTCAGATACGTGATGGTCAAGGGCCAAAGACCGTCCTGATTTTCTTCTGGTTTGCGTTGCAGGGCCATTATTTTTCCCCGACTGATAATGGCATTTCATTATCCAGCCCCCATTCTGTCCAGGAGCCATCATAAACCGAGACCCGTCGATGGCCGATCATATGCAGGCCAAACGCCAGGACGCAGGCCGTGATGCCAGATCCGCAACTTGTAACAACCGGTGCCTTTGGGTCAATGCCGACTTTATCAAACTCGGCCTCTAACGCATCGCTTTCTTTTAGGGTCCCATCGTCGCTAATAAGTTGATTGAACGGCAGGTTCTTCGAATTGGGAATATGCCCGCCTCGCAAACCTTCACGCGGTTCTTCTTCCGCACCGGAAAAGCGTCCTGGGGATCGTGCATCGAGGACCTGCTCTTTCGCAGTTTCAAGATTTTTACGAACCTGCGTTTTTTCGCGAACCATCAAACTGTTAAAACGCGACGTGAAATGACGTTCAGCCGGATGGCTTGGCAAATCACTCGTTTCACGGCCTTCGGCCAACCATTTTTTCATCCCGCCATCCAGGATCGCCACATCCTCGTGACCAAACAACCGGATCATCCACCAGGCACGGGCAGCACTGCGAATGCCTGAACCATCATATACAATTATTCTGTTACCGTCCCCGAGACCCAACCTTCTCATGCGGCTGGAGAATTTCTCAGGAGACGGGATCATATGCGGAAGGGGGTTGTCAGTATCGGCAATTTCGTCAATGTCAAAAAACACGGCGCCTGGAATATGAGCGGCCTCGAATTCTGCTTTTGGATCTCTGTTCTCTGCAGGCAGGTACCAAGAAGCATCGACAATACGGATGTCCGGTGCATTGATATGTTGGCTCAGCCATTCTGTAGAGACGAGGGAAGTTGGATTGGCGTATGGCATAGTAATTCTCTGTTTTAAAGCGCGTTGATTATTCGGCAAAAATCAGGGAGACCCTGCGATTTTGCCGTCCCTTTTTTTCGATTTTTCGGACTTTTACAGCCCCAATTTCCTGTGTGTTCTTTACGTGGGTTCCGCCGCACGGCTGAAGATCCATATCGGCGATCTTGATCAATCTTACTTTCCCACTGCCGCGTGGAGGTTGAACCGACAACGTCTTGACGAGTTCGGGATTTGCATCCAGTTCCTCATCGGTAATCCAATCAAAGGTAACCGGCTCATTTTTGTTGATGAGGGCATTCAGCTTTTCCGTCAGGTCTTCTTTATCCAGTGAAGCTTCCGGAAGATCAAAATCAAGCCGGCCTTTCCCATCGGAAATCTGCCCCCCGGTTACCGGATAGGGCATAACCGCAGATAAAATATGAAGACATGTATGCATCCGCATCAGTCGGTAGCGGACATCCCAGTTAATCTCCGCTGTGACGGTGGCCCCTGGCTCAGGTAGGGGCTGACCTTCTGCGGGGACGTGGACAATTTGATCCGGGCTGTCCCCTTTTACAGTTGTTGCAATTTCAATGCGGGATCCATCTGCCAAGACCAGTGCCCCGCAATCACCCTGTTGACCACCGCCAGTAGGGTAAAAAACAGTTTGATCAAGTATAATGCCGCCTTTTTCATTTATTTGGACGACCGTGGCGTCGCAGGTTTTTTGGTAGGCGTCTTCGCGAAAAAGCGGCACTGTCATTAATACTTACTCCTGTTTTATTTGGCGCTGCCCTCCAGCCAGGGAGCGACAGGCAGATTATTCTTTCGTAGCATATCAACGTCCATCAGCTTACTAAAGTATTTTTGAGCTGTATCACACAGTATCGTAACAATTGTATGGCCGGGGCCCATTTCCTTCGCCATCCGAATGGCCCCCGCGACGTTGATGCCGGATGAAATGCCTAGTTGCAGGCCTTCATGAATATTGAGATCATAGAGGACGTTCAGTGCTTCAACATCGTCAATCTGATAAGGCATGTCGACGGTTAGGCCTTCAAGATTGGCCGTAATTCTGCCTTGCCCGATGCCTTCAGAGATAGAGCTTCCCTCGGCTTTTAGTTCCCCGTTTTTATAATAGTTGAAAAGCGCGGCACCCATGGGATCAGCAATGCCGATTTTGACGTCTTTTTTACGCTCCCGCAGGGCATCGGCTATGCCGGCCAGCGTGCCACCACTACCCACCGCACAAATAAAGCCATCAATTTTTCCGTCCAGCTGGTTAAATATTTCAGGACCGGTTGTTTCAAAATGACCTTGCTTGTTCGCCACGTTATCAAACTGATTGGCCCAGATTGCGCCATTGGGCTCTGTTTTGGCGATTTCTTCTGCCAGTCTACCCGAATATTTTACGTAATTGTCCGGGTCCTTGTAAGGCTTCGCGGGCACAAGGCGTAGATCAGCACCACAATAGGAAAGCAGGGCCTTCTTTTCATCGGTCTGGGTTTCTGGCATCACAATAATGGTTCGATACCCACGGGCATTGGCGACAAGGGCCAAGCCAATGCCTGTGTTTCCCGCTGTGCCTTCCACAATGACACCGCCCGGTTTCAATTTGCCGGATCTTTCGGCATCCAGAATAATAGCAAGAGCCGCACGATCTTTTACGGACCCTCCTGGATTCAGGAATTCAGCTTTACCATAGATTTCACAGCCCGTGGCTTCAGACGCTGCTGTAAGGCGGATAAGAGGCGTATTGCCAATACTGTCTACAAAGTTTTTGCGAAGGGTCATGATACTTTTCTGTGGTTTGTTTTAAATAACTATTTATTACTGTTATTTATTACTTATCCCGAATTACTTCAAGGGCAATCAGATAAATCCAATATTTGTTCTGGTTATAATCGCCTCGGTTTCGGGCAGGGGAAGAGGGGGGGCTTAGGCGCGGGCGATAAAATTGAGACTGAAACTATCAAATTTCAGTAGGGGAAAGGGAGCGATCCTTAGGATTGTTGGTACTTGGCGATGATAAGGGCTTCTGCGTGGCGGCAGGATTGATCGGCTGGTGGATGGTTCGCTACTGCAACAGCTTGCGCCGTCCTAATGTTTTCATTTGTCGGGTATATTTTCTTGAACCGAGCGTTTGTGTCTGGCTGGCAATCGCATTCAAACACGCAAATATGAAGGACGATTTGCGGTGCGGTTAGCTGGGTTTCTTCCAGTGCAAATTTTTCAACACCCGGAAAAGTGGAATGCAGGGGAAGAGTTATCGTATAGTGCTTGGAGCTCGGCCATAAGTCGTAGATATTTTCCAGTTTCGCAAAGTGCCCTACAACCTTGATTGTCTCCGTGCGGGGCGTGTCCTGAGGAAACTGAGTTGGTGTTTCCTTTTGGATATTCTCCAAAATGATACTGCTGTCGAGTTCGAGAAAAGCCGATAATGTCGGTATCTCATGAGCCTGAATTTTTCGTTTTCCCTGAATAATGTCAGTAATTCTAGGGCCCGGAAGGCCGAGCCTTATCGCTAAATCCCCTTTTTTCTTGTTCAGAAATTTGAGTCTTTGCGCAATCCAAAGTCGTTTCATGGTGTGTCTCAATCAACAGGTGCTATTAGTCTAAATTTACAATAAACGTAAAAAATATTGACGATCAGTTTTGCCTTATATATCCTATTAGTGGAATAGTGCTTTCTATTAAAACTATGTATGTGAGAAAATTTCTCCTTTTGCGGGTTTATCTTTGGTTGTTTAAGTCAATTTTTTGTATTGGTAGATTGGCAGATTATCGCACGAGACTCCAATTTTTCTACAAAAAGTAGAGTTGTACAACAAAGGGTATTACTCAATTCATCTGTTCCAGGGGTGATAAGGGATCGGAGAGGATTTTAGTTCAATGTTTATTGTTTGATGTGGTTTGACTAGATTTTGGGGGAATGAAAATCGTGACAAAAAGTAAAGTGGGAACCTGTAATGAGTATCTATCAGGTGTAACTTCAAGGGTTATTTCGGCGTCGCCCGTTAAATATGCTGCAAATGATAATATCTCGGACAAGGAAATTGCGGAATGTTTGCGTCGAAATCAAATGCCTCACGGCCAGAAAAGAATGCGGCGGCAAGATAAAAGGCTGTGGGAGGCAATGACCGATTGCCAGTTTAGGTCGGCCCAACAGCTTTATTATGGCTTTCAAATGCTTGTGTCCGGTATTGGGTATAGAACGCAGGTGTTTGATACTCTTCCAAAAGGGAAATTGTATATACCAGATACACGATCAGATCTGATTGATCGATTTACAGCATGGGCCAAAGAAGCCCGATGCGAGGATATTTCAGTGGGCGACATTCTGGATATTCTGGCGTTTGGCCATAGCTGCCGTGATGTCGACAGGCTGAGAGCGCGGCGTAAAGGGTATGCAAAGCTGAACCTGATTGCAGGTCTGGATCTGTTTGGTGGTCTAGTAGAAATCAATTATAAAGAGAATAGTTGTTGACAGGCTGGGGTCTTTTCTATACTATATTATTCAACGTCGAAAATTGGGCTCGCAGCGATCACAAGCTGAGGGCCCTTTTTTTATGAGAAAAATCCAATTTATATAGGTGCTTAACGTTAAATCGTCTTTTCTAGAAGAGAGACGAATAGAATCTGCGTGAGAAAATTTGATATTGGAGATGAACCTTTAAGTTGAAAATGGAGGATGTATGACTAGGCGAAAAGATTCGCTTGAATGGCTCCAGAGAATAATCGAAGAAAGATTGTTTACGAATAACTGGACGCGAACCGTTTTGGAAAAGTTGGAACATTCGACCGACAAGAAAACAGTTCTTTCTTCTTTAAGCAGCGTTTTCAACAAACGAGAATATGAAAAAGTCCGTCAGTTTCTGGCGGACTTTTTTGCGGGCGAAATTGTCGATATTGCTGATGGTGCTGAATTGGATAAGGAGGACGACACGCCGCCGCAATCGATCGCAAAGGCGAAGCTTCGGATCGAAACCAGGAAGTGGTTGATGGAACATCTGTCACCTGAAAGATACGGAAACTTAAAACCACAAAAAGCTGCAAACGCAGTCCGGTCATTTTTTAAAGCGAAGGTTTACTTACCCGATAATGGCAGAGATTAAACCACAACCAGGGCCACAAGAACGGTTTCTATCCAGCAAAGCGGATATTGCCATTTACGGGGGCGCAGCGGGAGGCGGCAAAAGCTTTGCGCTTCTTCTGGAGCCGCTCCGGCATGTAACAGACCCCTTGTTCAGAGCCGTTTTGTTTCGCCGAACGGGTAAGCAAATAAGGGTGGAAGGGGGATTGTGGGATGCCTCCCGGCAGATATACGGGAAACTGGGGGCGGTTGCAAAAGAAACAGATCTGTTATGGCGCTTTCCAAGTGGCGCAACGATCAGTTGCGGGTATATGGAGCATGAAAAAAATCGATTTGATTGGCAAGGAACAGAGATAACCTATATCGGCTTCGACGAACTGACTCATTTCAGCCAAAACCAGTTTTTTTACCTGCTTAGCCGTAATCGATCGATGGCCGCTATCCGTCCTTATATTCGGGCAACCTGTAATCCGGATGCAGACAGTTGGGTCGCCGGTTTTGTGCGTTGGTGGATAGATCCTGAAACAGGATATGCCGACCCAATAAAATCAGGAAAGATCCGTTGGTTCGTGCGGGACGGAAATGATCTGGTTTGGGGGGATTGTCCTGAAGACTTGTTGGTTGGTTACCCTGATCAGGTTCCCAAGTCAGTGACATTTGTTGCAGCCTCTGTTGATGATAATGTCATCCTGATGGCAAGGGATGCGGGATATAAATCAAACCTGGCAGCCCTTGATCGGGTTGAAAGAGAGCGTCTGCTGCACGGCAATTGGAAAATTCGGCCAGCTGCGGGATATTATTTCAAGCGTTCCTGGTTTTCGATGACACGCTCAATCCCAGTGACGGAAGCGTCCGTTCGCGGTTGGGACTTGGCGGCAACGGCTGAAACCGAACGGGAAAGCGGTGACTGGACGGTTGGTGCAAAAGTCAGCCGCGACACAAATGGCGGCTATATCGTTGAACATGTCGAGCGGTTTAAAGGGTCACCGGCAGAGGTCGAAGCGCGAATAGAGTCGCGGGCCCGGCAGGATGGCAATCATGTTCTGATTGCGTTGCCGCAAGATCCCGGTCAGGCCGGCAAGGCCCAAGCCGCCAGTATGGTTCGGCGGTTAAGTGGCTTTCGGGTTCGGGCAACCGCTGTGACAGGCTCTAAAGTTACCCGGGCGGCCCCGTTTTCAGCGCAAGTGGAAGGGGGAAATGTGCGGTTACTTGAAGGAAATTGGAATGAGAGTTTTATCAACGAATTAGAAGGCTTTCCGTCTGGTCGGCATGATGATCAGGTGGATGCCGTTGTCGAGGCTTTTAATGCGCTAAATTGCCGGAAAATAAAACAGCAACAGGAAATGTTTTGATGAATAATCCATCGACACCGTCTCCCCGATATCTAGAAATGTATAAGAAATGGGAACTTCCTCTCAGCTTGATGGGGGGCACGAAGGCCATGCGACAGGCAGGTCATCTTTTTTTGCCGCAGCATCCAGCTGAAAACAGTCGGGTCTATCAGGAGAGAGCAAGAAAAACGGTGCTTCGAAACTATTTTCGGAAAACCGTTCATAAACTGGTTGGGCAAATATTTGCAAACCCGTTAAAGGCGTCTGCGGATATGCCGGAAGTGATTGCCACCTATCTTAAAAATGTCGATTTGACAGGCCGTGGGTTGAACAGTTTTGCCCAAAGCTGGTTCGAAGATGCGCTTGTTTGCGGGATGAGCCATGTCTTGGTTGATTTTCCTGTGAACGGGGACGCAACGGGATCAAAAAAAGGAGCTGACAGTCAGGCGCGTCCCTATGCCGTTCATATTCCTGCAGCCAGCCTGATTTCGGCTGACTGGTCGGTGACAGCCACTGGCTACCGTCTCGACAAAATCAGGGTAAAGGAAGGGACCGCAGCCTATAGTGGTCAGGGGTCGGCGTCCGATGTTCAAATAAGAGAAATAACCCGTGATCATTGGGGGGTGTTCAGGCAGGCCAAAGCAGGGCAATGGCAATGTGTGGACGAAGGTCAGAATTCTTTGGGTAAAATTCCCCTGATAACCCTGTACACCAACAGAACAGGATTTCTGGAGGCAACGCCCCCATTAGAAGATCTGGCCTGGCTGAATTTGGAGCATTATCAAATTCGATCTGATCAGCGTAACGCGTTAAACGTCGCCTCTTTTCCGATCCTCGCAGCGTCCGGTTATGATCCTGAAGTCGATGGCCCCATCGAGGTCGGTCCCAATAAGGTGCTGACGACGTCAGACACGGATGGGAAATACTATTATGTTGAAAGTAGCGGAGCTGCTTTGGAGGCGGGCTCGAGGGAATTGCAGGATCTTGAAAAGGCAATCAACCAATTCAGTCTACAGTTTGAAACCGGGCATGTAAGGCAGACCGCGACCGGTCGAACGCTTGATGCTTTGGAGGCCTTGTCGCCGCTGGTTGCGATGAGCAACGAACTGGAAGATGCCCTGAATGCCATGTTGGGCATGTTTGCTGATTGGAAAGGGATATTTGAAACCGGTTCAATTACGGTGTCCAGACAATCCTTGGAACGGTCCTATTCCACTCAAAACCTTCAAGATCTAATTCTTCTATTTGATCGTCAGATTATCGATAGAACCGGGTTAGAGCGGGAGCTCGCGGCTCGTGGGATTTTGCAAAGTAGTTTGGATTTCAACAGTCACCCGTCTCAATAAGAATAATACGCCGAGTTGATCAAGCCTCCTTTTCAGGGGGCTTTTTTTATGAAAGGAAACCTATGTTCGATTTTCCATTGCTGATCGAGAGTAAGGATGAAATTCCAGCAGAATTTCAGCCTCTTTATGAGCATAAGGACGGAAAGTACCAGCTGCTATCGGTACTTTCCGACAAACTGACAGGACAAGCCGCTTCTGCGGATCTTCTTCAATTGCAGAGTGCACAGGAAGAAACCCTGCTGCAGCTTGAGGAAAAGCAGGCGCAGCTGACAGGGGTCAAATCCCGGTTTCAGCAATATTATGCGGAAAAATCCATTTGCGAAGCACTGGAACAAGCGAATGGTAACAGCGCACTTCTGCTCCCTCATTTGCAAAAACAACTGCGGGTGAAAGAAGAGGGGGAAGACTTGTCGCTTGAGGTCCTTGATCATGAGGGGGCACCGCGTCTGACCGATACTGGGGCGCCGTTTCAGTTGCCAGATCTTATCGAAGAAATGAAAGCCTCTTCGCTTTATGAAAAAGCGTTTGAGGAAAAAGGCGTATCAGGAGGGGGAATGGTGTCCTCTGGTTCTGCGATGGGATCATTTTCCATCAATCGACAGGATCAGATCGCTCTGAACTCCCAAATCGAAGCCATTGCCGCAGGAAGAGTGTCAGTAACCTGATAGCCGGCTTTTTATCAGGATTTGTTTTACCCAACCTTTATCTTGGAGAAAATATATGTCTAATGATGTCTCGGCAGTAATGCCTAAAATTCTCGCTCGTGGTTTGATGTCTTTGCGGGAACAGGCAATTATGCCCCGACTGGTGAACGGCAATTATAGTTCCTATGCCGCCGAAAAAGGCGATACAATTGATGTTCCTATCCCCGCAGACTTAACAGCTGAAAATGTAAC
>NZ_JBLHZT010000013.1:0-88417 GCF_047631475.1 Sneathiella sp. | reverse complement strand
CCCTACGCAAATTTTTGCCATGCTCCGCAATTCCATATCGCCGGAAATCAATGCGCTTGGCTCAATCATGATTTTCTTCACCGTCGGGGTTCCCTTGATCGGGGCCGCCATCGCCCGACGGATGGCTAGTAAACAAAGTAACTAAACCGACTTGATGACGGACCAATAACAGAGAGGATACTATTATGGACGATACAAAACGGTATGAACGATTAATCGAACGATACAAAAATGGCGATCTTGACCGACGCAAATTTCTGGGACTGATCGGCGCCGCAGGACTGGCATACGGACTACACACGCCCTTTGCCAAATCGGCCTTGGCTGCCGCAAAAGAAGTCCGGTTTGACGGCTGGGGCGGCGTCGTTTCCGAAGCTTTTCGCAAGCACGCCTTTACGCCTTACACGGAAAAAACAGGCATCAATGTTGTAGACGGCACCTTTGGGAGTGGTGACGAATATCTGTCGCGTGTGAAAGCCAGCCAGAACGGCGAATATAATATTGCCCACCTGTCCGGCGTTTTTGACTATGCCCGCTACCACGGCCTTGGTCTCACCAGCACATTGAACGAAGCCAACATTCCAAATCTCAAATATGTTATTCCAAAACTGGCAGACGTTTTCCGCGGCATTACCGATGGCAAACTATCCTGCGTTCCTTATGACTACGGGACTACCGGACTGGCCTATAACCGCAAATATGTGTCCGATGACGAAATGAAGGAAAAAGGCGCAAATATCCTTCTGGAAAAACGGTTGAAGGGCAAAATCGGTGGCTGGGGCGACTGGCGCACCAGAATCTGGTACGCCTCTTTGCAAACTGGACAGAACCCGAACGATGCAAAAGACATGGATGCCATTTGGGAAGCCTTGCGCACACATCGTGATCTTCTTCTCAAATACTGGGGGTCAGGTGCTGAACTGATGAGCCTGTTGGCCGAAGAAGAGATTTATGTAACTGAAGCCTGGTCCGGCCGGGTCTATGCTTTACAGGAACAGGGCCATGACATTGGTTACATGGATCCGCCAAATGGTTTCGGTTGGCAGGAATGTCTGTTTGTCATCAAAGGCTCCCCCATGGAAGCCTGTGAAGAACTGCTGAACTTTATGCTGGCACCGGAAACATCCATTGCCGTTGCTGAAAGCCAGAACTATCCGCCGGCACTGGATCCGAACAAGGTTGATCTGGGTAAAAAGATCCCGACTTTGCCAGCGTTTGATCCAAAAGGCACACTTGATGGCCTGACATTCGCGGATCCCAATTACTGGAACGGAAATGAGCAAGACTGGTCCAAGAAATTCGGCCGAATTCAAAAGGGTTACTAAGTCTGAAAACCTTCCGCCGCCGGTCGGCGGCGGAAGACCGCTACTATCTGCGAGGAAATTTCCGTGAGCGCTGTTAAACTTCAAAATATTGTCAAGAAATTCGGTGATTTTACTGCCGTTCACCCTATGTCACTGGAATTTCCTGAAGGCAGCTTTGTTACCTTTTTAGGACCCTCTGGCTGCGGCAAAACCACCACGTTGCGGATGGTCGCCGGGCTTCTTGATCCATCGGAAGGCGACATTTATGTTGGCGATCGGCAGATAAACGACACGCCCATTCACAAACGCAATCTGGGGGTGGTCTTTCAAAACTATGCGCTTTTTCCCCATAAGACCGTGGCGGAAAATGTTGCCTTTGGCTTGAAATACCGTGATGTTTCAAAGCAGGAGCGACAAAAAAGGGTTCAGGAAGCCCTTGAACTTGTACAACTGCCCCATCTGGCCCAAAGCTATCCAAAACAGCTTTCAGGCGGACAACAGCAAAGAATTGCTTTGGCCCGCGCTATTGTCATTGAACCGGATGTCCTGTTATTGGATGAGCCGCTTTCTGCACTCGATGCCAACCTTCGCGAAGACATGCGGGTGGAGTTGAAACGCATTCAAGAACAGATCGGTATTACAACAATCTTCGTAACACATGATCAGTCAGAAGCCCTTGCGATGTCCGACATTCTGGTTGTCATGTCAAATGGCCGCGTGGAACAGGTCGGCGCACCAGAAGAAATCTACACCAATCCGACAAGTTGCTTTGTCGCTGATTTTCTTGGCACCTCTAATATTCTAAAAGCGGAACCGCAAGCACGCGACGGTCAGTCCGGTTTGTTTGCCCAAGCCGTTGGGTTTGTTCCGCTGCCTGAAAAACAATTGGAAAAAGTCAACGGACAGGCAAGCGCCTCCCTTGTCATTCGGGCAGAGAAGATCCAGCTTTTGCCAGAAAACACGCCTTCAGACGACCGGATTGAACATCAAGGTCGCATCGAAGCCGTTGATTATCAGGGACAGCTCGTCCGTTACTTCGTCGATATACAAGGTCACAAATTTCAGGTTTTAAATATGCTGAGCATTGGCGGTGCGCTCACTGAGGGCCAAACCGTCTCCGTTCGTTTCCGGCCAGAGGATTGTATTGCCATCGGAGAAAACACCTAATGGTCAGTCACCTTTTTTATCAGACGGGAACGCGGCGCCCAACATTGGCCGAAGCCCGCGGTATCTATATGTGGGATGTCGATGGGCGGCGGTATCTGGATGGCTCATCCGGGGCGATGGTCTGCAATATTGGGCATTCTAATCCGAACGTGCTGGCTGCCATGCGCCAGCAAATGGAAAAATCCACGTTCGGGTATCGCCTGCATTTCGAAACAGAACCATCAGAGCAACTAGCGGCGAAGGTGGCCGCACATGCGCCCGAAGGTCTGGAAAAAGTATTTTTTGTATCTGGTGGATCTGAAGCGGTTGAAAGCGCGATAAAACTGGCGCGTCAATATGCGGTCGTCAGTGGTCAGGAAAGTCGCTGGAAAGTAATCTCACGATTGCCCAGTTATCATGGCTGTACTTTGGGGGCTCTGGCGCTCACCGGCTACGATCCCCTGACCACCCCGTTTTCGCCTATGTATCAAGCCATGCCAAAAATCCCGGCACCCACTGCTTATCTGGATAAACGCGATCCCGATAACGAACAAACCGGCCTTCACTACGCAAATATGCTGGAAGACAAAATCCTTGAAGAGGGTCCCGAAAGTGTCCTTGCATTTATTGTTGAACCGATCGGCGGGGCATCTACCGGAGCGCTTGTTCCGCCCAGAGGATACATGCAGCGCATCCGCGAGATTTGCGACCAATATGGGATCCTGTTGATTTATGATGAGGTCATGACGGGGGGCGGCCGAACAGGTAAATTTTTTGCAGCGGACCATTGGCCTGCCCGGCCAGACATCATCACCTTTTCAAAGGGCTTTGCCGCAGGATATTCACCGCTTGGCGCCATGATAGCCGATGACCGTCTGGTCAATTCAGTCGTCGAGAGCGGGGGATTTCTGCACGGATTTACCTATGCAGGTAACCCGCTTGCCTGCTCTGCCGGGCTGGCAGTTCTCGAAGAAATTTCTTTGCAGGGCATGGCAGCAAATGCTGATGCCATGGGCCAGCTGCTGAAACAGGAGTTAACAAATCTGATGGGCCGCTACCCGTTTATCGGGGATGTGCGGGGACAAGGACTTCTGCTGGCGTTCGAACTGGTTCAGGATCGCGACAGCATGGCGCCCCTTCCCAAAGAAATAAACGCTTACCTGCAACTGGTTGATATCGCCTATGCCAATGGATTGATTATTTATTCGAGACGGACCCGAAACGGTCTTGCTGGTGACCATTTTCTTGTTTGTCCGCCGATGATCATCACCAAAGAACAGATCGGCGAAATTCTTGAAATGCTGACCAAATCACTCGACCAGTTTGCAGATCAGAACAAATTGCCGGTCAACAAGGCCCACTAAAGAGATACCGATATGAGCAAAATCATTATATCCTGTGCCATCACAGGATCCATACACACGCCTTCCATGTCCGAATATCTCCCGGTAACCGGCGAACAGATTGCCCGTCAATCCATAGAGGCCGCGGACGCCGGTGCGGCTATTATTCATCTGCATGCCCGCGATCCGAAAAGTGGACAGCCTTCCTCCCGATCTGAGGACTTTATGGCTTTTTTGCCCGATATTAACTGCGCGTCAGAAGCGATCATTAACATCTCTACAGGGGGCAGCGCCCTTATGTCCCTGGAAGACAGACTGGCCGCCCCCCTACAGGTGGAGCCGGAAATGTGCTCTTTGAATATGGGGTCCATGAATTTTGCGCTTTATCCACTGGCCGAGCGTATTACGGACTGGAAGCATAACTGGGAAAAGCCGTTTCTGGATAACTCTGATGATCTGGTTTTTAAAAACACGCCCCGGGATATTGCATTTGTGCTGGAACAAATGGGGCAGAAACGCGGTTCTAAGTTCGAATTTGAATGCTATGATGTGGGGCATCTTTATATGTTGCGTCATTTCGTGGATCGGGGTCTTGTCGAAAAACCGTTATTTATCCAATTCGTGTTTGGTGTCCTTGGCGGAATTGGAGCTGACCCGGAAAACCTTGTTCATATGAAGCGCATTGCCGACAAACTATTTGGCACAGATTTCGAGTTTTCTGTTCTCGCAGCGGGCCGTCATCAGATCCCACTTGCGACAATGGCCGCAACAATGGGCGGGCATGTTCGTGTTGGGCTGGAGGATAATCTGTATATTGGAAAAGGCGAACTCGCACCCTCCAATGCAATACAGGTTCAGAAAATTCGAAAAATTGTCGAGGAATTGGGGCGCGAAGTCGCAACACCAGAAGAAGCCAGAACCCTGTTATCCCTAAAAGGAAAAGAAAAGACAAAATTCTGATGACCGAGATTGTACTAAGAAAAGCAACTGAAACCGATTTGACCGAACTGAACAGTGCGCTACAGCAATTATCCGAACATATGGGTGACCCCCATGCCATTACGGATGACGAGCTGGGCAAACTGCTATTCAACGCCCCTGTTCAGGCCGACGCGCTTGTTGCTGAAAAGCGCGGGGAAATTGTCGGTACCGTCATGTATTCACCCTTTATTTCAACCACCAAAGGGGGGGCCGGAATTTACATTTCCGATCTTTGGGTTTCCGCTGCAGAGCGAGGACAGGGCCTTGGCCCCAAATTGATGGCTGCCGCCGCAGATCACGCGGGTTTCGACGTGAAATTGATCCGACTGGCGGTTTACCACACCAATCCAAGCGCCTTCCAGACGTATTTGAAATTGGGTTTTAAACCCGATGAAACGGCAGAATTTCTATCGTTGGCAAGCAGCGATTTCAAAAATATAAGAGGTAAAAAATGAAAGCTGTATTTGACGGACGCCAATGGAAACACGATCCTCAGAATTTCATGGCCAATGGTAAAACTCTCCCCAATCCAGAACAGCCAGCCCGGATTAAGATCCTTCAGGATGGCGCGATGGAAGCGGGTTGTACGTTTTTAGAGCCCGAAGATCATGGGATTGGCCCGATTGCTGCCGTTCACTCGCCCCAATATCTGACATTTCTGAAAAACATCCATGCACGATGGAAGCGAATTGATGGGGCGTCTGACGAAGTTATTCCCAACATTCATCCGAACCATCGTCATACCAATTATCCCAGTTCAGCGGTCGGACAGGCGGGTTTTCATCAGGCCGATACCGCCTGCCCAATTGCAGAAGGCACATGGGAGGCCGCCTATTGGTCAGCCCAATCTGCTGTGTCTGGCGCAGATATTGTTCTGGACGGCGAAAAATCCGCCTATGCCCTGTGCCGCCCGCCCGGACATCACGCTTTTGCCGATCTTGCCGGGGGTTTTTGCTTTCTCAATAATTCGGCAATTGCAGCGGAATATTTTCGGTCCAAAGGGTTACGCCCCGCTATTCTCGACGTCGATGTTCACCATGGAAATGGAACACAGGGCATCTTCTATGATCGAAATAACGTCCTGACTGTTTCGCTTCACGCAGACCCAGACCGTTTCTATCCGTTTTTCTGGGGTGGTGCGCAGGAGCGCGGCGAAGGCATCGGCGAAGGGTATAATCTGAACCTCCCCCTGCCGCGAGGTACCGGGGACGATGACTATCTCGTAACATTGCAATCCGCCCTTGACCGGATCCGATCTTTTGGGGCGGATGTTGTGGTGATTGCCCTTGGTCTGGACTCTCATGAAAACGACCCGTTACAGGGGCTGTCCATCACAACGCCGGGTTTCGCTCGACTGGGTGCTGCCATCGCGGCATTGGATGTCCCAATGCTTCTGGTTCAGGAGGGCGGCTATCTGTCTGAGGATCTGGGACATAACATCAAAAATTTCCTGACAGGCTTCGAAAATAAATGACCTGTATTGCGGATATTATTGTTATTGGCGGTGGCATGGCCGGATTGAGCGCCGCCGCTGAACTTTCTAAAGACGCCGATGTTATCGTTCTGGAGGCGGAACAAAATATTGGATACCATGCCTCTGGCCGGACAGCGGCGATATTCATTCGCAATTACGGAAACGCTACCTTGCGGGCATTGAACGCCGTTGCAGAAGACTTTTTTGTCAGCCCCGAAGGCATCTCGGACACCAGTCTTTTGTCGCGTCGGGGGCAATTGATGTTTGCACAGGAAACCGATCTTCCTGAACTGGAAAACTATCTTGCCGGAGCGGAGGGAATGGAAGTCTTGACCCCGGCAGAAGCTGGCGCGCTGGTCCCCGTGCTGAAAACCGACCTAATCGTCAAGGCTGCCTATGAAAAATCAGCGCAGGACATTGATGTTGACCGACTTCTCCAAGGTTATGCCCGCTTGCTAAAAACCAAAGGTGGTCGGATCATAACCAATGCACCGGTCGAGAAAATTCGCTTCCATGACACCGTCTGGCAGATATCTGCGGGTGGACAGGAGTATCAGGCAAAAACTGTCGTCAATGCAGCAGGCGCCTGGGCGGACGAGATCGCTACCCTGGCAAAGGTTACCCCCGTCGGCCTGACGCCATTGCGCCGATCCGCAGCAATCCTGCCACGCCCGGACATCGAGGGTTTCGATACTTGGCCATTATTTGTCTCAGCTTCCGAAACCTTCTACGCCAAGCCTGAAGCAGGCTTGTTAATGGTTTCCCCCGCGGATGAAGATCCTGTGACACCGCATGACGCATGGCCAGATGATATGGTTCTGGCAGAAGGTCTTTATCGGTTCGAAGAAGCAACCACGCTGTCTGTCAACCGGCTGGAGCATAGCTGGGCCGGTCTTCGTACCTTTGCTGCGGACAGAACGCCTGTCGTCGGATTTGCCCCGGACGCGCAAGGCTTTTTCTGGTTAGCCGGACAGGGAGGCTACGGAATTCAGACAGCCCCGGCGTTGTCAAAATTGGCAGCGAGCCTCTTAACCGGACAAAAATCATCCCTACCGGCGCATATAGTGCAATCTTTAAACCCGAGCAGGTTTACTTAAGAACAGTCTGCATCGGTGGCACCCGGCAGCTTCGCACTGCCACTGAATGTTGAAAATCAGCGCCTAAATCGGCATGGACACCCCTTCGATATAGGCGCCGATCTGTCCATTTATTCGAAATTTATAAAATAGGTTCTGAAAAGGGAAACCTGATACGATACCCTTATTTCTTCTGAGCAGCCGTAAAGATTACAGCTCGCGCATCAAAGGCATTTGACCTGGGGAATGGGGGCCGCAATGGACGCTTCAATGGCGTTAAAAGACTCTGAGGGTACCGTTAAACGATCAATTCTACGGCAAGATAAAGCCTCTATCGAGGATGAGATCCGTATCGTACAATCCGTACAGACCCAACGAAGTATGCCCGTTTTGATAATTGGCAATCTGTTGGGCATCTCCATAATCACCTATATGAACCCCTCTGCAGTTATCGATAGTTCCGCCATTTATCCATTTGCCCTCATTGGACTGATGGTTTTATTAATAATCAGAGGTTTCTTTCGCCTGAATGGTCGCCCCCGCCCGACCCGCGTAAGCTTGAGACGTATTCGAACCATCTATTTCATGTCATTTATTCTTGGAATTTTTTGGGCTGCAGGCGTCGTTCTAGTCATACCACATCTGAGCCAAGTCCATAATATTGCAGTTCTCATCTCCATGTTCTTTATATGCTATGGCGCAGTCGCCCTTCGACCCAGCATGCCGATATCTGCAGCTTTGTATATTCTTCCCTTTTTAACAGCCACAGTTATCAGTGCTTATCTCCATAACGTTCTAGAACCCGGCCTTCTGGCCTTTTATACCTTCAACGGGCTTTTTGGCCTCGGACTGTCGGCTTGGCAGAATTGGCGCGATACCACTGAAGCTGTGCATTTAACCCTTGAACGGGTCGCGGTCGAAGCCGAGCATATTCGGGTCTTGGAGACAATTTCAAAAGGGCTTGGAAAGTATATGTCCCCGCAGCTTTACCAAGCAATTTTTAGCGGTGAACAAGAAATCGAGATCAAGTCAAAACGAAAGAAACTGACCGTCTTCTTTTCCGACATCGTAAATTTCACGGAAATTACAGATCAGTTGGAACCTGAAGAACTGACAACGTTACTCAATGAGTATCTAACAGAAATGTCAGGCGTCGCGCTCGATCACGGTGGTACGCTTGATAAATTCATTGGTGATGCCGTCGTTATTTACTTTGGAGACCCCAAGAGTAACGGCGTAAAAAACGATGCCACAGCCTGTGTCGAAATGGCGATGGCCATGCAGAAACGCCTGACAGTTATCCAGCAAGATTGGAAAGATCGGGGACTGATCGATCAACCGATCCAAACCAGAGTGGGAATTAACACGGGATACTGCACGGTCGGAAATTTCGGTAGTGAAGAAAGAATGGATTACACTATCATCGGAAACACCGTGAATATGGCTGCCCGGTTGGAAACCCGTGCGCAGGCAGGTGGCATTTTGATCGGCAATGAAACCCACTCCTTGGTGAAAGACTGGATTTACGCCGAAGAACAAGAGCCTCTTGTCATGAAAGGATTTCGCAAACCCTACCGGACCTTTAAAGTAATCGAAGCACCTGATGTCCTGAATAATACCGATCACCTGTTTCATCATCAATCGACCGGCGCAACCATAACAATTGATAGAAACTTGATCGATAAAACCAAGGTCAAGAAGACCCTTCAAAAAGCCCTTGATCAACTCGACTAGGCCAGAAATTACCGAGTTGATTTCCTTTCGTTTCAATGGATAGTCACGGGTTAAATTGTCGGTCAACCTTCAATCGACGGGCCTGAATTCATACTTTGCTAAAGCGCGGAACCAACGCCTTGCCCAATTGCTCGAACTCTTCCCGGCGGTGGGTAGATTTCCGCCAGACCAACCCAATTTTTCGGGCGGATGGCTGTTCAAGGGGAACCAGTGAAATTCGGGCGTCGCGCACCACTGAACTTTCCGTAGCAAGTTCCGGTAACAGGGTAACCCCCATATTGGCCGCGACCATCTGAACAAGTGTAAACACACTGGTTGCAGCAAACTCTGTATGATTTTGATGCTGTTCCAACTTGCAAACCTCAAGCAGATGCCCTCTTAGACAATGCCCTTCCGCAAGCAATAAAAGCGGTTCACGGTCCAGCTTTTCCTGAGAAATAGACGCCATTTGCGCGAACGGGTGGGTATCAGAACAGGCAAACTGAAAATAATCGTCAAAGAGAATTTGCACATCCAACTCCTCAAGGCTGTAAGGTAAGGCAATCAATGCAACATCGATGACCCCCCGCCGCAACTTATCAAGCAGTGGTTCGGTTTGCTCCTCTCTTAAAAACAATTGTAGTTCTGGGTGTTTTCGCCACATGTCAGGTAGGACACTCGGCAAAAAGAAAGGCCCGATGGTCGGAATAACACCCATATGCAACGCGCCCGTTAACGGCTCCCGTTTACGGGCACTGGCAAGTTCCATTATTTCTTCTCCCGACCTCAATAAAGATCGCGCCTTGCCTGCAACTTCCTGACCAAAAGGGGTCATCATCACCGATCGATTTGTCCGTTCTGCGAGGGCGGATCCAAGCAGAACTTCTAAATCCCGGATGCCCGCACTCACCGTTGACGGCGTAACATTGCAACAATCTGCCGCCCGTCCAAAATGCTTCTCCTCATCCAAAGCGACCAGATATTCCAGTTGTTTCAGGCTTGGTAAAATCTTCATCTTCTTCTCAATGTTCGGAAAAACAATACGTTACAGTAAAATAAGATCATTTTACCACATATTCAACAGGCGCTATCGTTATTGCATAGAGTGAGAGACAAAACGACGGGACGAAGAAAGGGCTGATCGGCTGGTTTGCTAGATACCCGAATTTGAACGGCCTTTTTGCCAAAAAGTACATCAAAGCTTGAATAATCGAAATCAAAGGGCAGCTGTATATATGCAGCCCAACGGAAGGAGAGAAATTATGAGTACAGGAAAATGCCCGGTGATGCACGGTGGTCTTACCACAGTCAGCAAAACCAACACAGATTGGTGGCCGAATGCTCTAAACCTGGACATCTTGCACCAGCATGACACAAAAACCAATCCAATGGGTGACGACTTCGATTATCAGGCAGAGGTCCGCACTCTGGATTTCGAAGGGCTTAAAAAGGATCTGCATACCCTGATGACAGATAGCCAGGACTGGTGGCCTGCTGATTGGGGAAATTATGCTGGCCTGATGGTCCGAATGGCGTGGCACGCTGCAGGATCTTACAGATTGGCAGACGGCCGCGGTGGTGGCGGTACCGGGAATCAACGCTTCGCCCCACTAAACTCTTGGCCGGATAACGTAAGCCTCGACAAAGCCCGCCGTCTCCTTTGGCCCATCAAGAAGAAATACGGAAACAAAATTTCTTGGGCAGACCTGATTATCCTCGCAGGTACGGTTGCCTACGAAGCGGTTGGTTTGAAAGTCTTCGGCTTCGGGTATGGTCGCTCCGACATCTGGCATCCTGAAAAAGATATATATTGGGGAGCCGAAAAGGAATGGCTGGATCGCAAGCGCTATGACGACGATTCCAATCCGCAGTCATTGGAGAACCCTCTCGCGGCGGTTCAAATGGGTTTGATCTATGTAAATCCGGAAGGTGTTGGCGGGAAACCTGATCCGTTAAAAACAGCGAAAGAGGTCCGTGAGACCTTTGCCCGAATGGCAATGAATGACGAGGAGACGGTTGCCTTGACGGCAGGCGGTCATACGATTGGCAAGGCCCATGGTAATGGAGATGCCGAGCTGTTGGGACCTGATCCGGAAGCTGCTGATGTGGAGAACCAGGGCTTTGGCTGGAGCAACCCATCGGGAAAAGGAAAAGGTCGGGATACCATCACCAGCGGTATTGAAGGTGCATGGACGAGCAACCCGACAAAATGGGACAATGGCTATTTCGAAATGTTGCTAAACCATGAATGGGAACTGAAGAAAAGCCCGGCAGGCGCCTATCAGTGGGAGCCGGTCGATATTGAGGACGCCGACAAACCGGTTGATGTAGAAGATCCCTCTATTCGCTGTACTCCCATTATGACAGATGCGGATATGGCCATGATCAAAGATCCCGTTTATCGCAAAATCTCGGAACGGTTTTATCAGGATCCTAACTACTTTTCAGAAGTCTTTGCCCGTGCCTGGTTTAAACTGACACATCGCGACATGGGTCCTAAAGTTCGGTATATCGGCCCGGATGTTCCCAAGGAAGATCTTCTCTGGCAGGATCCAATACCAGCAGGAAGTACACATTACGATATTGACGCGGCAAAAGCTGAAATCAACGCAAGCGGTTTGTCGATAAGGGAAATGGTTTCAACGGCATGGGATAGTGCCCGAACCTTCCGCGGATCCGACATGCGCGGCGGTGCAAATGGCTCTCGTATCCGTTTGGCCCCACAAAAGGACTGGGAAGGAAACGAGCCTGATCGTTTGAACAGGGTCCTGTCCGTTCTGGAACCGATCAGCAAATCAGTTGGTGCGAGTTTAGCCGATATTATCGTTCTGGCAGGCAATGTGGGTATTGAACAGGCAGCCCGTGCATCAGGACACGCGATCACAGTGCCTTTCTCCCCCGGTCGGGGCGATGCGGATGAGGAGGCAACAGATTCTGACTCATTTGACGTACTGGAACCGATCGCGGATGGTTATCGCAACTGGCTCAAGAAAGACTTTGCAGTAGCGCCCGAAGAACTCCTGTTGGACCGAACACAACTTATGGGGCTCACGGCTCCTGAAATGACCGTACTAGTGGGCGGATTGCGGGTATTGGGAACCAATTACGGGGATACCGATCATGGCGTTCTGACAAACCGAAAAGGGCAACTGAGCAACGACTTTTTTGTCAATCTGCTGGACATGAACTTCGCTTGGAAGCCAGCCGGTAAAAACCTGTATGAAATTCAGGACCGGGCAACGGGGTCGGTTAAATGGACGGCAACACGCGTTGATCTGGTGTTTGGCTCAAACTCCATTTTGCGCGCCTATTCAGAAGTCTATGCCCAAGATGATGCAGAAGAAAAATTTGTAACGGATTTTGTCGCCGCCTGGACAAAAGTAATGAACGCAGACCGGTTTGATTTGGCCTGAATGACCGTCACAGACAATAGCCCAAAAGCCACGGGAGAGTCGTTCCGACTCTCCCGTTTTTACAGCAAAAGCGAAGCCTGCAAATCAATCTCAACTCCTCCGCTGAGACGCTCCGAACCTGTCCCGATCAGACTGGGACAGAACGTTTTTCTTCCCTAAGGCTTCCCGCTAGCCATACACAAGATTTGGCAACCATGTAATGATTTGCGGAAAGTACATACAAAGCGCCAAGCCCAGAAACTGGAGACCCAAAAAAGGAAGAGCCGCTTTAAAAATATCGGACATCGGAATATGATCTGGCGCAACCCCTCGCAGATAGAAAAGTGCATACCCGAACGGTGGCGATAGAAAACTCATCTGCATGTTTACCAGATAAAGAACGCCGAACCACAAAACCAAATCCCCGCCGCTTTCTAAACCAAAAGCTGCCGCCCCCAGCCCTTTAATAATGGGAACAAAAATCGGCACACATAAAAGCAGGATACCGACCCAGTCGAGAAACATGCCGAGAATAATCAGCAAAATTTGCATCAGGATCAGAATGCCCCATGGTCCCAGTCCGGTGGCGGCCAATGATTCTGTTACAAATGTCTGCCCCCCTTCCAGCACATACAGGCCAACAAAAATGGTCGCACCAAACATGATCCATATCACCATGGAGGATGCTTTAAGAGTTGTGATTACCGCTTCACGCGCGGTATTCCAGTTTAACTGGCGGTGCAATGCGGCAACAATAAACGCCCCAAAGGTTCCGATACCTGCTGCTTCCACAGGCGTGGCCGCACCAGAAAACAAGACGGAAAACACTACAAGTATTAAAATAATAGGGGCCGCCATTCGTTGGAGTAACGACAGCTTTTCGCGAAAACTTATTCTCTCGGACACCGGAATGGGAGGTCCTTTTTGCGGATCCAGATTAGAGGCGACCGTCACATACAAAATGTAAAAACCGGACAGCATCAACCCTGGAATCACGGCTCCGATAAACAATTCTCCGACCGACTGCTCTGCCACAACAGCGTAGATGATTGCCAGAATTGAAGGCGGAATAAGGATCCCTAGCGTTCCCCCTGCCATAATCGAGCCCATGGCAATTTTTGGATCATAATTCCGCGCAAGCATGGCAGGCAGAGCGATAATACCCATTGTCACAACAGCGGCCCCAATGACACCAACCATGGCCGCCAAAATAGTTGATGCAATAATCGTCGCCGACGCGAGCCCTCCTTTAAGCCCCCCCAACAACTTGTAGATTACATCAAACATCTCCTTAATGAGACCCGCTCGTTCCAGCATTGCAGCCATAAAAATAAACAACGGAATTGCAGATAGCTGATAGTCCGTCATCAGCGGAAATATCCGGCTTGGAACAATGTTTAAAGTTTGCGCATCTCCGAGCAAGAACAGAAACACGCATGCAAGACCGCCAGTGACAAAAGCCAATGGTAAGCCGGCCGCCAGAAGCAACAGCAAACTTCCAAACATTATCAGCGTCAGCCACCCAATTTCGATTTCCAACCCCATCAGGAAGCCCCTCCCTCAACAGAGGAAGGATCCATCACAATCTTTAGATCCTTCAAAACAATGGAAATACCCTGAATAATCAATAATAGACTGCCAACAACCATCACACATTTAACGGGCCAATACTGGATCGCCCATTCGGTGAAGGAAACTTCGTTTTGACCGATGGCATCTAAGGAGAAAATGTAACTGGTAAAAAGAAGCGTGCCGGCAAAAATGAAGAAGAAGATCGACGTCAACAAATCAACGCAGGCTTTGCCTCGGGTTGAAAATTTGGCATAGAAGATGTCGACCCTGACATGACTCCCTGTCAGCATCGCATAGGCACCAGCAACCAGATACTGCATGCCAAACATTAAAAACATGCTTTCATGCGCCCAGTTTGTTGGGCTGTTAAACACGTACCGAACGACAACTTCATAGTAGTAAACAAAAACCGCAATAATGGACCAGAAGGCAACAAATTCACCGCTGAACAATGAAATTCGATCCAATATTCCGGGTATTCCGCTGCCCACAAACTGACTGTCTTCCTCGACCGGTTCGCGAACGATCTCTTCCAGATCAGTTCCATTGCGTTTTTCGACTGCCTTTCGAAGCAACCGCGGGATCAGAAACAAATCCAGCAATAAAATAAGCCCCGTTATATAGCCCGCATACAGCGCATAACTGTCCCAGCTAGCGCGTTTTGCTTCCGCAGCTGTTGCCGTTTCCTTCAAACTTGGGATTTCGGATTTTATTTCCTTAATACTGGTCTTGTTTTTTTCGATCTTTGCGGCTTCTTTTTCAAGGCGAGCCTGATGCCGTTTAGCCGAAGGTGAGCCCTCTTCAGCGGATTTCAAACGCTCCGATGTATCCTTGATTTTCTGCTCGGACTTTGCAATCGCCTTTTCTTTACGGGCGATTGAACTATCGACAACCTCCAAAGCTGCCGTTGCGTTCGAATATTCCACCCGTGCACTGCGTTCTATCGACGACGCATACAGAATGAGGGCAAATAACGGCCAGAAAACAAGCCCCAGCAAATTTCGCAAATAAAGGCGATGCAGCCCGAGAAAGCCACCGACCAACCAGACAAAATATGCAGTTCCCAGCGAATATCCCGTCTCGTTCGGTTGCCGTCGAGATCGGCGCGCCAAATACATTGCGACCAAGGGAAAAATGATGAGCCCAAACCAGTAAAGCCAGTGGGGCATGACGAAGTCGACGCTCGGCATCTCTTCGTTCTCCTACTCTGAATAAAACATAGAAAAGAAGGGTCGGCATGTGCTGACCCTTCAACCAACGGAAGCTATCAGTATTTCAAGCTATAATTTTCCACCATTTCCGGTGTTACATAGCCCAATGACCCTGACATCATATAATCCAACTGCACTTTGAAAATCCGGGCAGCGTCGGCATCTTTATTGGCCCACGCGAACCACCTCTCAACAGCAACTTCCGTCAAAGCTTCTATGTCATCCTGAGACAGTCGGGTCACTTCGGTCCCTTCTTCCTCAAACTTCTTCCAGGCTTCCTGATCTGCTTTCTGGATTTTGGCATGATGCTCAATTGAGTAAGATTTGACTTCCATCTCAACAAATTGCTTCATCGCCGGACTCAGTTTTTGCCAAGTATCCATACCAACGGTAAGGTCCATCAAGTCAACAGGCTGATAAACCGACATAAAACCTGGAGGTCCCATAGAGATGTAATCGGTTACCTGACCAAAGCCGAGAGCATGATTGATCGCTGGCCCAACATAATCGGCAACGTCAATCGTTCCTTTTTCCAAAGCCGGAAAAATTTCAGAGCCGGGCAACAATGTCGTTTTGGCCCCAATCGCTTGAAAGACCTCTGCAACCATACCGCCTGGCAGACGCATTTTACGACCTCGGAAGTCATCGATTGATCGAATAGGAACCTTGGAATGGATGATATTTGGTCCATGATGGATCGGGCCTACATAATACATACCCTGTTTTGCGAACACGTCTCGCGCCATTTCAAGGCCGCCCAGCCCATAGAAGAAAACGTCCCATTCATGCGGATTCCGCAATCCCAAGGGATAGGAAGACAGAAACACAGCCGCCGGAATGCGCCCGGCCCAATATAGGGTAAATGGATTCATGGCCTGCAACACACCATTTTTCACAGCATCAAAAAGCTGAAAATCCCCCACCACATCTTTCGCACCAAAGGGAATAAACTCTAATTCGCCCCCCGTCTTTTCTTTAATTGAGCCACACCATTCTTTAAAAATATTCAGTCCAATGCCGCCAGGCCAGGACGTTTGCACCTTCCAGGTTGTTGTATGTCCCGCAGCGGTTGCAATAGCTGGGGCGGCAAATACCGCGGCCCCTGCCGCAGCAGTTCCTGTAAGCAATTTACGCCGGTTGAGTTTCTTTTCTGTCATCGAGACCTCCCATTGAAAGATTATTATGCGCCCGACTCATCAACTCCCGTTTCTTTTTATAGTTAAAAAAATCATACATTATATTTATCAAATACAAAGATTGGAATTATTGGAGGCTGAATAAATTCCACATGATGGAATAGGCACGATCTGCTACCCCTGCGCACGCCCTCCTACGAAACCTTGCTAATAGGACCAAGAACAAAAACGCTTCGCCCCTGACCATACAACGAACGTTACCTGCTGGACGATCTTAGGATGGCAAAAAATATCAAGATGGCCGCTCTTTATATCCGCCCCCTCTTTTATTTATAAGGGGGAGCTGGTATTGAAATGACTGCCTGATATGCGTTTTCTAACAAAGTGTCGGCCGATGGTCTCCGGTAATCGCACAGTGGTAGTTATAGGCCGCCGCCAAGATCCTTTGTTGGTCATCTGTGAGCAATGATGTACCGCTGGTTGGATTGTCTCTTTCCAAGCTCCGCAATGCCTTGCTCGCCGCTTGTGCCGACGTTAAAAGAGTTTGACGATGATCTTCAACGCCCAAGGCCCGCGAATCGAAATTTTGGCGCACCTGATCGGCCATTATAGTTGCATGCGCGGGATTTGGACGCTGATCAAGCGGAAATTGAACTGTCGACGCAGCTTTTCCCAAATGCGCCCCAAATTTATTTTCAAGAATTCCAACGTGATGCAAAAGCCTTGAAGCGTCACTGGACGGCAAACTACCCGAGCTTTCAAAATCGTCCTTATCGGAACCATTGCCCTGCAAGTCCGCTTGCATCCATTGTCGTTGAGTATCAAGTGCTGCCTGTCCCGTTTTTGTCGACGGAAACCAGTTACCCCAGGTTGGAAAGCGGGCATCCGTGAAAGCCGGTCCGACCATGTTAACGCCGCTCCGGTCAGGAACCGCACCATACCCACGCCTCCGACCTCTTTTCAATTGACGGTGATTTTTCTGCAGTTCCGCCAAAACATCACTTTGATGATCCGCTAAACGTCTCTTTTCGGGTGCTTGCACCCCTCCCATTCCCTTTCTCTTGGCTCGCTTCCCACCGAGAAGCAGGGGTAATTTATCTGCATAGGAAGCGGGTAATCTGCGGCGGTAAGCTTCCTGCGGATTTGGATACATCAATGCGTCATGAGCCTTCCGTCCTGTTGCAAAGGCCTCATCCTTGCTGATATGCAGCCTTTCTCCATCCATCAGATGATCAAATACAACGGTCCCCTCCTTGTCATGTTCGTCTTCACGCCGGATCAACTTAAAACGCCGAACCAGTAAATGTCCGGTTTTTGGGTGCAGAACATCCGTGATCTTGGCATGAACCAGTGATTGCTGCCCATTTTGAATGCCTGCCGCGTGGTTCAACTTGCGGGCCGCTTCGCGCATGGCAAGCTCAATTGCAAGCTGCTCTGTATTTTGCGCCCTGGAGGCTGCTGGCGCGGAGAGTTCATGATCTGCACCATAATCGCCATGCCCCAATGCATGAGAATTTTCCGCTGCGACCCCTTGTACAGGATGAGTAGCGCTCTGGCGCGCATCGTCTCTGAGTTTCTCTTCAAGTTTCTGCCTCGCAGCGACATGCCCAACGCTCCATGCTGTGCGCGGTGCTGCACCTTCCTCACCAAAAATAGGAATTCCCGAGGTTTTATAGCCAGACCACCGACCGGACCGGTCTCCTTTATATTTAGAACGGATATTAGAGGTATCTTTGTATTGTGAGAGAAGCGTTGCATCGTCGCGTTTGTGCGACCGGGGTCTGTAATTTCCCGGAAACCGGACATGCAAGCGCCCCAGATAAGCCGGTCTGTGATCATAGTGTGCCATTCACATTTTCCTTTCACCCAACGCAACGGTGTATCTAGCTTTAAATAAGGGTCCCTTCAGCAAGCCTTCATTTTCCGACAATTTTCTTCCGCAACGCATCGACTTCTTCCAGCATTTTTTGCTCATCCGGCCTTAAGAGGGTCCGGTCCCCCCCACTTTTTTTTGCAATTGAATGTGCTTCCATCAATTCGGTTTGGTATTTGCCAGGATAAGTCCGTATTTCGTCCAGAGAAGGTTCTCTCGTTCCCAAATGACGCTTAAAGGCTGCACGAATGGATTGAACCCCCCGAAGCAGGGTGGTATCCCCATCTGCAGGAACGGACCCAGACGTTTCAAAACGCGTATCTACCGCTTCAAAGGCTTCATCTGTGCTGATTTGCTGATCTTCATCATCATCCTCGGGCACATCTGGATGATGCCCAACAGCCCGACTTCTCATCTCGCGTAGCGCACTTTCTCCCGTTAAAGTATTATCATCCAGCCGAAGAAGATCATCTGGCGGAAAGGCGGCATCTGTAAAGGCAGGCCCCACCATATTAACCTTTGCCCGATCCCTTGATTGCGCCCGTTCCCAGATGTTTTTAGGTTTTGCCTGCTGAAGTTCTCGCAATACTCGATACTGATGATCGCGAAGCTCTGTCGCTGTCGGGGCAATCACATCTCCCAACCCCTTTCTACCGACACTTTCATTATGCGGTTTACGGGCGGCAACAGGATCCTTGGTCAGGGCCTCATGAACCCGTTCTCCCAGCCCAAATGCCTCATCCCGGCTAATATGCAAGCGCCGTCCATCCATCAGATGATCAAAAACCACCGTTCCTTTAGTGTCATTCTTATCTGCGCGCCGGATCAATTTGAAGCGCCTCGCCATTAATTGCCCGGTATGCGGATGTAAAACATCGGTTATCTTGGCATGTACCAGGGATTGATCCGGGCCCACTCCTTTTTCCGCATTTACTTTCTCCGCCGCAGCCCTCATCGCCAACTCAATGGCAAGCTGTTCCGTATTTTGAGCCTTGGAGGCGGGAGGGGCTGATAAGAGATGATCTGTTCCATAATCTCCATGTCCCAAAGCATGGGAGTTTTCGGCCGTGGCATGATCTGCTAAAAACCGATCTGAATAAGCTCCGGTCCCACCAAGACGGGCATGTTCTTTTAGTGCTTGTGTCGTGAACGAACGCGTTTCCGTATGCCCATATGACCACCCGACCCGTGCAGCGGCATCATCGTTACCAAAAATCGGGATACCGCTTGTATGGCTAACCTGATCATCTTCCGTATCTATCCGTGCATCAGGTGCCGGGCTGAACGCCCGCTTTCCCTTGTATTTAGACCGGATCAAACGTTTATTCTGATCACGATACAATGAGGCAAGCTCTGCAAGCGGTAAAGTCTCTTTGGGTTTGGAATTGTCAAACGCAGCGCCATGAAGCCGCATATGCAGACGCGACAGATAAGCAGGTCGATGTTTTACAGCTGGCTCATCCGCTTGCATCATTTGCCCATCTCCTAGATCTTTCCGGCTTCGTTTTCTTTGAAGCGTTGATAACTGACAAAGCTTTCGTAATTGGCATTCCCTGGGCGGACGTCATCATAGGTGATTGCGCGCAAACTGATTTGGATGGTTGCCCGGATTGGATTTAGCGCCTGATCAAACATTTGTTCCTCCACGCTGTAACTTTCCATCACAACCGGCACTATTCTCTTTTGCCCCCAATTCAACAAAACCTGCGGCGCAATAAAAGGCGCAACCTGTAATACGCCATTGTCCAGACTAGTCTGATTGGATTTCACAACTGACAATCGCGGGTATAACAGCAGTTCCAGTGCACTTAACAACGGGTAGATACCATCTATCACGGCGGCCTTGTTCTGGGATTTGCTGGGCAAATTATCTAAAGCATCGATTTCTACCTGTAGAGAAAAAACCTCATCCGGCGCTGTTCCATAGCGGATACTTCCAGAATGACCTCCGCTCTGGCCACCCACCAGGTTTGGTTTCAACTCTCGTTTGACCAAGTTCGGATTATACTGAAATGTGATTGATTGTTGGCCCCTACTTTGGGTCAAGGCTTTGCTGGCAGGGGGAATGATATGCAAAGATCCTTTTTTCAACATTCTAACAACCTCCGCAAATCCTGCTCTGTCAGTTCCCTATCGGACTTTTCCATCTCCACCTGTGCTGCCCCTAATAAATCCTGTAGTCTCGGCGATCCATTATCCGCTTGGGCGCGGTACAGGGCGCGCCTGATCACATTTCTGATTTGCGCACCGTTCAGGGTCAGCCGGGATAATTTCTCAGGTTCTGGAAAGGAAGCTTTTGCCTCCTTAGGAAGGAGCGTATGCCACAGGCGAGTCCGAAGCTCTTCGGATGGAAACGGAAAATCAACGACATATTGCAGACGCCGTAAAAAGGCATCGTCTAGATTTTCCTTCATATTCGTAGTCAGGATCGCAATACCGCGATATTCCTCCATACGCTGAAGGAGGAAACCCACCTCCATATTGGCATGTCGGTCACGGGAATCTTTAACATCCGTTCGTTTAGCAAAAAGAGCATCCGCTTCGTCGAATAAAAGGACAGCCCCGCCTTTTTCCGCCTCCTCAAATATCCGAGAGAGGTTTTTCTGGGTTTCACCAATATATTTGCTGACAAGCTGCGATAAATCGATTTGATATAAGTTTAAGGATAAACTGTTCGCCAGCACTTCTGCGGCCAGTGTCTTACCCGTTCCGCTTGCCCCCGCCATCAACACCGAAATACCGTTCCCACGTTGAAACGCTGGCTCCAAACCCCAGTTTTTTCGAACAGCAGAGCGGTTTTTAAACTGTGAAATAACCTCTTGCAGAATTGTTTCTGTCGCACGGTCAACCACCAAAGTGGAAAAATCGGCGTTCACCGGAAGCGCGCGGGCCAGTCCTCTGAAGTCTGGTGGATTCGCTTGACAGGCGGCTTGCCACCATCGTATCCGCCACTTTTCCGGTTCAAGAATTTGCCCAATATTTTCCATGGTCAATGTTGGATATTCGATAGCGAGAAACGCAAAAAACCGAGCGTAAGTGGCAGAAATATCACTTATTGAAACAGAAAAGCTGATTGATAGATCAGCGGCAATCTTCTGATCTTCGTCCCCATCCGCAATGACAGCATTTTGTTCACTCGCCACATCCGTTAGTAATTGACACCGCGCGTTAAACAAAGCCCGCGCCCAAATCTCTTTCAGCTCCGCATTGGTTGGCGGGCCAATATCGATCACCGTCATCGCATAACCCTCTAACCTTAGGGGCTCCGAGACCAATAGGATGACTGTACACCGTGCATGCATCATAAATTGTTGAAGAAAGAAACACTGTGCGCCAAAATCGCGATCTGTGGGGTCCAGAGTTGTGGCATCCAAAATAAGCTGGTTTCGATTTAACGCTGCCGATAAACGCCACCTCTTCACCAAATCAACAATTTCGGCCGCTGTTGCCGGCAAATACTGGCTGAAAAACAGAAGGCCTTTCCATCCCACCTGTTCTGACGCAGAGGCGGCAATCTCAATCTGGCTTTGCCGTTCAGATCCAACCAGTTGAACGATCGCGTCTCCCATCCGCAATTGATGAACCGTCATTTTCACGATTTTTTTGTGATCGGAGGACAAACTTTCGTTGTTCTCGACGGCAACTGATGTCCCCGAAAAAACCGGATCATAATAAGTACCGGTCATCAGGAATCCTAAGACGGCCGGATCCAGGTCCACGTTCGCATCAAACAAAACATCACCCTTTACAGTGATAATTCCATTTCGCAGCAAGGGCGCGTCCGACAGGAAATGCGCATGGGTTCCGCCCTCGAACAACGACAGGGAAACAGCAACCGTCAACGGATTTCTTGAAACAACTAATCCCTGAAGATCACGTAGCATATCGCAGATATGACTATCCACTTGGCTGAGCAAACTGAGTAATATTACCTGACATTCAAAGGTGTCCAAATTTCCAAAAACTGCCAGTTCCTGCAAATAGGCCGGTAGATCTTCAAAATTTTGACCCGGTAGTTCCCGCTGTAATTTTTCCACTTCCTCCTTGCCATCGGGCATACAAATCGCTTCCAGATAGACGGTAAACGAAGTCGCGGCCGCCCGGATCGACGCATCATTATCCAGCTCATCATGCTGAGTGATTTCCGGGGTGTCTGGAACCGGGGGCTGATGCATCATTTCGTGCCCCTCCGAAACGTTTTAAAAACCCGGCGAAAACCAGTTTCAGGTGGCTCTTCCTGTTGGACAACAATTTTTTGTTCATCCGTCTGGACCGGCGGTTCTTTCTCGGTTTGCATTCTGGACGTTAAGGTAAAATCACGTTCCTGAACCAGGTTAGCAGGGCCAAGTTCTAAAGGCTCGGTAACCAAAACCGCTGTTGCCTTGTAAGCTGCTGACAAGACAAGCGGAACTTGCGGAAAGGTTTGCCAAAGCCGCGATAGCTCATGAACAGACATATTCTCGATACTTAATGCAACTTCATGATATTGAACCTCAGTTCCGCTATCCCCGACAGCTTTTTTAAGCGATCCCGCATCGATGAACGGCTTGGCATGCAACGCACTCATAGTAAGGCCCATCAATAGCTGGCTTTCCAGTTTGTTGCGCTTGTCATTTCCATAGAAGCTCAGCAGATAAAAAAGATCCAATGCAAGGGACGGTGCCTTTACATGCTTTCCGTCTGAAAAAGTCGGGACATCTCTATTGCGCAACGAAGGATTGGGTTGGGCGTGGAAAAGATAAACATTCACCCGCGGATTTTGACCGTGCTCTTCCTTATCTGGACGGCTGGTTGTGACATGGGCATGTGCAACAGGTGATTGAGGAGCAGAAATTGCCCGCTGAACACTGAGAGCAAAAGCTTGTGTCACCCCGCCGATCACCCGGTAATCGCCCATTAATCGGTCCCTTCGATCACTTGCTTCAGTAAATTCTGTTTATGGCTATTGGAAAAAATCTTTGGTGCCGGTTGCGCAATCAATGAGGAATTTCCCGGATTAATAATCGAATTCAGGCGGGATGTTTTGCCGGTCAAAGGGTGAGGATGTACGGGAGTTGCCAGAGGGGCAGACTTCCTTAGGCGCGCCAGAATATCGTCAAAATAATCAGACATGGTGCTGCACCAACTGCTGGGCATAAGCCCGGCGGCGAACAGATGAAAGTGCGATGATATCAGTCTCGCACCATCCATAATGTTGCGCCAGAAGATGAATCTCCTTCAACATAAGGTCATGTTCGACAGTCATCTCCTGCCATAAAATCTGGGTTATTTCCAAAAAGGCCTGCCAAACGGAACCGCAATCCGGACAGGTCAGTTTAAACGCAACGGCATATAGCGGATCTTCAAGAGCAAGAAAATCAGATAGTTGATCGATCCAGTCTGGATGGCGTTGGCTCAAAGCCATGATCTCCTGATTTTCACCCTGGTCATTATGAACTAACACAAGGCATTTTGTTGCCATGTAATGCCGGACATCCTCTTCGGCCATAGAGTCAGGGACTTCCGACAGGTCCAAAGCGCTTAACGGCCGTACATGTAAAGCCCAATTCCCCATTGTTAACGACATTTCTGTTTTGGTACGTTGGATCTGAGCGGAGACTATTTCAGGAATTGCAACCGCAAACTCATTTTTTGCCTGACAGTTTGTACAGGTCGTAGAGAGCGTTAAATCAGGCCCAAAGAAGGTACGACGCAATTCAAGAAGGAGCCGATCACGCTCTCCAAGAGGTAAGTTCGCCAATTCAGACCAGCTATATTCAGGATATCCCCAAGCCAGAAGAAGCTGCGCCCGATCAAGGTCTGAGCGCCCTTCTCCTGCTTCTTTCAGCATAACAAGATCGTCGATGGTAACGTCTGCGATCATGACCGTGTTTCCTGAATATTATCTGGCTTGTCTGAAACTAGTTGGAAGGGTCAGTAAATGAAGGCTCTTTCTGTTCCTTGACAGAAGGATCCCGCTCCCACCCTTCGTTCTGTATCGTCATCGATTGCATGGCAAACGCGTTCCCGCCCGCATCCAGATCACTGATGGTCTGATAGTCAGAAACCCAGGCATTATAAACGTTATATGCCAGAACTTTCTGGCCCGCTTCGTTGTACACTTCGATGGAGATATTCTTACGAAAATCTAACAAAGAGGTGTTTTCTCCAACGGCACTTTGTGAATTTGTTACGTCAAAAACCTTGTTTGCCCATTGCTCAAACACTGGATCATAGGAAACCCCACGTTCAACTGAAATCGCCTCGTAAGACGTTTGGCCGGGCGCCAGATGTTCCACCGAAGGGTCCCCCCCCGATCGGTGTTTAATAACGTCCGTTTTGCGTGATAGAGCCCCTATTTTAGAGACCCCCGCAACATAATTTCCATCCCACTTTATCTTGAACCTGAAGTTCGGATAAGGCGTCAATCGCTGAGGGTTTTTCGAAAATTCAACCATTTTATATCCTTCCTATCAGGCGCCAGATGATTGCTGAACCTGCTGCACGGTGATGACAACAAATTCGGCGGGTTTAACGGGAGCAAATCCAACCTGCACTCGAACGATCCCGTTCGCCTGGTCTTCAGGTGTTGTCGTAGAGGCGTCACAACGCACGAAATAAGCCTGTTCAGGTTTCGTGCCGACCAGCGCACCATCCCGATATAACCCTTTCATAAAACTACCTATATTCAGTCGCAGCTCAGCCCAGAGTTTTTCATCGTTCGGTTCGAAAACAGCCCAACGGGTGTTCACTTCCAGCCAGTCCATGATGTAAAGCAACAAACGCCGAACCGGAACATAGCGATATTCATCTGCCAAAGCAGTTGCACCGCGCAGCGTGCGAGCGCCCCAAACAACAGTACCGCCAACAGGAAAAGTTCTCAGGCAATTGATCCCCTGTGGATTCAGCACCCCGTCATCGGTGTCACTCATTGCAATTTCGAGCCCCGCAACACCATCAATAGCAGAGGTTAATCCGGCAGGGGCCTTCCAAACTCCAACACTGGAATCCGCTTGAGACCACTGGCCGGCCATCGCACCTGATGCAGGGAAACAGCGTTTGGCACCGTTCAACAACGAGTCCTCAATCACTATTCTAGGGAAGTACACAACCGCTGACCGACCTTCAGGCGCCCCATATCCACCCAAATCGTTTAGGGAAATATTCGATAGATTGCCACCCTTGTATTCCGTCGACCATTTTACCGGTGGATCAATGATCAACATGGCATTCCGCGTGACACAAAACGACGCAGCCGTTGAATAGATCAGATTATCCGTATCTCCATTGGTGTCATCAGGTGGGATGCATAGGATATTAAAGACAGGCACTTTCTTAAGCGCATAAATTCCTGCTTTACCATTTTCATCCCCGATATAATCGTTGATCTCAAGCGGCTCCGAATCGATCCCGCCCGACGCCGTTGCGGAAGCCCCGGCCATGGGTGGTTCGGCAGGCAGAACCGCCCCTGAAAGCAAACGGACAAACATGGACCCGTCATCCAAAACAATTTTTAGATTATTAGAGCAGCTTTTATTGTCTTTATCCGTTGTTTTAAGCGTAACAGCCATATGGTTTTCATTGGCAACCTGACCATCTGGCGTTACATAACTGACCACCAGATTAAAAAGATCGGCTTTATCCAGCTTCTTTTGTTCAGCAACCTGTTCCGTAATTCCGTTCGTATTGATACTGACGCTCAACACGTCGTTCGACCATGCCCCTGGACTGGCCGCCTGCAACCGCAGATCTACGATCGGTTTCCAATTATTCTTCAAGTAAAGAATGGCAGCCTGTACGGCACCAGCCATCGCATCCAACGCCGTATCGCCAGCGGCCCCATTGGCAATGGCAACACCGGCTTTATTTGATCCCGCGGCCGTCACCATCGCTGCCTTTACGTCGGACGCCTTTAACGCAGAGACACCAGTGGCAAATTTATCAGCCCCGGCTTTTAGAGTGGCTGATGCGCCACCCGTGGTATTTCCAAAAGCCTGTAGCGCCGTTTTGAAGGCCGTCAGTTCCTGGGTTTGTTCGGTAGAGAAATGCGAGGTATCCAGGTCCCCAAGCTGGGTTAAAACTGGATCAACAACATTTTTTAAAAGAGTGTTGCCAACAGCACCATAAGCCCCGGCGGCGGCTGAAGTTGCGGGTTGGTCAGTCGTTGCCGGTGCCGTCGTCAGACCCGTCACCAGATCTGCTGCCACAGCCCCGGTCAGTCCCCCGGTGAAGGCAGAGACTGCTTTTTGTCCCGCGACAATCGCTGCCTGACGGTTGTTGGGAGCCATAGTCGCTTGCCCTCCAACCCCAAACATCATCGCCGAAATTGTTTCGTAAGCACCATTTGCAGAATTGACATCCAGCAACCCGGTAAAGGCAGGGAAGGACGGCACAGCGGCAGGCGCCGCCGCCTCCAAGACTGTTATTGGGCTCGGAGTATTGGCTTTCCCTCCACCTGATTTCGGTTTTGTCTGGGCGGCCATGTCCGCATCAAATACCTGCTTGACCTGTCCAATATACCACTGATTGATCCCCATTTCAGAAGCCTGGGTCGCCGCTAAAAACGTCTCAATATCTTCCTGTGTGGGCTCAGTTTTGAACTTGCTTTTCGCGTCCGCAATCAATTTCTCACCTCTGGCGGTCAAGGCCTTTACAGCATCAGGGCTGGAAATATCAGGAGAGAAACACCGCACCATAAGCGCCTGGCTGCCGCCATTATTAAAAAATTGCTGAACGCTGTAACTAACCGTACTGTTCTGGTCCAAACCACCAAAATACTTTTCATACTCTCCGAAATCGTTGAGAAGAATGGGCTCATTTACGGGGCCCATCATCGCGCGCCCGACGAATGCTGTCAGAGATGTCGCCACTCCCTGATCGCCCGGCGCCGGGCTAATAATCGGTTCGACATAGACACCCGGATAGGTGAGTTGAACAGTCATTTCAGTACCCCCTGCTATAGGATTTTTGTAGTAAAAGCCGAAAAATATTTTGATGTTTTTCTGCTCAGGCCAAGGCCCGGTCACACAATCATTCAACTTCCTTTTAGTTGAAGTGATGTTCAGTAAATCATCTTTTTATACTTTACTTTTCAATCATATGCCGCAATTATAATGCAAGTCTAGGTAAAAAATAATTTTCTGTAAAATACCATATTTCGGCTTTTTCTATTATCTGAATACCAATAAGCAGGTCCGAAATAGCCAACTTTTTACAATAAGTTACGCTAATAATAGACAGTATTTCGGGGGTGATATGGCTACTTTTGGGGGCAATGGACGCTACAAAAATTCTAAAATTTTAACTATAAAATCCAAAAATAATGAGATAAATCAATATCTATCTAGAAGATTTATTCCACAATATGACCCTACATACATTTTAGGAAGCCAGATTGTTCAAACCGGTGATCGACCGGACCTAGTGGCCTATCGCGCTTATGAAAGTTCAACCAGCTTTTACCTCATAGCCGACTACAACCTATCCGTGAACCCTTTCTCATTAACGATCAAACCGGGACGCCCACTCATCATCCCATCAAATACAACTATTTAGTGTATGTGAGCTCTCTAAAATGAATGAGACTTATTTCAAAATCCATTTAATGAATTCGTCCGGAGGTGGTTTTCCAGCTTCGCTTATGGAAGCCATTGATCAAGTGACCGTCGATCAATCTGATCAAGCACCACAAACCTTCCAGATCACCTTTTCTGACGACTATTCCCTCTCGAATTTTCAAAATATATCCGTTGTATCCGCGAGTGAATTGCAAATTGGAAAAAGGCTAAAAATCGGAGCTTCTGTCGGATCAGAATCACGCCTGCTTATGGACGGCGTGATTACAAACGTTTCCTATCAGCCCCCAACGGATCACAGTGTCGGCCAATATATTGTAAGCGGTGAAGACATCAGCTACTTTATGGACATCATTGATAAATCGATGGAATACCCATTTTGTCTAGACGTCGCTATCGTCACTGCCATTCTGGCTCCTTATCTTGCTCTGGGCATTTTGCCGCATATTAGCGAAACCATCGCCGGATTGCTGGATATATTCACCACCCCTCAGCAAATGGGAACAGACCGGCAAACACTCAACCAGCTCGCCTCATCCCATGCCTTTATATTCTGCATCCGCCCCAATGATCTACTCGGCCAAACCTCGGCCTATTGGGGTCCTCCCCCGTATGATGACCCCCTTCAGGATCCGTTGGTTGTCGGATACTCCGCCAATGGGAATGTCGCCGAAATCAAGTTCGGCTTCGACGGCACAAAACCGACAAGAACCTGGGCATTGGTCGAAAATAAGGAAACCGGGATTCCCATTCCGATCGCGACGTTGACTTCAACCTCAATGAGGGATTTTTCAGCCCATCCCGCCCTCACAAGCAGCGCTGTTCTAACGGCAAAAAACAAAGCAATATACCAACAGGGGATGGGGATTGCGCAGGCATGGTCCCGGGCACAGGCACAAACCAACTGCACAGCAGACAGCGCTGTCACCGCGTCTGGTAAAGTGGATGCGCTGCGCTACGGACAAATAATGCGAGCCCCGGGCGTCATTCCTGTCGCTGGAGCCGGAACTTTATATGACGGAAAATACTACCTGAACGCCGTGACCCACACCCTCTCCCGAACTCAATACCAGCAGGAATTCAGCCTTCGCCGTGATGGTATTGGCACAACACTTTCTTCCGTAAAGGTTCCCGCATGAATATGATGAACGATTGCGCTGGTGCCAAGGAAACCGCCTATAATGGTCCCCTGAAATATTGGGGTAAATACCGCGCTACCGTTACCAACAATCTGGACCCTTTAATGCTGGGCCGTCTGCAGGCAGAAGTCCCTGCCGTCAAAACGACGATTGCCAACTGGGCCCTTCCCTGTGCACCGTTTGCGGGCCCTCTAGTCGGGTTTTATGCAGTTCCTCCTCCAGGGGCCAATATATGGATTGAATATGAGGGTGGTGATCCCAATCACCCGATCTGGACAGGCGGATTTTGGGAAGAAGGTGAAATGCCTCTGGAGCCGGTTATTCCGACAAACCACGTTTTCAAAACCGAATTCATAGATATGCAATGGGACGACACACCGGGGGAAGGCGGTTTCTCCCTCACTGTTTCACCCCCCGTCGCGCCGGACCTTCTGAAAATGACCTTTAACGTGGAAGGGATAACGATCCTGTGCCCTCCCAACACCATTTCTATAACCCCAGAAACAATGACACATGAAGTCCCCGGTTCCGTCGTTACGCAAACTGAAGGAATTATGGAAATAGCGGTTTCAGAAAACAGCATCACATTGGACGAAGCAGGTATTCAGGGGGAATATCCCAACATGACACTTTCCGGCCCTATCGAAATTACGGGGGCCGTTCAGATTACAGGGGATGTGAACATCACCGGCGCCGTAGAAATTGAAGGGAATGTTAACATTACGGGGGCGGTCGAAATCGAGGGCAATGTAAATATCGTGGGTGCAGTTGAAATTGAAGGGGAAACAAATGTTCTTGGTGCGGTCACTGTGGAGGGGGAAACAAATGTCTTGGGCGCCCTGACCGTCGAAGGCGATGTCAATATTCTGGGTGGCGGCCAAGTAGAAGGGAACTTTGCTGTTCTTGGCCTCATTGAAGGCGTCGTCGTGCCTCCTTTACTGTAAAAAGAAGGTCCCATAAAATGACAACTTATATCAACTCCCCCTTCACCGTTCTGGCCAATACACTGGAAACCATCGACAGTAACCTGTATGTTCAGCAAGCAATCGAGCAAGTGCTGTTCATTCAACAGGGGGAACGTGTCAATCGGCCCACATTTGGCTGTGGAATTGCCAATCTGGTGTTTGACCCCCTCACAAGTCCGACGGCCGGCATCACCGAACATCTGGTTCAAAATCAGCTTCAAAAAATACTTGGGAATATTGCCGACATCCTGTCCGTCAAAACGGAGGCATTCGACGCCGAGCTGCGTATATCGGTGTCCTATTACAATAAATTGACCGGCAAAACGGCGACAAGTCACTATCAAAGTAGTGTTGGTTAGGAGTAGTCATTTTGCAACGCCCTCCCTTAAAAAGCCAACAGAACACCGTCCCCCAGCCCCTCAAGGAAACCAATACAGTTTCCTTAATCAGTGCGCGGGCAACCCCTGACGGAGCGCGTACCTGGACGGTTACCCTGGAAATCGGCGGCGCAAATATCTTCAGCCATGAGCAACCACTGCCAGCCCAGCTTACGCCTGACGATTTCCGTTTGGAAAGACTGGATGGCAGGCCGAATACCGCCCTAACCATAACAGATGTCAAATGGGTTCATCCCCCCACACTTGTTGAAATTTCTCTTTTTCTCGACGCTCGGGCACAAGAACTTGACAACAAGGAGTTATACCAACACGTCTTGCGGATCCTTCGTTTTCCGGCGCATTTATTAAACAAGTCGCAAAGCGCGATCCCCATTTTTCTATTACAGTCAAGGCAGCAAAAAAGTACGGAATTTGGTGTACAGGAAAATATTCCCGCGCCCGTAATTGACTATATGGCCAAAGACTTTGAAGGCTTTTGCCAACTGATCGTCACCAATTTGGAAAAATGTATTCCAGACTGGCATGAAGTTGCTGCGGCGGATAGCGGCGCGATGTTGATCGAAATTCTCGCCTATGTCGCAGATTATCTAAGCTACCGACAGGATTTCGTCGCAAACGAAGCTTACCTTAAAACGGCTTTGCTCCGAACATCCCTGGCCCGGCACGCGCGGCTTCTTGGATATCATCCGCAAGAAGGGTGTGCCGCCCGGATTATTCTCACCTGCGAGGTCTCGGCGCCCCTTGAAATTCCCGCCAACACGGCTGTTCTTAGTAATTCAAACTCGACCCAACGAAAGCTTGTAAGCCTGAACAGTGACTTGTTTCAACGTATTCTAAGTGGCGGCGCAACCTGTTTTGAAACCACCCGATCTCTTAAGGCAACCCCCCTCCTAAATCAGCTTCGTATTCACGATTTTGGCCTGCAAGAATTCACGCTCTATGCGGGGTCCACAAGCGTCGTTGTCGAAATGCAGGAAACGGACTCACAAACCGGAATACCACTCACCGGTGGCGATATAGTAGTTCTCCAACGGATTGCCTTAAGTGAACGAACGCGTAGCAATCAGGATTCCGGTTATATCCGAGCCCATGCTGTTCGGTTGACCCATGTTGAAAAATTGCGATCCTTACACGGCAATGCAGCGGGCCGTATTCTGGTTGGTTTACACTGGGACCGTTCAGATGCCCTGCCCGTCGACTTGCCTGTTGTTTTAAAAGACGAAGGAATAAAATTAGGTCCGAAGACGGTTTCCGCAGTATTCGCCAATGCGATTGAGGCAGAATTCGGATTGACCCGAAGTTATCCGGTTTCGTCATCGGAAAAAATTGAACCCTGTGACTGGCAGCCAACCCTGCCAGCAAAACCATTGCAGAGGTTGGCCAGCACAGATGACGATGTCCGCCTATCGATCGATCGCTTTCTTTCACCGAGGGATGATGTTTTAACGCATCCGGCCATTCGACTGTTGGAAACCCCCCTCAATACAAATGACCTCTCTTCTGACAGCTACATCTGGCACCCCACTCGAGACTTATTACGGCATGGAAACTCAGATCGGGTGTTTAAGGTCGACACCAACGAAGACAACACGATCACGCTGCGGTTCGGGCAAAACGGAATGGGACGTACACCCTCATTTTGCAGGCACTACACGGCCGAAATACGCGAAGCGACGGGCAAAACAAGTAATGTCGGGGCCAATGTTATGACAATTGCCTGCCCGCCTTCTCATAAATTTGAAGAATTTGCAGATCGATTGGTTCGGATCAATAACCCCCTACCTGCATCGACGACCATTTTTGAAGAAAGCAAAGACAGTATTCGCCTGAATTCAGCTGATATCCTTAAAGATGATAAAATCTGCGGCACGCTGGAAGATTACGCAAATCTCGCGAAAGCCCTGCCCGATGTGAAAGCAGCGACCGCGTGGAATATCGGGGATGAACCCTGGCCGTTCATCTATGTGGCCATTTTGGCCGAATACAGTAATGTTGTGGATGAAACCCTTGCCCATTCAGTGAAAAAGTACCTCGACCTCCACCGGCCGGTTGGCAGGCGGTTGATCGTCACGGGGCCAAAACCGGTGCCACTGGAAATCGCGCTCGAAGTCATCCCAAAGCGCGGATTTGCACAGACTGACATTGAACGAGACCTTGTCCATCTCGTTGGAAATACAAATGAATTAGAAAATCATGCCGTCTTTTCAATGCAGAAAATCACGTTCAACCAAATTCTCTATGCCAGCCAAATCATTGCCGCAACCGCCGTCATTGCCGGGATCGACATGGTCAGATTATTGGCGTTCCGACGGACGGACAAACCCGGTCCGACAATATCAGATCAAATCACGTTTGCGCGGGATGAAATCCCCATGCTTGCCAATAAACCGAATCAACCTGCAGGTGGCCAGCTGACCGTTCAGTTTAACGAAAGAGTTTCCTCATGAAATCCGCTCCCTCTTCCCGGAATATGGAACATAGTGGGCTCAACGGGGGTCGGTATGCCCGAAACTTGATCAACCCTCCAAATAAACCCTCTCTTCACTGGCAATTGGCAACCGCCCCTATCTTCTTCCGAGAACTCAAAGAACGGCTCAAATATACGACAATTGATGGCGAATTACTGCCCACACCCAATGGAAAGCTTCGTGACATTGTCACCAATCCGACAACTGACTGGGCAGCAGCGCTTATGCAGTCATGGTCTGCGGTTGGCGAAGTTCTGTGTTTTTATCAGGAGCGGTTCATTAATGAAGGATATATTGAAACAGCAACAGAACCGCAATCTCTGTCACTCCTTGAAGCAACACTCAGTGGAAACTTCAACCTGAACACAGGTTTTGAAGCGTCAATTCCTGTCTGTTTTTCACGGTTTCCTGGCGTGGCGGGGTCGGCTGACCTATGTGTTACCATTCGGGAAGGCGACGGTATGCCAGGCATACGAACTCTGGCAAAACATACTGTTGTACAGCGGGTCACCCCTGTTGGAGGGCCTCCGTTAAGTTTTTTGAGTGACGAAAAAATTGACATCAAAAGCGAGTGGAATGCGCTTCGGATCTGCCCTCCACAGCCGGGACCTGTTTCCCCTGTATCCGGCCCGTCTCAAGGTCAGCTCTTCTCGGGTGCTTTGCTCAAAGTCAAACTGGGCGATCTGATCGCTGTTCTGAACTCAAACGATCCAGTACAGGGCTGGTCACTAAAGACCGTTACCGGCTCACGAGTTGCCCAAAAACAAAAGGAAACAACACTCAGCTGGAAAACTGCCTATCAGACCGGTGCTGATCAAAAAATAGCCAACGATGCTTCTGCGCCTATGGAATACTTGCATTTTACGCGAAAACTTCGTCTTTTTGGTGCACAAGCGCCCTCACTATCAGCGCAACCTCTTGCACGGAAAATGGACCATATTGCGGGCGGCGGGTATGAAACATGGACGCCAGAAAACGACACCGAGTCCAAATCAAACTCAAAAATTTCTTCAGCCAATACCGATTTACCGGTTTATCCCGTCAATGACATACTCATTACCCGGAACGCCACGACCTACCTGGCAACGAGTAACGGAGTTTTTTACAAAAGAGAAAACGAACAACACTGGATTGCGACCAAACAGGGAATAACCAAACGCAACATTCAAACCCTGATCGAAGACAATGAAGGTAATATTTATGCGGGAACGGTGAATGGCGGCGTTTACCGGTCGTCTGGGCAATCCGCGGCGTGGAGCGCTTTACCAGCTGGCTATATCATGCAATCTGGCACATTTAAAAATGGGGCAAGCCTGAAAACCAGTTTGCCGCCCACAACAGTGAACAAACTGGCCCTGGGAGAGACAGTCATTCTGCTTGAACAAGGTTCCAAACCTCCAACATCACTCTTTGATCAAGTATTTGCGGCGACCGACAATGGTTTGTTTCAAAATGACCAATCAGGCGTTGGATGGCTGAATTTTCCAATCGATGGATCAACAACAGATAAAGAGCAACAAAAAGGCGTTCAACCTCAAAGCCCCGTTCCTGTTCTGGATGTAGCCGCACTTTGTGGCAGTAAACAGGCTTATATTCTGATTGCAACGGATGACGATATCCGCATCCTTCCCTTTATCCAAAAAAAGAAAGGGAAGCAGAATAAGCCGAAACCCAAAACGGGAGGCACCAAATCTGCCGATCATGGTCTGAAAGATCTGCCTAACATCTTCCGTCAAGGTTTCAACCTGCTGACCAAATCTCTATCAACTCCGATCAAACCTGTTTTCGGTTTCCTGAAAATGATGTGGAAGGCCCTCAAAGCCTGTGCCCGCCTTATCAAACGTTTTTTAGAATGGATAAGCAATGTTGATCCGCATCGTTGGTCCGACATCAACCTGCCTTACCCGGGAACAAAAATTAAATATGAAGGCAAGTTCAACGGGTTACAATTGTTCCATACCGGCGGCAAAATCGAACTTGCGCTTAGCACCTCCAAGGGCCTTTACCGATTTGATGCCAAAAAGGGAACTTTGCAGACCATAACGGCGGGCCTTCCCGATGAAATCACACCGCCTGCCAAACTAACGGCGGTTGACAACACCAGTGCATACAAAGGAGCGGGATTGCTAATCCTCTTGGAACATGTTCTTTACGGTTTCCTGCCGGGGGGTCGCTGGGCCCCGATCGGAGAAATTTCCAAGAGTATCCCTTCGCAAGATAGTCCCGCTTATACCCCTCAAATCGTGGGCGCCACCGACACAGCGATCACAACCTTTCGACCTGTCACTTTTCGAAAAGAATGGTCCGATTTTGCACTTGGAAATGACGACGACTCAATTACAAAAATTGACGTAGAGGGGGTGAAAGGCTCTGTTGTAATTGGCAGTCTTGGGGTCTTATATGATTCCGACACCAATAAGGCGATCCTGTTCAAAGTGCAGTGTGAGGACCAATTTCTAAGAAAGGATTTCGGAACACAAGCCATTGTCAATCGCCTGCATATACAGAGTCTTTACGACACGCCTTCAGTTCAAAATTTTGATCGAAGAACAAGCAAAGTTCTGCTGAACGGACAAAATGTGTTTCCCCCTTCCAATGTCATTCCGGCCGTCAGCATTGTGTCTGGAAAATCACTGGAGTTGGAGGGGATTGTTTCCGATTTAACGGGGCGAAAAATTGCGATTTGGGGACCCGCGCTTAGAATATTACCGCTTCCCGTTGATGGTCTTCAAAAGATAAACTTTGACGCGCATGGCACGCCTTTAACAGGCCCTGATGGGGATCCCGAACTTCCCTTTCACCGTCCTAAAAGCTTAATCAGGACGTCCAGTGAGGCGATTTTCGCCATGTCAGAGTCTCACCTGTGGCTTCTGAAAGATGGAAAATGGATGTCCGCGCAGGAGGGCCTTGCCAACGCCCATACCAATCTCAAGGAGATTATAACCGGCTATGGTGAGAACCTCTTTCTTTTGACCGATGATGAAATTTATCACACGCAAAACAATTCAATCCGCCCCAGTTGGACAACATTAAGCGCCCCTGACTTGACAGTTCCCTTTACCTGTCTGTTCCAGTCTGCTCGTTTCGAAGATCCGGCAAAGGAAGCACCTTTGCTTCTCGGCACGGCAGGTGCGGGTCTATTTGTTTGGAAGCAGGATGTTAAGAATTGGCGCCATATCAACTGGGCTTCGTTGCCCGCCGCTGCGCATATCACTTTTCTGAAAGAGGCTGCCGACGGATCGATTTGCGTTGGAACACTTGGAAATGGCCTCTTTTATGTCAATTCAGAATTAACCGATTGGAAAAAACTGAACACGCCGCCACCGTTAAAAACGGCAATGCAAGCCGCTGCGCTTAATAACAGCTTTATTGTTACCAATGACCGAGGAGACCTTTACAGGTTGGCGCTAACCAAACCAACTAGTCCGGCATTTACCCCCTTGTTTTCCACCGCAAACAGCACGCCCATCCTATGCCTGACTGTCGAAAAAGAGGAAGTTATAGCAGGACTGGCAACGGGCGGCCTACTAAGATCTATTGATGGCGGAAATCAGTGGCAATCCTATTCAACTGGAATTTGCAGTAGAATTCAGGCAGCTTTGCCAATCAAACATCAGTGGATGCTGGCATGCTGTTTACCCTCTCCTGGAACAACCCGCGCGGCAGACAGTGAACAACTTCCGAAAAAAATCGTCGGTTCCGACATTCCCGCTGCGCCTTTTGCCGATGAACTGAACCAAGGCCTCCTCAGTCAGGGTCTTTTCGATCAGTTTGCCCGCGTTGGCATAAAACCGCCACAAGATCCCGTTCTTCAAACGGTGAAATTCAATTTATCCTGGATCCTGTCGTCTGATCTGAACTTAAAACCTGAACCAAAAACCGCCCCGGTTTACCTGATATATCGACAGGAAGACCACCTGAAAATCCTTACCTTAAAGTCAGACTTTCCTGTGACCGAATACACACCACCTTCCGGCAACCGGGGTGAAGAATTTATCATACAGCATCAAGACGGATGTCTGGAAACACTGCTTCCATGGCCCGGGCAGGTATTGAAGCGGCCCGCCAGCAAAGACGATAAAATACAGTCGCAGGTTTTCAGTGTTCGCTCGTCAGAAAACAATCCATCCAGCGGATCAACCCGGATTGAACTCTCGGAAGAATTACGGACAGCCCTTGATGGCGGGAAAAGCACTGTCATGGGAAACATCGTCGGCGTAAGACAGGGACAGCCAATTGAGCGAGAAATATTGGGAGATGGCCAAAGCTCTGAGATATTCCAAAGCTTTAAGTTGAAAGCGGGACAGCTCGTTTTCATTCAGGAACAGGGCCAAAAGGTAACCCCTATCCTACAATTATTTGTGGATAACCAACCTTATCGACTGATCAGTGACCTGGCAGCGGCAAAGGAAGGAGACAGGGTTTATGTTTTGACATTGGATGAGAAAGGTCATGGCACGGTTATCTTTGGAAACGGGACAAACGGGTGTCGCCTGCCAAGCGGAACTGGCAATGTCACCGCATCCTATTGGGTTAATATGACCCCTTTTGATGCCAGTGATGAAAAAGCCAAATTCGTTCAAACCAATCCGGACTATGGCGTATCCAGTATTTTAGTTCCTGTACGGCAGACAGCTCCTCTGCCAGCAGCCCCATTTGAACGGAAGGTCAGACCGAAGGACAATCCAGCGCTGTTGCCTCGCCATGTTATTACCACGGCAGACCTTGTAAAAATGGCGGCAAGCCTTCCGGATGTTGCGAAATCAAACCTACGCAAATCCTTAATCCAAAATCGTAAAGTGCTGACCCTTACTATTGCAGGGCACAGTCCCGAAAAAGCAGTTCCGGACATAAAAACCTGCGAGCAGATCACGCATCAAATCAACAGATTAGGACTAGATCCCAAAATGCCGCTTCGGGTGTTGCCGGTCACCTTGCGGCCATTCAGGGTATCGGTGGTTCTAACCATTGAAGCCTATGCTGACAAAAAACAATGCGCAGCGCAAATTCCCGATCAGGCCCGCCGGATTATTACTGAAAACTATGGATATCGGGCGATGGATATTGGCGAACCCATCACCCTCCATCGCATACAAAATCAACTCTCGCAAATTCCGACCATCGTAGACGTAAAAATCAAAGCCCTGCATTTTACTGGACTTCCGCCAACCCGCGCCGATTTGGTCGCCCCCCGGCAAGGCACCGAAACGGTAGGCGATAGCCTGATTTATCTGGATGAAAAAAAGGATGCGGTTGTTGTCGATCTTGGTTTCGAAAATAAGTCAGGGTTTCGTCCGAACACATCCCCTTCTTCGTCTGACAACCGGGAGGCTTTGTTATGATATACCTGAACGAAGCAGGCCTTCCCCGGCTCTTTGATCTTGTTCCGCCACTGGATCGATTGAACCAGAACCAGAAAAAAAATGAAGAACTGGCCATCTTTCTGGAAGTCCTGCAAAGCCAAGCGGATGCAATTGGCAGCAATATCAATCTGCTATATGAAAACTGGTTTATCGAAACCTGCAGTGATTGGGCAGTTCCCTACATCGCGGCATTATTAAACATTCCGTCCGGCCATGCGGATGCGACCCATATCCCCAGATCACGGGCATTTGTTGCAAACTATCTCAGTTATCGCGCTTACCGGGGAACCGCTTCTGCCTTACAAGGTGTTTTGCAGGATGCAACGGGATGGCCGGTTTATCTGGTGGAGGGATTGGACCGTCAATTTACGTCGAGCCAAAATCGTGTTCCGGGGCAAAACCAGCCTTTTATCCTCAACGTTACGAAAGCCGATATTCCAGAAGCCCCTCCCAATCCATTTAACGACTACCGCACCAGTTTCAGTATTTTCCAAACGCCAGTTACACCGTCTACCGCGAAGGATGCCCTCACTTTTTACTATTGGCGTGAAGAACTGACAAAGCGGGACCGAATAGAAGCCAGAGAGGACCCGACGGGCCTTTATTTCATAGATCCATTAAAGCGCAAAATTCCACTGATGTGGCCATTGCAAAATCTGGAAGATGAACATCCAGATTTGCCGAAACGGCTGGCAACTCCGGCCCTGCTGACCCGCGAGGTTCTTGAAGAACTGATTGAATATGCGCCCGGTATTTTGGCGCTGGCACTTTCTGTGAAACTAAACGGGCAAAGCCTGACCACCGATCAATTTTACGCCGCCGACTTATCACGGCCCCTATCGAAAAAAGAACAGAAAAGCTGGCAAAAAAAGGCACAGGAAAAACCCCTGATTTTGATTGATCCAGAGATCAGCCTCATACGCCTGTTCACTCCGTTACCACCGCAATCCAAAACGTCAAATACCCTAGCCTGCAGTTACTGGGTCTCCCACAATGGTGAACTTGGCGGCGGAACCTATGATCGATCTGGGCGTCTGGTGACCCCTGACGCGACAACAGTGGCCATCCTCATAACGGATCAAGCGGACCACCTCTCCAAACCGCCCACCGGATTTGACGCCACTTTCTCAACGCTGACCGCCGCTTTGGAGAGTTGGCAGACAAGTACCTCTGGCGAAACAATTATCACCATCGCAGACAATTACCTGCATCAGACGGACGACAGCGTATTACAGTTCACCGTATCCGGCCGCTCGTTAGTTATTCAAGCCGCACAGGGGTTTGAACCGACACTTGTTGGCGATCTGAGTGCCGAAGGCAGGGCGGATGGTGAAATCTGGATCAGCGGCTGCTCTCTGGCAGGCCGCCTCTCTTTGATTAGTACAATTACCCTCACAATAGTTGACGGTACAGTTTGGCCTGATGCGGGCCCTGCGATCAGATGCCAGCAAGCACACCGTTCGGATCAGGAGACATATAACAGTCATATCTTCATTGAAAACAGTATTTGCGGAGCGCTTGAAATTTCGGCCCGAAACTGTGCCCTCAGTATCAGCAATAGCATCATCGATGGGCAGCAACAATCTGCCCTCCATGGTCCTGATGAAGATATTGATGCGACAGATCGTAACGCCCCCGGAAAATACCCGTTTGGCGCACCGCTTAGTGCTATTAACACCACATTTTTGGGCGATATTCATACGCTGCAGATGCTAAAAACCGACAATGTGCTGATTGTCGGACAGTCCTTCAGTCCCGCACTAAGCCACCCTTCGCCCATTGAAGGCGTTTGGGTCACGGGTCAGCATGAACCCGCCATTGAGTTGATCAGCCATAATTGCGGTTTTCCCTGCTATGCCGCTTTAGCAACGGAAAATGATCTACAGCTTTTACAAGGTGCCACTGGTGGAAGTGAATTTGGCGCCTTTCACAATAGACATCATGCCAAGCGGCTGGCGGCCGGAAAATCCATTGTTGAGGATTTTTGCCCGATTGGCATGACCGTTGATTTTGTCGACGCCACTGAAACAACACACCATTTTCACCACCAAAGGATATGAGGCGCGCATATGAGGGGTAACTTCAGCCAGACAAGATTTCCACCCAGCAAACGGGGTAAGCTTTGGTTACAGCAAGGCCGCCCCATGCTGGATAGCGACTGGAATGCACAGATTTCCTTGTCAGAACAAGCGATCCGAGAACGAATTGAAACGATTGTTGGTCGCACGGGAATTCCCGCCGAGAATCCGGGCTTCGATATACGTCCGATAACGGGCGTATGTGTAAATAGCGCCAGCACCGAAAAGGTAGCGGAAGGCATTGTTTTACAGCACAGTCGGAGCCTTCCTTTTGCGCGCGTTGAAGCGTCTTCCCGCCCGTTTCATATGAAAATCGGCTTTGCTTTGAAGTCTACTGTAAGAGCAACCGGAACCTTGGTCCATATACCGGAGTTTCTGTGCCTGAACATCATTGAGACACAAAAGTTACAGCTGGCTTTTCAGCAAAGAGGTCAAACCGGGGATTTTTCTCAGCAAACTATAACCGGTAAAACATCCTTAAACTTAGATCAGACCTACCGTCTGGATCTCAGTTTCGACGGCTCTGTGCTCCAAATATCTCTGTCAAATGAATGGGGGCACCTTGAAACTGAAATTACAACCGAATTGCAGTCCCATGATGCCGGTCTTTATGATCCCTTGGGTTTATTGCTCGGTTGCCGACAGAACACCACAGCCCGTCCAAATATGGATGGCTCGCTGGATCAGGGAACCGCCTATGACCAACCTCTTCCTGCGGTGTTTTGGCACCTGAATATTCAGGATGATTTTGTTGTTTATGCTGAGGAAACGGCCTTGGGCCTGACGCTGAATTCGCTGGTTGAAGAAACTGTTTGCAGTTTGGATTTTTCCAGTCTCGAAGACGGGTATCTCACTGATCAATCCACTTTTCAGAATAATGGTCTGCTGCTCATGGAGGATCGTGCGGTACAGATTGAGTTGGTCAACGTTGTTATCTCCAAAGGGGACATATTGAATACCGGGGATCTTTTCAAAAACGAAACAGCCCGTTTATTAACACATCAGCCTTACCGTACCGGACCCAATTTTCCTACTCAATCAGCCCCCAGAACAGAGCCTGTTTTTTATCGGTTTTATCTGGATTGCTGGTCACGATACATAACAGACCTTGAAGCACCGCAAAATCATGATCCTGCCCTTGGGCAGATCGATACAACTGTCGATTTGCAATCCTTTTGGCATGTCAATTTCCTACAGGCCGAAAGCCCGGAAAGCCTTGAAGCAAAATGGTACAATCGAACCCAAACTGATACCGACGGGAAACTAAGATTACGACGGCGCCTCACCTATCAAGCCATTACCAATGGTTTGTTACGTGTTGAAATTCATCATACCGGCTGGTGTTTCAAATGGCCCTTAAGTGAGGCGCTCCTCGACCACGCATTCGCTGTACAACTGCACGAGGGACAACATCAACAGATTGCCCTAACGGATTCTGCAGACCTCGCGCTCTTCAAACAATTGAACCGCCCGGTGCTTGTCTTTACCGCCCCCCGGCTCACGGGCAATAAAACACGGGAAACGGCTGTCGGTTCGTATGTACAAACAAATATTGTTGGAGTGCAGAAACTGGAAAACGGACTGCTGGTCAATTTGCAATCAGCGGCTCCTGTCCCCGGAAAAGAAGAAACACTTTATATCCTGCCTGTCGCTTCCTACAAATATTCTCAGAATAATGGATGCCTTGCCTATCCGGTAAATGAAATGAGTTGGCTTGAGGATCAACACCAGATCTCTGCCAGTTTGTCATCATCGGGGTATAATGGATTGGAGATACAAAATGGCGACTGGGTAGAATTTGAAAACCTGTCGTCCCAGGAAAATGAAACACCGGGCCCTCTTTTTGAGGTTAAGGAGTTTATTTCTGACCAATTGCAGTTGTTACTCAATCCGCAATCGGGCTATTCAGGTGCTGCAAATACTGCCTTTGATATCGGCCAATATCCCACATTGACAAAATGGGAAGGTTTGTTTGATCAAACCAGTGCGCCGATCACCCCCTCAACATGGGAGTTGCTTTTTGATGGCATTGAACTGGAGTTCGAGGCAGGGAAATATTATAAAAGTGGGCAATACTGGTCCAGTGCCATGCGCGAGGCTCTTAAGCATGGAATTGATTGGCCGGGCGTTGATCAAAACAAATCTGAATTCCTGCCCCCCGAAGGTCCAAAGCATCAATTTACGGCGCTTGCAGATATTACACTTGAAAGACGATCCTGTTTCAAGAAAGACCGCCGCAAGCACTTTCGCGCCCTTGTCGATGAACCCTTTGCTGATCTTGATGAAGAAACAGCCCTCTTGCTCATCAAAGTAGCCCGATTAGCCGAATTGTTGGGCTTGAATGACTGGCAAATAGACAAAACAACCTTTCCGCTGATAATGGAAGCTTTCGTCCGGTTTCTGCTAAATGATGTATATCAAGGACAGCTGGCTATTCTCGGAACAGAGGCAGAGGCTCCGGACGGTCTCTATGATACTGGTGTTCGCGTCAAGACAAACGGAAGCCCCAAACTGAACTGGCAGGAAACGAGCACTCTGCCGCCAGACCTGAACGGGGAAGCGATTACCGCATTTTTGAGCGGAAGACCTGTTGTAATCTTTCTTGCGGATAATAGTATTCGGCAATGGTCAGCATCTGAAAATGAATGGCAACTCCTGACGCATATCCCGAGAAACCGGGACAGTTATACGGTCGCTTGGGACGATAGCCGCCTCTATATTATCGGGGGGCAGGAAAAGGGTTTATTCGATTTCTGGCGGGCCAGACAAATCTGGGCGCTTAATGCTGCAGGACATTGGCGTATTGTTGGATGCCTCCCTCGCCGGCGTATTTTCAGCTCAGCCGCCATCGCCGATAACCACCTATATTTAACAGGTGGTTTTGACCATAAAGGGGAGTCTGCAGAGCGCGGCATTTCGACAAGTCTTACCCGTTGGAAATGGCATTGGCTTGACACAATATCACAACCGCGTTCCTTTGGGGCAGCCTCAATCCTGATAGACACCCGCTGGTTCATTTTCGGCGGAAAAAATGTTGCCCCGATAAGCGGTAAAGAAACTATTCTGGATCAGGTAGAAGTGTATAACACGGTCTCCCGACAATGGCAGGTCCGCACATCCATGCCGCTCCCTTTATATGGTCATCGACTGCTCAGAACAGATGCAGGCATTTATGTAATTGGAGGGACAACCACCAACGAAGTCTACTCTAATGCCTGTTTTTTATATGATCCCGAAGGAGATCGGTGGCTGGAGGTTGGTGAACTGAGCTTGGGCCGGAATTTATTTGCATTAGCCCCACTTCGGTTAAACGGAATGCTACAGGCCTGTGTTATCGGGGGGCAGTTAAGGCACGATTTAACTGCCACCGACATTGAAATGAGCCCCCTAGACGAAAATCTATTTATCTATCGCTAGTTTGGACATGGAGTTAAAATGACGACATCAGAAAATAAGTCTTTATACGCTGACGGAATAGGAAAAATCCGGTCCGAAAACGGTGTCATCAAAATTGATCTGGTGATGATAAACGACCACCCCTCCAAAGAAGGGGAACAATCTCGAAAAATCCCTGAAACAATCAGCACACTCGTTTTCAGCCCTGAAGGATTTAAACAAGCGACAAAAACAATGCGTAAAATGCGAAAATCACTGAAAAAAAATCAACCGGCCAACCCCAAACAAGAAGGCTGAAATTTACGCGGACTTTAATCTGATTGACGAGCCGAAAAGAGGTAAATTGTCTGATGACGGTCCGCGTTCAGCTTGAAAGGTCAATGAAAGCGAAACGATGCCCTGCTTGAACCCTCCGGATCAAGAGAAAGGGCGCACTTTTGGGTTGAGTAAGGCGCCGCTATACGCGGCTGCAAACCCAAGAAACGCGATCACCCATAGCAAGACGGATATTTCTAACAGAAAAAATTCCTGATCCGGGAAAAGTGCAGAAGCAATGCGGGTAATGGCTGAAAAAAGGATCGATCCGAAAATTGCATAATCAGCGAACTCCATTCTCAATGTCCTTCCGGTATGCCCTTTAGTTGACCGCACCATAACGGACAAAATCATATTCGCCGCTGCCCCTGTTCCAAGCGCATGTATGCCTGCAACGGGCGACACGGCTGAAGGAAACAGGATAGCACCCCCCATAAGCATAAAACCCAACGGAATGAAAAAATAACTTGAATGAAGAACCAGGACCAATGGCGCTTTTAGTGCCCTGTTTCCCGCCCACCGGAATAACTGACCAACCAGCAGAATAGCAGCTGCCCAAAACAAAAGACCGACTAGGTGATTGTTCGGAAACAGGAACCAACCGAACAGTGTTACAATCGAAAAAACCAACGTGATTTTCTCGTATAGAGCAAAAGGGTGCGGCAGACGGCCCGGATTAAATTTAACCAGCCAGTTTCGGGTAAAACTTGGAATAATTCTGCCACCGATCAACAGAATAAAGGCAATGATCGCCGCCAAGGCTATTCGTTTGCTGTATTCAGCGCTACCACCGTAATGGGCTTCCAGATGAAACAGAATATTTGACCCTGTTAGAAAACTAAGCGGGATCAGTATTTTCAGGTTTCGCCAGTTCCGGCCTTTTAAAATCTCGATCGAGATGGCTGCCCATAACGTACATAAAAAAGCCCCGTCAATGACCAACGCCCCAATCCAGCCAATATGCGCTGAGAAAAAAATAGCCCCCCGCCCCATCAGCCATAAGGTTACCATGGATAAAAGCGGTAAACCCTGAACCGGCAACCGTCCTGTCCAGTTGGGAATTGATGTAAATAAAAAGCCACAAATGACAGCGGTGATAAAGCCGAAAAATAATTCGTGCATATGCCAGTCAACGGGCAGAAACGTGGTGCCCGCTTCCAAGTATCCCCGTAAAAACGGAAGCCAGATCAAAACGGACAGCCCCCCATATAGGGATGCCATCAGGAAAAACGGCCGAAACCCAAAAGAAAGAAGGGCAAAGCCTTTATATTCCTGTGGGCGTTTTACGGGCATCGGTCATCACTCCACATTCGGTTTATTTCAGCATGGATTTAATGTACATTGAACCCGCTTTTTGATCTTTGCTATGAGACAAACAAAAAAGGTACTTTAGTTTTGTTGGACGTTGCGCTTATTTCCCACCTGTCAAATTTTGCCGATTTCTCGCGATCAGAGTTAAAAGAGTTCATTGGTCAAGCGCATGCAAAGCGAGTCAAAAAAAACGATAGCTTTTTTGTCGAAGGTGAAGCCGCGCATTCCTTTTTCCTTTTGCTGGACGGATATATCCGCGTCGTTCGGATTAGCGGGTCAGGAGAACAGATCATTGTCCGGTATATCGCCAGCAACGAATTGTTCGGAATAGCAAGTGCCATCGGCCGGGATACCTATCCTGCCAACGCCGTGGCGGCAATCGATTGTGTCGCATTATCGTGGCCTATGCCCCTATGGAATGAGACCGTCAGGCGGTTCCCTTCTTTTGCCAAGGCGGCCAGCACGACCCTTGGCAATCGCTTTGCGGATGTTCAGGACAGGGTTCTTGAACTGGCAACGGAACAGGTTGAACATAGGGTAGCAGCGGCTTTACTGAAACTTCTGGAACAAACCGGCAGGGAAACCGATGAAGGTGTCCTGATCGATATTCCCCTGACGCGTCAGGATGTGTCGGAAATGTCCGGCACTACCCTGCACACAGTTTCTCGACTGTTAAGCGGATGGGAACAATCGGGATTGGTCAAAAGCAGCCGCAAAAAAGTCATCGTGACGGATAAAACCAAATTCACCAATTTATACAGCGTTCAAAAATAACGGTGTCTCTCTGGCCTCAGGCCGACCAGTTACGCCCGCCCAACGAAGACGAGAAATAAACCGCCTGAACCTGTTTCGTATCAGACAACAACCGGTGCCGTTCGGGCTCTGTCATTAACGCCAGCGCCGTCGAATACATATCCGCCATCATCGCATTTTCGGAGACAACCGATATGGAACCAGAAAGCGTCGACCAAGCGCCGGTTTTTGGATTTAGCAGATGATTTGCGCCATTTGAAGTCCCGAACGGGCTGTTATAAGCCCCAGAAGTCGCAACGGCCTGATCTTCCAAAGAAATGATCCTTTGCGAACTTTTCGGGTCTGTGGGCCCCGCTTCCAAACCAACCTTCCAGGGTTGCCCCGTTTGTTTCGGCCCTATGGCAGCGATTTCCCCCAATGACAGAAGAACATGCCGGTATCCGGCATCCTGCAATATGGATTTTATACGGTCCGTTATATATCCTTGTGCAATCCCATTTAGGGTTATGGCCATGTCCGGTTTCTTAAATTCAATACGTGTTTCTGAAAGCACCAGATTTCGATATCCCACCTGTTTTAAGACCCGTTGAAGGTCAGATGGCGCCGGAACTTTACCCTGATGAGAAAGATCCGCATAAAAATCCCGGTAAAATGCCCAAAGCGGCTGAACCGTAATATCAAAAACGCCTTGTGTTTTAGATGCAAAGCCTTGTGCGGCTGAGAGTAATTCAAGAAATTGAAGATCAGGATATTCGAGATACCCCAATTTATTTAATCGGGATAGTTGAGAGTCCGGCTGGTACAGACTGAATAACCGCTCCAGCCTGCCGATTTCTTTCCTACAGGTCTCAAGCACAGCCCGCGCCGTTTCCGGATCAGAGTGATGAAGTTCAATCGCCCCCTCTGCACCAAGCGCAGCGCCTCGCCAATGAAGGGGTTCAAAAGCTGACGATCGGGCGAGCGCCGTCTCAAAGGGAAGCGCTGTCAGGGCGCAGGCCGCTGAGGCTTTAATTAAAAAAGACCGGCGAGACGCGTTTTTAGCTGAATGTGTCGTCATTGAATAAACCACTTCTAATTATGAGAGTGCATCTCAGGTGCGGGGTCAACCAGAGCAAGGTCCGCGTTCGTAATCTGTGACAAACGAACCACTTTCCCGCCATGCTCTTTGGCAAATTCAGCCGCTTTTTCGGCCACACTAAACGGGGCAAATTCCGGCATACCCATTCCCCCAAGCTTTTGACTTCCGATAACGAAATATGCATCGCGAACGTCTATCCAAATGCCGTCATTCTGAGGGTTCTCCCAACTTTCCGCCTTTGCCATGTCGTGAACATATGTAACCACAGCATCCTGGGCTTCGCCGGGCAGTGTCAGATAAACAATCGCATCTTTTACTGAACTGAACCACAACGGTGAGGAATGGTGTTTTTCAAAAACCTGCGCTTTGGGACCGGCATGTTCGGTCAAGACCATGCCACAATAATTACCAATAGACTCATTTGTTACGGCGATTGGATTAGGAAGAGAAAGATCGCCGTCCTGACAGCCAATCAAAGTCAAGGCGAGCATGATGCCAAGACCAGCCCGTATTAAATTTTTCATACCTTCCTCCTTCCGAAGGCCGTGCAAAACGCCACCACAGGAACGATAATCCAGACCACCAGCACTGCGAACATGACCTCTGGTAACACCATTTGATCTGATCTCAATCCTGCCATCCCAGACAATAGGGCCGTATCCTCAGAGGTCGCCAGATTAAACATGCGATATGCATCTGCAGGGTTGGCAAGCATCACCCATTTTACGACCATATCCGGAAGATAAGTTGCCGCGGGGGAGGATAGTAATCCCAATAAACCCAGATCAAACAACACCACGAAAACGAGCCACACGCCGATGGCTGCGGCCGCGGCTGTTGAGCTTTCTTTCATGACAGAGCTGATAAAAATACCAATGCCGAGAAAAACCGCACCCAAAAGAACAGACGATACGATCAGTTTGCCAAACACGTACCAGTCATGTTCAAAAAAGGCCACATCACCCGTCAGAATGACCGTCAGGGCTGCAACACAATACCCAATTATAATCGCCACTGACAAAATCACAAATTGCCCGATAAATTTCCCGATCGCCACCATGGTTCGGGAAACCGGATAGGTCAGCAATAAAAGAAGGGTGCCACGCTCGTCTTCACCGACGATCGAGTTATAAGACAGCAGCAAAGCAATTAGCGGAATGAAAAACACACTTAACGAGGAAAGACTGACAATCGTAACGGTCAACGGGCCAATGCTGGTCGTCCCGACAGGAGCGCTGCCGATCAGGCTTAAAACAAGCGCTAACGCCGTCATGACAAGAATGACTGTTCCAACCCAGCGATTTCGATAACTATCCTTGATTTCTTTAAAAATCAGCGTACCGAGATTAATCATACTGCCGCTCCTTCTGTCTGTTCATATAGGCGCTGAACACCTCTTCCAGGGAAGGGTCTGAAATCCGAATATCGATCAACTCAAGTCCTAATGCGTAAATGCTGTTCAGAATCGGGACTTTCCGGCCCTTCTCGCACCTTAAGGTAAGCGTTCTTTCGGTTGGGCGAACCACATCGAGTTCGTGGGAAAAAATTGTTTCGATTTGCCCGCATGTTTTTGGCGTCGCCTCGATCATGATCCGGGAATGAACAGTCCGTTCCTGAGATAATCCTGCCAGTGTTCCATCCGCGACCACATGCCCAGAGTTAAGAATGACAACCCGATCAATCCGATCATCAATTTCCGTTAGAACATGCGAAGATATGAGGATAGACGTGCCTTTTTTCTTCTCTTCTCCAAGAATAGAATACATCTGTTGACGGGCCAGTGGATCAAGCCCGGATGTTGGCTCATCGAGAATCAACAATTCGGGGTTTCCCAGCAAGGCCTGCGCCATTCCAAGCTTTTGTCGCATTCCTTTGGAATAAGTGCCAATTCGGGAATCTGCGGCAGCACCCAGATCAAACCGGTTCAGAAGTTCTTCAATCTGGGAAAAAGGAGACTTCTTCAAACGCGCATAGAATTTTAAGATCTCCCGTCCCGTCATATTCTTCTGAAACAGAATTTGTTCTGGCAAGAAGCCTATTTTCTGACGGTTGGCTTCAAATTGCCGGTCATGAAGGTCCTTGCCCATCATCCCAACAACGCCTCTGGACGGAGAAATCAATCCCAGAAGAATTTTGATAAGCGTACTTTTACCCGCTCCGTTATGACCAACCAGGGCCAGGCATTCCCCCTTGTTCAGTGTTAAGGAGACATCCTGAAGCGCCATGATATTTCCAAAGGATTGTGAAATCCCAATGGCTGAAATTGCTGTATTCATTGATGCTTTCATTCTGTTCACTTCCTTGACAAGCCCTTGGGCTCCTGCATCAGGGGAGCGCTGTCGACAACCCCACCGGGATGCAAGGCCGGAAACTGGCCTTGTGCATATTTGAGAACCTGAACAGCCGGGCTGTTCATCAAAAGTCGGGCGGATGGGTATTTCCAGATAACCTGATCGGTCAAATCATTGGGGCGGTAAATGGCATCAGCGATCCCATTCTTATCCAAGTCAAATGCAACATGATCTGACCAGTAATTACCCACACCCTTTACGGACCATTCCAGCCACCGTGTGCCAACATATTTGACCTGTGTCTGATTGTTGATGAACGCATTTTCGGAAATTTTGTTCTTCTGTGAACCCGCGGTAAAATGCAAGCCGATCAGGCAATCAGAAAGCCGGTTTCGGTTTATGTTATTTCGATGAGAATTATAGATAAAGATACATTTTTCAGAACCGCCACGGACTGTGTTCTCGCTCATTTCAAGTCGATTGACATAGTTGAGCAAAAAGCCTCTATCGCGATCCTGTTGGGAGAGATTGTTCCGCACAACCAGCTTATTGGAAGACATCAGGGCATAGCCAATTTGATTTCCAACAGAAATATTGTCGGATACTTCACTTCGGTTTGTGTACATGTAATGGATGGCAAATCTAAGATTTTGCATCCGATTACCGGTAAAGGTATTTTTGGAGCTGGTGGTCACGAAAATACCATCCCGACCATATTCAATGAGGTTCTTTTCGATCACCGTACCAGGAGCGTTCCAGATCTGAACCCCATTACCACGTTCGTTCATTCTGAGATCTTTTCGGCCAGCAATATGATTGTGCCGAACCAGGCTATTCTTCGCGCCGGACACATAAACCCCAATAAGGTTGTTGATCACTTCGTTACGTTCAACAAGAGCCCCCGTTGCCGTGTTGTCCAGGAAGATCCCACTATCCTGATTTTCGAGTGACAACCCCGATCCTGTAATCGTCAGGTTTTTCAGTGTTACATCCGTTGCGCGGACAGTAATCACGGAACCAACGCCATTTCCCTGAATTACGGATCCTGTCTGACCCTGAAGGGTAATCGATTTATCGATAATCAATGGACCAATATAAACTTGATCCTGCAAGGCAAGCACATCCCCGGCATCAGCTTGTGCAATTGCCGTTTGAAGAGATCCCTTCACGGTAATTTCTTTTGCACTGGTAAGACAGGGAAGAAGGAGCGCGGCAACCCCAATGGTTGCCGCAACCCAACATCGTCCAGATTTATGCTCAAGACGATTTTTCATCTTACTTTGGCTCCACCAGCATCCGGCCCCGCATTTCCATATGCAATGCGTGACAGAACCATTGGCAATAGAACCAATGAACGCCGGGATAATCTGCTGTAAAGGTAACAGAAGCCGTTTGCTGCGGCCCAACCTCCATAGCAACGCCATAGTTGGAAATGGTCAGACCATGGGTCAAATCATCCACATCATCGATATTCGTAACAACAATTGTCACTTCATCGCCCTGTTTCACCGTAAATTTCTCAAGTGAGAAAGCGGGTGCTGCAGAGAACATATAGACGCGAACTTTGTTCCCATCGCGAATGACCTGATCCGCATCTTCAAGATCTTCCACGCCATCTGCTTTGGCCCGGGCCTTGATTTCATCAAACATCGGATCTTCCCGATCATAGACCTGACGCGGATTAACGACCGAACGGTGAACGAGAATACAGTCATGAGGCTCGGCAAAGGTCGGTCCGTCATGAACAATTTTCATCTTGTCACCAGAAATATCGATCAACTGGTCATTTTCTGGTTTCAATGGTCCTACATTAATATACCGATCTTTGGAGAACTTATTCAATGAGACCAGCCACTTACCATCAGCCTCACTGGTTTCACCCATGGACGTATGGTTATGACCCGGCTGATACTGAACATCCAGTTTTTCCAAAATCGGATCAACATCCTTACCGGCATATTTCTGGACAGCTTTTTCAACATTCCATTTACAGATCTGACTGTCCAGGAAGAGCGTTGTATAAGCATTGCCCCGACCATCAAACGCAGTATGCAATGGACCCAGGCCAAGTTCTGGCTCAGCGACGATAGCATCCCGTGGTTTGATCTTGTCTTTGAAAACGTCTGGTAGTTTTGCCATTTCGATGACGGAAACTGTTGGAGACAGCTTTCCGTTGACCATCATATACTTACCGTCTGGTGACGCGTTCACACCATGCGGGCTGTTTGAAATCGGAATGTAACGGGTGTATTTTGACCCTTTGCGACCATCCAAAACCGGAACATTTTCTTCATAGGTTTTGAAGTCACCAGCTGCAACGCCGGCCTCAATCGCTTCAATGTCAAAGACGACAGCCCAATCCTGCTCGTTTGACGTCATCTCGGCCAATGTCACGCCTTCTTCAGAGTTGTAGCAGCTGGCAATAGCGTATTTACCCTGATAATCGGCTTCGACATTATCCAGATTACCGCTAACAATAACTTGCCACGCAACTTCCATTTTCTCGCCGTCAACAGCAGAGAATACGGCGTGATATTTTGACGGATCATCCAGAACGCTGCCATCGTTAGGCAGCGGTACGCGATGTTCTCCGTTTGCGAAAACATACTTGGTTTTTGGAAATTTCTGAGGCCGCATACCGTGGATATCGGCCGCATTTGGGATCGAAATGATCTTATCAACTTTCATGATATCGCAACGGATCCGAGCTACCCGGGTATTTGCTTTATCATTTACCCAAATATAACGACCGTCATATTTACCGTCCGTAAACGACATATGAGGATGGTGGGTGTCCCCGTTCATTGGGAATCCGCCTTTATCCTTCCAAAACTCTTTTTCTTTTGGAAGCATGTGTTCGGTCAGAATTTTAACACTTTCATCGGTCTGGCCCCAGCCGGTTGCACTACACCGGTTGAACACGGGAATTCTCATCAGCTCACGCATGGAGGGAACCCCCATAATCCGGACTTCGCCAGACTGTCCGCCGCTCCAGAAGCCGTAATATTCATCCAGATCACCCGGGGCGACTGCGGCATTCCCGGAGGAGGCCTGCGCGGTACGAGGAGACGACAATAAAGCGGCCCCTCCCAAGGCTCCGACCCCTGCGATTGCAGCTGATCCGCCCAGCAAGGAACGCCGGGATACGTCTGCCATTCTTTCTGATTCATCTTTCATTTTCGTTCTCCTAACAAGAAACAAGACTTGGAAAAAAATTACTCATAAGACCGTGGCTGATTGAGTCGCCTTGGTCTGCGATACTCTGAGTCTTTATCAGCGGCGGTAGCGTCAGCCTTGGGCTCTGATTTACGGGCTTTTGCAAGCGCGTGAATAACAACCGGACAAACGTCTTTGTCGTAGTAAAGCTGCTGACAATTCAAACAGTACAAACACTCATTCGGATTAATGTTGCCTTGCGGATCGATCGCCTGAACCATGCAATCCTGTGCACATTTCTGACAGGGGTCGCCGCAGTTGCGGTAGCGTTTCAGCCAGTTGAACATGGCCAGTTTTCCAGGGATGGCCAAGGCCGCCCCCAACGGGCAAAGGTACCGACAATAAAACCGCTCGATGAACAGGCCTGCTGCGAGCAAGGAAAAAACAAACAGCAAGTAGGGCCATCCGCGCATAAATCTGAGCACAATTGAGGTTCTGAAAGGTTCAATTTCGGAAAGCGTTTCGGCCAAATGCAAGGAATAAACTGAAATGCCAAGAAGCCCTAAAAACGCAAGATACTTGATCGGCCACAGCCGCTCATGCAACCACCAGGGAACCGTAATCTGCTTGATCCCAATCCGGCGGGCGACCTTGTTCAAAAGCTCCTGCAATGCACCAAAAGGGCATAACCATCCACAGAATGCCCCGCGGCCCCAGAACAGAAGTGACACAGCGACAGAGCACCAGAGAATAAAGATAAGTGGCTCCATCAGGAAAAACTGCCACTGGAAATCTGTCAACAAGGCATTGGCGAAGACAAGAACATTGACGACAGACAGTTGGGCCTGTGCATAAAACCCAATCCAGAACAATGTGAACAGCAAAAAGGCTATTCTGAACCGGTCGGTCAAGATCGTCCGGCGAACAATCTGATTTTGAACAAAGAACACAATCGTCAACAAGGCAATTGCCCCGACCAAAATTCCGATTTCGGGGAGTTTTTGCATCCAAATCCGCTGCCAAAGCGCATTCGCGGCTTCAACCTCTTCACGGCTGCGAACAGAAACAGCTGGCTGTGCGACGACAGTAGGTGCCTCGACCTTAACGTAGGCATCCGGTAGCTGATACGACACATCAAACGCGATAAAGACTTTTTCCAGCGCACCAATGGCTCGTTGAACAAGAAGCTGTAACTGCCACGGGTCGGCGGGTTCAAAAACAGTATCGGGTGGTGTGTAGAATAACCCGACCTCTTTCAAGTCCGGCGCATTATCCGCCTCGACGCGGCCGATATTTTTATAAAACCGGTCTATGAAGCGAACGGTTTCACCATCCTGAACCACTTGAAAGCGATCAAAAATGCCGCCGCGAACATATCCGGAACCGCGAAATGAATACTGCCCCAGCCCCATAACAAGAAACGCACTTTGACCTTCTTTTAACCGCTTCTGGTAGTTGCGATATTCATTATCGCCCAACAGGCTACGGGCAACTTCGGGTATGGCAAGGGACGCGACATAAAGATCAATATAGGTCTCTTGTGGGTCGCCTTTTTCCGGTTTCGCAATGGCTTTCGGATTTCCCTGCTCTTCAAAGGCTTTGTTAATATCGCCCAGACTAAGGTGCAAACGACGAACCGCACCATTTCCAACCAGCGTATCCCAGTCATAGACAGTCTCATCCTTCAGTATAAGACTTCTCTGAACTCGGGTTGTTGGATCATCTGGTTTCAGGCCGGCCAGCCCTAATAACTTGGCCACCCGAACCGACGCCCGCTTGATGCTGTCATCGATCACCATGACCGTTACCGTTGCACCAGAGACGATATCAACCGGAGGCGGCTCGCCGCCTTTTTCGCGGGCCACCGTTAAAATGTCGGTGCCTTTATAGCCTTCGATAAAATCAATGATTTTCTGTTCAGGAATGCCCGACAGAATAATTGGTTCTGCATGATGGACCAGCTTCGCATTGACGATGGAGCCGTCGGTATCCAAGGCGATCAAGACGACAATCGGTTTTCCCGAATATCCTACTGCGCCAACAAAATCAGTGTTTAGAAATGCGTAACCAATTGATTTATTTTGTTTTTTCGCCACATAAATGGGTTGGCCATTTCCAAGGCTCTCCCACTCGTCTGCTTCTGGATAGAAAGAAGCGACCGGTGTATTTTCAATGACATCCCGAATAGTTTCTGCCGCCTGAACCGGTAAACTGTTTAATAGAAAACAGGTCCAGAGGACGGCAAAACCGGCAAGAAACTGACGAATACCTAATGCAAACTTGATCATCCCAAAGCGTCCAATCATCAAACTCTGATCTGGTGCCTGCTGTTCCCCATTCCTGCATCAGGCATGGTCAGCAAACTCAGATCTTGATGGGCAGACCTTAGCGGCAATCAAAAAACGGTTATTTGCGCTTCCGCAAACAAATTGGAAGATTATGGATCCCGTTCATTTTTCAAAAGGGATCGAGCATGAGGATAAGGGCGCCGAAATATCCGCAGAAATTTCGCGTTTGATGATGCCAGACAGGGCCGGTCTCCGATCAGGCAATTGAAAATAGGCCGCCCGTCTTTTTTGGGTTATTCACGCGGCCTAGTAACACGGGTTTTTGATCTAAATTCGGCCCGGGACTTCAAGAGTGCCCAGCTTCGACAAACCCTCTCGCCCGTGCAATCCATTTTCATAAACGACATACTTTATCGGTGCATCCCGAAAGCTTTTCAAGGTTTGCCCCAGTCCCATGATGCCACGTTCCCTTACCCGTCGCACCTGTTCCAGATCGAGCTCCGCTGTCACGATCTCCTCGCCGCAGCCAGCCTGATATATCACTTCACCCTGCGGCCCGATGACAGAAGAACGGCCATATCCAATTTCTCCAACAGAATTAATATCGACGAAATAACATTGATTTTGAACAGCACTCGCCCGGGCAATAACGGTTTCAACCTCACGGTCGCTGGTGTTGGTCATAGTCGGATGCAGTATAACCTCCGCCCCGGCACTAACCATCGCGCGCGTTGTTTCAGGGAACCACATGTCATAACAAATCGACACACCAAAACGGCCAACGTCCGGAATATCAAAAACCGTAATCTGTTCCCCATATTCGATACCCTGCTCATAGGGTAAAAAGGGATAGAGTTTCCGGTGCCGGGTCACCACTTCCCCTTCGGGGTTTAGAACCGGCGTTGTATTATATACTTTTCCGTCGCTCTGTTCATATAAAGAGCCCGGGAGGAGCCAGATCTTATGTTTCTTGGCAATTGAACCAAAGTGATTTTCAGTCGGCCCCGGCATTGTTTCTGCCGTGGAAGGACGGGGGCCAAAGCCCGCGAGCTCACCGATGATAACCATTTGAACCCATGGGAACCGCCGCATCACGCTGTCTATTTTACGGGATATCAGATCGATATTATCAGCGGTCTCTAGATTCAGCTGTAAACCAGCAATTGCGAAACTTCTCATCATAACTTCTCCGCCAGAATATCGGATAAACCCGTTGGATTAAAACAGGCCACTTTTCGTGTGTTTTGGAACTCTTGCAATTCAGGCTCTACCGATCGACAGGTCTCGTTCGCGCGTGAACAGCGGTTTTGAAAGGAACATCCGTTCGGAATATCGAAAGGACTGGGTATTTCCCCGTCTGGTTTATACACCGATGGGGCAGCCGGACGTGTTTGCCCCGGAAGACTGTCCAGCAACAGTTTCGTATACGGATGATGGGGATTTCGGAAAACCTGATCTACCGGTCCGCATTCGGCAATCCGGCCCAGATACATAACAGCGACATCGTCCGCAAGATAATCAACAGTCGCCAGGTTATGGGTAATAAACAGATAGCTGATACCATGACTGGTCTTTAAATCGCGCAGAAGGTTCAATGTTTGAGCCTGAACAGAAACATCCAATGCCGAGGTGGGTTCATCCAGAATCAACAATTTAGGCTCGACTGCCAGTGCCCGTGCAATTGCAATTCTTTGCCGTTGCCCGCCCGAGAATTCATGCGGATATCGATCGATATGAGCGGGATCAAGGCCAACTTCGGTCATCAATTTGGCGACGCGCTCCTCAAGTTTGCGACCTTTCAGGGATTTAAACACCTCCAGCGCTTCACCGATAATCTTTCCCACACGATGTTTCGGGTTGAGCGAACTATAGGGATCCTGAAAAACAATGCCCAACTTCTCGCGAAGCAGTCGCATGGCATTTCCAGAAAGACTGGACAGATCATGTCCTTCAAACATCACATCCCCACTATCAAAGGGGATCAGGCGAAGCAAAGACATCGCCACTGTCGATTTCCCGCATCCTGACTCGCCGACAAGAGCGAGACTTTTACCAGCCATAATTTCGAATGAAACATCGGCCAGTGCCGTCACTGTCCCATGCTGTGTTGGATAGGTTTTTCGAAGATTTCCAACCTTGAGAAGACACGTCATGACGCGGCTCCAATCTCTTCACCAGACAATTGGGAAGCAGGGTTAAAACAGGCGACACCGTTTTTCAGCTCTGGATCAACAGCGTTGCAGTCAGCCGTAGCGTGAAGACAGCGCGGCGCGAAGGCGCAGCCTACCGGCAATTCATTCAATGCTGGCACCCGCCCCGGGATCTGTTCCAGAGTTTCCTGATCAAACAACTTGGGCGCGGCCCGCAGAAGTGCCGAGCTATATGGATGTTTTGGACGAGACAGAACATCCTGTGTCGCCCCTTGCTCCACAATCTTGCCCGCATACATAACGGAAACATCATCACAAATATCGGAGACCACTCCCAGATCGTGAGTAATAAAAAGCACACCAAGACCTTTCTTATCCACAAGCTCGCGAATAAGACGCAGAATTTGGGCCTGCACGGTCACATCAAGCGCTGTTGTCGGCTCGTCTGCAATCAGCAGTTTTGGATCAACAGCCATCGCCATTGCAATCATTGCACGCTGCAACTGCCCGCCAGACATTTCGTGGGGATATTTATCAAAAACAAATGCCGGATCCGGCAACTGCACATCGTGCAAAGCCGCCATTATCCGCGGCCTTACGTCCTTGGGTTTTTGCCCTGTATGGGCGACCAGCGCATCTGTCAGCTGTTTTCCGATCGTATGATACGGACTCATTGCTTTCATTGGTTGCTGGAAAATCATTGTTACCGTATTGCGGCACACCTTCTTGATCTCTTTTTGAGACCGATCGACGATCTCCTGACCACACAGCGCAATCGTACCGGACAATTGCGTATTGGAAGGCTGCAACCCCATAGCGGCAAGCGCGGTCATGGATTTTCCGGAACCTGACTCTCCAACCAGTCCCATAATTCTGCCCGGTTCAATCTGCAACGACAGGTTCCGCAAAATAGGTAACGGTCCGCGCCGCGAATTCAACGACAGTGAAAAGTCCCTGATATTCAATACCGACCCGCTCATTGCTTGTTTTCCTTCGGATCCAACATGTCACGGACACCGTCGCCAATTAAATTGACGGACAGAACGGTCAGGACAATTGCCAGCCCCGGGATACCTGCTGTCCACCAGTAATCAAGAAATTTCCCACGAGACATGGCCACCATCAGCCCCCATTCAATCATCGGGGGTTTTGCGCCAATTCCAATGAAGCTTAAAGACGCAGCCGCTAATATTGTATATCCAAAATCCATGGACGCCTGAACGATCACCGGGGTCCAGCAATTGGGCAGGATATGCTTTACCATGATGCGCAAATGCGAAAACCCAAAAGCCCGTGCTGAACGAACATAATTTTCCTGTCTGATAGACAACACAGCCGCTTCAACGATCCGCGCATACCAGGGGAACCAGGAAATTGCCAACGCGATCATCGCTTCAAACAACCCTTGCCCCAAGGCAGCCGTAATGGCAATTGGTAATAAGAGGGGCGGGAACGCGATAAAAACATCACTCACCCTCATGATCAGATATCCAGCCCGACCCCCCAGATATCCGGCAGCCAATCCAACGGGCACTCCGATCAATACCGCCAGCCCCGTAACCACAATGCCGACCAAAAGGCTGACCCGCGCACCGTATAAAATACGGCTGAAAAGGTCCCTTCCCAGCTCATCCGTGCCAAACCAGTGCGCCATCCCCGGGGCGTCAAGTTTATCCGCAAAGTTAATATGAGATGGGTCATGTGTTGCGATAACGGGCGCAAAAACAGCTGCGACCAGAATAACAAAGAACGTTACCGATCCCGCTAGAAACAAGACATTCCGGCCCATAATTTCTTGAAAACGTGCAAAGATTGCACTTCTTGGTTTCATGACAGCTTGCACTGATTTTTCCATATTCATGCCTTCTGCAAGCGCGGATCGACGAGGAAATAAAGCAGGTCGATAATTAGATTTACAGTCAGATAAACGCCGGCAAAACACAGGGTGACTGCCATAACTGCCGGGTAGTCATTTTCGGTGATTGCGCCGACCACGTAGGCACCAAGCCCAGGCCAATCAAAAACAAACTCCACGACAACAGCACCGCCCAGCATATATCCGTAGGCCAGACCAATAACCGTCAGCATTGGAATGAGGGCGGCTCTCATGGCATACCGGAAATTGATAATCCAATTAGATAGTCCGTAGGCCCTTTGAGTCAGAATAAATTCCTGACGCAAAGCTTCAATCATCATATTGCGAGTGATCCGGGTCACTACGGCAAGAGACGCAATGGCAATTGTCAAAACCGGAAGCACCAAATGTTCCAAGGCTGAAAAAAATGCCACCGGATTTTTATCCAGAAGGCTGTCGATAAGATAAAAGCCCGTGACGACCGGGAATTCAAAATCCAGTAAAACATCACTCTCAATCCGACCCTGCAATGGTAGCCAGCCCAAATAGCCGTAGAAAAGCATCTGTAGGATCATCCCACTTAAAAACACGGGGAGCGCCACGCCCAAAACGGAAAAGCCTCGCGCGGAATGATCCACCAGTTTGTCCTGACGCAGTGCGCAAATCGTTCCGAGGGGAATGCCTAATGCAACAACCAATAAAATTGCCAGGGTGACGAGTTCAAACGTTGCCGCGAAACGTTCAAGCACATCGGTCAAGACCGGCCGGCCAGTACGCAACGATGTTCCCAGATCGCCTTGAAACGCGTTCACCAGATAAAGCCAGAACTGCTCTATAATTGGGCGGTCCAACCCCATTTGAAGCCGCGCGGCCTCAATCTGTTCGAGCGTTGGCCGATGACCCAGCATCATTTCAATAGGCGATCCTGGCAAAATACGGCTTAACACAAACGTCACCAACAACACACCGAGCAGGATCCCGACCATTGTCAATATTCGTTTCCCCGTATAAACCAGCATCGCCTATTTCCTTCTTTAAACAGTAAATGTCAGCGGGTTACTGGGCTGCCCGTTTGAGACGATGAAAGAAAATCCCAGCATATGCAGGATTACTTTGCAAACCGACAATGTTACTGCGGTAAGCAACACGGCCTTTGATATCGGCATAAAAGATTGCTGTTGCATCCTCCATCAGCAGCTTCTGCGCCTTGGCATATTTTGCAACCGCGGCGTCCCGATCAGAACCTTCAAGTGCCGCGCCTTCATCGACAAGCTTGTCATAAGCGGAATTTGCATAATGAGACAAATTGAACAATGCTTTTTCTTCTGTTCTAAACAAGCCAATCATCCAGTCATTCGGGGTGGGATATGTCGGCCACCATGTCATGGACTGAAGATTCGGCGCTGTCCGCAGATCTTTCGCATTTTTCCAGATTGCGCCCCATTTACCGGGTTTCAGCTCAACCTCAATACCGGCTTTAGCAGCATTTGCCTGAAACAGTAGGGCTGAATTTTTATACTCTTCCGATGTACCAATATAGGCCATCGTGACTTTTCGCTGATCGGCAGGCACACCAGATTCGTCGACAAGTTTCTTGGCCTTCTCTACATCAAATACCGGGGTTTTAATGTTTGAATTATGGCCCCACATGGTGGCAGGCACGACACCCTTTCCGGGTTCGGCATAACCGGCATAAATTTCTTTTACAACTTTGTCATAATCCCACAGCATCGTTAGAGCCTGACGGAACTTTTTATTATCGGTTGGGGCTTTTTGCGTATTGATCAGAAACTGGGAATTTTTCCAACTGGGAACGCCTTTTGCGGTAATGCCGGGCTCATTATTGAGACTATCCACCTGATCCGCAGGCACGAGCGAAATAAAATCAGCTTCACCGGCTTTCAGCATCTGCACCTGAGTCGCATTCTCGGTCACAACTTTTAAATAAATCCGTTCAAAGTTGCTTTCATCAAAACCGCCCCAGTAGTCAGGATTTTTATCCAAAACGATCTGCTGTCCTGCTTTCCATTGCCGGACAGTATAGGGGCCTGTACCCGCAGCATTCCCTTGATTAAACCATTCTGCACCTTTTTCAGCGGCCTTGGGCGAATAGATGTAAGCGCCATACTGACTGGACGCAATTAGGTCAATGGGTGCAGGTTCTTTTGTTTTGATCACCAACGTATGGGTTTCAGGCGCTTCGATTGAAGAAACGGCGCCCCAAATATAATAGGCCCCTTTCTTCAATTTGCGGGTCCGTTCAATTGAAGATTTTGCAGCTTCCGCGGTCAGCGGCTCGCCATCATGGAATTTGACGCCCTGCCGTAAATTGAAGGTCCAGGTCAAACCATCTTCACTGACTTTCCAGCTTTCGGCCAAAGCGGGTGTAAACTGTTGTTCGCTCCCCGGAGGATTGTACCAAAGAAGCGGCTCATACACGTTCACCAACATCATAACTTCTAGAGAAAAGGCTTCCGAAGGATCCCAGTCCTTTATATCGCCATACATTGCATAGGTTACGGAATTGGTTTTGGCTTGAACAGGGACAGCGGCGGTCAACGCGCTGACACCGATCGCTACAGTTGCCACTGCAACTGCAATTTTCTTGATAAGTTTCACTTTACCCTCCCAGGCAATTGCCGCCTACCCCCTGGCAGACTTCACACTCTTCAGTACGCAATCAACGTGCCAACCTCTGGAAAATTCAATAATACTATATAAATCAACATGTTATATAAGGTTTAAATCGGTAGCACATCAAAACCACTATTCAATAGTGAATTTTAAGGCCCAAATTATTCAATATTGAATAAAGAATTGGCGACCAACTAACCAAAATCACAACCCGCTTTTAAATCATGCTTGCGCAATAGCCTGGCAACGGTCGGCTGGCTAACACCCAATGCCACTGCCAGAGATTTTTGCGTATCATATTTGCCGAGCGCCTGCCTGAGCAGCTCTGCTTCAACCTGTTCCAGTGCTGCTTTCAAAGACCCTGTTCCTAGCGCAACGTCAGAGCCCCGCTGATCTCTGATATCTGCTGGTAAATCAGTGATACTCAACATTTCAGAAGTTGAAAGAACACAGGCTCTCTCCAGGATATTCTCCAGCTCCCTGACATTGCCGGGGAATGAATATTTTGACAGGATTTCGACAAATTCAGGTGTAATGGAAAAGTCTTTATTATGCTTTTGACCTAACTTCTTAAGGGTCAACCCGATCAATGCCGGTAGATCCGCCATCCGTCTTTGTAAAGGCGGAATCTCCAGGGGCACAATATTCAACCGGAAATACAGGTCTTCGCGAAAAAGGCCCTCATCCACCATTTTCCGCAAATCCTTATTGGTCGCCGAAATCAGACGCACATCCACTTGATGAATTTTGGTGCCGCCCACCCGGATAAAACCCTGACTATCAAGGAATGTCAGCAACTTGACCTGCATATCCATGGGAAACGCGTCGATCTCGTCCAGAAAAAGAGTTCCCCCGTTTGCCGCTTCGATTAGCCCGGCTTTCCCCCCTTTGGACGCGCCTGTGAAGGCGCCTTGCTCATAGCCAAAAAGTTCTGCCTCGACAAGATTATGAGGAATTGCCCCGCAATTAAGGTGTAGGAACTGATTATTTCGGCGCGGGGATGCTTCGTGGATCAAGCGCGCAATCATACTCTTACCAGAACCAGAAGGGCCCGCAATCAGCACGGTCGTATCATAAGCCGCGACTTTTAAGGCAAGATAAAGCGATTTCTCCATGACGTCACTGACCGCGACGATATTTTCAAGGCTCTTATCGCGCATATTCAGCGTTAAAAGCTCCTGCTCTATTCGATCCGATCGCTGCTGTTCTTTCTCCAGTTCCTGACGAAGCTGGTTCAACTCGGACAGGTCCCGCTCGTTCCCCACCACGAACCGCACCGCACCTTGTTCATCGAAAATTGGAACCCCGGTGACAAGCAATGACCGACCACTTTTCACATGCTGATTAATAACAACAGGCTTTTTCTCCCGCAAAACCCGGCTGGTCACATCCTTATCATAATTACCACTGAGGAGTAGCTCATGGACCGTTTTGCCGCACACATCTTCGCGGCGGATACCGTTTAACTTTTCACAAGCCGAATTAATCCAAAGCAATCTTGGCTCTGCATTACAGACCCAAACCGCATCTGCCATTGCTTCAAACACTTCTTCCAGATGCTCCGGAAACCGGTTTGCCAAGTCTGACTGCCAATCCATTGCGCCCCACTTATTCAAAAATGAATACAGCTAAAAACCTACACCCAATTCATTCAGCAAGTAAAGAACTCTGAAAGCAGCCAAGCCGTTAGTCTTAATAAGGCCGGAGGTAAATAAAGTGATAGATGGATGGTGGGTTTAAGTTCATTTGCCGCGGACAGAGATCCAGCTCAAACAATTGTTCAAAGCATCTATACAGGCATTCGCACCGGTAAAGGGCTGTTTCGTAAAAGAAGAAAGGCCAACCGCCCAACGGATAGCAAAACAGGTGGCTTAGTAAGATCTGAAAAAAGCGGACATGGTATCCTTTAAATTGTCTTCAAGAAGATAGTGCAGGCCTAAAACCGCCCCGACGAAGATGGACGCAAAGGCAATCAAAGATCCAAGCGACAGCGTTGAAACACCGCTAATCCCCTGACCAACCGTGCAGCCCATTGCCATGATCCCGCCAATCCCCATTAGCGCCCCACCAATAAGATGACGACGCATTTCACGGCTATCGTCGAAGGCCTCAAGTTTGAACTGGCGCCTTTGCATCGAGCCGATAAGTGAGCCCAGCACAACGCCCCCCACACTTCCAATAGCGAAGTTGATTGTTGAGCCGGAAAATGTCATCAAATACATCAATCCGTCGGCCGTTGCCGAGATAAAACTAAGCGAGACAAGCCGCTGAGGATCAAATTCATCCTGACCAATATTACCTGTGACAAACCAGCCTGACACAACACATAAACCAATCACCAAGCCTGCCATCTGGGATTTTACCGAACGCCTGAAATCAACCCCTTTAAAGCACCAGACAAGCAGCCCGCCTGCGATAAGCAAGCCAATCACCAAATATGAAACCATTGAGTTAAACCCCAGAAGAGCCGGTATACTCAAAGACCCCGCGGCGTCAGACTGAAGGCCAACATTTTCAATGGCGACTCGCGCACCGGCCATCAGTCCGCGCATTGTCATATATCCAGTAACGCCGATCACCAGGAGTGTCACAAGAGATCTTAGGTCCCCTGTTCCCAAGCGAACCAACGCACCATACGGACAAGTTCCCACCTGAGCCATCCCGAAGCCGAAACACAGCCCGCCGACAATGAGGGACACCCAAATCAAGTCCGCTCGCCAATGCATGGATTGCTTCAGGTCAATAAGCTGGAAGTAAAAGAGAAGTGTCGTTCCAATGATTGCAATGGCAATCGTAAACACCCAAAGGCGCATTCGACGCCATTCACCACTCAATCGCGCATCTTCAATCGCACCAAAGGTACAAAACTGATTCATGCGAGCGGTATAACCCGCTATTCCACCGATCAAAAAACCGGCAATTGCCATTAATGTACTGATAGGGATATCCAACACAATCATCCTGGCCAGTAAAAAGGTTAGTCCGCTTCATCCGGCGCACAATAAAGGGCGTAGAGTAGTTTTATAATGGCCTGAACTTCACTATTCGCAATGGAATAATAGATCGTTTTTCCCTCTCGTCGGGCATGAACCAAATCATCAGCCCGTAATCTGGCCAACTGTTGAGAAACCGCTGGCTGGCGCATGGAAAGTCGCTTTTCAAGTTCAATAACAGACTTTTCTCCATTAGCCAGAAGACACAGGATCAGAAGGCGGCTTTCATGCGCCATTGCCTTGAGAGTTGTACATGCAAGCGACGCGTTATCCACCATTTCATCTGGGAAATCCAACATTTCATCCAAATCAATCATGTTCTTTAGTGCCATCATTATTAAACCTGTGCTCCACCGGTCCTTGGAAATTAAAATTCTAGTTTATCTTGTATCGTCTCGATCCCTTTACGGGCGCAGTCGTCATCTGCATCCCCACCTGGTGCACCAGACACCCCAACCGCCCCGACCAAAGAACCCGCGGCCAGAACCTGAACGCCGCCGCCAACCATCATGGCATTTTTTATCTGAGTAATATTCTGAGTCAATTCGCCCGACTTCACCAACTCTTCCAACGCGGCAGTATCTGTTCGAAAGCTTACCGCAGTCCACGCTTTTTGTCTCGCAGTATCGGGTGTATGTACCCCCGCATAGCGGTCTCTGACAAAGGCCTGCAAGATGCCAAATCGATCGACAACGGCAACGCCAACCTGGAAATCTGCATTTCGACATGCCTCAAGCGTGGCTTGCGCAAGCTCCATGGCTATCTCAGGCGCCATAACTTTATGGGACACCAAGGCTTCCTCACTTTGTGCAAAAGCGGACGACGCTGCGCCGACCCACAGTACAGAAACCAACCCAAGAAATTTTGCGCCGATAAATGATTTTTTCATCCCCTACCCCTTTGTTCCAGCTTTGTTTGGTTTTAAATTTTTTACCAACTCTTCAAGCATCCACCAGAAATTATCTTCTCCGGGATATCCTGTAATTCTGCCAATTTCCCGCCCACCTTCCACCAGAACAAAGGTGGGGGTGTAATGAACCATGCCATTATGTGTGATGAATTCTTCAATGGGGCCCTGAATATCACGCTGTTTCAGGGGCGCCATTTTCCCTTCACTGGTTTTAGGATAAATCGGGCCGATCTCTTCATCCCATTTTTCGCACCAATAACATCCCCGCTCTCTGAACATGAGCAATTCTGCAGCCGATAATGGATTGATCTGCATACCAAAAAACAGGAAAATCCCAATGACGGCGCCTGTGACCAGACTGATATTCATCTAATTAGTCTTTTAAAATTTAGATTTACTCAAACACATAGCGTGTTTTATATATATAAAAATTTGAATGTTTTAGTCAAGTCGGGAAGCCGCTAATGTTTGATCTAACAGTATCAGGTGCGTTCATTGCAGGCGTGCTTTCTTTCTTGTCGCCTTGTGTCCTTCCTTTGGTGCCGCCCTACCTGTGTTATCTGGCGGGGGTTGGTTTCGAAGAACTGGCGCATTCTTCCGATAAAAAAGAAATCAGAAAGCGTAGTTTCTACCGTACCCTGTCCTTTGTCGCCGGCTTCACTGTCATCTTTGTCGCCCTTGGCGCCACGGCGTCAACCTTCGGACAATTCATTTCTGACTATTTCAGCATCCTTGAAAAAGTCGCGGGTGCGATTATCATCGTCCTTGGGTTCCATATCTCCGGGATATTGAAAATCCCATTTCTTTATCGGGAAGCGCGTTTTCAGACAAATAATAAGCCAGTCGGAATTCTGGGCAGCTTTATCGTCGGTCTTGCCTTTGCTTTTGGCTGGACCCCCTGCGTTGGCCCGGTATTGGCAACAATTCTTATGGTCGCCAGTACGGAGGACAGTATTCATCAGGGAACCTATTTACTAGCCTCCTACTCATTGGGAATTGGAATCCCTTTTATCCTGGCCGCCATCTTCGTAAATCCCTTTATCGCCTTCATGCAAAAGTTCCGCAGGCACCTTCGCAAGGTTGAAATAGCCGTTGGTATCCTGTTGGTGGCAACCGGCATTCTACTAATTACGGGAAACATGTCGGTATTGGGATACGGGTTACTAGAATGGTTCCCCTGGCTGGGCAATACTGGGTGAGCTAACCGAAATTCAAATAAATCATACGCTCCAGAGATTTTAATTCTCGGAGGTAATTTACAAATCCTGAATAATTGCCATCTCGAACCGATTGGCTCATCGCCGGGGCCGATATCAGGGCAGTGCCCATTAACCGTTGGTAGATAACGTTTTCTTTTAACCCGTCATCCGCAATTGCATGGCTTTTTCGCAAGGCGTCTTCCAGCTGTAAGGACTGTTGCAAAAGGGCGCTTCTTTTTTCGACATCATGGAAGTCTTCTTGTTTCTTGTAAAATGACCAAACCATGTTCATCGCATCGGTCGTTTGTAAATAAACATCTTCAAACAGGGTCACCTGATAATGCTGGCGCAACTGGTGAAGCTCTGTGCGAACATGCGGTAGAACCCGCCGGGCTTTGTCAATTTCTCCCTTGGCAACAAGCTTTGTCGCAGTATCAAAGATATTCCCAATCTCATCCAAAGCCTTGAACCACGGTTCTTCAGCCACATATGGGGCCGGCGGGTTTTCCCGATAGGTTTTTAAAACTTCATCCCAACGGTCCTTTGCCTTGTCCAATTCCAAGCTGGCAAAAGCAAGATTTCCAGTGCGTAAATAGTTTTTGGCGTGCTTGTAGGATGCATTTGTTTCATAAATTTCATGATGTAAATCTGTCGGGTCTGCCTGCGCAGGGCTCGCGACAAGGCAGAAACCAATGAACACAAAAACGAGAAATAGGCTCACAGGGCCACGCATCAAATTCCCCTTGCAGAACATAGAAACATATGAATTAATGAATATAAATATCGCGGAGGGAGTCCAAAATGTCAAACAGGGAAATGACAAGAAGACAGATGGTTCTGCGCTCGACACAGATCTCTTTGGCAGGTGCTTTAGGGGCATCTCTACCGCGCATGATAAGCGCTGCGGAAAATAAGGTTGAGTTGACCGAAGACGGCCTGCACTACCAGCCCTGGTTTCTTGAAAGCTTTCTGGAATTGACCGATGACGTTTCAGAGGCGGCGGAAAAGAACAAACATCTGGCTATCATGTGGGAGCTGAAGGGATGCCCTTATTGCGAAGAGACACACCTGGTAAATTTCGCGGATGAAAAGATCCGAAACTTCATAATCGGTAATTTTGAAGTCTTGCAACTCAATATTATCGGCTCAAAACGAGTTACCGACTTTGATGGCGAAGAACTGTCGGAAAAAGATCTGGCCAGAAAATATGGCGTACGCTTTACACCAACATTCCAATTTTTCCCAAAAACCATCGACGCGTTGGCTGACTCGCCCCCGCAAAAACGCGAAGTGGCCCGTTTGCCAGGCTATATGAGACCAGATCATTTCCTATTGATGTTTAAATATGTGGCTGAGGAAGCCTATAAAAATAAAGACTTCAAGACCTATCTTCAAAGCCTCACCGATTAACATATTCAAAAAATGCATTTTATGAATTGATATATTTCCTAAACTGCATTAGCGTGGGTGTGACAAAGTGTCGCAGATTTCAAAAAAGACGACATATTCACAAGCACAGGGAAGCTTTGTGCCAGTCACAAACAACTGACTATCAGTTGAAAAATGTAAGGTACATACTGGGGAGGAAAGTATGAAAAACCCGACACTGCTGGGAACGGCAGTTCTCGCAATCGCTATGGCCACAAGCACGATCATGGGGCAACCTCTGGCGGCGGAAAGTGTGAAATACACAATTGTTGAGGACGCCATACCAAATCCCTTAACGATGGAAGCCGGTGATCCAGACAAAGGGCGAAAAGCCGTAATTAACCGGAAACAGGGAAATTGTCTGGCCTGCCACGCCGTCACATCCTTGGCCAACCAACCCTTTCATGGTGAAGTGGGGCCAGCACTGGACGGCGTATCGCAACGCTACAATGACGGCCAACTTCGGCTAATCCTGGTAAATTCCAAGAAAGTATTCGACGGCACCATTATGCCTGCTTTCTATCGTACCGATGGTTTGAACCGCGTTTCTAAAAAGTTCAAAGACAAAACCATTTTATCTGCCCAACAGATTGAAGACATTATTGCTTTCTTAAAAACGCAATAATCAAACCAAAAATTAAAGAGTTTTTATTGGAGACATAAAAAGATGATGGACCTATCTCGTCGTCAAATGCTCGGAGCCAGCGCAGGACTGTTGGCGATTTCAAGTATTTCCATCCCCTTTTCAGCATTCGCAAGTGACGCTGACGCGAAAAAGGCGGTTATGGATTTCACCGGAGGCGCTGAGCCAAAAGATGGCCTTGTATCAATCGATATGCCCGAGATTGCGGAAAACGGAAACACAGTACCGGTCGGAATCAGCGTAGATAGCCCGATGACAGCAGACAATTACGTAAAGTCAGTGTTTATTCTTGCCGATGGAAATCCAAGCCCAGAGGTCGCGAAATTTCATTTCTCACCAAGAAGTGGGGTCGCTGAAGCGGTGACACGAATGCGTTTGGCAAAAACGCAAAATATCATTGCTGTCGCCGCGATGAGTGACGGCTCATTCCACAGCGCCTCAACAACAGTGAAAGTGACAATTGGCGGCTGCGGCGGCTAAATCACTCTTTGGAAGGATAACGAAAAATGGCTAAATCCAAACCCCGCGTCAAGCTCCCCAAATCCGCCACCAAAGGGGAAGTGATCACGATTAAAACCATCATCTCTCACAAGATGGAAACAGGGCAGAGAAAAGACAAGTCCGGGAAGAAAATTCCACGGCAGATTATCAATAAATTTGTTTGTAAGTTCAACGGAGAACAAATTTTCGGGTGCGACATGGAACCGGCAGTCTCGGCAAATCCATATCTGCAATTTAACGCCAAGGTGCAAGAAGCCGGCGAGTTTGAATTCATCTGGCAGGACGATAACGGAGACGTTTATCAGAAAAAGCAGAAAATCACAGTCAGTTGAACAACAGCAAAGGCTCGCGATCACGCATTGTTTGTTTGAATTGCGGCATACTTAATTAGGGAGGATAAGTAGATGCGCCTGAGGCTAAAAATTATTGCGACAGTGAGTAGCTTGGCCCTTGTGGCTTTCGGTACGCTCGCCGTATCCGTCAATAGCAGTGAAACTGGAAAAATAGCGCAACCGCCCGCGGGACATCCGCTTGACGAGATTATTTCCGGCTACAATTATCGTACGCCGGAAACCCAATCGTTGCAGGATGATGATTTTGAAAATCCGGGATTCATCTGGGTCGAAAAAGGGGAAGAACTTTGGAGCACCGTTGACGGAGCTGCGGGTAAATCTTGCGAAAGCTGTCACGAAGATGCATCGGAAACATTAAAGACTGCGGGTGCCCATTTCCCAAAATGGAACGACGACCTTGGGAAACCGATTAATCTGGAACAGCAGATTAACAAATGCCGAACCGATCAGATGCAGGCCAAAGCCTGGAAATGGGAATCCGAAGAGCTTTTGGCCATGACGGCCTATACACGCATGCAATCTCGCGGTGAGCCTGTGAAGGTCGAAATCGATGGCAAAATGAAGCCGTTCTTTGAACAGGGCAAGGATCTGTATTACACACGTGTCGGTCAACTCGACATGGCCTGCTCCAATTGTCACGAAGACAACTACGGTAACCAAATCCGGTCAGACCTGTTAAGTCAAGGACAGACTAACGGCTTTCCAACCTATCGCCTAAAATGGCAAAAACTGGGCTCAACCCATAGACGTTTCAAAGGGTGCATGAAGAATATCAGAGCGACACCCTATGCCGTCGGTTCAGATGAGTTTGTCAATCTTGAACTCTACATTGCCTATCGAGGCCAAGGCCTCAAGGTAGAAGCACCTGCTGTTCGCAACTAGCGAACATTTGGCCGCACTCTCGAAAGAGGTGCGGCTTTTTTTTAACGGTATCCGCTAAAGAGTGACGCTCCTTTATTGATTTTGTGGGTTTTTTAATATGTTTTCGCGCCGCGATTTTTTACAGGTTTCCTGTGCAACTGTTGGACTTTTGGGTTTTGGGACTGATTTTGTCCGCGCCTCTGCCCGGCAAACCCTGACCCAGGATGACCTCTTGAATTTTGAATCTGTTGGGAATGTAACGATTACCCACATAACCGATATCCACGCCCAGCTGGTACCCATCTATTTCCGGGAACCATCGATCAATTTGGGGGTTGGGGAAATGTCAGGTCTACCGCCTCATATTACAGGGAAGGAGTTTCTCGAAAAGTTTGGCATTGAAAAAGGAACGGCAAGTGCGTATTCCCTGAGCAGTAGTGATTTCACCGCCTTGGCGCGGGACTATGGACGCGTTGGTGGGGTAGATCGACTATCAACTCTTTTAAACCATATTCGCGCGGAACGGCCGGGAAAAACCTTGTTTCTAGACGGCGGAGACACCTGGCAAGGATCGTACACGTCCTTAAAAACAGGCGGTGCGGACATGGTAAAAATCATGAATGCCCTTAAAACTGACGCGATGACGGCCCATTGGGAATTTACCTATGGGCAAGAGCGGGTAAACGAACTGTTGGAAGAACTGTCTTTTGATTTTCTGGCGGGAAATATCCGGGATACCGAATGGGACGAGCCGGCGTTTGAAGCCACTTCCTATTTTGAGCGTGGCGGTGTCAAGATTGCGGTCATCGGGCAAGCGTTTCCTTACACACCGATCGCAAACCCACGCTATAAAATTCCGGATTGGAGTTTTGGTATTCGTGAGGACGAAGTTCAGGCTCATGTGGATAAAGCGCGTGCACAAGGGGCGGAACTTGTCATCTTACTGTCTCACAACGGTTTTGATGTTGACCGCAAACTTGTATCCCGCGTGAGCGGAATTGATGTTGTTCTCACCGGCCATACTCACGATGCACTGCCTGTTGCAATCGACGTAAATGGAACGCTTTTGATCGCCTCTGGCAGCCACGGAAAGTTCCTATCGAGACTTGATCTGGACGTTCGGGACGGTCAGGTTAAAGATTATCGCTACAAACTAATCCCTGTTTTATCAGATGTGATCGAACCAGATCCTGCTATGACGGCACTTGTCACGGAAATCCGGCAGCCACATCAACAGGAAATCAACAAGGTGCTTGGTACAACCGAAAGCCTTCTTTACCGACGGGGAAACCTGAACGGTACTTTTGACGATTTGATCTGCGATGCTTTACTCAGTGAAAGAGACGCTGAGATTGCGTTGTCTCCGGGTTTCCGGTGGGGCGCAAGCCTTCTTCCCGGTCAGGAGATTACAGTTGACGATGTCTACAATATGACCGCAATAACCTATCCAAATGCCTATAGAAACGAAATGACGGGCGAAACTCTGAAAAATATACTCGAAGACGTTGCGGACAATCTGTTTAACGAAGACCCCTATTATCAGCAGGGCGGCGATATGGTCCGCGTTGGTGGAATGGGATATCATATCAATCCCAACGCCCAAATGGGATCCAGGATCAGCAATATGACCCTCTTGAAAACCGGTGAGAAGATTGACGCCTCCAAACCCTATATCGTTTCCGGCTGGGCAAGTGTGAATGAAGATGTTCAGGGACCCGCAATTTATGATGTTGTCTCCGATTACATCTCTAAACAAAAAACCGTCACCGTAAATCCACATAACGCAGTAAAACTGAGAAAAAGCTGACCAGACAATGATTGACGTGAGATCGACTTCAACGCTAATATATTCAAATATTGCAATGTGTTTAATCAGCAAGGGAACAATGTAATGCCGTCAACTGGAAGACGCGGTTTTCTGAAGGGAAGTCTGTCAGCTCTTGGAGGAGGCACACTTCTGGCAGCAAGCTCTGGTAAGCCGGTTCTTGCCAAGTCACCGCCAGAAATCAAGATTGAAGACTGGAATACCTATCTGGGCGATGCGGTCGTCACAAACCCTTATGGCGTACCCTCTGAACATGAAGCGCATGTCGTGCGTCGTAATGTTGAATGGTTGACAGCGTCACAGGAATCTTCAGTCAGCTTTACACCCTTGCATGAACTGGACGGCTTCATTACCCCAAATGGCCTGTGTTTTGAGCGGCACCATTCCGGCGTCGCCCATATTGAACCCTCGGCGCATCGCCTGATGATCAATGGCTTGGTTGACAACCCGTTGATTTTCACAATGGAAGATCTAAAAAGATTTCCGCGGGTCAATCGCTTTGCCTTCTTAGAATGCGCCGCCAATAGCGGCATGGAATGGCGCGGCGCACAACTGAACGGGTGCCAGTTCACCCATGGAATGGTTCATTGCGTTCAATATACGGGCGTCCCTTTAAAATATCTCCTGGAAGAAGCTGGCGTAAAAACCAATGCAAAATGGCTGATGCCGGAAGGTGCAGACTCGGCAGGGATGAACCGATCCGTCCCTCTTGAAAAAGCACTGGAGGACTGCATTGTTGCCTATAAAATGAACGGCGAAGCCCTCCGTCCGGAACAGGGGTATCCGCTACGGCTTGTCGTGCCCGGCTGGGAAGGCAACATGTGGGTCAAATGGCTACGAAGAATTGAAGTTGGTGACCAGCCTTGGCATACACGGGAAGAGACATCCAAATATACAGACCTGATGGAAGACGGATCATCCCGCCGATTTACCTGGATCATGGATGCGAAATCCATCGTTACCAACCCGAGTCCGCAGGCACCCTTGCTCCATAAGGGGCATAACATGCTAAGCGGCCTTGCCTGGTCCGGCCGCGGTAAAATCAAGCGTGTCGATGTGACGTTGGATGGTGGTAAGAACTGGCGAACTGCCGAACTGTCTGGCCCTGTCCTAGATAAGTGTCTGACGCGGTTCTACCTTCCTTTCCAGTGGCAGGGAGACCCTATGCTCATTCAGTCTCGGGCAATCGATGAAACAGGCTATATTCAACCCACTAAAAAAGAACTCCGCCAAGTTCGGGGACTTAATTCCATTTATCATAACAACGGCATTCAAACCTGGCATGTCATGAAGAACGGGGAGACTGAAAATGTTGAAATTTCCTAAGCTCTCTGCTCTTTGCGTCCTGTTCGTAGGCCTAAGCACCACTGCTAGTGCCGATAAACTTGGCATCGGCCGCGCCGCTTTGCCTGAAGAAATCGCTATCTGGAATATTGATGTTCGCCCGGACGGCCAAGGCCTGCCCAAGGGAAGCGGTACTGTCGCAGACGGAGAAAGCGTCTTCACAGAAAAATGCGCCTCCTGTCATGGTGAATTTGGAGAGGGGAACGGACGTTGGCCGGTTCTTGCCGGAGGACAAGGGACATTAAAATCCAACAACCCGGTTAAAACAATTGGTTCCTACTGGCCCTATCTGTCCACATTGTTCGACTATATCCAGCGCGCCATGCCTTTTGGCGAAGCCCAAACCCTCACGGTCGATGAAACTTATTCACTTGTCGCCTATCTGTTATATCTGAATGACCTGATGGACGAAGATGGAACCTTGTCTGATGAAAATTTCACTGAATTCCGGCTGCCAAACGAAGCAAATTTCATGTCGGACCCTCGTCCGGATGTAGTGACCGTGACGCAGCGGGCGCCGTGTATGAAAGACTGCAAGGCAGATGTTAGAATACTGGGCCGCGCAAGAAGCCTGGATGTCACACCAGAGACAGAGGACTAATTCACACATTTCTGAAATCAAAGGGAGGAAAGACAATGACGAAGAAAATAATGGTATCACTCGGTACCTTATTCATGATGTTTTTGTTTAGTGTAACTGCCGTACATGCTGGTGAGGGCAGACACCAATTGGCCCTACAGATAAGTGATAAAGACCCACAAAAAATGAACACGGTATTAAACGTTGCGGCCAATGTCTCCCGCCATTACAGCGAATTGGGCGAGGAAGTCGAAATCAAGATCGTTGCCTTTAATGCAGGACTGCATATGTTGCGATCCGATACGTCGCCGGTCGCCAAAAGAATGCAATCATTTGCCAAGAGCATGCCAAATGTCGCATTTCATGCCTGCGGTAATACACTGGCCGCAATGACAAAAAAGGAAGGAGCGAAACCCCCTTTAATGGAGGTAGCTGAGCTTGTACCGGCTGGCGTGGTAACACTTATGGAACTTAATGAACAAGGTTGGACGATCGTCCGTCCTTAGCGATAAGAAGCAAAGCCGGTCCGTTTCGAAGACAAAGAAACGCCTCACCCTCGTAATTTCAGTGAAGTGATCTACCGGCTTTGCGACTGATCGACGTTCTACCGCTTCCACTGCTTCAGGAACAGATGGGTCTTAAACGGGATGCACCCCTTGATAAACTCCTCAATAGGTAACCGCAGTCTGTGGTTTGGCAGAATAGATCAGGCCTGAACGCACTGCGAGAATACGACCCTTCTAAAAAAACCGTTTTACTTTCAGCGCTTAACGCCCGAAGGCAATAGCGTTGAGCTGGCTTTGTATGTCCATCATCCGGCTGTTCAGAGCTTCGTTTTGTATGGCTATCGCAACAAACCGAGCGTCACGATTGTGAGAACCCCCGGATCCCATTCTTTTGAAATCCACCCGTTTCCCGACACGGTGAATCTCATAATCTTTGCCGTCCTCCCTGTTGGAGAAAATCCCTTTAAAACGGAAAACATCGCTCGGCAATTTCGTGGCAAGATCCTTTATGGCCTCAAGCGATATGTCGCCGTTCACCCTGTAGGACCAGGATTGAAACATCTCGGAGTGAGAATGCGGTTTAGAATAAGAATGAGACGGCGACGCTACTGGATGGTCCTTTTGCATTTCCAAAAGCGACTCGAAAAGATTGGGGCCAAAAACAAGATCGTTAATGTCCCCCTGTCCTGCCAACGTAACAATTGAAGGTGCCTTGGATAATCCTTGTAAATCTTTCTTCAAGCGTTCGATCTGCACCGAAGAAGCCAGATCTGTCTTGCTGAACAGCAGCAAATCAGCTGCCGCGACCTGACGCCTGACCAGCGCCCCCACGTGAGGATCCAAAGATGTTTGCTCAAAATTAAGGGCATCGACAATCGTGACGATGGAATTCAAAACCAGATCCGGTTCAGCTCTTGCGAAATTGGCTATTTTTTGAGGTTCTGCAACGCCACTTGCCTCTATCAGCAGATAGTCAGGGGCCGGGCTAAACGATAATACCTTGTCAAACGCGTCGAATAAATCCGACCCCATACTGCAACAGGCACAGCCATTGGCGAGAGACAGCATTTCGCCGTCCCGTGCGTCGATCAAATCTTCGTCAATCGCAATATCACCAAAGTCGTTCACAAGAACAAGAAGCCGTTTTCCGCCAGCATTCCGAAGCAGCTGATTGACAAGTGTTGTTTTGCCACTGCCAAGAAAGCCCGAAAGGACAGTCATCGGCAGGGGTTTCGCGCGCGCCTTCATTGAACTTGGAACTTCCGTCCTCCCAGAACGGTTCCCCAGACACCGACATCTTTCAATGCAAGTGGCTCCACCGCTTCCGGATCGTCATCCAGAACGGCAAAATCCGCCCATTTTCCAATTTCGATTGACCCAACCAGATGATCCATTTGCAAGGTATAGGCCGCACCAAGTGTAACCGCATATAAGGCATCTGCCACTGAAATCTTCTCATATTCTCCCAGAGTTTTTCCACTTTCAGTCAACCGATTAACCGCACACCAAGCTGTAAAGAGCGGAGCCATTGGGGTCACAGGAGCGTCTGAATGGATCGTGAAAGGCACCCCTAACTCCAGCGCGGACCGACACGCATCTATTCGGCGCGCCCGATCCGGGCCAACGGTCAAAGCCGCGTGCTTGTCGCCAAAATAATAAATATGATTTGCAAATAAATTGGCCAGCACCCCCAAACGCTTCATCTTGCGGAAATGCGCCCGATCCGCCAGTTGGCAATGCTGAATCACATGTCGAACATCGGGCCGATTATTTTTTATTTTTGCCGCTTCCAACGCATCCAGCGACACTTCAATCGCTTCATCTCCGTTCGCATGGATATGCATTTGAATGCCTGCTGCATTCAGAGTATCGACCAGATCGTTCAATTGCGCTGGCGCAATATTCCAAATCCCGTTTGGCGCACCATTAAAGTGACCGGGCCACCGAATACGGGCCGTAAATCCCTGAATTGAGCCATCCGTGATAATTTTTACGGCGCCAAGAATAAATTTGTCCGTACTTTTATCACGCAATTCAAGCGCCCGGCTGCACGTCTCCTGAGGCGTTTGCGTTAATCCGTTCAGCATGGAATGCAGCCGAACCGGATAATCGGCGTCGTTCGTAACCGCCGTCATTTCAACAACATCTTCTTCACTTAATTCGTTAATCAGATCCGTTGCCGACGTCACACCGACACGATTGCATACACGCCCAAAAGCCTTCACACTTTCTGACGCCTGACCAATTTCACGCCAGTTTACGCCCAATCGCCGCATTATGGGGAACATAGCAGCCATTTCCTGAAGTTCGCCGTTAGGAGTTCCATCTTCACCGAGTGCTATGCCGTCAATCCCCATATCAGAGACATAATTCGCCAGTTTGAGAGCAGAAGAACTGACCGTCATTAAATGAAAGTTGGAATGCATCACGGCAATGGGCCGTTCCTGCGATACCACATCCAGATCAGACTTGACCATGCGGGGGCCATCCAGAAAAATCGGATCGAACCCCCAGGCCACAAGCGGCTGGTCAGGAGCCAACGTTTTTTCAACCTCTTTCAAGCGATCGATAACATCTTTAATTGTTTTAACCCCGGGCCAAAATTTTCCATCCGGATCAACTCGGTCCTGATAGCCCACATAGGTATAATCCCAAATACCCCCCGCCATCAGATGAGAATGGCCTTCCACCATGCCTGGCATGATCACTTTCTCAGCAAAGGTTTCATCAAGCTGGTAATCTCCCCAGCTTTGCATATCGGCAACGGATCCCACTGAAAGAATCTTTCCCTCTTTAACTGCAACATGCGTTGCCGATGGGCAATCAGGATCCATCGTGATAATTTTTTTTGCTTTAAAAACTGTGATTGCTGACACGCGTACTTCCCCTATCGCTGGATACTTTTGATTGGACAGAGTGTATGGTGCGGGATACCCTCTGAAAAATAGATAGTACTGCGGGTATTCCACAAAAAATCCGAATAAAGGGTCCAAAATGCGGTATACGCTTAAGCAACTTCGGTATATTGAAATCGCTTCGCGCCATAAATCCATTACAAATGCTTCAAAAGAACTCAATATATCTCCCTCGTCTATTTCAGCCGCCATTGATGCGATTGAACTCGATCTCTCTCGAAAGCTGTTCAGGCGCCTCCCCTCAAAGGGAATTGTTCCGACCCAGTTTGGGGCGTCCTTTCTGGGTCATGCCCGTCAACTTTTAAAAGCCCACCAGACCTTCGAGCAATCCGTCGACGAACAAACCAATATTGTAAACGGATCTATTCGCATGGGGTGCTTTACCCCCGCAGCACCAATCCTGCTTCCCCTGATCACCCGGGCACTTGCCGATAATTATCCTGACATTTCAATTCATTTTATGGAGGGTGATAATAACGCCAACATCTCCCGCGTTACGCGCAGTGAAATTGATATGGGACTTGGCTTTAGATCCAATCTGGATGAAAGCTTGTCTTTCATTCCGCTGTTCACGGCGCCGCCCCATATTACACTTCCAATTGATCATCCCCTTGCCAAAAGAGACGTTTTGACACTGAAAGACGTTTACAAGGAACCAATGGTATTGCTGGATCTTCAACAAACCCGCGATTACATGTTCAGTCTGTTTGCGGAAGATGACCTGACACCGCGTGTGATTTATTCGTCAAAATCTGCGGAAATGGTCAGAAGCATGGTAGCGTCCGGACTGGGCTATTCAATCTTTAACCTGCGACCGTTAAAGAAACAGCAATATACGGTCGGCGATCTGGTTCGAATTCCGTTAGCGCCCGTCTATCGCACAGTCGAATTTGGCATTGTGTATCGCTTGGACGCTTTCCTGAGCAAAGCGGACAATATATTTATTGAAACCTGCATAGAGCTTCGGGACAACGGGGCGTTTAATGATGCCGTTCTGAGGATCAATCCCTCCGAGTAACGCTACATCCTCTATTTTTTTGAGCATATACCCTCTAAAAATATATTTTACGAAAGAAGCAACCTCAATTAGCCTAAAAACTGACCACAAAAACGGGAAAAAATATCAACAGAAACCGTTTTATATAACAGGAGGCTGGGATGAGAAAATTTGGAGTATTGGCACTCAGTGCCGCTCTTCTTGCGGGCACTTTTGCCGCAGCCCCTCTTCAGGCAGAAGAGGGAAAACCAGGGGGGACACTGGTGATTGGGAGCACTCAAAAAGCACGTCATCTTAACCCTGCCGTGCAATCCGGTATTGCAACAGCCGTGCCGGGGACCCAGATATTCGCTACACCTCTGCGATATGACGCGGACTGGAACCCACAACCCTACCTTGCAGAAAGTTGGTCCACATCACAGGATGGTATGAGCATTACCCTCAATCTCCGCAAAAATGCGAGATTTCACGATGGCAAACCAATCACTTCCGAAGATGTCGCTTTCTCCGTTGAAACGGTAAAGGCCAACCATCCGTTCAAAACCATGTTCCAACCGGTTTCATCCGTTGAAACACCGGATCCACATACCGCCATTTTGAAATTTTCCAAATCGCATCCGGCGGCATTTCTGGCAATGTCCGGCGCACTGCTGCCGATCATCCCCAAGCATGTATATGGGGACGGGCAGGATCAAAAAAGTCATCCGGCCAATAGCGCCCCTGTCGGTTCTGGTCCGTTCAAACTCAAAGAATTCAAACCTGGCCAATACATCATTCTCGAAAAAAATACCGACTATTTTATTGAAGGACGGCCATATCTCGACAAAGTCATTATCAAAAACTACAAAGACCCAACAAGCTTGGCGTTAGCGACGGATAAAGGGGAAGTTACCCTGTACCCTTTCCTTGCACCAACCAAAGACATTGCGCGGCTTAAAAAAAATAAAGATCTCGTTGTCACCAGTAATGGCTATGCTGCCGTCGGTCCTCTTAACTGGCTGGCGTTCAACACCCAGAACAAATATCTGAAAGACAAACGGGTTCGCCGCGCAATTGCGTTCGGGTTCGATCGGAACTTCATCATCAATGCCCTCCATGGCGGTCAGTCAAAACCAGCAACGGGTCCTGTTGCACCGGGCAGTCCTTTCTATGCACCTGATGTTGAAAAATATGATCTGGATCTGGACAAAGCAAATGCGCTTCTGGATGAAGCCGGCTTCAAAAGGGGCCCTGATGATATGCGTTTCGCATTGTCACTTGATTATATCCCCGGTTCGGCTGAGCAACAGAAAGGCATCGCGGAATATCTCAAACCTCAGCTTAAGAAAATTGGCATTAAAGTCGAACTGCGTGCGTCCCCGGACTTTCCAACATGGGCAAAACGCGTTGGGGGTCATGATTTTGATATGAGTATGGACATTGTATTCAACTGGGCGGATCCTGTGATTGGAGTGCACCGGACTTATCTGTGCAACAATATCCGCAAAGGCGTTATCTGGTCCAACACGCAAAGTTATTGCAACGGATCCGTCGATGCTTTGCTTGAAAAAGCAAGTGCAGAGCAAGATCAGGCAAAACGCGTTAAGCTATATCAGGAAGCACAGAAAATCATCGTCGATGAGGCGCCGCAGGCATTTATCAATGTCTTGCCTTACCATAGCGCTTACAGCAAGAAATTGGGCAACCCACCCCTTTCAATCTGGGGCACCATGGCACCGCTTGATGAGGTATACTTCAAGTAAACATGTGTAATGCGTAACGACGGAGACCAAATTTCGTGAATATTTTAATGATTGTGATCCGTCGTTTCCTTCATGCATTCCTGCTGATATCGGCGGTTCTGGTTTTAAACTTTCTCCTTATTCACATTGCCCCGGGTGATCCAGCCGAAGTGATCGCCGGGGAGATGGGAGGCGCAACGGAGGAAATGCTCGCCGATATTCGAACATCTTATGGGCTTGATAAACCTGTCTATGTGCAATTGGGAACGTATCTTGGAAAAGCCCTGACAGGGGATTTGGGGCAATCCTTTTTCTATAATGCCCCGGTTCTTGATCTTGTCCTGGATCGGGTGGGTGCCACTATTCTTCTTGTCGTGACAGCCCTTGTTTTTGCGATTTTCATCGGGACCCTTCTGGGGGTTCTCGCCTCTCACAATCCCAAGGGCATCACCAGCGGCCTTGTGACACTTGTATCCGTGATCGGGTATTCGGCCCCAATTTTCTGGACAGGGATGATGCTGGTTATCCTGTTCGCCTGGCTGGTCCCGATCTTTCCCATTTCAGGAATGTTTGATATCACCCTCAGTGATGATCTTTGGACGCGATCGATTGATATCGCGCACCATCTTGTTTTACCCGCACTGACATTAGGGATTGTCTATCTCGCCCAATATGCCCGCTTGGCCCGCGCCAGCATGCTTGAAATTTTAGGATCCGATTATATCCGGACGGCTAGATCCAAAGGCGTTTCAGAAATCTCGATTTACACCCGGCATGCCCTCCGAAATGCTATTCTGCCTATCGTCACAATCGCGGGCCTACAGTTTGGAAGTGTTGTTTCTGGTGCCGTTCTTGTCGAAACGGTTTTTAGCTGGCCAGGCCTTGGAACACTCGCTTTTGAATCCATCCTCGCAAGGGACTTTCCGACTATCCTTGGCATCTTGTTCTTTTCGTCTCTCCTAGTCATTCTCGCTAATCTGGTAACGGACGTGATTTACCGGATTGTCGATCCCCGCATTCGAACTGGAAACTGACGTGGCTACTCTTGACACTGACATAAAACCGATAAGCCAAAGCCCTTTAAAAGAAGCCGTTCATGCGTTTCGCCAAAGTTGGGCTGGAATGCTAGGCTTAGCTATTTTAACCTCTGTTGCCCTCTTTTCGTTTGTTGGCCCTTTCCTTTACGTTGTGGATCCTTTCGAAATCGTCTGGGCCCCATTAACGGCCCCGGGAGACGTGGCCTCTGTTCCTTTGGGAACAGACCAATTGGGACGGGATATGCTCGCCGGCCTCATTCATGGGGGCGCCTCTACATTATTTGTTGGGCTTACCGCCGGTTTTTTAACTGTGACAATAGGGATTCTGGTCGGGTCCATGTCTGGATATTATGGGGGCAAGGTCGATGAAGCCCTCATGCGTCTGACAGAATTTTTCCAGGTGTTGCCCGCCCTGTTATTTGCTATGGTTCTGGTTACCCTTTTTCCGCCTTCCATTTTCATTATTTCAATAGCGATCGGTATTGTTAGTTGGCCCGCAACCGCCCGATTAACCCGAGCCGAGTTTATGCGCATTCGCAATCTGGAATATGTCAGCGCCGCCCGATCGATTGGGGCGAAAAATGACCGTATTATCTGGCGGGTCATACTACCCAACGCTCTAGCACCCCTCATTGTTTCGGCCACCCTCACGATCGGCATCGCCATTTTGTTTGAAGCAGGGCTCAGCTTTCTTGGCCTTAGCGATCCAAATGTCTTCAGTTGGGGAATGATGATCGGAGCCGGACGGGAATATATCCTGGACGCCTGGTGGACTATCAGTTTGCCCGGCTTCATGATTTTCCTGACAGTTCTGGGGTTTAGTTTGGTTGGCGATGGACTGAACGATGCCTTTAATCCAAAATTGAGAGAGCGGTGATGTCTGAGTTATTACGCGTAAAAGACCTTGTCGTTGACTTCAAGACCCGTGCCGGGAATGCACGCGTTTTAAACCACATCAACCTGGACTTAAACCAAGGGGAAATACTTGGAATTGTTGGAGAATCCGGGTGTGGTAAAAGCATGACTGCCTTGTCCGTCATGGGACTGGTTCCGAGCCCCCCCGGACAGATTACATCCGGTAACATCTCGTTGGAAGGGCAGAATCTTACTGCCCTCTCTTCAAGAAAAATGAGGGAGATACGGGGAAACCTCATTTCAATGATCTTTCAGGAACCCATGACCTCGCTCAATCCTGTCTTTCGCATTGGCGATCAAATTGCTGAAAGTGTCCTGTTGCACGAAAAAGTAACGAAAAAACAGGCTTGGGCGCGTGCCGTTGAAATGCTTGAGAAAGTTGGCATTCCCGAACCTGCCGTTCGCGCAAAATCATATCCTCATGAACTTTCAGGAGGCATGCGCCAGCGGGTTATGATCGGCCTGGCACTAGCATGCAAGCCGAAGGTTCTTATTGCCGATGAGCCTACGACGGCGTTGGATGTCACGGTTCAGGCGCAGATTTTCGATTTACTCCGGGATCTGCAACGAGACACCGGAACCGCCATTATTTTGATCACCCATGATATGGGCGCCGTTGCAGAGCTTGCCGATCGTGTTGCCGTCATGTATGCCGGACACATCATCGAAACAGGCAGCACACGGGACATTCTGGATAACCCGCAACACCCTTATACCAAGGGCTTGATTGCCTGTGTTCCCCATCTTGAAGACAACCCAACTGACGAGCGGCCTTATCTGGAAGAAATTGCAGGCGTTGTACCACCGCTTACAGAATTGGGGTCTGGCTGTGCGTTTGCCCCACGGTGCCAGCATGTTATGGAGAAGTGCCGTTTCAATGTGCCTACCATTGATCCAATTACAGATCAGCACAAAGTTGCCTGTTTTAATGTGAAGAAAGAAGTTATCGCATGACATCGGAGCCCTTGCTAGAAGTCAAAAATCTGAAGGTTCACTTTTCCAGTAAAAAAATGTTCAAGGAGCCGATGACTGTCCACGCTGTGGACGGTGTAAATTTCTCAATTGAAAAAGGGAAAACACTGGGCATTGTTGGCGAAAGTGGTTCCGGGAAAACAACAACCGCTCTTGCCGTCCTGCGGCTTGTTTCGATTACCGAGGGTGAAATTACACTTTCTGGCAAAAAAATAAGCCATTTGGAAAAAGAAGAACTGCGCCTTGCGCGGCGGCATTTTCAAATGATTTTTCAGGATCCATACTCGTCTCTTGATCCCAGATGCCGGGTCGGCGATATCGTACGCGAACCGCTTGATCTCATGAATATTGGGGACCCTGACCAACGAGACCAAAAGGTAAAAGATCTATTTGAACAGGTGGGATTACGGCCAGAAAGCATCAGCCTTTTTCCGCATCAATTTTCAGGGGGTCAACGCCAACGCGTGGGGCTTGCCCGCGCCCTTGCTACAGAACCTGACCTGATTGTCTGCGACGAACCTGTCTCAGCACTGGATGTTGCTGTTCAGGCGCAAATTTTAAACGTGATGCGCAGACTTCAGGAAAAAATGGGTCTTACTTATCTTTTTATCAGCCATGATCTGGGGGTTGTTCAGCATTTATGTGATGATGTCGCTGTTATGTATTTGGGGCAAATTGTTGAAAAGGCAGACCGTAAGACACTCTTCACCAACCCCAAGCATCCCTACACAAAAGCCCTGCTTGCAGCCGTTCCGCGGGTGCATGCCAATCCGGAAGCCGTCCGGCGAAATGCACTTACCGGTGACCCGCCCAGCCCCATAAACCTCCCCAAAGGATGCCGGTTTGCCGGACGCTGCCCTGTGGCTATTGAACACTGCGCGTCTGAACCGCCCCCTTTAAAAGACTGGGGGGACGGTCATCTTGCCTCCTGTCATTTTCTGACCTGATCCATCAAGCAGCTCAAATTCTTTAAACAGAAGCCAAGCCAAAAAGGACTGCATTGCCAGACGATGACTGCCCTTTCCTTTGACAGGCCAGCCGATCCTTTAGGTCCTACTCCCATACAATGCGTTGAACGCCAGCCTCGTGCAGAAGTATTTCTGAAACATCGAAACTATGATCCAGCGCACCGTCTTTTTCAGGCTTTGCAGGACAGCACACTGTCGTAATGCCACTTTGAATAATGGCTCGGGCACAATCTGCGCAGGGGAACCTGTTTACATAAAGAGTACAGCCTGACAGGGCCGCGCCAGAATGCGCCGCATTATAAATTGCATTACGTTCTGCATGTTCAAACCAGAAGAATTTCTCGCCACTTTTCCGATCAAAACGACGTTCTTCGTTGGCTTTAATTTGACGCGGCAGACCATTATATCCCGTCGAGCGGATTTCATGGTTGGTGCCAACAATGACAGCCCCAACCTTGAAATCCCGATCTTCAGTCCACTCTGAAATATAATTCGCCAATCCCATGAAACGGCGGTGCCATTTTAAACCGCTCTTCTCATTGGTAACTGTCATGTTTCCTCCAGTTAGCCTGTCGAGACATAACTTGTCTTGACGATTGTATAGAATTCCTTCGCATAGCTACCCTGCTCCCGCGGCCCATAACTGGACCCTTTTCGGCCGCCGAAGGGGACATGATAGTCAATACCCGCTGTTGGAAGATTGACCATAACCAATCCCGCTTGCGCCCTCTTTTTAAAGGCCGCAGCATATTTCAAACTTTGTGTGCAGATACCCGCCGACAGGCCAAATTCCGTTTCATTTGCTACAGCGACAGCCTCTTCAAAATCCTTAACCTTGATCACGCTGGCACAGGGACCAAAAATCTCCTCCTGATTGATCCGCATCTTGTTATGGGTATCGGTAAACAAAGCAGGCTTCTGGTAAAAGCCAGTCGTTGGTCCGTCAAATCGCTCCCCGCCTATGACTGTCGCGCCCTCTTCTTTTGCCAAGGCAACATATTTAAGATTGGATACCAATTGACGCTCGTCGACAACCGGACCCATCTGACTGTTTGGATCCAGTGCCGGGCCAATTTTCAACGCACTCATTTCCTCTGTCATGCGGCGCACGAATTCATCATGAATACCCTCTTGCACGATAAAGCGGGAAGACGCCGTGCAACGCTGACCAGTCGAGAAAAAAGCACTATTCAGACAACTGGAGACAGCCACCTCCAGATCGGCATCGTCCAGTACAACCGTTGGGTTTTTCCCGCCCATCTCAAGTTGCACCTTCTTCATCGTTTGCAGGCATTTTTCTGCCACATGCTGACCCGTATTTACGGACCCGGTAAATGAAATCGCAGTGATGTCCGGATGGTCCAGTATTGCTTCTCCAACAATCGACCCACGCCCCATGACCAGATTAAAGACGCCACCGGGCAAACCACATTCCATCAAAATCTCGGCAATGGCATGGGCGCAAGCCGGTGTTAAATCCGCCGGTTTGCAAACAACTGTATTTCCGTAAGCAAGTGCCGGTGCAATCTTCCAGGCAGGAATAGCAATCGGGAAATTCCATGGTGTAATGATCCCAACGATACCAACCGGCTCCCGCGTGACCTCAATGTCAATTCCCGGACGAACAGAGCTAACAAGATCCCCGGTATTTCTCAGGCATTCACCGGCAAAAAATTTGAACACATTTCCGGCTCGGATCGTTTCACCGATTGCTTCGGGAAGGATTTTTCCTTCTTCACGCGCAAGAAGCGCTCCAAGTTCTTCCTTGCGGGCGAGAATAGTATTGCCGGTTCGATCCAGAATGTCGTGCCTACTCTGGGCATCAAGTACCGCCCATTCGGCTTGTGCCTCCTTGGCTGCGGCAACCGCGCTGCTAACATCCTCGGCAGCAGCCTGCGCGAAGACCCCGATCACATCGGATGTGTCTGACGGATTGATATTCTCCTGTGTTGCCTGTCCTGCGATCCATTGTCCACCGATAAGATTTGCTTTCACTTGCATTTTATAATCCGTTTTAAAGAGAGAGTTGAGTTTGTGTTTTTAGCTGTTCAAAGACTGCATCAAGATCGTGCCTGTCCTGATCCGCAAGCGGCTGAAGCGGTGGTCGAAGCGCGCACCAGGCCGTGTCTTCATGGCGGCGGGACAAGAGGTATTTAATTGACGGGATAAGGGGGGTGCCAGAAATTCCCTCCCTCAGGTCTTTTAACCTTTGTTCGAAAGTGGCTGTTACGGCCGCCTCCCTGTTTTGCCAAGCCAGTTGAGACACCGGCGCTGTTAAATTCACAGTCGCCGATATGCAACCGGCGTATCCCTCTGCATGAGCTGTCGGCAGGGTTGTTTCACTGCTTGGAAAAACCGAAAACCCGCTCACCCGGTTTACAATATCGCGGCAATAAGTCAGATCCCCGGACGAGTCCTTGATCCCCACTATTTTATCGGGAAAATCTGTCGCCAACCGCATCAGAAGTGCCACCGAAAACCGGATACCGGTCATCGCCGGAAAATTATACAGATAGAGCTTGATATCTGTCTCAGAGACAGCCGCAACAAGACGCGCAAACCAGCTATATAACGCATCATCCCGAATTGGTTTATAATAGTAGGGAGGGAGGATCAACGCGCCTGCATATCCAAGTTCCGCAGCATAGAGGGTCAATTTCTCGGTTGTTTCGTAATCCGGAGTCCCCGTCCCAACCATGAGAACCGATTGATCCAGATGCTGCGCGGCTGCGCTCATCACCTGCATCCGTTTCTCTGTGCTCAGAGAATTGGCCTCTCCCGTAGTCCCCAGCACATTCAGACCGTCACACCCGTTGCTTAAGGCCCATTTCGCATGGGTTAAAAACACATCAACCATCGGATCACCCGCCTCGTTTACAGGGGTCGGGATGGCGGCAATAACACCGCCCAATTTATTATTATTCAAAATTTATTCTCCACCTTAGAGGCCATCACCCTTTTGGACTGGCATCTTTGCAATAATCGGATGATCAAGCGTTGTCGTTGTTGCCTCTTTCCATCCACCGGGTTGGCCAAGATTTGTAACCGCTGATGAAAAATACTCCGCGTTTGCGACCAGGAACTTTTCTTCCTCAGGCTCGACAAAGGCGATTTTTCGAATGGCATCCACCGGACAGACGGACTCGCATAAACCACAGGCCACACATTCATCGGGATGGATGTAAAACATACGCCCGCCTTCATAAATGCAGTCGACCGGGCAAACATTGGTACATTCACCATCTTTGACATCGACGCACGGTCCTGTGATTACATAAGTCATCGCCGCTATTTCCCTGGCCTATGTGCCTGTCCAAACAGGGGCACGCTTTTCGACAAAGGCTTTTACTCCTTCGTCGGAATCATTGGATTGCAAGGCTCTAATCAATGCAGGCGTTCTGAGGGCCTGAGCGTCTCGGGGGGATAAATGAGCCGTTTTCTTGACGGTTTCCTTGATCGCCTTGATCGAAAGCGGGGCGCAGGATTTAATATCGGCAACCCAACGGGCAACAGCATCATCCAGTTCTTCAAAGGGAACGACTTCATTTACAAAGCCATAATGCTTGGCATCCTCCGCCAATAGTTTGCGGCCTGACAGCATGATCCCAAGAGCAATTTTTTCAGGGATTAAACGTTGCAGCAGAACCATGCCGCCTTCGAGAGGAAGGCGCCCGACTTTGGCTTCAGGAAGGCCGAATTTCGCATATTCGGTCGCAACCACGATGTCGCAACCCATCAGCATTTCGAAACCCCCACCAAGCGCAAAACCGTTCACACGAGCAATGACCGGTATGGAGAGACTGTCCCGGTAGGCCAGTCCCCCAAATCCGTTGACCTGCGATCGGGCCCAATAATCAACACCACCGGCATCATTGCCCGATTTCATATCCGCGCCAGCGCAAAACGCTTTTTCGCCCTCGCCCGTAAGAACAACACAACGTAAAGTTTCATCCTGCTCGATCTCAGTCCATATTTTTTCGAGCTGGGCTTCGGCGGTGCTGTCGATGGCGTTCATACGCTCTGGCCGCCGAATGGTGACATAGGCAACCTGATCTTTGCGCTCAAATGTAACTGTCATTTCTAACCCCCGATTTCCGATCGAATTTCATCGTTATGCTGACCCAGTGTCGGGGCTGGCCGATAGACTTGAAACGGTGTCTTGGAAAAGTGAACGGGTGAAGAAATGACCTTCACCTCTCCATGCAGTGGATGACTGTGCGTCGTGACCATCTGATTATGGATAGTCTGCGGGTCTTCAAGTGCCTCCTCCAACGATTTAACAGGAGCGCATAAAAGATCCTGATCTTCCAGACGATCGATCCAATAAGCCGTTGTG
>NZ_JBLHZT010000012.1:0-97294 GCF_047631475.1 Sneathiella sp. | reverse complement strand
AGACTTTCAGGAATGATCCCGTTTTCGTCGGTATCAACAGTGATATATTCAGGCCTGCGGGTCCCAAAGACCTGCAAAGCACCTAGATATGTCGGACTGGCAACAGCCAGTTTGGTTCCCGCCTCCAGAAATATGGTTGAAAGAAGCGTAAGGGACTGCTGTGCACCATTGGTGATCAGAACATTTTCTCGCTCTAAGAGCGTATTTTCAGTTGAACACCGATCAGCAATCCAATCCCGCAAAGGTGCGTACCCTTCCGTCTGGGAATATTGCATGGCCTGACGATCCGCCGCCGGATTTTTCTCAAGATTTATTCGAATATCCCGAACGCGATCCATGGGAAATAATTGCGGGTCAGGAATCCCACCAGCGAAGGACAGAATTTCCGGATCCTCCAGAATTTTCAGCAACTCCCTGATTTCAGACGCTTTAATCGATTGCGCATCCTTGGATAGTCTGTTTTCCCAATTCATTAAGAAGCCTTTCACACACTAAGTGTCAGTACTATTGACCTTTATTTAGTTGCGCGTCAAGTCAATTTATTGGAATTAACGAAAAACAATTTACCAAAAGTTGAAACAAAACGCAGCAAGAAACATTTAGCAGGCCCAGCCAGAACCAATCCCCCTTCCATGTTCCGCGAACAGGTCAGCCTTACGAAACAGACCGTCGATACTGCTAAAGCTGGCCGACTGGTCCAAATCCTCAAACGAGCCCGATTGCAAGATACGATTGGTCGCCGTTATCATCGCGCCATACGCAACCCGAGACAAGGCCGACCCCGTACTGATCCGCTTAACACCTGCTTTTTGCAGTTGCCCAAATGATATCCCTTCAAGACCGATGCCCGCGACCACATTTACTGGTTTGTCGACGGCCTGACAGACATCAGTGATGGAACCCAGATCTGGTAAACCCGGAGCATATAAAACATCGGCACCGACAGACTGATAGCCGATTAACCGGGTGACGGTATCGTCCAGATCTGGACGCCCGTTGAGAAAATTTTCAGAACGCGCAGTAAGAACGAAATTAACATCCAGCTTTTTTGCCCGTTCGCTGGCAGCTGCAATTCGTTCGATGGCGCAACTCCTGTCATAAAGCGGTTTCTCAGGATCGCCCGTTGCATCTTCAATGGTGCAACCAGACAATCCTATTTCAATCGCCCTCTCGACCGTTGTTGCCACCTCCTCTGGCGTATGGCCATATCCATTTTCAAGATCAGCGCTCACCGGTAAATAGGTCGCAGACAGGATCTGCTTTGCGTGCGTCAACGCCTGTTCCCGGCCAATCTCCCCCAGATCACTCGGTCGTCCTTGTGAAAACGCATATCCCGCACTTGTTGTACCCAGGGCTTCTGCTCCCAAAGCCGTCATCATTTTCGCGGAGCCAATATCCCAGGGGTTTGGCAGAACAAAGGTATTTTTCCGAAAGTGTAGCGCTGAAAAGCGCGCCCGCCGCAATTCTACGTTCATCTGTCTGCCCCCTGTTTACCCTTTTTAATGCAATTTGTTCCCTTTTTGTTCTATACCTCTTTCCCTAGCGGCATTCAACCTTTTTTCATTAGAAATCATCGCCTAAAATCTAATCCGATCTCCCCTTGCTGATCCGCTCATTAAAATGCTACTCAGCCGGTATAACGGTGTGTTCACGTACGTTTATTGACCATCTGGTCAAGTTTTAATAGGATGGCAGTATCTTCAGGCGTTTAAACAACATTATCCTGATACCGCATATAAAAGAGGCCACGCTTACATATGTCAGAAAAAGAAGCCGTCGCATTAAATAATCAGGGTCGCATTCGCTTAGAAAACCGGAAACGGATCATGGACGCTGCGGAAAAAGTTTTTGCCGAAAACGGATTTAGAGGATCAACAACGGCCTCTATTGCGCAGCAGGCGGGATTGCCCAAAGCAAATATTCATTACTATTTCGGCACGAAGGAAGAATTATACAGGACCGTGGTCGATGAAATCGTGGAATTGTGGTTGTCTTCGTTTCGGGAGATCACGGCGGAGGATGACCCGGCATCGACCCTTGCTGATTATATCCGCGCGAAAATGGAGCTTTCCAAAAACCGGCCAGAGGCGTCGCGTGTGTTCGCCAACGAACTCATTCGGGGAGCACCGCGCATCAAACCCTATCTCTCAGGGGACCTGAAAGCCTGGGTTGAAAAAAAATCAGCGGTTTTGGATACATGGATTGAGCAAGGCAAAATGGCGCCCGTTGATAGTAAACGGCTCATATTTCATATATGGGCGATGACGCAGACTTGGGCGGATTTTGAGATACAATGGGCCTCTGTCCTTGGACGGGAAGAAGGTGTTTTATTGGATGAAGATTTTGAACAGGCCACCAATTCCATTATTACAACTGTGCTTCGCAACTGCGGATTAATACCATTGCCAGAGCGCCTAAATAATGGAATTTGTTGAATTTTATTTCTTTTGTAACAATTCTGCATGACTTTTGGGACATCCAAGACTACTCTTTATTAGAATTTATTGAGTTTTCGGAGATTGAAGCTGACTGACCCCAAAAAAGATATGGATTCTGCGCTTTCCCTTGCCCATGTAGGCTACTGGCGCATTGATATTGAGACGGATGACCTTTACTGGTCCGATGAGCTATATCGTATTTATGGCCTGGACCCGTCTGATATACAGATCACCCGCGAAATCGCGATGAATTTCAAACTTCCGGAAGACAGCCATTTGTTCACCAACATGTTTGAATCAAGTGCCAATGAAAAAGGTCCAAAAGAATTTCAATACCGTGTCCGGCGGCAGGATGGTGTTATTCGGTATGTTCGGGGCGTGTTTGAAACTGAATTCGATGAAAAGGGTAAACCTGTCGCTTATTTCGGTATTACGCAGGATATTTCCTATCTGAACGAGGCCCTGAAATCCAAGGAAGTCAGTGAAAGCCGATTTGCAGATCTGGTAGAGCTTGCTGCTGACTGGTATTGGGAAATGGATGACCAGCTCAAGGTCACTTATATTTCTGATCGAATGACGCAAATAACCGGCCTGCAGAAAAAGGATTTTATCGGCAAAAGCCGCGGTGAGATGCGGTATGGCACAGACATTGACGAAAACTGGAAAGTCCATATGGACGACCTAAAAAATCGGCGTCCGTACAAGAATTTCGTCTATTGCCATCAGGATCCCAGTGGAAAGACTCACCATTGGTCGACCAATGGTAAACCGGTCTTTGATGCACGTGGTACCTTTTTGGGGTATCGCGGAACAGGCACAGACCTGACCAAACAAATCGAATTAGAAGAAAAACTGCGTCAATCGCAAAAAATGCAGGCCGTTGGTCAGCTAACTGGTGGTGTGGCCCATGACTTCAATAATATTCTCGCCATCATTCTTGGAAATTCAGAGCTGATTCAGGAAAAACTGGAAACTGGTCAACCTATTTCGCAAAACTCGATTGAAGCGATTATTAAATCCGCGAACAAAGGGGCAGAGCTGACAAACAACCTTCTCGCTTTTTCCCGTAAACAGGATTTACAGCCGTCAAACATCTGCCTGAATGAAGAACTTGTCGACATTATCAAGTTTCTAAAACGCACATTGGATGAAACCATTCAGCTTCATGTTAAACATGAGGAATTTTTATGGCGATGCGTTGCGGACGTCGGACAGGTTGAAAATGCGCTGCTAAACCTGACACTAAATGCCAGAGATGCCATGGACGATGGAGGGCAAATCGTCATCACGACGAAAAATGTTACCCTCAACCAACAGGAAGCTCAGCCTCTTGAGATAGATGCGGGCGATTATATTCTTTTGACGGTGTCGGACACAGGACGCGGGATACCAGAAGAAAACCTGAAGCATATTTTCGAGCCCTTTTTTACAACAAAGGAAATCGGCAAAGGCACAGGCCTTGGCCTTAGCATGGTGTATGGGTTTGCCAAACAATCGGGCGGCCATGTTGTAATTAACTCGCAAATTGGAAAAGGCACGGTTGCCAAACTTTATCTTCCAAGATCACAACAAGAAACGAAAACGCGAGGAACAATGATCAATCAAAAAAATATACAAGGAAGTGGCTCTATCCTCGTTGTCGAAGACGATCAGGATGTTTTAAGCCTAATCGTCGCGCAATTGAACAGCCTCGGATACGATGTGTGCGCCGCCGAAAATGGGCCAAAGGCCCTCGATAAATTGAGAGAAACTCCGACCATCGATTTATTGCTGACAGACGTCGTTTTACCCGGCGGCATGAAGGGGCCGGATATCGCCAAAGCCGCCGCTGAAATTATCCCGAACATTAAAATTGTTTTCATGTCCGGATACACAAAAGATGCTTTTGAAGATAACCAGACCGGCCAAATACCGATCACGCTTTTAGAAAAGCCTTTCAGGAAAGCAGATTTATCACAGGCAATCAGTACGGCGATGGCGCCGAGTGCCTAACGGCAGGATGCCCGCTCACCCGGTCATCTCTTCTTGCAGGATTTCAAGTTCAAGCCATCGTTCTTCCGACAGGGCAAGCTGCTCCTGTGCAACAACCAGTTCTTTCGAGATTTTGTTGAACTGATCGGGCTGTTTTGTAAACAAATCCGGATCCCCCAACGCCTTTTCCATCGACTTGATTTGTTCTTCCAGCTCACCGATGACATCCGGGAGACGGTCCAGATCCCGCTGGTCCTTGTAGGAAAGCCGCTTTCGGGCCTGTTTTGGTTTGCTCGCTACCGTTTTTTCCGGCAGGCCCTTTTTCGCCTTCGGGGTTTCCATTTGAGACCGCTGCCTTACATAATCAGAATAACCGCCGACATATTCTTCTATGTCCCCACCCGGCTCGATTACGATGACCGACGACACCAGTTGATCCAGAAAATCACGATCATGGCTGATAACAAGCAACGTCCCGTCATAGCTGGCCAGCATATCCTGTAATAGATCCAGCGTTTCCATATCCAGATCATTTGTCGGTTCATCCAGCACCAGAAGATTACTTTCGCGCGCTAAAAGTTTAGCCAGCAATAACCGGTTTTTCTCGCCGCCCGACAACGATTTTACCGGGCTTTTGGCTTGTTTTTCATCGAAAAGAAAGTCTCTGAGATACGCAACCACATGACGAACTTCGCCCTTAACCAAAAGCTGCCCGCTGCCCGGGTCGGCCAAAGTGTCCCAAAGGCTTTCTTCTGGATCAAGGCTCTCCCGCTGTTGGTCAAAAACGGCCTCTGTCAAATTTGTTCCCAGTTTAACAAAACCGGTATCCGGCGCCATCTTCTGCATAAACATGTTCAGGAGCGTTGTTTTTCCGGCGCCGTTCGCCCCGATAATCCCAACACGGTCCCCCCGCATGATACGGCTGGAGAAATTCTTGATTACCGTCTTTTCGTTTCCGTCTTCGTCTATGAACGTCTTAGAGATATCCTTGGCTTCGATCACCACTTTGCCACTTTTAGATCCAGAGGCTACTTCCAGCTTCGCATTTCCCACGCGACTGGTCCGCTCCTGACGTTCGGCCCGCAAACGATGCAGCGCCCTGATGCGACCTTCATTACGCGCCCGTCTGGCCGTAATCCCTTTGCGGGACCAGTCTGTTTCTTCAGCAATTTTTTTATCCAGTTTTTTAAGCTCGACTTCTTCGCCGCGTAATATCTCTTCAGACCATTCATCAAAAGCCGAAAAGCCTTTCCCATGGGTCCGGAGTTTGCCGCGATCCAACCAAAACAGGCGATTAGTCAGATTTTTAAGAAACTGACGGTCATGGCTGATCACCATTAAGGCGCCACGGAAACCTTTCAGTTCTTCCTCAAGCCACAAAATAGTCTTGATATCCAGATGGTTAGTGGGCTCGTCTAGCAAGAGAACATCGGGATCGGAAACAAGGGCTTCTGCAAGGGATACACGTCTTGCTTCACCGCCGGACAAGGTTTCAAGTAGCCGGCTTCCATCGATACCAACGCCTTCAAGAACCTGATCGACTAAATAACCGGTCTCCATTCCATCCGCCGTTAAATCAGGCGACAGGCCTTGTTGAACCTGTTCTGCAACCGTGCGCCCGGGGACGATGTCTGGTTGCTGCTTCAAATAACCAACGCGTGTACCGGCTTGCAGAAAGCGGTCCCCGCCGTCCAGCTCGATATCACCGGCAATGGCTTTCAGAAGTGTCGATTTACCTGATCCGTTACGACCGACAAGCGCAATGCGCATTCCAGGTTCAATCCCAAGGGAGATCCCATTAAAAAGATCGCCACCACCGAAGGTAATACGTGCATCCTGTAACGCAAGAACCGGAGCTGCCATAACAAAGTAAATCCAATAATAAAGAAACTGAAAGGCTTCTATCATTTAACGCGGACGACAGCAAATTCTATACCCCTCGCGGTGTAAAACGATCTGATCCGGTACATTAGGGACCAGCGATAGATAAGACAATTTGTCACAGAAAGCCCCCTACTCGCAGGTTGCGGAAATATGGTAATTTTATTATAAGACCTGCACCTACTGTTCCCAATGCGAACTAAACACTGACTGATCATTCGAGAAAACCATGTTTGTAATTGCAGCCCTTTATAAATTTGTGTCTTTGCCCGACTATAAGGACCTTCAACCGAAGATCCTGAAAGTCTGTATGGATAACAACATTTTTGGAACACTTCTGCTGGCCGAAGAAGGAATAAACGGCACTGTCGCGGGGTCTCGCGATGGGATTGACACGCTTCTTGCATATCTGAAAAAGGACGAGCGCCTTGCCGATCTGCGACACAAGGAAGCGATCAATGAAGAGCAGCCATTTTACCGAATGAAGGTCCGTCTGAAAAAAGAAATTGTAACACTGGGCGCGCCGGGAACCGATCCGCTTAAAATGGTTGGCTCATATGTAAAACCTCAGGATTGGAACGACCTGATCAATGATCCGGAGGTTATCCTGATCGATACCCGCAATGATTACGAATATGAAGTCGGAACCTTTCAAGGGGCTATTAACCCGGAAACCGGAACCTTCCGCGAGTTCAAGGAATATGTGTCCAACAATCTGGACAAGGATAAACACAAAAAAGTAGCCATGTTCTGCACCGGGGGAATTCGCTGCGAAAAATCAACGTCTTACCTGCTTCGTGAAGGGTTCGAAAATGTATATCATCTGGAAGGTGGTATCCTCCAGTATCTGGAAGATGTACCGAAAGAAGAAAGCAGCTGGGAAGGCGAATGTTTTGTGTTTGATCAGCGCGTGACGGTCAACCATGACCTTGAAAAAGGCTCCTACGACCAGTGCTATGCCTGTCGATACCCGATCACAGAAGAAGACAAACAGTCAGAATATTATGAAAAAGGGGTTTCCTGTCCGCGCTGCCACGACAGCCTGACAGAAGAAAAACGGGCCCGTTTTGCAGAACGCCAAAAACAGATCCAGTTAGCCGCGAAACGCGGAGAAGCCCATATCGGCAGTAAAGCGGACTAGCCCGATATAAAGTCCCAATGATGGTGACTTTCTAACCCGTCCGGCCTTTGTTGGTCAGATAGGATAAATAGTCACCACTTTCTATGTAATGAAAACCCGTGATGTCCCGGTTATACAGATAGACCCACGCCTGAACGGATTGATTGCCGTTTAAAAGGACAGTTTCCTTCTCGCGAACATACAGCGTTGGTTGAGAAAAGCTGTCCCCACATTCTTCATAATAATCCAGTGCTGGTAAAACAGTGTCCGGGTCCAACACGTGGAATAATTCCCCTTTCACAAACGAAGAGGAATTTCTGCCAACATCAGAAAGGCGAACCATACCCGGATACCGCCCCAAATCATACAGCATTCCTTTCATCTGCGCCGGCCCCAGAAACGCACTATTGGCAACCAGTAACCGCGCCATCGCCTGCGGACTGTCTTTCCTCAGCGTCCCATAGACAAAAATATAATTGTCCGTCATTAGACCTATGCCCGTTGAACCATTGCGGTCAAAAGACCGGCTCCAACCAGAAAACTGCCTCCAAGCCGTTTAATGACCTTTATTAAACCGGGCTTTTGAAACTGTTGTCGTAATTTTCCTGCGAGTAACGCCCACAACAACACATTCAGCCCTGCAAAGAACAAAAAAGTTCCCTCCAACACGGCAAATTGCAGCAATACAGGCTGACTTTGATCAACAAATTGCGGCACAAAAGCAATGAAAAACACGATCCCTTTGGGGTTAAGAGCGGTCACAAGCCAAGAATTCCAGAACATCTTTCCAAGGGCCTTTTCGGAAGGCTCGGCTGCAACAGCCGTCATTTTCCCCCCTTCGCGCCAAAGACCTATTCCAAGCCAGACAAGGTAAAGCGCCCCAACAATCTTTAAAACGGTAAAGAGGGTGGCAGAGGCCGCGATAATGGCACCTGCCCCAAGTAGAGAGACGGTCATTGCTGTAAAGTCACCAAGAACAACGCCCGGAACCGTCGCTATTGCGGTTTGTCGACCGCGTCCTAACGCATAGCTGACAACAAGTAAAACTGTCGGACCCGGGATTGACACCAGGACAAAACAGGCAACCGCAAACGATACCCAGAGTTCGATTGACATTTCATTTTCCTATGCAATATTTCAGCTTACTTAAAACCGATAAAGTGCAAAAAACAACCTTTAATTTTACCAGCATTTCCAATGGTAAATTTACTAATATTGACCTTGAATAACCGATAATAAGGAACTCTTGTGGCTGACAGATGGGATGAAGGCGCTGTTGAGCTGCCGGCGCAAATGAATTTGGTCAACCATGGAAGTTACCTGGAAATTTCCCGTCGCTGGCGAGGTATAACGGCCGTTATCCTAACGGGTTTCTGCGTGTTTTGGTGGTTTATATTGCTGAAAATTTTACCGGAACTCTTTTCCAATGAAACTCAATTTAGCTTGGGCTCCTTGATCCCTATTCCTCATTTTCTCGCCGGGGTCGGTATGGGGTATTTTGCTTTGGCCAGCTGGTTTAACACCTCTTATATCTACGCTGATCACTCAAACATGGAAATCATGCATAAACCATTTCCGTGGTTCGGGGCAAAAAAGATTGAAGTGTCCCAAATCGGACAGATTTACGTTAAAAAGAAGGTCAGCAGAAGTAAGAACAGCACATCCGTTTCATATGAGGTGCGCGCGAAAATGCATTCGGGAAAAGACATCAAAATTTTGTCTGGTTTGCCCAATGACCGACAAGCGATCTATGTAGAACAGCAATTGGAAGAATATCTTCAAATCGAAGACAAACGGGTGAGAGGCGAATATTAATCGCCGTCGTCCTCGTCTGGTTTCCGGGACATAAACTCCGGATCTACTGCCCTGTGAAATCCGTTGAATGGGTGGGACTTTTCATGGTCCGGCACTTGATACGCATTTGTCATATTGGGAACAGCACCATCAATCCGAATAGTCTCACCAGATATAAAATTCGCGGCAGGGCTTAGCAAAAACACTACCATTCCTGAAACTTCGGCTTCGGTTCCATATCGTTTCATAGGCATCATCATCTTACGTTTGTGAAGACGTTGATGCGCCGCCTCGTCATAGGTATCAAGCCCTGAAGACGCAATCGTTCCCGGCGCCACAGCATTCACGCGAATGCCATAATGGGCCCATTCTACAGCCGCTGTTTTGGTAAAATTGCTCATCCCGGCTCGTGCCGCACCGGAATGGCCCATGCGCGGCATGCTATTCCAAAAATCCGCGACTATATTGACAATATTTCCCCCGTTATCCGACATGGATTGGCGGACCAGCTCGCGACTCATTAGAAAACCGCCGGTCAGATTTGTCCGGATTACGGCTTCCCACCCCTTAAGACTGATATCTTCCAACAAGGCCGGAAACTGTCCCCCTGCATTATTCACCAAACCATGAACCGGGCCATTTCTGTCCAAAATTGCGGCTACTTTTTCGACAACCGTCTCTTCAGAGCGAATATCAAACGCCTCAGTGTCGACTGTCCCGCCATCCTCCCGGATTTCAGCGGCGACCGTATCCAGTTTATCCTGCGAGCGTCCGGTTATGACCACCTTAGCGCCCAGACTGCATAATTCATGCGCAATGCAGCGACCGATCCCGCTGCCGCCACCCGTTACAATATGGGTTTGTCCTGAAAAAAGATCGTTTTTGAAGACGCTGTCATAAACCATGTGAACTCTCCGCACCGGTGGCATTACCCACCTTTTTTTGATTTATGATACAGCGCATTCCCTCGCCTGTCCAAGTCGGCGAACAACATTCTTCTTGAATAGAAAATCATTTATAAATCAGAGTACCATCTTCCAGGTCTGCTTCGGGGATTTCATCTTTTTCCCGGTAATAATCCTGACTGAAAATCCACGGCTGACGGTTCCCCTGTTTGGGCATTAGATGCATGTTACGCATCAAGTAGCCTGCGTTGAAGTTTTCCTCATCAACAAACGGGAGTTTCGGCATATCCTTATCTTCTTCGCGTAACTGAGGTGTAACACGCTTCGCCCCTTTTTCATCCATATGCTTCAGCAATTTACAGACGAATTCAGACACAAGATTGGCCCGCATAGTCCAGCTGGTCCGCAAGTACCCGAACACCCATGCCATGTTGGGGATCCCTGAAAACATGATCCCGCGGTGGGCCCAGGTATCTGCAAAATCCAATTCCTGTCCATCGATAACAAACTCGATATCCCCAAGCACGGACAGGTTAAACCCGGTTGCCGTAATAATAATATCCGCATCGAGGCTTGCCCCGGACTTCAAGGAAATCCCGTTTTCTGTTATCTGCTCAATGTGATCCGTAACGACGGAGGCTTTCCCGTCATTGATCGCAGAAAACAGGTCACCATTAGGCACAAAAGCCAGTCGCTGCCGCCATGGGCGATAACTTGGCGTAAAATGAGTTTCCACATCAAAGTCTGGCCCCAGATAATGCCGCGCACCAGCAATCAGCTCTTGCTTGAGTTTTTCCGGTTCTTCAAACGAACGGCGGGCAACAACTTTCTGATCCTGAAGTACTTTTAACCGCGTAATCTCATGTATCCATTCAGGTTTTACATCCAGCTCCCGCAGTGTATCCGCCAGATCATTTCGATTGGGCGCCGGGAAGAAATAGGTGGGTGACCGCTGAAGCATTGTGATGTGTTCGCACGCATCTGCCATGGCAGGAATAAGTGTTGCTGCCGTTGCGCCTGAGCCGATGACAACCACCTTTTTACCTGCATAATCAAAGTTTTCCGGCCAGTTTTGTGGATGGATAATATCACCCTTGAAATTCTCCATTCCTGGGAAATCCGGTGTATAGCCTTTTGAATGACGATAGTAACCCTGACACATCCATAGAAATTCACAGGTAATTTCGGTTAACGCATCGGCGTTCCTATCCAGCAGCACCAATGTCCAAAGGTTATCCTTACTGGACCAATGCGCAGACTTCACCTGATGGGAATACTGGATATGCTCTTCCAGCCCCTGCTCTTCTATCGCTTCTCCTAAATATTTAAGGATTTCTGGTGCGGTCGCAATTGGGGTTCCAGACCAGGGCTTCCACTTATATCCAAATGTAAAAAGATCACTGTCAGACCGGATCCCGGGATAAGTGTGGGTGCGCCAGGTTCCGCCAAAACTTTCCTGATTTTCGACAATCGCAAAGGTTTTTTCAGGGCATTCATTCTTGAGATGATACGCCGCATCAATACCAGAGATCCCGGCCCCGATGATCAATACGTCATAATGTTTTGTTTTTTCGATGCCCTTGGCTTTTTGGTTCGCCATTTTCACGGTCTTCTCCCACCAATTAAGTCATTTGTTTTATTTTTTCCAAGCTTAGTCTAAAAAATCAGAAAAACAAACCCTTCGTGAACAAAATCCCATTGAACCCGCAACCGTGTAACGATAACATAATCCGTGAACAATCAATCATATACTAAATAAATGGATCGGAAAGCGTTGCATCGACATGGCAAGAAATTATATCAGCAAATTGCCATTAAAATCGACGCAGGAAAAACCTGTTTGGGTCGAACAACTTACCAGTTCAAATTACATTGATTGGTGGCACCAGAATATTCAGCCTTCTATTTCAACACAAACTGAACGCGCTGATCATGACTGGAACTGGAAGCGCCTTTATTTTATGCGGCGGGCCTACCCGCAAAAAGACCCACAGTATTTTGCACTTTGTACTCAAGGAATAAATGGCACTGTTGTCCTGTCACTCTGTCTGTGTTTATGTGATGAACGTTTTCCTGTAGATGATCAGGAAAAGGCTTTATTTGTCTGGTACTTAAGCGGTGCCCCTAAAGAGGCACTGACCCCCTTTATCGAGGAAAAACAGCTTCCTGGCCTTATTGGCCGGGGCAGTTTGGACACAACGCTGGTAAAATCGCTCAAAAAAGGGCATAATGGCTGCGTTTGGTTACATGCCGACGGACGGGGTGGAAAAAAGCTGATCAATACCTACATAAGCTGGGGTATGAAACAAATTCCGTCAGAGGTAAAGATTTTGCGCTTCGGCGCTGATCGGAATGACGGACGTTATCTGTATTTCGATCAGACCCAGTCAGAAGTCGCATTGACGACATTTGACATTTACCGTGAGAGTTAAGATGCCAACCGATAACACAGTAATAGAGTGCCTACTTCACAATTATGGATATGATGCCGCTGATGACAACGCGGTAGAGCAGTTTTTTAATTCAATGGAAACGAGCTTCACAGAAGAAGGCGTCGACAAAATCGGTGAATTTCTACTGGCAGCAGAAAGCGGCAACGCTAATCTTGACGAGATGGTAAAGGCATTGCCGGCAAAAGCTCCGTCTCCCTCTGCGCCGACCGCCCATCCCTTGACCAAAGCAGACCTTGCGACAAGTGTCGCTAAAAAAAACGGTATGACAATTAAAGATGCCCGGCGTGTTGTCGATACGGCTCTTGAAACCATCACCCATGCGTTGACGGAAGGACAGGCTGTCCGCCTAACAGGCTTTGGCACCTTTACTGTTGCCCAAAACCGTGAGATCACGACAGTTGTTGGAACAGACCTGCCCCCTGCCCGAGGGAAAGGCGCAGATCTCCAGTTCAAAGCTGGAAAAAACCTGAAACAGGCTGTTACTTCCCGTAACTAACACCTAAGCCAGCCCGCGCATCATTCTGAATACCATAAGGAGGTATCGGATAACGGAGCCCGTTTTTATCCAGCTTGGCCAGTCCTTCTATGACACCCGGAAGATACGCGGGGGGCAGCGCCATCAGCAATTCGTCTTCCATAACGCCGCCATACCGACGTTCAGCAAAACATGGCAAGGAAAGGCTGGGCTCGCCCGTCGATAAGGCCCGGCCCCAACTATCCGCACAGGAACTTTCGCCCACACAGGAAAAGTCGAGCTTTTTGTACCCTGCCCACTGCAAGCCATTGATGAACAAGATCATCTGGGCTGGCGTTGCATAAATCATACAGATATCAGGTGGGTCAAGCCGGCCAGAAGCCAAGGGCGACACTGCCATGGCCTTATATTGGCCGGACGGAACAACCGTCATCGCTTCCTGATGTTTTCTGGTGTCTTCTTCGCTTTCCCACCAGACCCCGACATAGCGCTCGCCTTTCTTCCACTCTTCGTCTTGTGGATGCAGGCCCAAGACCGCACCGCATTGAGAACCTACAAAATCCTCGGCAGTCGCGCCAACAGTCCATCCAAGACGACACGCCTGCCCGACGATCTGATCGGCTGTATGGATAGAGTTCGGACGCCGAATACGCGGGACAGCCTCCATTTCCTCAACTGTCTCAAACAGTTTCATCCCGATCGGTGTTGCCCGAATACGCAAATACCGGGTTAGTCCGTCCAGAATTTTGTCCCAGTCGTAATGGCCTTGAAGAATGTCGCTCATGTTTGCTCCCCTTTTCTTTATTTTCAGAAAGCTTGGCATGTTCTACACCAAAAGTCAGCAGGAACCCGACCGTTCCTCGATATTAAATAGAACCGAATGTAAAGAACCCTTTTTAAGGCACAGACACAAATTCAGGCGACGGGACGCAGGATCTCATTCGAAAGCGATCCCTGCTGCTGGTGATTATTGGCCCTTCGCTGTGGCGAAATATGGCAGAAATGTAGTAAGCTCGGCCATCCAACAGCCCGGTTTGAAGCGCCAACAAATAAGCAGGCCCGCCTGTGCTGCACAAGATGGGCGTCCGCGTTAAAAGATTAGAACAGACCGAGCATTTTCAAGGATCCGGGTGGGCGGGGTTAGAGAGATTACTTTCATCAACATGAAGCCCCAAAAAAAAATCATTAAAGATTTGTCTAATCTGAGAGTATTGTAGAATGCTGCCTTTGTTTAAATCTTATAAACACCTCATACGGGACTGTTGCCAGTAGTTTAATAAACCGGTCCTGATAATGCGTATTATTCGCAGTAAATACCATACTTTAGGGTATTTCTTTTCTTGCTCAAAAATACACCTTCCCCTATATACAAGACCAAATTTGTCTGTTATAAAATCTTGAAATCAGACTAAATTAGTACGATATAGAATATACCATGATAAAACTGAGCAAAATGACAGATTACGGCGTTGTGATTATGTCAGAAATGGCCCGAATTGAAGGGCGCATTCTGACCGCACCTGATTTGTCTTTGTATACAGGGCTTAAAGTACCGACTGCTGCAAAGATTTTACGGGCACTTGCCAAAAGCAGTCTCCTCACCTCTATCAGAGGGGCCCATGGTGGATATCGTTTAGATAGACGTCCTGACCAGATTTCCATTGCTGAAATTGTTCGCGTTCTGGAAGGACCCGTTGCCGTAACGTCTTGTGTTGACGAAAGTCATGACGACTGCTCGGTAGAAACCTGCTGCCCCATGCGTGGCGGTTGGGAAAAAATTAACCGCGCCATTAACACAGCAATGGAAGAAGTAACCCTGGCCGATATGTGTCAGGACAGCCAAAAACCTTTTACCCCAATGGTCGGCGCTGGAACTGAGCCCACTGCCACCAATTTAGTATCGGAGTAAATCATGGCTATTAGCCAAGAAACTGTTGAACAGGTCGCCTCTGTCTCTGAAAAGTACAAATACGGATTTGTGAGTGACATTGAGGCAGATACGGCACCCATAGGGTTGAGCGAGGATATCGTTCGTTTCATTTCCGCCAAAAAAGAAGAGCCTGAATGGCTCCTTGAATGGCGCTTGAAGGCCTATCGGCACTGGCTGACAATGGAAGAGCCTACTTGGGCAAAAGTCGATTATCCTGAAATCGATTATCAGGATATCTATTACTATTCTGCGCCCAAAACCAAAGATAAACCGAAAAGCCTGGATGAAGTAGATCCAGAGTTGCTGGAAGTTTATGCAAAACTGGGTATTCCTCTGAAAGAACAGGAAGTTTTAGCCGGCGTTGAAGGCGCTGCCAATGTGGCGGTTGATGCTGTTTTTGACAGTGTTTCAGTGGCCACGACCTTCAGGGAACGCCTTGAAAAAGAAGGTGTGATTTTCTGCCCTATTTCCGAGGCTGTAAAAAACCATCCGGAACTGGTGAAGAAATATATCGGCTCTGTCGTTCCTTACACAGACAACTATTTCACTGCCCTGAACTCTGCTGTCTTTACAGATGGATCATTCTGCTACATACCAAAGGGCGTTCGCTGCCCGATGGAATTAAGCACCTATTTCAGGATCAACGCGGCGCAGACCGGTCAGTTTGAACGGACCCTCATCATTGCTGACGATGAAAGCTATGTAAGCTATCTGGAAGGCTGTACGGCCCCAATGCGGGATGAAAATCAGTTGCATGCGGCCGTCGTCGAACTGGTAATTATGGACAACGCGGAAATTAAATACTCAACGGTCCAGAACTGGTATCCGGGCGACGAAAACGGTGTTGGCGGGATTTACAACTTCGTGACAAAGCGGGCTGCCTGCCGTGGTGTGAATGCCAAAGTGTCTTGGACACAAGTTGAAACGGGGTCGGCGATTACCTGGAAATATCCATCCTGTATTCTTCAGGGCGATAATTCTGTCGGTGAGTTTTATTCGATTGCGATCACAAATAATCTGCAACAGGCAGATACCGGGACAAAAATGATCCATCTTGGTAAAAACACGTCCAGCACGATCATTTCCAAAGGCATTTCCGCTGGTCGCGCTCAAAGCACCTATCGTGGACTGGTACGAATGGGGCGCAAGGCGGAAAACGCCCGTAACCATACCGTTTGTGACAGCCTTTTGATTGGCGATAAATGCGGTGCCCATACGGTCCCCTATATCGAAAACCAAAGCCGTACAGCCAAGATTGAACATGAGGCGACAACCTCAAAGGTTAGTGAAGAACAACTTTTCTACTGTCAACAGCGCGGACTTTCAGAAGAAGAAAGCATGGCGCTTATCGTCAATGGTTTTTGTAAGGAAGTCCTGCAGAAACTGCCGATGGAATTTGCAGTAGAAGCACAGAAACTGGTTGGCATTAGCCTCGAAGGCAGTGTCGGGTAATTGTATTTAAAAAGAATACATTAAGTGTATTTTTTAAAGTCATAAATAAAGAGCTAGATCATGTTAGAAATTAAAGATCTTCGGGCAGAAGTCGGCGGAAAAGAAATCCTGAAAGGGATTAATCTGACCATCAATCCAGGCGAAATCCATGCGGTCATGGGACCAAATGGCGCCGGTAAAAGTACTCTGTCCTATGTTTTGTCAGGGCGTCAGGGGTATGAAGTGACCGGGGGTTCCGTACATTATAAAGGGAAAGACCTTTTGGACATGGATCCCGATGAACGTGCCTGCAGCGGCATTTTTCTGGCGTTTCAATATCCTGTGGAAATCCCGGGTGTTGCCTCCGCCACGTTCTTGAAAACAGCGCTCAACGCCCAACGGAAATACCGCGGTGAAGACGAACTCGACGCCATGCAGTTCCTGAAACTTGTTCGCGAAAAAACAACCGAACTGGGCATCAAGGATGACATGCTGAAACGGGCCGTAAATGTTGGTTTTTCCGGTGGCGAGAAGAAAAGAAACGAAGTCCTGCAAATGGCATTGCTGGAGCCTGACCTGATGCTTCTGGACGAAACAGACTCAGGATTGGATATCGACGCACTTAAAGTCGCGGCCGATGGTGTCAATCGTCTACGCAGCCCGGAACGGTCCGCACTGGTGATCACCCACTATCAGCGTCTTCTCGATTATATTATTCCGGATTTCGTCCATGTGCTTGCAGACGGAAAAATCGTCAAATCCGGCGATAAATCACTGGCATTGGAACTTGAGGAGAAAGGGTACACGGAAATCAGCGCCGCCTAAGCTGCTTTTCACTGCCCAATTTCAAGGATAGGATTATGAAAAACCTGACCCCCCTCGCCCAACAGTATATCGATCAGTTTGATCAGGCTGTTACCCAGATGCCCGGATCGGATAACCGTAGTGTAACAGCGCTTCGAAAAGAAGGACTGACCCGGTTCTCCGGTTTGGACTTCCCGCATAAGCGCATTGAAGAATGGCGCTATACAAACCTTGCCGCCTTGACCAAACCGTCTGCCAATGACAGTCAGGCCGCGAAACAGACATTCGCACCGCTTCACGGCGAATTTGCCGCAGACTGTGAGATGGTTTTTATTGATGGCCGGTTTTCTGCGGATGCCAGTTCCTTATCAACTCTGCCAGAGGGGGTCACCTTATCCAATCTGGCAAGCAGTTTGGGAACGGGGGCCGTGTTTAATCTGGAACAGGATGAAAACCGGGCCCTTATGGCGCTGAATACAGCCTATATGCAGGACGGATTTTCCCTGCATGTGGATGACGGCGTACAACTCGAAACCGTGCTGGTTCTGACATTCCGCAACTCGGCAAAATCCGATACAGGCTATCATAGCCGGAACCTGATTTCGCTGGGCAGGAATGCATCGCTCACCATTTTGGAACGACATGAGGGCGAAGGCGCGTATTTTGCCAATCCGGTCACCCGGATATCTTTGGCCGAAGGAGCAACGCTGGAACATTATAAGCTACAGAATGAAAGCGTTGATGCCTTTCATCTGGCTTTAATTGACAGTGAAATTGCCAAAGGTGCCAACTACACTAACTTTTGCCTGTCCACAGGGGGCCGGATTTCCAGAAACGAGCTGAAAAGCACAATTATCGGGGAAGACGCGGAAAGCCATCTGAACGGCGCCTATCTGATGCGCGGTAGCCAACATACAGACACCACCACCCTGACTGAGCATACTGTTCCAAAAAACACCAGTAGCCAGATATATAAAGGGGTTCTGGACGACAAATCCCATGGTGTTTTTCAAGGTAAAATTCATATTTCTGAAGATGCCCAGCAAGTGACAGGCGATCAGTTAAGCAAGGCACTTTTGCTATCTGATTACGCGTCGGTGGATTGTAAACCGGAACTTGAAATTTATGCAGATGATGTGAAATGTAGCCATGGCGCAACATCGGGCGAATTGGATGAGGATGCCCTCTTTTACCTTCAATCGCGCGGAATTTCTGAGGAACGCGCCCGAAAAATGTTGATTGAAGCCTTTTTGGGAGATGTTCTGGAGACTGTTAAGAACCAACAGGTAAAAGAATATTTTTCAACCCTTTCAACACATTGGCTCACAACAGAACAGGCAAAGCCATGAATGATATGACCGTATTTGACGTAGAAAGAATTCGTCAGGATTTTCCGATTTTTTCCGAAAAAGTGCATGGCAAACGCCTGACCTTTTTGGACAGCGGCGCGTCAGCTCAAAAACCTCAGGCTGTTCTGGATGCCGTTCATGATGCCTATGCCAAGACCTATGCCAATGTTCATCGGGGTGTTCATCATTTAAGTCAGCAATCGACTGAGTTATATGAAGGGGCGCGGGAAATTGTTCGGGCCCATATGAACGCGGCTAGTCTTGATGAAATCGTCTTTACGAAGAACACCACAGAAGCCATCAATCTGGTCGCTCAGTCCTATGGTCAGCTTGCGCTGAAAGAAGGCGATGAAATCCTGCTTTCCTATCTGGAGCACCATTCAAACATCGTTCCCTGGCAGCTGGCCGCTGAAAAGGTGGGCGCAACGGTGAAGGCCGTTCCGATTGACCAGAATGGCGAATTTCTGCTGGAGGAATATCTCAAGCTCCTTTCGCCGAAAACAAAGATTGTCGCCATCACGCACATCTCCAACGCGATCGGGACAATTGTCCCGGTGAAAGAAGTGATTGAAGCCGCCCATAACATGGGTATTCCGGTCCTTCTGGATGGTTCACAGGCAATGCCGCACATGAAAGTTGATGTCCAGGCGCTGGACGTGGACTTTTATGTCTTTACTGGCCACAAGGTTTTTGCCCCTACCGGTATTGGCGTTTTATATGCGAAAAATGAATGGTTGGAGAAAATGCCTCCGTATCAGGGCGGCGGCGACATGATCAACCGGGTGACCTTTGAGAAAACAACATATGCAACGGGTCACAGCAAGTTTGAAGCCGGAACACCCCCCATTGTGCAGGCTATCGGTCTTGGAGCCGCGATTAATTACGTCAACGCAATCGGATTTGATACAATTGCGGCGCATGAGCAGAAATTGTTGGCCTATGCAACAGATCAGCTTTCCCAGCTAAACTCTGTCAAGATCATCGGGCAAGCCAAGCAAAAAGCAGCGATTATCTCATTTACAATGGAAGGGGTGCATCCACACGATATCGGAACAATTGTGGATCAAAGCGGCGTCGCCATTCGGGTGGGCCATCATTGCGCGCAACCGCTGATGGACTTTTTTGATGTCCCCTCCACAGCGCGGGCCTCATTTGCCTTGTATAACAATCGCGAAGACGTGGATCATCTGGTTCAGTCCATTAAAACGGTGCAGGAGTTTTTTGGATAATGTCTGACAGTCTGAAAGAGCTGTATCAGGAAGTCATTCTGGACCACTCCAAGCATCCTAGAAACTTTGGAAAACCGGAACATTTCAGCCATGAAGCCCATGGATATAATCCGCTTTGCGGCGATACAGTTAATGTTTACATGACGTTAGACGAACAAGATATAATTCAGGATGTTTCTTTTGATGGGAAAGGATGTGCCATTTCTCTGGCCTCTGCCTCTCTGATGACGGAAATCCTAAAGGGCAAAACCAAAAGAGAGGCCCTGTCGCTGTTTGACCAGTTTCATAAACTTGTCGCAGCGGACGGGACGGACTTGGATGCGGGCGAGGATACCGAACGGCTTATGGTATTGGCAGGTGTAAAACAATTTCCAATGCGTGTAAAATGCGCAACCCTGTCCTGGCATGCCATGAATTCCGCGTTTAAGGGCGCGGCAGAAACGACAACGGAGTAAAGGCAGTAGAATGACAGCCACAACAACCATTGAACGCCCAGTTGCAACAGGGCCCTTTGTTGAAGGAACGACCGGTTCTGCGTTGGAAGCACCCGTGATCGAGGCCCTTCGCACTGTTTTTGATCCGGAAATACCGGTCAGCATTTATGATTTGGGCCTGATTTATGTCATTGATATTGATCCGTCAGGCAATATCTATATTGGGATGACACTGACCGCGCCGGGATGCCCTGTCGCCGGTGAAATTCCGATTTGGGTAAAAGATGCTGTCCAACCCGTTGACGGAGTTAAAACTGTTGAGGTGGAAATCTTGTGGGATCCACCTTGGACGCCTGACCACATGTCAGAGGCCGCAAAACTCGACCTTGGAATGTTTTAGGAGTATACTGAGATCATGAGTAACGCACAGATTATGACATTAACCGACAAAGCTGCCGAACGTGTTCGCGCTTTGATCGCTCAAAACAATCAGGAAATCCTTGGACTGCGCATTGGTATAACCAATACAGGCTGCAATGGCCTAAGTTATACAATGGATTATGCAACAGATGAGCGGCAGGATGATGCGATCGTCGATAGTGGCGATTTCAAACTGTTGATTAACAAGGACGCCATTGAATTTGTCGATGGGACTGAAATGGATTGGCTGGAAGAAGGCTTGCAGTCCCGTTTCACTTTTGAAAATCCGAATGAAAAAGGCCGCTGTGGTTGTGGCTCATCCTTCCACGTCTAATCTTCTAAAGACAGCGTTTTAATAATTCACCGTTGGGAGCTGCTTCAAACTGTCCTTCCGGACCCAGCAACCCAACGGGCTTTATCTGATCGAACGAAACCATCTCCACAACGCTGACCGCGCCATTTTCATGAACAAAACCATAAGTTTGTCCAGATTGGAAAACGGCCTGTAATGGAATATCCTGTGCGACAGCCCCGTCAACATGGGTAATCGTGTTCTTAGACACAACCAACTCCCGCCCGCCACTGGGACAAGAGAAACTCCATAGTCCGTGAAGTCGTACAGGCGCATGCGTCAATGTATTGGTTTTGTTAAACCCCTTCTGGGACAGATCTCCAAACAACTGTTTAACATTTTTGGGAATTGTAACCTGATTTTGTGCGACCGATGACACCTTTTGCGTTGGTGAGGAATTTGCGGCATTGCTTGGAAATGATGCAATACCTCCAACCAGCATAATCATCAGGATCATGCCCCCCAGTAAAGGGCCTGCCTTTTGCGAGGGCGACCGACTGGTGAATGAAAACATCTTCTGCCCAACCGACTGATACCAATGGAGCGGTGGGGTCATTTCCAGCTTGAAATAGCGACGTTTACAAAGCGCCGCGTCATATCGGCCCACAAGAACCCGAACACGCGCCTTGCCCCAATCAGGAACAAGAAGTGCCGCATATTTCTGGGCCCCCTGCTCCGTTTCATAGGTACCATCAAAGCGCCACTTTCCGTCATAGAGCGTTTGAACGGTATAAATATCAGCAATGTCGATAAAGGAATTCGTCACGGCACTTCCATAAAGATGTAAACCATTTGATTACCAATATTATAAAAACACGGTGAATAAATGATTAACAGGTCTTCAGGAACTTAGCGGGCATACTCGATGCGATTACGGCCCGCATTCTTCGCAAGATACAACGCGCCGTCCGCGGCCTGTATCATTTGATCAAGCGTATCCAGAGACTGATCACAGACCCCCATACTGATCGTAACACTGAAGGTTTGACCGTTGACTTGAAAAGAAATCGAAGACACTAACTTTCTGATCTCCTCAAAAAGTTGATGTGTTTCCCCTCTTTCAGCATTTACGGCAAGCAGACAAAATTCCTCACCGCCAAAGCGCGCCAGCAAATCCGTATCCCGTATGCGTTCTTTCAGGACCCGTGAAACCTCGACAAGAACCTGATCACCAGCGTCATGCCCATAGGTATCGTTCACATTTTTAAAGTGGTCGATATCCAGCATGACACAGCTTAGATCCAATTGCTGGCGTTTAAAGCTGGCATGGGTTGATACTGCTTTATCAAGAAAATGCCGCCGGTTTGACAGTCCGGTCAGGAAGTCCGTCGTTGCACTTTTCGATAACTCCTGCAGCAGGTCACGCTTGTCCATACAAATGGATACTCGCGTACAAAATTCTTCCTGGCCAAACGGTTTTGTCACAAAATCATCCGCACCAAAGCGCATAAAATTTGAGGCAAGCGTACCCTCTGAATTCGCAGAGATACCAATGATTGCAAGATCTTTTGAATCCTGTTGTTCCCGAACCTTTTTAATAAGTTCAAAGCCATCCATCACCGGCATCATATAGTCGGTTATTAGCAGGTCGATATTCGGATTATCTTTCAGAATTTCCAACGCTTCCTGACCATTTTCAGCGTTTATTGTATTAAAAAGATATTTGGACAAGAGTGCGTTAATCTGCAAACGATTGATCTGATTGTCATCGACAATTAACGCCGTCGAATACCGGTTTCGTGACAGTCTTTTTACCAGACCGGTCATTACCTTCAGGTTCGAAACATTTTCTTTGAAGATATAATCAATAACGCCATAGGACCTTATTTTCTTGATAAAATCTGCGTCAGTATTGCTGGTAAAAACAAGGCTGGGTATCTTTCTGGAACAAACAAATTCCACGGCCTCCCCACTCGGAGCCCCCTCAACACTCATATTCAGCAAGGATAGAAAATACCGGTCGCCATAGAGCCCAACCAACTCCTTTACGCGATCAAAGGAATTTGCTGTGTCTATCTCGCCAGCAAAAATTTTTGACAAAGAGTTTTTTATTAACTTGCTGTAAATTTCTGAATTCTCAACAACCAGAATACGATCGTTGTTTATTTCAGTTATTACATCAACCGTTGGAGATACTTTCAACACCAATTCCTAGCCGTATATTACACACACACTAAACTAAATAAGGAGTATTAACAAACTGTTCAATTCTATTTCAGTTTGAGTAAAAATAAATCTTCTGAAATGAGTGCTAATTACGTGCTCTAGATACTTTAAGAACAACGCCCTCAATAGTTTTTTCTGGATTTTGCACCAGATCAACTTTTCGTTATTACATTCATGTTTTTCAATATAACCGAAGATAGTTTTTTATCAAAAATATTCTCATAAACAGGGTTTGACAGGTCAGCTGTCTTCCGACGCATTTTAATTTTCCCTACAAAAACTGAAAACAGGCACGCTGTTGCATCTGCATCATGGACCGTTAATATTAAGCTATCATTCATCAACAATTATAAAAAGAGAAACAGGATGAAACGCACGCTGTTTAATGAAGATCACAACATCTTTCGGGCTTCCGCAAGGAAGTTTGTGGAAACCCAGATTGTTCCCTTTCATGCTGAATGGGAAAAACAGGGCCAGGTGCCACGAAGCCTTTGGCGGGCTGCCGGGGAAGCCGGCTTTTTATGCTGTACCGTGCCAGAAGAATATGGCGGCCCGGGAGCCGATTTTCTATATAGTGCGATTTTCTGTGAGGAAGTCGCCCGTGTCGGCGCAAGTGGTCCTGCTTTTCATCTTCATTCAGAAATTGTTGCTCCTTACCTTATTCATTACGGCACGGAAGAGCAGAAAAAATACTGGCTCCCCAAAATGGTTTCAGGGGAGGTTATCTCGGCTGTCGCAATGACGGAACCCGGTGCCGGATCTGATCTGCAAAATATTAAGACGACCGCGCTACCGGAGGGCGAGGATTTTGTCATTAACGGCCAAAAGGTCTTTATCAGTAACGGCCAACTGGCCGATCTTGTTGTTCTGGCCTGCAAAACAGATCCGGGCGCCGCAGGAAAAGGGGTTAGCCTTGTCCTCGTTGAAGGGGATCGCGCCGGATTTGAACGGGGTCGCAATCTGGAGAAAGTCGGCTATAAAGCACAGGACACATCGGAACTATTCTTCAACGATGTTCGAGTTCCAAAAACAAATCTGTTGGGAGTAGAAGGAAAAGGTTTCTATCAACTGATGCAGCAACTCGCGCAGGAACGCCTGGTCATCGCCATTCGATCTGCAACCTGCATTGAGGCCGCGCTGGATTGGACCGTAAAATATACGATGGAGAGAAAGGCGTTTGGCAAAAGCGTTTCCGATTTTCAGAATACCCGTTTTAAGCTCGCTGAAATAAAATCTCAGGCGGTGATGATCCGCAGCTTCGTTGATGCGTGTCTTGCTGCTCATTTGAAGGGAGACCTTGATTCCAATACAGCCGCAATGGCTAAATTGCAATCCACTGAAATCCTGTGTCAGGTTCTTGATGAATGCGTTCAACTTCATGGCGGATACGGCTATATGTGGGAGTATCCCATCACCCGGGCCTGGGCAGACAACCGAATGACCCGCATTGCCGGCGGTTCTTCTGAAATCATGAAGCAGATTATTTCAAAAGAGCTTATTTCAGAATATTCCTGACAAAATACAGGATTGCAAATTCAGGGGCCTTTGACGTATGACAGCACGATCCGTTATACGTCTGGGCCCTAATGAACACTTATTCACCGCCACCTGATCATACAATCCCTATTCTCTATGAGGACGACTTTCTAATCGTTGCTAACAAGCCGTCAGGTTTGTTGAGTGTTCCCGGTCGCGGTGAAGACAAGCAGGACTGCCTGATCAGCCGGGTTCAAAGGACGCACCCCACCGCCCTGATCGTCCACCGCCTTGACATGGAAACATCCGGACTGATTATGCTTGCCCTCTCGCCTGAGATCCACAAGGCCTTAAGTATTTCCTTTCAGAGCCGAACCATCAACAAACAATATAGCGCTATTGTCGATGGGCATCCCGAGCATTCAGAAGGCACGATTGATTTACCGCTTATCGCCGACTGGCCTAACCGACCACGCCAAAAAGTAAATTTCGACGTTGGAAAACCATCTGTCACTCATTGGAAACTGGTTGAAAAGATCAAGGGGAATAGCAGCCGCATCGAACTCACACCGATCACAGGGCGTTCTCATCAACTGAGGGTCCATATGCTCAGCATCGGTCATCCCATCCTTGGGGATAGCTTGTACGGCGGTCAGGACAGCCAGCAAAAAGCATCCAGACTGTTACTGCATGCCTGCCAGCTCGGATTTCCGCATCCGGTAAAGAAACAACCCATTATGGTCTCGGATCGGGCCCCTTTTTGATCTAACTTACAGAGTGGGCCTTGGTTGAAGTGTTCTGAAGCTCATTATAAACTGTGAACCGATTTTGACCTGCTTCTCTTGAATTTATCAACCCCTGTTCTGCCAAAAAAATCATGTCGTGAATGTCGTTTCCGATATTCGTTGTGGCCCCAGAGCTTGCTGTAATATTAATGACGTCCTTACCAACGATATAATCATGGGATTGTACTAAAGCCAGCATATCATCGAGATAAGTTACTAGATGGGTTTCATCCATATTCAGGGTCAACAAACAGAACCTGCTGCCCGCGAAACGGCACAGCATATCGGTGTCCCTTTTTCTTTTATCCAGCAAACCTGCCATTTCCATAAGAACAATATCCCCGGCAAGTTGGCCATATTCCCGATTTATCCGATCCAGATTATCCGGAGAAATGATCATCAACGATAAAGAGACCTGATCGCGTTTTGCACTGGCATATAAGGGACGCGAATGTTCGAGAAAACTTTGCCGTGTCGCAAGTGATGTCAGCGCGTCCCGCGTTACCGCCTGTTTTGCCTGAATAGCGTTTTCGAGATTTCCGGCACATATCTCCAGACGCATATTCAAATCCATTTTGCGATAGGGTTTCATGAGGAAGTCAATACACCCATCTTTCATTGGCAATTGACCCTGTTCCATCATTTTCCGGTCAACGATATACAGAAGAGATATATCCGGTAATTCGTGCAGGCTGAGAAGCTCTGGTACCCTTTTTAAAACAGTATCATCAAGGGCAGACGCATCCAGAATCACAATGGCAGGACTCGGGTCTTTTTCAAGACTATCGCCTATGGCTTCAATCGGCATTGACCTAACACTCGTAAATAGAACATTATCTACCGCTAATTTGATTTTTTTATGCTCACCTTTTCCATCTTGAATAATTAAAATAGAAAATAATTTGTTTCTGATCTTTGGTATCGAAGTTGCCATGATAGTTTCCAATACATTTATTTGAACATTATCTAAAAACAACAATGATTTACGACTTTGGTTTTATTATTAGAATCATCTATTTTTATTAAATTATCATATCACATTAATGCTCATTTTCTAAATTTATAAAAACGACATTTATCTATCCAGACCATTCAGTTTCGGATTGTTGTTTTTTTTGACGCGGCTATACAATATCCTAAATAACTATTTTAAAAGAATTTTTTTTCATTCCCCTTTGGTTACTTCTACAAAAACTATTCTCAATCCCCAACAACCGATAAATTTACAAAACACATATGAGCACAAATAAAATACTCAGAAAGCGTCCTATCGTTAATTTTTTTTAACCACTAATTAATATCTTATATACACAGTTAGTATTAGTTCAGCACCAAAACTAAAGAACTAATTTATAATATCTGTGAGTAATAAGGGCTCCCAAGTTATGGTTGAAAAAAAATATCCGGAAGGCTCTGTTCTGCAATTCCCACCTGTACTGAATTTGACTGCGGCCGAAGAGTTAAAAGAGAAATTCACACACTCAATAGTAGCTCAGGCTGATCTGATTTGTGATGCGTCGGACGTCACCAATCTGACGACACCCTGTTTACAGGTCATCATATCAGCCGGGAAAACCATGGAACAAAATGGCGATACCTTCACCATCCTCAATCCGAGCGTGCCCTTCATTCAGGCCTTTGATGATTTGGGTCTAATGGAAATCTATCAAAAATGGAGTGACAAATAATGTCAAAAAAAATCCTTGCCGTCGATGACTCAAAAACGATGCGCGACATGGTCAGCTTTACCCTCAAGGGCGCCGGTTACGACGTGGTTGAAGCGGAAGACGGATTGCTCGCTCTGGATGCAATCGGAAACAACGCTGTCGATTTGGTTATCACAGACATCAATATGCCGAACATGGATGGGATCGGTCTCGTCAAAGCCCTCCGTCAAAACCCGGTCCATAGTTCTACCCCTATTCTCGTTCTCACGACTGAAAGCGACAGCTCTAAAAAGGATGAAGGTCGCGCAGCCGGAGCAACCGGTTGGATCGTCAAACCGTTCGAGCCAGAGAAGCTCCTGAAAGTTGTTCAAAAAGTTTGTAGTTAAACCAAAACTCGTGATCGGGCATATGGACCATGGATGATTTTGCACAATTCAAAATAACCTATTTCGCTGAATGCGCAGAACTCTTGGGAGATGTTGAAATTCAACTCTCCTCATTGAGTTCTGGATCAGACGATCCTGAAATATTGCATGCGATCTTCCGAGCGGTCCACTCAATTAAAGCTGGGGCAGGCGCATTTAAATTTACGGCTCTGGCTGAATTTTCTCATGAATATGAAGCCCTTCTCGATCGAATGCGGGATGGACGCATCGCCGTTACCAACGAAGGGATCGATCTCCTTTTTCGCGCGTCCGACATATTGTCCGCTATGATTGAAGCCGCCGAACATGAACAAGAGCTTTCTTCGGATTTTGGCAAACAAATACTCGAAGAAATTTCAAGCACTGTTCATGGCGAAGACCCTGAGAAAACCGAAAATAATTCAACCGCCTCTTCTGACGCACAAGATAGCCCTTCACCCGATGACTCGAATGCAGATCCTGAGAGTCCTTCGGATACAACCACCAAAACCTATTCAATTTCATTCGCCCCAAAGTCAGAGTTGTTCAAGCATGCTAATGAGCCTCTTCTTTTAGTTCGCGAAATGAAAGGTTTGGGTACTCTTAAAGCCATTCCAAATCTGGATAACCTACCCTTCATCGCAAAAATGGATGCTGAAGAAGCCTATATCTCATGGGAGTTTCTCCTTGAGACAAATGCATCTTTGGAAGATGTCGAAGAGGTCTTTGAGTTTGTCACCGAAGATTGCACGCTCAACATTTCCGTTCTGGAGAATGATCCAAACAAGCCTGCGCCTGCCGACAACCTAGCAGAAAACGCGCCTGACGAAACTCAATCCACCGCTACAAAAACCACAGAAAAACCCAACAGTCCACAACCGGCAAACAGCCCTCCGGCAGCGTCAAAAGTTACTTCAATACGGGTTGACCTGGACCGCATTGACCGCTTGGTGAATATGGTTGGTGAGTTGGTCATTACTCAGTCCATGTTATCCCAGCAAACCAATGAATTACCCAGCGACCAATTTCCAAATATGTCACGTGGTCTTGAGGAACTGGCCCTCCACACCCGAGAATTACAGGAAAGCGTTATGGCGATCCGGATGCAGCCAGTGAAATCTGTATTTTCCAGAATGCCCCGTCTGGTTCGGGAACTTTCCCTGAAATTAAACAAGAAAGTCAAACTGGTAACGATCGGCGAAAATACAGAGGTCGATAAAACTGTTATCGAAGAAATCAGCGACCCAATAACCCATATGATCCGAAACTCGCTCGATCATGGTCTGGAAACCGCTGAAGAACGGTTGGCAGCTGGAAAATCTGAAGAAGGATCTGTGACGCTTTCTGCCGAACATAGAGGCGGAAGAATCGTCATTACGATTTCAGATGATGGCCGCGGCATCAATCGTCAAGCGGTATTGAAACGCGCCCGGGATCGGGGTCTAATCGCCGAAAATGCGACACCACCGGATGATGAAATCGATAACATGATTTTTGCACCGGGTTTTTCCACAGCGGAAACAGTAACCGACGTGTCTGGTCGTGGTGTGGGTATGGATGTGGTTCGCCGCAATATTCAGGCGCTTGGCGGCCGTGTTTCTATTCATTCAGCGCCCGGTAAAGGCTCGCGATTTACGATGACTTTGCCGCTGACACTTGCGGTCATGGATGGCATGATTGTTGAGGTCGGACTTTCAAAATATGTCATCCCAATTCCAAACATCGTCGAAAGTTTTCGCCCCCCAAGGGACGCTTTGAAAAAACTCCCAACGGGGCAAGATCTTGTCCGTATTCGCGGAGAATATATTCCGTTATGCCCGCTGAGCAGTATTTTTAAAATTGAGAATGCAACGCAGGATCCAGCCAAAGCGCTGGTTGTTCTCGTCGAAAGCGAAGAATTTGGCACAATCGGCATTGTGGTAGATCAGCTTATTGGTCAACAGCAGGTCGTCATTAAAAGCCTTGAATCCAATTACAAGCCTGTTTCCGGAATTTCAGCGGCCACCATCCTGGGCAACGGAAAAGTCGCTCCGATCCTTGATATAGAGGCCCTCTACAGCCTCTCACAAAAAATGATCAAAAATGGCTCCTACGATCAGGAGGGTCTTATCGAAAGATCAAGTGAAACTCTTTCGCCTCTTGAGATGGATGAAACGTCAATTCTTCCGTCAGACGCCGCCCCCCTTCAAACTTCACCTATAGGATAAGCACATGGAAGCTGCACAAAACGAGCAAATGCAAGCCCAAATGATCAATCGCCCGGTCGACGGCGATATAACTGGTGAGAATAGCCAAGAAAGGGTCGGAACCCAGCAATTCGTCACCTTTGCCATCGGCAGCGAGGAATATGCAGTCGACATTATGCAGGTGCGGGAAATTCAAGCCTGGACGGAGGTCACTATTCTACCGAACCAACCCTCCTACATGCGCGGTGTGTTAAACCTGCGCGGCATTATCGTACCAATTTTTGACCTTCGATCTCGGTTCAACCAGGGCAAAACAAATGCCACGAACATTCACGTCGTGGTGATTATTGCAGTGGGAGATCGAATTATCGGAATTCTGGTTGATCGCGTCTCTGACATTCTGACAGTGGACAGCAGTGAAATCAGACCCGTTCCGGATATCGATGACCGCGAAGAAGGGGAACATATTATCGGACTCGTTACCGCAGAAGAACGCATGGTCGCCCTGCTGGACACGGCGAGCCTGTTTAAATCCGAGATCATTGAACAAACAGTCGAAACTGCTGAAGACCTGTCAGCCTAGTGGACTTTGCATAAGGATAGAAAACATGACGAATACAATAACAACTTCTGGCGGGTCAGACCTCAACGAAGCTAAACAGAAAAAATCTTTTATTCCCAACTTGACCATCAAATCAAAACTGATTGCAGGCTTTACTGTGGTCACCGCGATTTTAGCGATTGCAGTGGGTATTACGGTTCTGGATGCCGGAAAACAGCAAGACACAATCCATCTTGCGAAAGAGGTCACTGTCCCCATCGCTTTTACGGCCGCTGATGTCGAAAGAGAAATTGTTCGGACACAGGCAGACCTGCATGGATGGATGGCATCTGGCAACCCGGCTTATAAACAGGACCGGCAGGTTACGATGCAAGCCATGGACAAAAGCGTTTCGGCGCTCACAGCCCTGTCATCGAAGTGGCCCCCTGAGAAGCAGGCTGAATGGCAGCGTTTTGTGGCAACTCTAGCAGATTTCAAGGCAGCCCAGAAACGCGTTGAGGATATTGCTCACAGTGCCGATCAGCGTCCGGATGTAACGGAATTCAACACGACGATGCGACCGCTCATTGACCAAATGGCAGCAATGCTGGCGACGTTGGCCAAAAACCTGAACCCTGAAAATACGCTTCAGGAAAATCGCACAATGCTCGTTGATATTGTCAATGTCGAAGCCACACTTCTAAAAAGTGGTAGCCTGCTGAACTCTTATCTGTTGAGCGGAAGCCCTGTTGCTTTGAGCGCTTTTAATAAAGCGGCTGAAACCCTCGCTGTTCAGCTTCAACGTCTGGAGGGAAATCGCGATCTGGTCAACCGGGGACAGGCTCGTCTTCTCGATCAGAACATTGATTTCATGAATAAATTCAACAGTTTTTCATCTCAAATTATTGCAATCCGTCAGTCAACTAAATGGGACCTTGCCGCCTATTATCTCGAAACAGATGCGACCCCAAAAGCAGAGTCTCTCCTGACCATTCTAAGGGGGCATAAACAGGCTGATGGAACTCATACAGCAGGTTTAGTGTCCGGTGAACGGGCAATCCTGGAAACCAACATGACCACGGTAACCAATCAATCCGACTCTTTGGTAACCCTTCTTTGGTCGCTACTAGCCATCGGTATTGTCTGCTCTACCGCCATCGCATTCTTTACGTCTCGTGCCATTGTAGGTCCTTTAAAACAGCTTGTAGAAGGTGTTGGTAATATTGCTCAAGGTAAAAGAGCTGTCCTCCCCGACCCTCAGAAGAAGGACGAGATTGCAGATGTCAGTCGGTCACTTGAAATGATTGTCGCGCAGTCGGAAGAAAATCTTAGAACAAAAACCGCACTCGACAGTTGCCGGACCAATGTAATGGTGGCTGATACCGACTACAACATCGTCTATGTCAACCAAACCATGATTGATATGCTTCACAGCAATGAAAGCGATCTTCGTCGGGATCTACCAAAATTTAATGCCGCAGGTATTATCGGAACGAATATCGATACCTTCCATAAAAATCCGGCTCATCAACGCCAGATGCTGGACGGACTTCGCACGACAATGGAAGCCTCTCTTCAGGTTGGTGGACTAGATTTTGATCTGGTCGTATCCCCTATTATCGACGACGCCGGTCACCGTATTGGTACTGTTGTTGAGTGGGCGGATGTTACTGAAAAACTTGCAAGAGAACGCGACGAACGGCGCGTTGCGAATGAAAATTCGCGTATCAAATCTGCGCTGAACAATTGCACGACCAATATGATGGTCGCCGATGCGGATTATAATATCGTTTATATCAACACAACTATGGACGAGATGCTTACCCGTAACGACGCAGACATGAAAAAAGATCTGCCTCAATTCGATGCCCGAAAAATTGTCGGTGCAAATATTGATATTTTCCACAAAAACCCAGCCCACCAACGGGGTATGCTCGATCGGTTATCAAGTGCCTTTAAAACGCAGATTGAAATAGGAGGCCGGCATTATAATCTGATCGCCAGTCCGGTTGTTAATGACGATGGTGAACGCATCGGAACCGTTGTTGAATGGGCCGATATTACGGCTGAACGGAGCATCGAAGTTGAGATCGACAATGTTGTCACGGCCGCTGTCAGTGGCGATTTCTCAACCAAACTCGAGCTTGAGGGTAAAGAAGGCTTTATGCTCAAATTATCCGAAGCCATCAATTCTCTGTCAAACACAGTATCTGACGCTATGGAAGATGTGGGACAGTCGCTCTCTGCGCTTTCTGACGGCAATCTGACCCGGCGCATTGAAAAAGAATATGCTGGATTGTTTGATGCCCTGAAAACCAATGCCAATAATACGGCGGATCAACTTTCAGAGATCGTCAGCGATATTACGGCCGCATCCTCTGAGGTGGCAAGCGCTGCACAGGAGATTAACACCGGCACAATGGACCTGTCCCAAAGAACGGAACAGCAAGCCTCCAACCTTGAAGAAACAGCCGCAGCCATGGAAGAAATGGCCTCTACTGTTAAACAGAATGCTGAAAACGCCCAACAGGCAAACCAGCTTTCGATTTCGGCCCGTGATGTTGCGACAAAAGGTGGGGAAGTTGTCGGCGAAGTGGTCGATGCCATGTCCCGCATTGAAGACTCGTCACAAAAAATCTCTGACATCATTGGTGTTATTGATGAAATCGCCTTCCAGACAAACTTGCTGGCGTTAAACGCTGCGGTTGAAGCCGCCCGTGCCGGAGACGCTGGTAAAGGCTTTGCTGTGGTTGCTGCTGAAGTCGGTACCCTTGCCCAACGCTCGTCCCAAGCCGCGAAAGATATCAAAGGCTTAATCAATGACAGTGGATCACAAGTAAAAGATGGTGTCCAACTTGTCGGAAATGCAGGTGAATCCCTGACGGAAATCGTCGATTCAATTCGCCGCCTAAGCGACATTGTCTCTGAAATTGCGGCAGCCAGCAATGAGCAGTCAACAAGCATTGAAGAGATTAATCGCTCTGTTTCTCAAATGGACGAGATGACACAGCAAAACTCTGCATTGGTTGAACAAAATGCCGCAGCGTCCCGCACCTTGCAGGAGCAGTCCGAAGGGATGCGCGACAGGGTTTCTTTCTTCCAGCTTGAAAAAGCGCAAGGCGGGCGTCCAACGCGGAAAAAAGTCCAGGCACGAGCCGACGCCCCGGCCCCGGCTTATCAGTCCGCACCAACGTCTTCTTCTATGCCGATCGCGAAATCCGCTAGTGCAAACGGCTCATCAGCCGCCGAGGACTGGAGCGAGTTTTAAGTTCAACTTTAATCCCCTCCTGCAACGTTTGCAGGAGGGACTTCAGGGAAGAAAAGAATGAGCCCAAACGGCCAGACAACATCCAGTGAGAGTGAGTTTGCTTTTTCTGATACCGAGTTCAAACGACTGACCGGTATTGTAAGGGAACTCACGGGTATTGTACTGGGTGATCATAAGAAAGAAATGGTTTATGGCCGATTAGCGCGCCGTCTAAGAAAATTGGGCATGCAATCATTTGCGCAATATTGCGCCCTTCTGGATAGCCAAAATGCAAGTCAGGAAACAGGTTTTCTGGTCAACGCCATCACCACAAACCTGACCAAATTTTATCGTGAAAGCCACCATTTTGATTTTCTAACGGACCATATCGGTCGCATTCAATCAGACACCGCCAGGCGGTCCGGAGACAAAAAAGTGTTTTTCTGGTCTGCTGGTTGTTCGTCTGGCGAAGAGCCCTATTCTATTGCCTCAACTGTTATGAGCCGGTTTCCATCCTTGGCTCAGTGGGATGTTAAGATCCTGGCGACAGATCTTGATACAAATATGCTGGACACCGGAAAAGCGGGTCAATATCCCGCGAGTGCAATCAAAGATATTCCGTCAGAATACCGTCGTGTATTCAACGACAACACGACGAAAAAAGGCGACAAAATATACATTCGGGACCGCACAAAAGCATTGGTTCATTTCAAGCAACTCAACCTGTTGCACCCGTGGCCGATGAAACAAAAATATGACGCCATATTTTGTCGAAACGTTCTCATCTATTTTGACGCAGAAACAAAACACATGTTGGTCAAGCGATATACCGATCTGTTACGGCCGGGCGGTATGTTGTTTCTCGGTCATTCTGAATCCCTGCAATCCAAGATCAAAGGGTTGACCCTTATCGGTCGAACCGCCTACCAGAAGGAGGAGTAAGAACATGCCCTCCCCCTTAACGCAGGCTGATCGTAGACAGCCCGAAAAAATCCTAACCGCGATGCAATGCGGTCGGCGAAGCTACTACGATCCAAAGCATGACAAGAACGTTGTTCGGGTTTTGCCGGGAGACCACTATGTCAGTAGAGATCAGAATGAAATGATTGTTACCATTCTGGGGTCGTGCGTTGCGGCCTGCATCCGGGACCCGGAGACCGGCATTGGCGGAATGAACCATTTTATGTTGCCAGAAAGCAGTACCGGTAACTGGGGAGCAGTAAGCGCCACAATGCGCTATGGCAACTTCGCCATGGAAACATTGATCAACGCCATACTCAAAACCGGTTGCCCGAAAGAGAGGCTGGAGATCAAACTATTTGGCGGTGGCAACGTCACTCCGGGGATTGTAAAGGTGGGCGACAATAACGGCCAGTTCGCCCTTAATTATTTGAAATTTGAAGGCTTGGCGCCATTGGCTCATGACCTTGGTGGTCCTCACGCCCGGCGCATCCACTATTTCCCGGAAACCGGAAAGGTAGACCGCCTGCTTCTCAAACGTTCAGATGACGCCGTCTATCTTAAAGAAGAAAATGAATATCGTGTACGTCTGCCTGGTGCCATCGATGCTGGTGGTGAAGTTGATCTGTTTTAGGAATATCCAATGAGCACCAAAAAAATTACAGTTCTGATCGTTGATGACTCGGCATTAATCCGTCAGATGCTTACGAAAATGCTCGAGTCTGATCCGAATATCGCTGTTTTAGGGACAGCCCCTGATCCGATTACAGCCCGCGAGATGATCAAGCGATTGAACCCTGACGTTCTAACCCTCGATATTGAAATGCCGAAAATGGATGGACTGGCCTTTCTGGAAAAAATAATCAGCTTACGTCCAATGCCCGTTGTCATGATTTCCTCCCTCACTCAGGAAGGCGCGGACGTGGCTTTGCAAGCGCTTGAATTAGGCGCAGTTGATTATGTTGCGAAGCCCACCTGTGACCTTCAACATGGGCTGGAGAAAAAGACAGCGGAAATCATCTCAAAAGTGAAAACAGCCTCTCGGGCCCGGGTCTTCCCTAAAACAAAATCGCCTGTCGCCAAAGCTCCGCTTTCCTATAGCCGTTATAAATCAACGGAACAAATCATCCTGATGGGTGCCTCCACAGGAGGTGTTGAAGCCCTCAAGGAAATTATCACAGTCCTTCCGCCCAACAGCCCTGCAATGATGGTGACCCAACATATGCCAGCGACCTTTACGACCTCATTTGCACAGCGACTCAATCAGATTTCAAAAGTAACTGTTTGCGAAGCGAGTGCCGGGCAACGTGTTCTGCCTGGTCATGTTTATATTGCGCCCGGCGGCAAACATATGGAGCTGGCACGATCAGGGGCGAACTATATTTGCCGATTGCATGATGGCCCATTGGTTAGCGGGCACAAACCTTCTGTGGATATTCTGTTTAATTCCGGAGCCAAAACGGCTGGCGCCAACGCCGTCGGTGTCATCCTAACAGGAATGGGACGAGATGGTGCGTCTGGCCTTTTGAACTTAAGAAAGTCAGGTGCTCACACCATTGGGCAGGATGAAGCCTCGAGTATTGTGTATGGCATGCCGAAAGTCGCGTTTGAATGCGGTGCCGTCGAAAAACAGTATCCCCTTAGCAAAATTGCCTCTGAAATTTTTAACTGCCTTGAAGGCTTCGACACAAAGGCAATCCGAATATGATCACCATCATCTTGTCTGTGCTTTGCACAAAAGGAGAAAATAATGGCGGCGTACATGCATAGCCAGGACAAACTTATGAATGCTCACAGCGTGAATACGGAACCGGAGGAAATCGCAATCACGGCCGATTTCACTGAGGCAATGACGGCAGCAGATGAAACACAGATGCTCATGAACGATCCTGATGAAAATAGTCAGCCCACACAAGAGCCATCCTATGAGCCTGCCGCGCTTTTGAAGAAATGGGCGTCTCTTTCTCAAGGGCAGCGAAAGATCCTGTATTTTATGATGGACGAAATGACTGGCATTTCGGACCTTGTCGAAACAAATATTTCAAAAATTTCCTCAACCTTTCGCGACCTCGCGCTCCATACCAGCGAACAGGGCCGCAAGGTAAGTGATCTCGCGGGCGCGGCTAAACATGTTGAATATCAGGGTAAGCAGATTGACTTGTCGGAAGTGGTGGCAAATATCGATAGACACCTTTCCGAAATGGTCAACAAAATCGTCGAGACATCGAAACATGGGGTAAAGGTTGTTTACGCGCTGGATGATGTCGCAGAGGATGTCGTCCGGGTTGAAAAGTTGATTGATGGCATTGAAGGCATTAACAAACAGACAAATCTGTTGGCCCTGAATGCCCGTATTGAAGCTGCCCGTGCAGGCGACGCAGGAAAAGGGTTTGCGGTTGTTGCCCATGAAGTTCAGGATTTGGCGAAATCCGTTAACACCCTCGCGGCGACCATGCGCCAGGAAGTTTCCAAAGTCGCGACGGGGGTTCGAGATGGGCATACCCAAATTAAAGAAGTTACCAATATTGATCTATCAGAAAACATATTGGTCAAGGACACCATCAAGGACCTGATGGATTGCATTGTCCTGCAAAACAATAATTATACCGATGCCCTGAAATCGTCTGAAGAAATATCAAAGGATATATCACAGGATATAGCAGGCGTTATCACGCAGCTCCAGTTCCAGGATCGTGCGACCCAGCATCTGGAAAATCTGTGCTCCATTGCTCAAATTTCAATGCAAGCACTGAAATCCTACGAAGAACTAACGGCACAGCATACAGGTCCGCTTGAAACAGACTTGAGCGAACAGGACTGGATCAACGAGATCGTGGCAGCCGTTAAACTGGCTGAAATGAGGGATCGGTTCCATGTCGCGGTTCACGGAACGCAAACACCTGAAAGCACCGAAGAGGGCCACACTGATGGGCTGTTTGACCAATCCGGCAATGACCAAAACTCAAGCAACGGCGGTCATGGCGATGATGACGATGATGATGACAACATCGAACTCTTTTAACTTTGGGATACGTTTATGAAAGAACAGATTAAGAAATCTGACGGCATATTAGAAATAATCATTTCTGAAAAACTAACATTTGAAGATCACAACAAATTTCGTGAACTTCTAAAGATGGTGAACAAAGATCAGCAAAGTCAGTGTCAGATAAATCTGAAACATCTTGAAAGTATCGATAGCGCAGGCCTCGGGATGCTGATGATCGCCTTTGAAACTGCCGAAAAAGAAGGGGTGGGATTTGAAATCCGTTCCCCTACCGGTCAGGTTAAGCGATTACTGGAGATTTCCCAATTTGACCGAGTAATGACCATTACGCACGACTAAACAGGTTCTGATAATGTCTTCTGCTGCGAGTGATACCCAATCGACAATCGAACAACTAAAAACACGTCATGATGTGAAAATCAAGAATGCGCGTATTTTGGTTGTTGAGGATTCTGACTTAATCAGAGAATTAATCGGTGCATGCCTTATGACCGATGGGTATTTCAACATCAGTTATGCGGAAAATGGACAGGATGCGTTAGAAGTGATCGAACTGCAAGTCCCGGACCTTATCGTTCTTGACCTTGAAATGCCCATCATGGATGGGTTTGAACTGTGCAAAGAACTTCGGTCCCGTCAATCAACGGCCAGCATTCCAATCCTGATTCAGAGCGGTCGCGACACTGCAGCAGACATCACACGGGCCTTTGATCTAGGGGCCACTGATATGATCGTAAAGCCCATCAAAAAATTTGAAATCCTGGCGCGCACGAAAGTGCATTTGGAACACCGGTTTTTTGTTGAAAAGCTGACCGACTTTCATGATCGGGTGGCTAGCGAACTTGAACAGGCGCGTCAGTTGCAATTAGATATTTGTCCATCAAAAGAAGAGCTTATATCTTTTCATTCTCTTTATGGATTACGAATTGGCTGGCATTATGAGCCTTCCTCCGAATTGGGCGGTGATATCGGTGGTATTTATCCCATCGACGAAAACCGTATCGCTTTTTACATCGCAGATTTCTCAGGTCATGGTGTGGCGGCCGCACTCAATACATTTAGAATGCAGACTTGGCTTAGTTCATCGGCCAATTTATATTCCTCACCGGATCTGCTTCTGAAGGCACTTAATCAGTTCTTGTATCAGAGTTTGCCTAGAGGATCTTATGCAACCATGCTGTTTGGGTGTCTCGATCTGACGAACAATGTTCTCGAATATTCAGCGGCAGGAACGCAGCCGCCGTTATTAAAACAAAGCAGTGCCCCTTTCGATCTTTTTTCACTTTTTGAGTCGAAAGGAATGCCACTGGGATTGAGGCCTGACTGGGATTATGCGTTGAACATTGTCGACTTTCCAATCGGGGCGCAATTGATTTTATATAGCGATGCATTGGTTGAAGTCGATCTTACAGACGGGGGATTTCTCGGGGAAAAAGGGCTTGAACAGGAAGTGAATGAAATTTGGAAGACGCATCACGAACATTCCCCCACCAAGTGCCTTTCAGAACTGATCGACCGTTTCCATCGCCGAGCAGGGTCCAATGCTAACGATGATCTAACCATTATCCATATTAAAAACGAGGGGCAAGCCAATGACGTCTAACGCTGAGCAAGCCTTGCTCCTCTATTCAACAGAAGAACAACCTCCTGCATTTGCCCATTTGACTGAAACAGCAACCAACTTTTCCATTTTATCGGCCAATGCGTTTGTTGAAACCCCTCACATTATTGCAGGAGATCCACGGGTCATTGTGGTCGATCTCACCCAGTGTCCCCCGGCGCTTCATACCCGACTGGCAGATGCCTTGGGACATTCCAGGTTCACGGATGTTTCACTGGTTCTACTTCTCAACCCGGACGATGTTGAAACCATAGTGCCCAGCCTACTGGCACAAGCTTCGGACATCCTTCCGCTCCCTGCCAACGTTGACACGGTTAGAAACACTGTGACTGATTGCCATCGTCATTATCAGCAGAAAAAGGCGTTAAGTGAGGATCTGAATTCCGTTGTTCATTCGTTGAAAGCAATGACGAAAGGATCCTTTACCTACCGGAAACTTTCTGAAGCAAAATCACTCTCCCAGCTTCTTTCCCAGATCTGCCCGAACAGCAGCGATGCTGCGGTGGGATTGCTTGAACTTATGATCAACAGTATTGAGCACGGAAATCTTGAAATTTCTTTTGAAGAAAAAGGACAGTTACTTAATGCTGGAAAATGGCAGTCCGAAATTTCAAAACGACTTCTTGATCCAGAACTCGGAAAACGGTCCGCAACAATTGAATTTGAACAAACAGCAAGCGGTATAAGCTTCACGATCTCCGATGAAGGACCGGGCTTTAACGTGTCAGAATATCTGGATGCCTTGCCCCAAAAACCCAAAAGAATGTCTTTGGATAATTTTACCAGCTTTCATGGCCGGGGTATTCAGGTAGCGAAACAAATCTGTTTCGATGATCTGGAATATCTGGGGCGCGGCAATCGGGTCAAGGTCAGCATATTGCATCAGGCTAATGATGGCCTTCTTCAGTGATACCCATCAGGATCTAAAGCGCTCCCAAGTAATCCCGGATAACGGGCGACGATTATTAGGGAACCCAGAATATCTTACTGTGGGATTAATCCTAATCATCGTCTTACCACTGCTTCTGGCAACGCTGTGGCTGGGAGCCAAACAAACAGGGGAATTTAGTCTATCGCTGCAATCCGCCAACATGATCTTGAGTAGCATTCTTTTTTTATCGATCTTTATATTTCATTATAGAAACCCTACCCGCTTTTCTCTTCTTCTTATCCTGTTGTTAGGTGGTGCCATCTTTTTTGAAGTTGAACGATTTGCCTCCCTCCCTCATTTTAATCCTATGCGGACTTTTGATTATTCCACGACCGCCTTGTCATACTATTCGTTCTTTATCGTACTATATCTAACTGTGATGTCCGGTGTTGTAGCGCTTCACCGAACCCGTGTTATCAACACTTCCTCATCCTCAAAAACTGTCTATCTGCTGTTCAGTATAGTCTTCCTGATTGCTTCCGGAATAAGTCTGTTTGGCGAAGTCATCCTCATTTCAGAATTTTTTGCAGACCATTCTATACTCATCACACTCAGTCTTCTCAGTATCCAAACTGGGGCCGCATTCATTTTTGCTACCAGAAAGCACCTGTCCCCGGATCGTGCAGACTTCTGGCTTTTCTTGATGGTGCTGTCGCTCCTTTTTCCAACGCTGTCGGTTTTCGTCAAACAAGGACACGGTCTTCTTTTCGATACTATGGGGCAGGAACTCTGCAGAACGTTTGGATATCTGTTTTTGTTTTGTGGACTGCTGGCCCGGTCTCTCAGTATCTTGCAGAAGGAAAAATCACTCTCGGCAATCGCAAATCGTCAGACTGTTGCAATTGATATTCTGAACAAGGGAACCTCCGTTGCGACTGCATCAACAAGCTTTACAGATGCCCTGTTCAAAAATGTCAAAATTCTCACGCGATTTGGACAATGGGATCTCGGCCATGCGCTCGTCATTAACCCGGAAACAGATACGTTTAAACATCATTGGTTTTCCGATACGCCCAAACGGTTTGCCGCGTTTCAGAAAGCGACGATTGATAAGGGTATTGAATATGGGCAAGGGTTCACAGGGACCATATGGGAAACCTGCCAACAATCAAGCTTGACAGACATCTCAGACAATACTGACTTCAGACGACTGGATGCCTTTAGAGCTTCTGGATTAAAATCCGGATTTGGCCTGCCTGTTATTGTTGATAACAAAACCGTTGCTATCCTTGAGTTTTTCAGAACAAAACCGACACCGCTGGATACGCTGTTTCTAGATATTTCCAAATCAATCGCCGAGCTTCTGGCGGGCCTTTATGTACGGATTTCCCACACTCAAAGCATCACCGATCAGGAAACCCTCGTTCTGGAACTTCTGGAGAAACTTCCCGCAGGAATTGCAACCTTTGATCATCACGACCGATTGATCCTGTTCAATGACAGATTTGTCAGGTTTAACAATCAATTCAAAGGAATAATTGAGCCCGGCCTGGAATTTGTCGAATTGCTTACGGCGACAGCATATAGCGGTAATGTTATTGATGCCGTGGGATCGGAGCAAAGCTGGATACAACGGCGCCTCAAAGAACACAAGCAAGGGCATGACTGGATACCGCAAAAATGGTCTGACGGAAGAATACTGCAAATCTGTGAAATCCCGTTACCGTCATCCGGTAGTATCGGTATCTGGACTGATACGGCCAGTTTTCAGCCAATGGAAATATCGATTTCGAACAATCAGTCCATCCTAAGGGATGTGCTCGACGGTATTCCCGCCGGTATTTGCATTTTTGACGATCGGCACATTCTGGTCTCTTGCAACACCGATTTATTCGAAATGCTCGATCTCAATCGTAAAACGTTCAAAGAAGGGTCGCACTACACCGATTTAATCCGTTTCCTGAAGATCGACCTTGATCGAAACCGCGACTTAATCTTCCATCTCACCAGCCATGCGGAGAGCCCAAACGCAAAACCCCGGGCCCAAAATGTTCCTGACGTTCAACTGGGTCCTGACATCTTCTCACTCCAGATTACCCATTTTTCACAAAACGGTATGGTCCTCTGTCTGTTTAAGCACACCACGCAACAATACGGGACAACCGACACGACCCCGGTGCAGAAGGGCGCGACCGGACGCCGCATACAGGAAATCCAACCCAACCCAAAGAAAATACCACGCCGGAGCGTTATTCTCGATCCGCACTTCATTAATGAACTTACTGAAATACTAGGAACGAAGATTGTTCATAACCTTGTTCGAAAAATGTTCGATCAGTATGAAATCAGGCACAGGGAGATAACAACCGCACATCATAAGAGGGACACTGAAAGGCTGAGCCGGGAAGTTCATATGTTGAAAAGCATCTTTGGTCAATTTGGACTTATGTCTGCATCAAGTGTCGCCGTCCAAATAGATACGCTTTGCAAAGAAAACAACTTTAAGCAGGCTTTCGAGCGCGTCCCCGAAATGCTTCAAAAATGTGATGAAGCCATCGATAAACTTCATGAGTTTGCAAACGCCGATTTCACTCCGAAACCGGGTTCTCTAAAAGCTCATGATTAAGGGCTGTTCCCTGCTTGCAAAATCCGCTCACCACTGCGACACTGACGAACTGCTATTCTACTTTGCCGGATCCCTAAATGAGCCATACTTACCAACGCGGATTTTTTAATTTAGGCGACCATTCTCTTTTTTACAAAATATCAGGAGAGGGTCCGAAAACGATCTTGATTTCAGGAACCAATTCAGACACCCGGCATAAACCGAATATCTTTGATGTGCCTGGCTCTGAAAAATTCACCATCCTGAGTTTTGATAACCGTGGCATGGGGCAATCCTCTTCTCCTCAGCAGGCCCCGGACATGCATGCTTACGCGGATGATGTTGCCCGTCTTATGGATCACCTGGGCTGGGAAAAAGCCCATATCGTTGGAATTAGTTTTGGCGGTATGATCGCCCAGCATTTTGCCGTGCTTCATCCAGAAAAAGTAACCCGTCTTGTCCTGTGTTGCACAAGCAGCGGCGGTGCTGGCGGTTCGTCCTATCCGCTTCAGGAACTTCAGGAGTTACCCGCCAACGAGTATGCGCAAGCCTTCATGAAATTATTGAATTTAAAACATCATGATGAATGGCAACGGGCCAACCCCAAAGAGGCTGAAGAAATTTTTGCGTATCATTTTCAAAGTGCATCCGCCACCCTTAATGATCCTGTAAAAAAAGCCGCCATGAAAGCGCAGATGAAAGCCCGGAGTGATCATGATATCTATGATCAGTTACCACAGATCACCTGCCCGACCATGGTCACCTGTGGACAGGATGATGGCATTACGCCTGTCCATAATTCAGAAGCCATCGCAAAGGCTATTCCCGGGGCAACCTTGCGGGTGTATGAGGGCGGTCATTTATTTATGAAAGAAACCCCGATTGCCTGGCAGGAAATCTTCAGTTTTCTCAATGGAACCCCCAATTCAAAAGAAAATCATGTCTAAAACCCGAAATATCCTGTTTATTATGTGCGATCAGTTACGGGCAGATTATCTCGCCTGTAATGGTCACCCGACAATCAAAACACCCAACATTGACCAATTGGCGGCCCGCGGGGTCAACTTCTCAAGGGCTTATGTACAAGCCCCTGTTTGCGGGTCTTCGCGCATGTGTTTTTACACAGGTCGCTATATGTTCAGCCATGGTGCCACATATAACGGTGTTCCCTTGAATATCGCGCAGCCAACCCTTGGAGATCATATGCGGGAACTGGGGGTGCAAACCGGCCTTCTGGGTAAAACTCATATGAGTGCTGATCGGGCGAATATGGATCGTCTTGGTATTGATCCACTTTCCAAAAACGGGGTTCTTGCCGCCCAATGTGGCTTTGAGCCGTGGGAGCGTGACGACGGATTGCACCCCGATCAATTGACCGACCCCAACCTTGCTTACAATATCTACCTGCGAGACATGGGATATGAAGGTGACAATCCTTGGCATACAGCCGCAAATTCCGGCCGGGACGACACGGGCGCGTTGCAAAGCGGCTGGTTTCTAAGGAACGCTCATTTAAAAGCAGAGGTCCGGGCCGAACATTCTGAAACCGCCTATATGACAGATAAAGCCATGGCAAAAATATCAGAGCTGGGGGATCAACCCTGGTGCCTGCATCTGAGTTTTATCAAGCCACATTGGCCCTATATCGCGCCGTCCCCCTACCACAATATGTACGGCCCAGAAGACGTTCTTCCGGCAAATCGCAATGAGCAGGAAAAAGAACATCCTCACCCTGTTGTCGATGCGTTCATGAAACATGAGGAGAGCGTAAATTTTTCGGATGAAGCCAAACGAAAACACGTCATCCCCGCCTATATGGGGCTCATTACGGAAATAGATGACAATATTGGCCGGCTTATGGGTTTTCTTGAAGAACAGGGCCGCCTTGAAGATACTCTCATTGTTTTCACCAGTGATCACGGAGACTATTTAGGGGATCACTGGCTGGGTGAAAAAGAGTTATTTCATGAAGAAAGCGTCAGAATACCATTGATCGTTGTTGATCCTGATCCAACAGCCGATGTAAGCCGTGGTCACACGGACGAAAATCTCGTCGAAGCAATTGATCTTATCCCAACCTTCATCGATGCCCTTGGGGGACCCGCAAAGCCGCACCTTTTGGAAGGCCGTTCTTTAACGCCCCTGATAAAACAGGACACTTCTGTCGTCTGGCGGGATGCCATCTTTAGTGAGGTAGATTATGCATGGCGAAACGCCCGGCTTTCATTAGGGTTGGCCCCGGATCAAACACGCGGCTATATGATACGCACCAAAGAATGGAAATATGTTTCTTTCGATGGTTTTGATCCACAGCTTTTTGATTTGGTAATTGATCCTAAGGAACTGAACGACCTCGCCCGTGATCCGTCTCAGACTGAACGCTGCCAGTCCTTCGAAAATCAGATTAATCAATGGATAAGAGCCCGCAAGACACGCTTTACCGTTGCGCACGACACCATTGAGGAAAAAACGGATAATGCAAAAGACCGGGGGATCTATTTTGGCGTCTGGTAACATATCCACCCTTTCTGATTTTGATTACATCACGGCCGGTTTCCTGTTGATTGACGGTCAATGGGCGACCGATCACCTGCTGCATGTTTCCGCAGGCAAAATCAAATCGGTGCTATCCAGAGACAAAGTCCCGGGTGATGCCAAAATACGGGATTTGGGATCGGGTTTTCTTGTGCCCGGCTTTTTCGACATTCAGGTGAATGGCGGCGGCGGCATCCTGCTGAATGATGCCCCAACCCTGCGCGGCTTGGAACAGGTGGCTCAAGCCCATTTGCCATTTGGGACAACATCTATGCTCCCCACTCTGATAACAGACGAATTTGACATCATGCGCCGATTTGCGGGGGCCTATCGTGACATCCAATCGGCACAGCCTCTTTCTATTAAAGGGCTGCATTTTGAGGGCCCTTATTTGAACCCCCTAAAAAAAGGGGTTCACAACGAACGTTTCATTCGCAAATTTGAAGACAAATTTCTCGATCTAGTGGAAGAGTTTGAACTGGATCATGTGTTAATCACGCTGGCGCCTGAAAAAGTCTCTTCAGATTTCCTTCAGGCTCTTATTGGGGCCGGCGTTGTTGTTGCCGCCGGTCATACAAACGCAACCTATGAACAGACAAAGGATGCCCTGAATGCGGGGCTTACTGGTTTTACCCATTTATACAATGCCATGCCCCCGATGCTATCCCGGGCGCCGGGGGTCATCGGCGCCGCATTAGAAGAACCGTCCAGCTATTGCAGTATTATTGTCGATGGAGATCATGTGCATCCCGCGGTACTGAAAAATGCCCTCGCTAGGAAAACACCTGATCACACGATCCTGATCACGGATGCTATGCCCTGTGTGGGCAGTAACAATCCAGACTTTATCCTTCAGGGCCAGAAAATAATCGTCAAAGAGGGTCGCTGCACAACTTCGGATGGGGTTCTTGCAGGGTCGGCCATCTCGATGGAAGATGCAGTAATGAGAAGCATCAGCCTATTAGGGCAAACGTTAGAGGACAGCGTTAAAATGGCCAGTGAAACACCGGCTCGATTTATGGGTCTGGATCACAAAATTGGCCTCTTGAAACCAGACCGGCATGCCGATCTGGTCTTTATGGACCAGACGGGCCAGGTTCAGGAAGTTTTGACGACTTTCTGATCGATCCGTCCGAAGATTGAGTGACCCAACGGATCCAGTATCTCCATCACAACACGATCCCCGGCTTTCATAAACGGCGTTGACGGCTGACCATTTTCGATGGTTTCAATCATCCGAATTTCTGCAAGGCAGGTAAATCCTTTTCCCCCTTCAGCCACAGTTTTTCCGGGCCCTCCGTCCATTTTATTAGATACCGTGCCGGATCCAATAATCGCCCCGGCTCCAAGTTTCCTGCTTTTTGCCGCGTGTTGAATAAGATCCAAAAAATCAAAGGTCATATCAGTTCCAGCATCCGGGCAGCCAAAAAGGGTCCCGTTGTAGGTAACCTCTAAAGGACGGTGAAGCTTGCCCTCTTTCCAGTCTGAACCCAGCTCGTCGGGGGTCACCGCCACAGGCGCGAACGCACTGGAAGGTTTGGAATGGAAAAACCCAAAGCCTTTTCCTAACTCAGGCGGGATTAAACCGCGCAAGGAAATGTCATTTACCATCATGACCAGTCGAATTTTATCGGACGCCTCTTTCTTTTGAACGCCCATGGGAACATCGTCTGTTACGATGGCGAGTTCCCCTTCAAAATCCAGCCCCCAGGCGTCCTCCACCAGCGGAATGTCTTCGGTCGGTGCAAGGAAAGTATCCGATCCGCCCTGATACATCAGGGGATCGGTCCAAAAGCTGGGGGGCATCTCGGCCCCGCGGGCTTTGCGCACCAATTCGACATGATTAACATAGGCGGATCCATCCGCCCATTGATATGCTCTGGGAAGCGGCGACAATGCCTGCTGCTGATCAAAGACTGTCCGTTTCTCGGCAGTTCCGTTATTTAGACGAATATAAGCCTCTTCCAACGCACCTTTTACATCTTCCCAATGATCCAAGGCATATTGCAGCGTTGGCGCAATTTCAGTCACGGCGAGACATTCTGTCAGGTCGCGGCTCACGACAACAAGCTGCCCGTCCCGCGTTTCATTTTTTAAAGAGGCAAATTTCATATTACTTTTCCGTTTTGGCAAAATCCGGCTCTACACTGCCGTCATGCATCCACCGCGCATGTTGGGGGGCCCGTTTTGTACGGCTCCATTCTTCCAGCATTTCCCACTTCACATGGTCCAGTTTGGCGTTCATATCCGCCGTATCAGTATTTGCAGCAAGTTCGATCCGATGACCATTGGGATCGAAAAAATAGATGGACTGAAACAAAGTGTGGTTGACCGGACCAAGTACATCAATGCCGTCCGCTTCAAACCGTTCTTTCGCTGCGAGGAGCTCGTCCATACTTCCAACTTTTAACGCAAGATGCTGAACCCATTCAGGCGTATTCGGGTCCTTCCCCATATCAGGGGAATTCGGCAGCTCAAAAAATGCCAGGATATTTCCATTACCAGCATCTAGAAAAACATGCATGTATGGATCAGGTGCTTTCGTCGAAGGAACTTCATTTTCGGCAATCGCCAGAACAAAATCCATATTCAGATATTTTACATACCAATCAACAGTTTCCTTCGCATCCCTGCACCGGTACGCCACATGATGAATTTTCTGAATTTTCATTCTCTGTTCCCTTCAGCAATAGCTCATGGTGCCAATAATAGTTTCATATGTAACTATTTCAAGGATTATTATGGACATTCTTTTTTCCAAATCGTTGATACAGAAACGCCAACCCGATCAAGACAACGCCCAACCCTAGAAACGATGCCGCTCGCAACAAGCCTTCCAAGGCGGCCATATCAAAAAAGAAAACCTTCACTGCGGTCAGTAGTAGTAATAATAACGCCGCCTGAAGAATCCGATGCCTGTCCTGTGCAATGCCCAACCCCATACCGGCGCCCGCATAACATAACCAGCCCACAGAATAGGCATACATTTCGGTCTCTCCGACAGATCCCAGCAACATGTCAGGACCATTAAAGAAGTGCCGTATTTCTGTATTCAGATACCAAAACCCCAGCAATCCAGCGAGGCCTACAATATAGGGTCCATATTTCTGATGGTCTGATCTCAACACCCGTGTACCAAAGAGCAAGATGACCGCAGAGCCAATATACCCAAACGAAAGCCAATTAATCAGATACCAGCTTCCAACATCCCCCGACCGGCTTATCATCGGATTTAATAGAAGCATCGTTCCGAACACGAGTACCACAAGTCCGAAGGCTCCCAGGATTTTCCAGGCCCACTCCCGCACCGGATTTGGCCGCCGACTGGCCAACCAATACAGCCCAAGGGCATTCAAGAGCCAGCTAACGACATGAATGCTGGCTTCTGCGAAACTCAAATCCAGAAATCCGACGTCACTACCAGACATCCAATGACGAACTGTCAACGCAATCAAACTTACCCAAAACAGCACGGCGCCGCTTTCCAGCAAACCCGTTAGATAGTCCTGTTTTTCTTTTGCAAAAATATGTCTGGAAACAAGAAAAGCAACAAGCGGTACACCAAGCCCATAGACGTACCAATCCACAGAAAGAGAAGCATCAAACAGAAAACGAAAGAGTTCACTATCCATTTCAAGCCGGACAATAACAATGATGGCCAGCAAGGCTGCAATCGGTCGGAATATCCTGATCGGGATATGGCGATGGATCCACCCCAAGGCCACGATCTGAAGGGCAAAGGCAATTGTCAGCCATTCCGCTTCCAAAGCGGCCGCAAGTGCCAGCGATAAGCCACCAGTGCCGCCCGCGGCCAGCAGACCCACCAGTAACCGTCCCGCTTCTTCTGACATTTTCTGACGAATTGTACTTGCAGCCCCCACATATCCACCAGATAGAACCAACGCAATAACACTCCATTCAAGGGAGGTTCCGAACCCGTTATATTTCCAGAACAACAGGCAGAAAATGAGAAGTGGCATATAGACGGCATATAAAATCCCGTTAAAGGTCGATATCCCTGACGTCAGACGCCAGCCGGCCATCAAAACATAAAACGCGCCGCCAAGCGCAGACCAGATGATGACAGCAAGGTTCGGTAGCAAGACGCCGTTTGAATAGGATCCCTCCGGCCACAAACCAATATAGATCAGCAAAGACACCTGCCCGATCCAAACGGATGTCTCCAGAAACCCGTTTCGGGCAGAGGCCCACGCTGTTATCGGCAATAACAAGAACGGCAGTGCAAGGCTGGCTGGCAGATAGTTTGAAAAAAAGGCGAGCGCCAGACCAATAAATCCGACGAATGCGACCGCTGCAACCGCCCATATTTCAGGATGACGGTAAAGGGTTCGCCACCCACTTTCCCGTGGCCCGCTAACAGGTCCTGCAAATTGATACAGGTACAAGCCCAAGACCACACAGCCATAGATCGTCAAAACCATGATTTCTGCCGTTTTAACCGACGAGAAGACCAGCCACATCAAGAACCACAGAACAGCAAACAGCAGATTGACGCCGGCGATGAACGGCCATTGCCGATATCTTAGGAATAGGAAACTGCCCGCCATGACACCCCCAAGATACAGATACAGCATCTCGGTAGAAGGGTTTTCTGTTGATACCAATAGAGGGACAAGATACGCGCCAATCACCGCCAGCAAAGCAATGGGAGGGCCAAGTAACAAGGAATAAACCAATCCCGAAGCGGCCACGATCGCCATCAACAAAAGGGCAATGAGCGGCGGAAACAGTTCATATAGGGCATATCCAGCGAAGACAGCGCCATACAGGGTTACAAAACCCGCCGCCGAGACAATAAGCGGTAAATAGGACCAGTGTTGACGGGTCGATCCAAGATCTTCCTGACGCCGCAACCATTCAGACGCCGCCAGCATTACCAGCCCCAGTAACCCACCGGCCAACACCCGACCCCAGGGACCTAACAATTCGTGTTCAAAAGAATATTTAACGACAAAGACACCCCCTAACGCGAGTGCGGATCCACCGATCCAAATCAGTAAGCGGATATCCGTCAGACGGTCCAGCAGGCTTACCTTCGGCGCCCCGGTAATATTTCTTTCTCTGTCATTTTCAGTCCGGACAGTTTCTTGAATACCGGTTTCTGCTGGCTGAGCGTCCGCGTTGATTTTTGCACTCGCAGATTGTTCTGTATTCAGAGTATGAGAGGAAAGCAGCTGATCTTTTTTAGGGTTTTCTGTTTCTTGTTTGGCCTGTGCCGGATCTTTAACTGCCTCAGTCTGTGCCGTTACAGGCCTATTCTTAGCCTCTTCGGTGCGGGACCATTCAGATTGCTGTTTTGCTAGATACGCAATGTTGCGCTCCAACGAACGGACCTTTAAAACCAGCCAGATTAAGATACCGACCAACGCAAAGGGTACGAGTATTATAAAAAGCAGAAAGAAATCTTCCATAGGCCCCCCGGAAAATGATGACCCAGCATATCAACCTGAAGGATTATGGCTAGCGAAAACAACTATTTACAGGGCGATTTGAAAACAATCCACTAGGGCTCTGAAGCCTCAAGATACCGTCCCCCATCCAGAAATTCTGTCCACCAGTCAACAGTTTCCGCCCCCACATTCTGCAGATAGTCAAGATAGTCCTGTGCGAGCCCTAAATCCGACGCCTTCTCTTCCATTTGACGTGCCGTTTCAGCCAACCGCGTTGCCTGTATGGAATAACAGGCGCCCCGCAGACTGTGACACGCAGACTTCAAGGCGACACTATCTTTTGCAACAAGCGCGTTGCTGATTTTTTCAAGTTCTTCGAAGATTGCCCCCGGTACGCTTTCCAGAAGTGCGCGCGCAGCGGCGGGGCTGGCATTGGTGGCGATATGATCGAGAAAAGCAATGTCCCCCAGTGGGATATGGTTATTTTCGGACATTGCTTACCTGCCTTTTAAAATGGAAAACAGAAACATTTATAGGGGTAATTCTTTCACAAAACGAGATGCCCGTATACAATATATTATCGTTAGGATATTGAACGCCGCGCGATAGGAAGCTGATAGATAAGATGTTTCTGTCCTGAAGATCCATCCGACACTTCAGCCATTGAAACCTGATAGACGTCGTTAATTGTCTCCGGATTAATAATCTGTTTTGCCTCCCCTACCGCATGCAGTCCCCCACCTTTCAACAAGATCGCATGGTCACAGAAAATCTTTGCCATATTAAGATCATGCAATACGCAAATGATTGTAAATGACTGATCGAAACTGAGTTTCTGGATAAGCGACAGCACTGCGAATTGATGTTTCAGGTCAAGTGCTGAAGTTGGCTCATCAAGGAAAAGGCACGCCCCCGTTTGTTGCCACAATTGCGCCAGAATGCGCGCCAATTGCACACGTTGCTGTTCGCCCCCGGATAAAGAGGGAAAGAGCCGATTTTTAAGATGCCGAGCATCCACCAATGCCAGCACCTGATCTACAATGTGGGCATCTTCCCGGTCGGACCCGGTTTTTGAAAAAGGGTTACGCCCCATGAGAACGATTTCACTCACAGAGAATGGAAAACCGACATTGAGATGTTGCGATAGAACCGCGCGTTTCTTCGCCAAATCAGCCAGTTTATAGGATCTGAGATCCCGACCGTCATACCGAATATTTCCTGTGTAATTTTTTGTCGCCCCCGTGAGGCATTTCAACAAACTGGATTTGCCTGCACCATTTGGCCCAAGGATTGCGGTAATCCTGCCGGTTGGAATTTGCGTGGAAATATCGCTCAGGATACTGTTTCCCTGCTGAGTAAGGGAAAGATGAGAGATGTCAATCATAGTCCAAACCGTCCAGTGAATTGGCGCATCAGCAACCAAAGGAAAAAAGGGCCGCCTATTAAACTGGTCAGAATACCGACGGGCATTTCAGTTGGTGCGACAAGCGTTCTGGCGATGGTATCAGCAATTGTCAGCAAGATACCGCCAAGCAATGCTGAAGCCGGAATAAGCCAGCGATGATCAGGCCCGATCACAAGACGGACAAGATGCGGCACCACCAATCCAACGAAGCCGATTAAGCCCGTTAAAGCAACCGAAGCCCCGACGCATAAGGCCGTACAGATGATAACATTCCGTTTTACCCGGTTGCTATCCACGCCCAGATATTGGGCTTCTTCTTCGCCCAATAGAAGAATGTTCATTGCCGAAGCATTACGCAGAAGAAAAATAACCGCAGGAACAACCACCGAGCCGCAAACCAGAACCGACGGCCAAAGCGCCCCGCCAACACTGCCCATAGACCAAAGGCTGATGGCGCGAAGCTGCTGATCATTGCTAATAAAACTAAGAAAGCCTACGCCCGCCATTGCCAACGCATTTATCGCAACGCCGGTTAACAGCATGAACGTCACAGATAGTGTTCCGCTCATTCTGGCGAACTGAAAAATCACGAAACATGCGAGCAGGCTCCCCAGAAAAGCGGCGAGGCTTAACGCATACAACCCCAAAATTCCCCCGATTGATCCGGCAAACACAATAACAAGCGCCACCGACAGATGGGCCCCACTGGAAACACCGATCAAACCCGGGTCCGCGAGGGCATTCCGAAACAGGCCTTGCAGGGCGGCGCCAGAAATCGAAAGGGCCGCCCCAACCAATGCTGCCAAAACCAGCCTGGGTGCCCGTATATTGGACAGAACATTTTCCTGTAAATCGCTTAAGGACCAAACAACAAGATCCGCAACTGGGATCGAAACGGCCCCAATGGTCGCGGCTATGATAAGAGAAAGGCATAGTCCGGCAGACAGGATCAGAACAAATCGTTTCTGAGTTTTATCATTGGCCACAGCAACAGAAGGATTTAAAGGGGTCATAACGTTTCGGCCTAATGAATTTTGTCAAATAGAGTGTGCGCCGCGCTAATGGTTCTGGGTCCAAACCCCAATAGTAACAACGCATCCATGCCAATTACCCGCCTTGAACGTCCGGCCGGTGTGAGGGACACACCCGGTGCTTTTAAAATACCATCGATACCACCGGCGCCTTGCAGGGCCGAATGCGTGGTCAAAATAAAATCAGGCGCCTGCTGAATAATGGCCTCGGCGGTTAAGGGCCGAAATCCAGAATATTCTGACACAGCATTTTCACCACCTGCCAAAGAAATAATCCCCTCTGCCGCAGTTTCCTGACCCGCAACCATCATCGGACCCCCGCCATGCTTCATCATGAACAAGATTTTTGGCCTGCCCGCATTGGTTTGTTTTTTCGCTTTCAAATCTTCAAGTGACAGCCGCAGCGCTTTCAATAGATGGGCACTTTCCTTTTCCCGCTTCAACACTTTTCCAATATCGGCGATATTCAGAAAGGTCTGATCCATATTTTGGGCGGCCGGTATAATAATCTGTTCCAAACCAATGGCGGAAAGCTGTTTTAATACGGGGGCGGGCCCAGCATCACTGGAGAGCAATAAAAGGTCCGGGGCAAGTGAGATAACCCCCTCAGCCGACAAGGCTCTTTGGTATCCGACTTTGGGCTGGCTTGCGGCCACTGGCGGGTAATAGCTGGTCGTATCATTCCCAACCACCTGATGCCCCGCACCTAAAGCATACACAATTTCAGTGATTGCGCCCCCAACAGTCACCAGCCTTTTTGGTGTCTCTGCCGTTGCCATGCTGCCCATCATAAACAGGGCCAAAATGGATTGGCATGTTAGATTTAACAGTTTCATTGACCCGTTCCTCGTGTCATTAAGATATTAGCTGTTTTGATATTTTGGGATTGGAGATAGGTTAGAAGACCCAAGAGGCGATCGATGGAAACATCCTTGTCTCCTGCAATGACCAGTTCCTGATCCGGATTGCGCTTAACGAGTTCCTGAACAGATATTTTCAGTTTTTCAAATTCATTTATTTGATTTTTATCAACGATATATACGTCTTTTTTAATTTCAATTATTATTGGGTTCGACGCTTTTAGCGTTGGTATTACATCCGTCACATCTTCTGGCAGGGTGACATTAAAGGATTGAAGCACCGTTCCTGCGGTCAGCATGAAAAACACCAGCAGGATAAACAATATATCAAGCATGGGCGTAAGATCCGGTGCAAGATCGACGAGACCCGCACCATGCTCCTGTTCTGAGCGAAGCTGGATCATGCGGCCTGATCCCGCTGCGTAGGCGCAACACTGCCAGCCGACATTATCGCCCGCTCCTTCATGACTTCCTGTTCCAACGAGGCTGCGTTTAACGTACTCGCCAAGGCTGCCAGTCTTTGCTCGGACAAATGCTGAAAAAGATAGGCCAGAAAAATCGACGGTAGCGCGATGCATAATCCAAAACCCGTTGTCAACATGGCCTCCCACAATCCGTCTGCAATCAGGTTTGGTGAAACAGGTCCTGTTTGACTGGCGATCACCTTAAACGCAGTGACTATGCCCAAAATCGTTCCAAGTAATCCGATAAGGGGACTGAGGGTCGCAATGATCCGTAAAAACCGAATTCCGGACTGCGACTGAACCTTCAGTTTTTCCAGAGCATCACTGACAATTTCATCCCGCAAGGGTTTGCTGCAATCAGCATGGTCAGAAAGAAGTTTGTTTAAGCGAGAGAGAACGTTTTTCTTCTGCCACCCGAATTTAAGACTGTAAACAAGGCGCTCCAGAACGACCATCGCAGCAAGAACAGAGCATAGGGCCAACGGAATTCCCATTGGCCCAAGCTTTTCAAACCCATCAAGCGGCATTTTGCGCCTCTTTGTCAGTGATTTCTGCGAGGATTTCCCGCCACAATGCCTGCTCTGGGTTGCCTTCCTGACGCTTGCCGAAAAAGGTAACGATCAGGTCGCCATTTTTGTCGAAAACCTCCATTGAACTGATCAGGCCATCTTTCGTTGGCTTACGAGTGATCCACGTTTCAGCAATTCCGCTTTGATCGAGATGCAAATTAAACTTGGGGTCCAAAATATTATACCAGGCCCCATATTCCTTTAACGTGTTGATCTGGCCTGTATGAATTTGAACAATGCCCCGATTGCCAACAAAAACCATTATTTCAAAATCGTTGGACGCGGCGAGTTCCAAAACGGTCTGTGCCGAAGAGTTCGGCACCTTGCGCGCGAAATCTTCACCGATATGGCGATGCCCCTGCAATCGTGAGATTTTGAATTTACGAAGCAACGGAAAAAACTCGTGTACATCCTGCATTTTTTCCCAATGCTCGCGAAATTTCGGCCAATTAATATCGCCGTCTTCCTTTTGCGGCGCCGGTTTTTCATAGGCCTGTATATCGAGTGGATTTGTCTGATCGTCGGCTGTGAATATCTTGACAATAGAAGCGAACGCCTTTGTGTTGGACGCTTCTGTCAGATAAACTTTGTGAATTGCCGCCCCTTCTTTGTCAAAGAACTGCAGACTGCTCCGCGGTCCGGTATCCCCGTCTTGCAACACAGCGAAAACGAAAGTCCAGTTGGAAATAAAAATCCGAAGGTCAATGTCCGGGTTGATCATTAAAACATGCTGCGCAGCCCCTTTTCCAAAGACTTTCAGGTCTTTGTAAACCCCTTTGCGCTCATGAACGCAATGTTCATTTCGGGAAAGCGCCATCACCTCACCAACAGCCTCCAACGCTTTCAAAATGTCAATTGGCTCATTATTCAGCCGAACAACCAGGTTTCCAACTTGCGCGGCGAGAAGCTCTGCTTCTGAAATACCAATTTCCTGTGCTGCATCGCGGGCCCTGATCCCGGGATTTTCCTCGCGCACCGTTACCAACGCGTTTTTAATCTGCTCTGCATTCATCTTTAATTCCTTTAATATGCTTTGATAGCTCACTTATCGAATAACAAAATCCACAGGTACACTGACCCAACTGGCGACCGTTGTTGCCCCCTGTTTGCGAGGAACAAACTCCCATTTCTGTACGGCAGCCAACGCTGCTTTATCCAACAACCGATAACCAGATGATCGGGCGATCTTTAGCTCCGTTGGTGTTCCGTCCGGGGTGATGTGCACATGAAGTTTCACCGTGCCCTGCTGACCAAGATCAAGGGCGCGTTTTGGATATCGCAAAGGCGTTTTACGCCGATAATTAGCGGTGCCGATGATACTAACATCCGCGTCGCCTTGATCTCCTGTTTTTGCCTGTTGCCGGGTGCGTCCAGTCTTTGATGGCGCAAGTTCTGCTGACTTATCTGCCAACGCAGCGGTTTTCACAGGCGCAAATTTCTGTTTATTTACAGGCTGTTCCGGAACTGCCTTTTCAATCGGTTCTGTTTGAATTTTCTGGGGCGTTTCATTCAGTGTTGGGCGCCGGCGGGGCATTGGAACAGAGTGAATGGAGGCCACCTTTAAAGGCCTCACACCCGGATCCATCGGTTCAGGAAGAGAATGTGTCTCTTGTCTGGCTGGCAAAGACGCTTCCTTGATCATTGCCGGTTTTTTATTTTTGGCGATCGTTTTCTGTGCGGATTTTTTAATAACAACATCCGGGACCGGTTGTGTTTGAGCAGCTTTGGCACCTGAGAGTGGCATAATAATCTCCGTCTCCACCGCCACTGGCGCCGCCACCTTTGTTTTTTCGGCGCCGCTCAATGGGACAGATAATGACGACACAGTGTCGATGGTTCGGGCGCGGCTGCTGAACGTAATCTGAAACGGTTTCTCGATCTCCTGAACCGGTGATTTAGCTGAAAAATCCACCACACTGATTAATCCAAGATTGAGCATGACAGAGAGGAACAGGTAGCAAAGCCACCTGCCCTTCGTATCTGTCTGTTCTGCAACAATCGTTACCATTTATAGGTAACCTTCGCGTTGAAACTTCGCCCCTCTTCTTCAACTGAGCTGCCGATCCGTTTATATTCAGCATCAAAAAGATTGGAGATACTAAAATCCACCATCACATCCTGAAATTGCCCATCTGTTGGCGCCCAGCGATAATAAAGATCGTGCACCGCATATCCGTCTGTCGACGTATCATTATTGCCCACCTTGTCATTGGCATCGGAAAACCTACCTCTCCAACCAAAAACGCTATCAAGAGACGTTGCGGTATAGTTCAAATCCGTGATCAATGTGAGGGGTGTGGAATTCCCCAGATATTCGCCCGTATCGTCATTTTCTGCCTCGATATAGGACAGTCCCACTTTCGTGCCCCATGGTCCCGACTGGTAGGCCGTTTCCACTTCCCAGCCAAACAGAACGGCATCCGGAATATTGGTATTTTCGGTTGTCCCGCCAAAAGCATCAACATTCAGCGCAATAAAATCTTTCCCCCAGCTTTGATAAGCTGATCCTTTGATTTGCAGTTTGTCCTTTTCAGACAGCACGTTCTGAAGGTCAATTCCTGCCCCAATTTCAAATGTGGTGACCACTTCAGGCTTCAAATCCGGGTTAGGAACAAAGAAGTTATTTGGTATAGGACCCCCGCCCGGAAAGTGAAGGCCGGTTGCATAGGTTTCCGTGAGATTAGGCGCTCTAAACGCGCGGGCCAGGCTGGAGAACACCATAAAGGATGGTACCGGCCGATAACTCACCGCTAATTTGGGCGAAAAAGCCCCTTCACTTTGGCTGTTCCCGTTTGCATCATCGCTACTATAGTGATCATAACGCAGGGCTGGAATGATCAGAAACTTACCCGCGTCCGTATCGAAAGAAATCTCATCCTGAATGTAAATGCCATACGTTCTGGAGGATGCATCGGGAACCCCGTCAAAGGTCCCCGTCGTGCTGGAGGGATCTAGAGTATCGCGGTAAAATTCTGCTCCATAAGAAAAGGTATGTGTCTGATTTTCACTTACCGAAAGCCTGCTTTGATTATCCGCCGTGAACGCTAAAGTTCTGAAATCTCGTGAGCGAACGCGCCCTGCATTGGCCCCCGTGATATCCTCTTCTTCGGTTTGTGTCCGATTGAAATATAGATGAATCTTGGGGTTCACAAGGTCATTGGCAGGATCTTCAAACTCATATTTCAGACTAAACTGATAGTCACTGATATCCTTCTTTACGGCCACACCGGTGGAGTTGGAGTTATTTGGCTCTTCACCGTCATTATTGAAGTAAACGCCCTCTAAATTCACAGTATGATAATCCGCAAACGTCAGGCCTGCCTTAAGCAAACCATTTAAAATGCGTTCTTTCGTTGCAAGCTCTTCGCCTGTTCCAAGCTCCACATCACCAGACCGGCGGTAGGATAAACTGCCAACCACATCAAGCATCTCGGTGCGTCCATAGGCCGTAACGTTCGGAGTGAAATTATTGTTAGCCGTCCTGAAAAGAACGGAATTGGATACCCCAAAAGTCTCACCGGGCCGTAAGAGGTCCGCAGCTTCTTTTGTTTCAAAAGCAATAACGCCCCCGATACCACCACCACCGTAAATCGATGAAGAAGACCCCCTTACGATTTCAACAGATTTCAACAGAGAACCATCGATAAACTGCCGACCATCGTGGCCGGACTGAAATTGCTGACGCCGTCCATCGATTAACGTAATAACGGCATCATCAGAATATCCACGGATACGAACCGTCTGGCTGGAAGATCGCGGACCACCGCCAACTTCAACGCCAACCTGATGTTTCAAAATGTCATTCAGGTTTCCGGAAGTCGCGTTTCCAGGGTCCTCCAAATCCACCGTCCCCACCATGGAAGGGACATTAAACGTGGATTGCGGACTACGGGTTGCATAAACTGTCACCGCGTCCAACTCGGTATTTGGCTGCACTTCCTCTGCCATGGCAGGGGTTAGAATGGTCGTCGATAATAGTGCAGCCTTAATGACCACACGCAAAGAACCACGCATAAAAAGTTTCCTTTGTACGTATTGGCTCTTATCGCTGGCTGCCTGGCTACTCGTTTGCTTGGCTGGGTGGCTGCAATAAGCCTATTTTGTTAATATGAGTTTCCCGTTTCCAGTGATCCTCATGCGATACTCCTGCTGTTCGTGCAGAATGATCAATTCACTGGAATTACCGAACAGATCCTCTGTTCGGATTTTACCGCACCTGAGATCCTGGGCGATCCTGGCTGTGCTTTCTTGTGATTGTTCGTGTTTCATCATTCATTCTTAACAGTGGGTTAATTTAGGAATGATTATCAATTGCGAAAGCGTCTGTCAATTATAATTGCGAATTATTCTTAATAGCACCTACTAAGGGGTCTTGTTATCCTCTAAAATCATCTTGGATGCTTTTTCAGCAATCATGATCACTGGGGAATTAGTGTTTCCAGAAACGATCGTTGGCATGATGGAGGCATCCACAATGCGCAAACCAGAAAGACCGCGGAGCTTTAGCCGATCATCCACTACCGCCATCGGATCCTGTCCCATTTTACAGGTTCCCACAGGATGAAAAATGGTCGTCGCGATATTTCCAGCTTCAACCGCAAGCTCTTCATCACTTTCAATGGACGCCCCGGGCAGAAACTCTTCGGGTTCATATTTTGCTATAGCCTTTGCGCTCATCAGTTTACGGGTCAAACGGATACTTTTCGACGCCAGCCGCTTATCTGCTTCGTCGGATAAATAATTTGGAACAATGGCTGGTTGCTGTTCTGGATCAACAGATTTCAGATGAATGCTTCCCCGGCTTTGGGGCCGTAAATTACAAACTGAAGCCGTAACGGCCGGGAAAGGATGAAGAGGTTCCCCCAGTTTGTCAGTGCTGAGAGGTTGGATGTGATATTCCAGATCAGGTGTTTCCAAAGATGGGTCACTCTTCGCAAAAATGCCCATCTGGCTTGGCGCCATAGACAATGGTCCGGACTGGTTTACCAGATATTGCAAACCCATTTTTGCTTTTCCAAACAAACTATTCGCCTGTTCATTTAGCGTCTTGGCATTCTTAAGCTTGAAAACGGTGCGGATCTGCAAATGATCTTGCAGGTTCTCACCCACTCCGGGAAGATCAAGTTTTGTATCAATCCCGAATTGATCCAACAGATTTGTTTGACCAATACCGGATAGTTCCAGTATTTTAGGCGAATTGACCGCGCCCGCCGACAAAATAACTTCACGGCCCGCCCGTGCAATACTGGGTTTGCCGCTCAGGGTAAATTGCACACCTGAAATTCGGCCCTCTTCAATCACAAGCTTTTCTGTCAGTGCATGGGTCAGGACCGTTAGATTAGTCCGTTTTTCGGCTGGTTTTAAAAACGCTTTTGCGGTGCTCCAACGAACACCTGCTTTCTGGTTTACTTCAAAATATCCAGCCCCTTCATTGCTTCCCCTGTTGAAATCGTCCGTTTTCGGGATCCCGATTTCCTCTGCCGCGTCACAAAATGAATCCAGAATTTCCCAAGATAGGCGTTGAGGCTCCACCCGCCATTCACCGTCTGCACCATGCAGGTCGTTTTCGCCCTTATGATGATTTTCAGAACGTGTAAAATAAGGAAGAATATCGTCCCAGGCCCATCCTGAATTCCCCAGTTGTCGCCACTGATCATAGTCGCGGGCCTGACCGCGCATATAAATCATACCATTTATCGATGAGCACCCGCCCAGAACCTTGCCCCTTGGATAACTGAGGGCACGACCGTTCAGACCTTTATCCGGTTCTGTGTTCATCATCCAGTCTGTTTTCGGGTTCCCCATACAGAACAGATATCCAATGGGAATATGGATCCATGGATAGGTATCCCGGCCCCCCGCTTCAAGCAACAATACTTTGTTTTTCGGATCGGCAGATAATCGATTAGCCAGCACGCAGCCAGCAGAACCGGCTCCAATTACAATATAGTCGAAAATACCCAAGTCCTGCTTATCAATCATTTTATTCCTCCGCGAACAGAACTTTAATGGCTTGCCCAATGACAAGTCGATCTTTTTTTTATCCCGTTCGCCAAACAAAAAAAGGGCCTGCATTACTGCAGGCCCGATCGATGAAAATAATACCAGCTATGTTTATTCACATCAGGAGAAATATCTCAGAAGCATTGAAACAAGTTCAGATTGCCTTGCTACCCCCAATTTACTCTGAGCAGACTTCAATTGATTGCGGATTGTAACAACACTGACACCCCTGTTTCTCGCAATTTTGTCCGTGCTCTCACCATTTACCAACTGTTCCACGACGCAAGTCTCTGCCTGGCTTAACCCAAAATATTCCATAAGTTTTTGGGTTTGGGCCGGGTGGCTACCATTAGGATCACGGATAAGTAAGGTAATATAATCACTGGTATCCGTATCAAACTCGGTTGATACCAATGATTCAAGTTGATCATGACCGACCATCGCAATCATTGGCCAGCCATCTGCTTTAGGAATCACAAACGAACCGTCATCAATTGCACCGGAACTTGTTTCGCTTTTCTTATAACTCATCAGATATTGCATAAGAAATTGTTGTGCGACTTCGTCGGTACAATACACCTTCCCCTTTGGATCCAGTGCGATAACATCTCCCCACTCCAGCAATTTTTCGGCATCCCGATTGGCAAAAACCAACCGTCGATGACCATCCAGAATAAGAATTGCAGGGGTCAGGGTATATAAAATACAAAGCGCGGTATCGTAAAATCCGTTTGAAGATTTTTTTTGAGGAGCCTTCCTCCGCTGATTATCGGCTTGCCTATTCTTCCGTAAAGGGGATCCAATCCCTTTAGATTTAACATCCAATTCATAGGATCTTTCCAGATCATTCTTTTCACTGGAACGATTAGAACCGCGTACAAATAAATCAAAACCTAAATCGCTCACGAGTAGATTCCTCCACTAAAACACATCAACTCACTTACTATAGGAAAGACTGCGAATTGAATCGTGAATGGAAAATAAGGGCGTTATTCGCGCACCCCAGCCTTGCGCAGGCCGGTAATATAAAGATCGTTCTTGTCTTCGGTCAGGGGAGGATAATTTTTGAGATGCCATCCAACAGAGAAATCCGGTTGGTATTCTTTAAATTTGCGAATGAGTTGTTCCGCTTCTTCATGTCGGTTCAAATGACCCAGACTTGAAATGAGCGGCCGATAATTAGCATGAAAGTTCGGACTGTTCCGTAATACCTGTTTACCCAGCCGAACCGCCTCTTCAAAATGCCCGGACAACATGCTCGCGATGCACCGGGCTGTATCGAAGTAATATGGATGGGGATCAAACGGCATTACTTGACGGCATCTTTCAAGCTTTGCCAACGCATCATCGGACTGCCCCAGATAACATAATGTAATCGCCTTAAAGCCCCATGCATAGGCACAGTTCGGGTTTGATTTCATCGCCCGATCAAAATATTCAATCGCCCCTTTAAAGTCGTGATGAACAAAAGCTTCCAGGTGACCAAAGATTGACAACACATTGTCGTCATTGGGGCTTAGCTCGTTCGCTCGTTGCATCAGGGCGCGGATTTCTTCATCAACCGAAAAACTGTCTGACCGGTATCCCTGCCCGATTTCGATAGATCGCAGAAACGCCAGCCACGCCATGGCTTCGGCATATTTGGGTTCAATCAATAGCGCCCGCAACAGATATTTTTCCGCAGTCTGCACAGCGTCAGGCGTAAATTTGAACATTGTCAGTCGCGCTCTACTGACACATTGACGCGCCGTAAGCCGGACTTCCTCAGTGTGGTTTGCCCGTTCCAGTTCTTGCAATTCGACAAACCGGATCAGTTCAATCGCTGCCTGAATAGCTTCCCCCTGCAACTGTTGTAACGCTTCCCATTTTTTACAAACAACCCGTTTCATCCACAAAATATCGGCGCTGCTGCCTTCAAGAAGCTGAACCAGGATGGAAATATTTTGCGCGTCTGTCACGACCGTCGCCCGCACAATATAGCTAACAGGCGGTTGTTCTGACTTATGAGAAATGCCGCTGGAAAAACCATCCGTTAGAAAAGCGCCATCCCGGATGGAATAACGCCGATTGCAGGAAATCTGCTGGCAAAGATCTGCCCTGAATACTTGAGAAAAATACTCAACATCTGTCTCAATGGAGTTCGTTTGGAACGGGCAAATTTCGATCACAGGACGCAACAGGTTGCTCTCTGGTCCTGTATTTTCACTCCGTAAAACTTCTGTACTGGCGACCGTAAGTTTTTGCCCGATATCGACCTTGTCCAATAAGGCACAAATCTCGGCAGAAGGTTCCTCACCAAAATTTGTCATCAGATCGTTTTTATAGCGTTCAAACTGCTGGACAGCCGCCGACCGATTATTATCAGACAGATAACTTTGAATTAGCGCGTGATGGGCCTGCTCATCTGACGGATTTATGCGTAATAATGCTGATGCAATATGCCGGCTCTTATGGGAAGAAGCCGTATGGTCGCGGGTATAGTCCAGATACAGCTCAAGCGAGCGAAACAAATCACGTTCTGTCCGGGATCGTTCAATTAACAGCCACTCCTCAAAAGCGTCACCCTCAACAGCGCAATCCATCAGCAATTCCCCAAAGTCGCATTGAAGAAGCTGGTCAGCCAGAGAGGGGTCAAATTGTTTAGCACAATAACTGGCAAGGCGCGCATCAACCCATAAGGTGTTCAGGTCCAGTTTTAAATAGTGCTTGTCCGCTGTAAAAATTGAACTCCCCAGGTTTTGTTCAATTTCACGAATTTCTTTGACGGCCTGCCGTAAACTCGCCTTGGGGTCTTTGCCCGTCTCCCAAAGGACATCCGCAAGTTTTTGCCGTCTGAGTACACCACTGGGAGAGAGCGCAAGCATCGCCAGAATAGCCATTGTTTTCTGACGCAACTGCGGTGATGGCTCACCTTCAACGGGCTCCCATCTGAAATGTCCTAATAAATAAAGGCGTGACGTCATTCACTCTCAACTCTTGCGGCAAACGGCATACAAATGAACGTAAGCAATAGATGTTAGTATCAACCATAAAAAAAACAACCTTAAAGGCGGCCATTGAACCAATTAGATCATGACATTTATTTAAATTAGTGTTGAATCATAAATGGGCGCAGAAAAATACGATCAGTGACACTAAAGTGAAGCAACATGCCAAATAGAGAAATTCGAGAGGTTTGTTTCGATCCCCTCAGTGAGCCCGTCTGCCTGTCTTTAAATCTTGAAACAGATTATCCCAGCACCTACCAGATAACATCCCACGACTGTTCCGGCACGTTTCAGGGTACGCTCATGATCGGCAATAATATCAGCGGCCCAACCGATATCATCACCCTGCCCATCAACTCATCTGCATTGGATCAGCAACATATCGGTTGGCATTTTACAATTGCGGCCCCATCAGAGAGAAAGAAAGTCACCTACAGTATTGAAATCAATTTAAGTCAGGGACACCAATTATTAACCCCAGAGCCCATTCACATTAGTGGACATCATAAAATAGAAAAGGTTGTCATTGGTTTCATAAAGCTGGTGGCGCATCAAAGCCTTTCGAGCGACAATAACCAACAATTTTTGGCAGGAAACTCGGTATAAAACCCGTCTCTAGAGAAATTCATTTCCAGCATGAGGGGCATTGTTGGCCAAATGAAGGTTGCGTGCCATCATGACCGCCTGAGTACGATTTTTCGCATTCAATTTTTTCATCAGATTTGAAACATGCACTTTCACGGTCCCGGCTGAAATCCCCAGATACTCTGCAATATCCTTGTTGGATTTTCCCTCTGATATGGCTTGCAGAATTTGAACCTGGCGGGGTGTCAACAGTTCAACGATATGATGCGAAAGCGTCGCCTGCTCGACTTCGTTCTCCTGACGGACCTCGCGAAAGTCATTAAAAACCTCGGGTGGGAAATACTGGCCACCAGCCAATACCAGCTCAATCGTGGCCATTGTTACATCGGTCGACGCGGAACGATCGAGAAAGCCTTTTACATTATTCTCGAAAACCTCTCGAACCCTTTTCTGACACACTGCATTTCCAACAATCAGCACGGGCGTGTTGCAAGCATACTCCTTCAGGCGCACCATGTCCGCATCTGAAAAAGCCATACCTTCCTGCAGCCCAAATAAAACAATGTCGGTTCCATGGTCATCGATACACTGATACGCTTCAAGCAGGTTACTTGCTTCACAAATTGTGCATCCGTCAAACTTCTCTTCCAGAGCCAGCTTATAGCCCCGCCTACAGATTTCAGATTTATCAACTATCAAAGCACGCATTAGGAGAACTTTCTTATAATTATTTTACCTCAACAGAACAAAAAAATAACAGTCAATTCCAAAAATGTTAAGTTATTCTAAGATAAAATTATCATTTCATTACAATAGTTTGCCAGAAATTACGTTTAGATAGAAAACCACATCCTTCGGCATAACCTATTGGTCATATTTCCGTCTGGAGTTACCTATTCAAAAACAGGTCTTTTGTTGTTTGCAACGCCAAAAATGGAATCGACTTTCGCAAAGCAGAACCCTACGTCAAGCTGAATATCCTGAAAACAGCGTTCCATTAGTAAAAATGACCTCCGCGTGAAAGTAATATGCCGCCTCATTTATTCATTGATTTACCACAATGAACGCCATTTTTTCTAGAAGCGGAATCACACCACCCATCTCATTAAGCGTGGGATATCGTTTGACCGATGACCGGGTATTAAAAATCCAGTCGGGCTTGGAACCGGAACCATCCACATTGTCCGCGATCCCTCGAATGCACAGTCTTAATTCTCTTTGGACCTTCTTTCCGTACCCTGCTTCAACAAAAATCTATCCGTCGGGTCAACCACAAACGACCTTCAGAGCACCGACGTCAAAGGCAACCGAGCTATATGCGCCCGCCGCAGGCAATCCGACTTTCGGTGCCAATGAATAAAGCGGCAAACCACTAAAATAGCTGGAATATTCTGGCACCCCCGAAACATACTGGTCATAGAAACGCTTCTGAAAACTAATATCAACATATTGTTTTTAAACGATTTTCTTTACTTTTAACGTAAAAATGTTATAGTAAAGACAAACAGTTGGGAGAAACCGATGAAGGGCGATACGAAAGTTATTCGGCAGTTAAATCTTGTTTTGAAAAACGAATTGACCGCGATCAATCAGTACTTCTTGCATTCTCGGATGCTGGGAGATTGGGGGTTGGAGGAGCTGGAGGAAGCAGAATACAAAGAGTCGATCGTAAAAATGAAGATGGCCGACAAAGTCATTAAACGAATTCTGTTCCTGGAAGGATTACCCAATTTGCAGGATCTGGGAAAGCTTATGATCGGTGAAGACGTTGGCGAAATCCTCTCCAGCGACTTAAAAATGGACACCCGCGCGCATGAAGCGCAAAAAGCCGCAATCGCTCTGTGTGAAACATGCCAGGATTATGTAACCCGGGACATGCTGGAAGAAATCCAGACCAAGCAGGAAGCGCATATGGACTGGCTTGATATTCAACTTGGCTTGATAAAAACCATGGGCCTTCAAAATTACATTCAAACTCAAGCATCCTGAGGAGTAGACAAATGAAAGGAAGCAAAAAGGTTCTCGATCAGCTTAATGAGTTGTTAAAAGGAGAACTAACCGCCGCGGACCAATATTTTGTCCATTCTGAAATGTATAACGACTGGGGCTTGGGCGATCTGTATGAACGTCTGCACCATGAGTTCGAAGAAGAACTTGAACACGCCAAGAAACTGATCGAACGGATACTTTTTCTGGAAGGTGTACCGCAAGTAGGTGCCCGCGATCCATTATTGATCGGAACAGATGTTCCAAGCATGCTTCAAAACGATTTGAAGTCTGAATTGTCAGTTGTCGCCGCTCTGAAAAAAGCCATCAGGATTTGTGAAGAAGAACAAGACTATCAATCCCGTGAAATTCTAGTCAGCCTTCTGGAAGATACGGAAGAAGATCACACCTATTGGCTTGAAAAGCAGTTGGGCCTGATCAAAAAAATGGGATTGGAAAATTATATCCAGTCCAAAGCGTCTTCCAACACCTGATAATCTCTCCAAAAGCCGGTGCAGCCCTTTCCCATTTGCGGGTATGCGGTCACCGCCGGCTCTCAAGCCTTTTTATTCCGATCCCTTAAGCATCCATCCATCTGGGAACTGGTCCGCAGTTATTCCCTCATCAACACCTTCGTTAAGGCCGTTTGTATTCGTAAGACTGATAATGGCTTGACTTACTTGCGAATGATTATCATTATTACTTTATTGATACTTGAAGCTATAATCTTTTGACTTTAACAACGGGCTTGTCATGCAACGCGAAACCAACCTTCCAAATTCCCTAAACTCCCTCTGTTTTGCCGAGCAGCTTACCCTTTGGAGTGTCCGATACTGGGCGGACAGGTATCGGGAGCAACACCCTGCTTCCAACATTCTGAAGGACGCCTATCGCCTTGCAAAAGTCGAGGATGGTATGATCAGTCTGGACAATTTCATGACCCTTCTTATTACCGGGAATTGTCGAACCGTCGATATTCGCTGCCTTTGCTGCGAGGGTATTTCCGCCGATGAATGGCGCATATTGCAATCATTGGGATTGGCACAAGTTGGCAAGAAATACGAGATCGCCCCTCTCCTCTCTTCCTTCTTAGAGCCAACAAGCACCCGTCTTGCCCTCCCCGTTATACGTCAATGGTCTGCGGCACTGGCAGCTGCCGGTCATTGGCTGCCAATCCGAAAACAAGCACTTGAAGTCGCGCGCCAGAATTTTGCAAAAGCCAGTAACCGTTCAGAAGACACCCGGGCCGCATATGCGGCAAACCCGATCTTTCATTAACCGGTTACGTCTATTTGAGCCCCTTCTCGATCCAGGTCAGCGCATGTCCCAACGGACCACGAACCCCAGCCTTGGGTGCGTCTGGCCGATCTTCCTGAACACGTGGGTTTTTCTCAAGGACCAGCAGGATTTCCTTCGCGTCGTTCAGGTGCTTTTTAGAAATTTCAGGTTCTGCGGAATGCTTCATATCTGTAATCAGGATTTTATGCACGGCACTGGTCAGCGTCCACACAAAATGCAGTCGAACCCCCAGTAGATTATCATCCTCCGCCAAACGTTTCAGGCAATTGATCGTATCTGGAAACAATGATGGCATTGGCCTTTCACGCAGTGCCACCGCAGCGGCGTAAATTTCGGCAGATGTTGCCCCGTCTCTCAGCCAGTGCTTGACAACATCCATATCATCCAGATTTCGAGCCTCGGCTTTTAAGGCCTGCCGTGTCTCTTCAAGTTCGGGAACAGGAACATGCTCGTCAAAATTATTAAGGATCGCCCTAACCCGTTTTTCTTGTTGGGAGAGTTCATTTTCCAAAACGGCGATTTCTTCCCGGCTTTCCCGGACTTCATTTTGCAGTTTTTCCAGTTCCACCTCCAAACCGCCTAATTTAAATCTGCTAAGGCGTTCCAGAAACTCTGGATGTCGCCCTATCCAGATAAGGGCTGCAATGGCCAAAATCGGCCAAATCGAAAAATTCTCAACGATTACTTTGAAGTAATCGAACATTGTACCAGGCTGGTCTGTCATTGGGTTTCCCCTTTTTCAACAAAGGACAATCTTGTTATGAAAGGCTTGCAAGCGCTTGAATACAGACAACAGAAGAAATCATTAATTTCAGGTACTTCTTGGCGTCATTGTAGGGTATGATCCCCACCAACTTTCCTACAAGTGAAATTTATATGACCAACAATACAGAAATTTGGACACCGCCTCTTTCCTTCGAAGAACAATTGAAGAAATGGCTTGTACCTGCCTCACTTTATATCAGATATAAAACATGGAAGGAATTGCGGCGCGGCGAAAAAGAAATTGCGATGCTCCCTTTTCTGGTTCGTCAAAATTGTATTGCTTTGGATATCGGCGCCAATAAAGGGGTTTGGAGCTTTCAACTATCCAAACTTTGCCCAAAAGTTCATGCGTTCGAACCCAACCCGAAAATGTACGCAGTTCTGGCGCATTGTGCCCCTGATAACGTGGAAACCCATCCCGTCGCGTTGTCCCATGAAACGGGCACCAGCAAAATGTACATCCCGAAACGGTCCAATGGCAGCTACTCCAATCAGGGGGCTTCGCTCTCTACCGTCATTGCCGAAAAGGACCATCAGGAAATCAATGTCGAAACCCTTAAACTGGATGACTATAAATTCGAAAATATCGGCTTTATTAAAATCGATGTAGAAGGGTTCGAAATGTCCGTTCTGGAGGGAGCAAAAGAAACCCTCGCCCGTTGCCACCCCATCTTGATCATCGAAATGGAGGAATTGCATACCAAGCGGACACTAAATGATTTGGTGAAAGAGGTGGAAAGCTATGGTTATGAAGGCTTTTTTCTCGACGGCGATGTGTTGACCAAATTCACCCCCCACTACAAAGGGAACCACGTGGATAACCACGGCGACTACCTGTTCAATTTCATCTTTCTACCCAAATAAAGAACAACTAGATATTGTTGTTTATGAGCGACTTAAAGGCATATTGCGGACCCTAGGGCCTCAGGGAAAATATTTTCCGTAAGCGAAAAAGGCGTCTATAAAATTTTTGATTTCGGCGACATAGTTCACACGCTAACGACAGGAATTTCATTCAATAATCCAGCGGCCGGACGCCTGATGCGGAACACAAATAATCCGTCCAAATGACAGTAGCATTTTTTTGGATAAATTGCGGAGAAACTTAAGTATCACGGATCGATGGCATCAGGTCGATATTGGGCCAGAGGACCATCGCCTACCCGCCAAACCCACTCTTATTTTATCGCTCAGGCCGCCACTCTGATAAAGAATGGGCATAAGCTTCCCACAGATAAAAAAACACGAAGTCCGCTACTTAATATCAAAGGAAACCGGAAAATTGTTTTTCTGCATTCAATTTCGTTAAAGGGAAAACCGTCATCCCGTTTGGGTGCAGGTCCCTATGGACCTTAAACCTATTCCGGATGCAGCCAAGAAAACGAATGTTGAAGATGTTACTGGTAAATGTGGCCGCGCCCTTAGGCCCGATGGACCTATGCCTAACAGATCAAACTTTTGGATAGATTACTAACCAAAAACAAGATCAGTGAAGGGCTGCTCCATACGAATTTTGATAACCTGTACCCACGAGGCGAACCTATGCTTTTGCGCAACAGAGCACATCGGGTCACCTTTAAGACAGCGCAGCGAAGACATCCATTTAGGACGGCGATAAGAAGAAAAAAGCCGCCACAACTCTCTTATAATGGGAGCAAGAAAGCAGGCGCGGAAAGCGTCAAAAGAAAACAAGGGCCGCAAGATCATCTCAAATCTTACTAAACCCTTGTTTTAATTGGCGACCCCAGCACGATTCGAACGTGCGACCTACAGATTAGAAGTCTGTTGCTCTATCCAGCTGAGCTATGGGGCCTGGAATTTCTAAAGGCTAAATTCAGCCACGAACACGGCTAAAAGAAAAATTATCCGCATAGGTTTTGATATTCAGCTTGCGTTCTTTGGGTTCGAACACCGTGTATTCAATCCCGTTTTCTTCACAATACGCAATGGCGCTTTCTTTGCTATCAAATTTCAGGCTGACTTGAGAGGCCATATCATCTGACCCAGTCCACCCCATCAAGGGATCACTTTGACGCGCAGAAACAGGCGTGTAATCAAGACGCCACTTTTTTATATTGCGGCGACCAGACTGCATTGCATTCTTTGCTGGTCGATAGATTCTAGCTTTCAGACTCATGTCACATCATTTCCCAATATGCGCAAATGCCTTTGTTGGCACATAATCAACTTCTTCCGGTCCCGGAGGATCCCAGTAGAGTTCCAATGTGGACGTGTTTTTCTTTTCAAAATAAAGAACACGCACCGGATACCAGCCTGGCTCAGAAATCTCAAGCGTTATTTCATCAGAAAAACGATCTGCATGGACCTCCGGGTCCTCGTAAATCATTTTATCTCCGATGGTCAGGCGAACACCGTCATTGGAATGTACCATAAAGGTATAAGGCCCAGATCTTTCAAAATTGATAAAGCCTGTAATATCGGCGCCAACCATATCAGTGGCAGTTGCCGTGAGGACAGGCCCTAGGCCAACCTGATAGTTCAATTGAGGGATTGGCGGACCGGCTTTGCCCTTGTCATACTCCATCCATTCAATGAATTCCCGGATACTGTTAAGTTTTGCACCGTAATACTGAACGGCCAGCCCCGGCCTCAGCGAGGATGCAGCAGGCTGCGGGCTTGCTGGTTTCAATCCGGTTATTGCATCGGCCTGTGCAACGGTCGCCGCGACACTAAGGCCAACTCCGATTGCCGCGCCTTTAATAAACTTCCCAAACATTGCGATCATTGTGTCTCCCACCCAATTCAATGTTGCCCCTACAATTTATTTAGAAATAACGGCAATTAAAAGAAGCGTTTATCCAGATGGCCTGTTTTTTCGAACAAATAAGAGTTTTCAATCAAAAAAACATCAATATTGCCCGATTAACGAATTACCGGCAGTCAAAACTGCCTGATTTACGCTCGTTATGACAAATATCGGCGGGAGAACCTGTCCCATGCTCAAGAATCTGCGTATCTCCCACTCGCGATACAGACTTTGCACCGACTGAGAGGGATGGAGTGAAACCAATGGTAAGAACACCGAGAAAAAGGATCGTTAAAAGCGATGTTTTTGAATGCATAATACCCTGCCAAATAAATTTTGTTGTTGATCTTATTGTGAAACAATCAAACCAAGTCGGTTTGTTGCTTATTCCCTTTATTTTTTTAGCGGATTTCGAAACATGTTGTAAATAGCGGGCTTTCGCACCTGCAAAAAAATTCACAGATAAATCCTGCGATTTAAACACAAAAAAGCCCTTCAAGACATTGATCTTGAAAGGCTTTTTGTTGGTCGGGGCAGCAAGATTCGAACTTGCGACCTCTCGCTCCCAAAGCGAGCGCACTACCAGGCTGTGCTATGCCCCGTGTGTCGGTGGCGATGATCTACACCTTTGCGACAGGCCCTGCAAGAAAAAGTTTTCCTTTTTTTCATTTTTTTTAAATTTTCTTAGTCGTGTTCGCGCTTGATATAGTGAAAAAGGGCGTCTGCCATAAAGACTTTTCGGCGCCCGACTTTCAATATACCCCGCACAAACGCTATGGATCGGGTATCCCGCACCAGTTCGCAGTGTGCCTCTATCCAATCCCCTTCGCGGACAGGGGACAAAAATTCAGAATTCATCTTAATCGTGACGCATCGTTTCCCGGTTCGGTAAAACACAGTCCTTGCGAGAGCTGAATCCATAAACGACATCAACATCCCTCCGTGGACATAGTGAACGCCATTCAGGTGCCTCTCATCTGATCGAAACGCCCGTATCACAGTTGTGTCGTCGACAATTTTTTCGAAATAAGGGCCATTTCTGGTCGCAAAGGCAGCAAATCCGGTAACTTCTGTAAACCCTTCTGGAATACCCTGATCACTCTTTTTAGCTTTGTTTTTTATTGTTTTTTCCACGTTCCATCCAATTCACAGGTTCCTTTTAAACAGACTGTAAACCAACTGATCACCAATTTGCACCCCGTGTTTATCTGCAAATCCGCCCACGACTTCCAAAACTGCGAATACGGGCATTGGGGGCGCGATCACCGTCAAATCATGAGGCTGCGCATTTCTGTGGATATAAATAATTTTCCCGCTCTGATCCGCAAAAAGCATATCCAAAGGGAGAAATGTGTTTTTCATCCACATTGATACAGGGCGGCTTTGATGAAAAACAAACAGCATTCCATCATCGTCAGACATCTCTTGAACAAACATCAGACCGCGATTTCGGTCTTCTTCGGTTTGGGCGACATCAACTGAAACTTCTATTGCACGGGTAGATGTTTGAACGAACAAGCGCTTGTTGTCTGCTAAAACAGGCTCGATGAAACCGATCAGGCCAACGATCAGAAAAACGAAAGAAACAGATAGAAAATGCAGTTTGTTTCGATATTCATTTGCCATATGCATGTTCTTCCTTATGATGACGGCTACTCGGGGGGAGCCATCGTGCTGAGAGGTTCCATGTCGGAACGACCCCTTTTACCTGATCAGGCTAGAACCTGCGTAGGAACGAGATAATGGTTGTTGACGACACATCTATCACGCCGAAAAACCAATCGGCCGATTTGACGCCCCCTCAGTCACGTGAAGGGGGTAAAAATATCAACACGACTTCCGCTCCCTCCCTTCATATTGGACTTGCGCGCATCGCCTTTCAAGGCCAATCCATTCTTGAAAACATTGATTTCACCCTCGCAGGCGGGGAAACGACCTGTTTACTGGGCCCTAGCGGTGTTGGAAAAACCAGCCTGCTTAAAAGTATTGCCGGATTTCTTCCAATTCAGGGGGACGGTCACATATCAGCCAGCGACAACAAGCCACTAAGGGGTCGGGTTGCCTATATGGGGCAAGATGACCTGCTTCTTCCCTGGGCCTCTATTTTGGACAATGTCATAATTTCAGATCGACTGAATGGGCAACGTCCGGATTTATCGCGCGCCCGCGAAATTCTCAAAGCTGTCGGTTTGGAAGATCATGGCCATGTCCTGCCCGATCAACTATCAGGAGGAATGCGTCAGCGCGTTGCGCTGGCCCGTACCCTGATGAATGATCATCCTATTGTTTTGGTGGACGAGCCTTTTTCTGCTTTGGATGCGATCACCCGTCACCGTTTACAGGCGCTTCTGGTCAAACTTCTAAAAGGCCGAACCGTTTTGATGATCACCCATGACCCGATGGAAGCCATTCGTGTGTCCCATCATATTTTTGTGCTTGCTGGCAATCCTGTTCTGCTGTCTCCGGTATTGCATATGGACGGCGCGCCACCGCGCTTGCCAACGACAGAAAAACAGCGAGAACGGTTAAATTTGATCCTGAGCATGCTGGGCCTGACCCAAGAGGATCAAATATGAGGATCACCCGAATTCTTGTAACCTTAGGCGGACTGTTAGGCATATGGAGCCTGATCGTCTGGGCAACGGATCTCCCCAAATTTATCTTGCCCACGCCCGTTCAGGTCTTTTTCAGTTTCGTAAACCGGTATGACATTATCTTTGAACATGCCCTCACCACAGCGACCGAGATCATTCTTAGTCTGATCATCGGAATTGGCCTGGGGATCATCTCTGCATTACTGATTTCAATGCACCGCCCGGCTCGCCAATGGATCATGCCGGTGTTAATCGCCAGTCAGGCGGTCCCGGTTTTCGCCATTGCCCCGTTGTTGGTGCTTTGGCTGGATTTCGGGATGTCATCCAAAATCGTTATGGCGACCCTTATTATTTACTTTCCGGTCACCGTCAATTTCCTGGATGGATTAAACCGTACGCCGCCAACCTGGATGGATCTATCGGACTTAATGCAGCAGTCCCAAAAATCCTTTCACTTTATGAAAATTTATCGGCAATACCGCTTCATTCGCGTCCCATTTGCCTTACCGGCCTTGGCATCTGGTATGCGCATTGCTACGGCTGTTGCGCCCATCGGCGCAGTTGTTGGTGAATGGGTTGGCTCGTCATCCGGGCTGGGATATCTAATGCTTCATGCAAATGGCCGGATGCAGACGGATCTTCTCTTTGCAAGTCTTTTCACCCTGACCTTGATGGCCATCAGCCTGTATTACCTCATGGATTACCTTTTACGCCACGCTTTGTCCTGGCAACCCGACAATTCTTAGACCCATAGACCTTGGAGCTTCCCTTATGAAATTTAGAATTTTACTGGTTTTACTGGCCCTTATGGTGCCGTTGAAAGCAGCAACAGCCAATGAAAAACTAACGGTCCTTCTGGACTGGTTTGTCAATCCGGATCACGCTCCGCTGATTATTGCCAAAGAAAAAGGTATTTTCGCGAAAAACGGTCTGGATGTGGAACTCATTGCCCCGGCAGACCCCAATGACCCACCGAAACTGGTAGCTGCCGGAAAAGCACCTCTTGCCATTTCCTATCAGCCACAACTGCATGTTCAAGTCGCAGAAGGCCTTCCTCTTAAAAGGATTGCGACCTTGGTTGCAACGCCACTGAACAGTCTTGTCGTTCTTGAAAAAGGACCGATTAAAAGCCTTGCTGACCTTAAAGGAAAGAAAGTCGGGTTTTCTGTTGGTGGTTTTGAAGATGCCCTCCTGAGTGCAATGCTCTCCAAACATGGCCTCTCCCTCTCTGACATCGAACTTATCAACGTCAATTTCAGTCTCTCCCCATCACTTCTGGCGGGGCAAGTGGATGCTGTGATTGGCGCCTTTCGGAATTTCGAACTGAACCAGATGGATATTGAAGGCCATCCGGGCAGAGCCTTTTATCCGGAAGAAGAAGGTGTTCCCGCGTATGATGAGTTAATCGTTGTTGCAAATTCTGGAAATCTGGACGATCCGCGGTTCAAGCCGTTTATTGCAAGTCTGGAAGAAGCCACGCAATATATCATCAATCATTCAGATGACGCGTGGAAACTGTTTATCAAAAACAACAAAGAGCTGGATGACGAGCTAAACCGCCGGGCATGGAGAGACACATTGCCGCGTTTCGCCCTGCGCCCCGCTGCATTGGACAGCAACCGGTATGATCGGTTTGCAAAATTCCTTGTGAAATCTGACCTGATCAAGAAAGCAGAGTCCGTGGACGCGTATGCTATAGAAATCAAATAAAGATCCTAGCATACTGAAAACAACGTCACGATATTGCGGTCGTCCACCTGAAAACGGTGGGCGGCCCATTTTTTTATGAGAGACGACCCCTATCGCAAACGAGCAGGAAGCTTAGGGCGAATTTACTTCGATCTGGGCAACTTGCGGCCCTTTATCACTATCGCCTGTTCGAATTTTAAGGCGCTGACCGGCCTGAATTGGCAAGGCCCCTTCGCGACGAAGGGTTTCCATGTGAATAAAAATATCCTGAGTACCTTCACCCTGAGTCAAAAAGCCATAGCCCTTAACCGGATCAAACCATTTCACTTCGGCTTCCACAAAGTCGCCGGTTGGCTCAATAGCAGGATGGTTCGTCACGTTGCTCGGCTCTGCCGGCCTTGGCTGAAATGGTACTGCGGTAGACGTATCGATATCCAGTATCTTAAGGGCCTGCAACCCTTTGTTTCTCCGCACAACCTCACAGCTTACCGTCACACCTTCAGCAACATACTCATGACCTGCTTCCCTTAAGCAGGAAAGATGTAGAAAAATGTCCCCAGGTTCATTCTCAGGTGTTAAAAAGCCAAATCCTTTTACGGTATTAAACCATTTAACACGCCCTTTTAATTCAAACGATTCTTCCTTGGGTTCCATTGGAGTAGAAACGTCTTCTTCGTTTCTTAGTGGTTCAACTTTTGCTGACATAGATTACTCCCGCCCTATTCACACACACCCAACAAGACGACGAGCTTAACATGACAACTCTCTAAAGTTCAACATTTGATTAACCCTAAACAAAGGTAAATCAGCGAAAAAATGACTTTTTAGTCATTAAAAGAGGGCGAAATTCCGACTTTCAGGATCCTTTTGTTCAATCGGCAACTAAATATCCACATTGTTCAGGCGTGTTTTTGGTATTTTTTAGAACGCCGCCTCTTGAATAGTACAGGACTACGTTTAGTTTATTATCAGAACAAAAAGGGGACCAACCGACCAGATATGGTGTTGTTGCAACAAACAGGGATCGTTTCGCGCCATTGCGCTTGCAGCCTTGACCGTCGCATGGCATACACGGTCACAAACGTACAATTCGAAACAAACAGGCGCCAAGCCTGACAGGGATAAGGAACATGTCTTGCAAATTATCAGCCTGATTTCAATTCTAATGGCTGTCTGGCTATTGTTGTCAGGGATCTACACACCGATGACAATTGGCTTCGGAATCGCGTCGTGTATTCTGGTTACGATTATTGCAAGACGGATGGATGTTCTGGATCGCGAAGGGCATCCTGTTCATTTAGGACCCCAGATTTTTTCCTATTGGGCATGGCTTTGGCTGGAAATCGTTAAAGCCAACATCGATGTTGCAAAATGCGTCCTGTTTCCGAAAAAATATCTGGACCCAAGCTTTTTCAGCAGCAAACTCACACAGAAAAGCGATTTGGCAAAAGTCATTTACGCAAACTCCATCACGTTGACCCCGGGAACGGTGACGGTCGATCTCCATGATGACACCGTTATGGTTCACGCCCTGACCAAAGGGACCGCGGATGGTGTTAAATCAGGTGACATGGATCGCCGGGTAACTCAATTGATGGGTGAAGAATGAGTATTTTTGTCGTAACTGCAATTGCCCTGCTAGCGAGCGTTGCCATGGCTCTCGCCCGTGCCATCATGGGCCCCACCTCTTACGATCGGATCCTTGCGGTCAACGCCATCGGCACCAAAACGGTCCTTTTGATCGCTGTCGTCGGGTTTATGAATGGACGGCCGGACTTTCTGGATCTGGCTCTTGTATATGCGCTCATGAATTTCATTGGTACGTTAGCTGTCCTTAAATATTTCAAATTTGGCACTTTGCGCGGAGGCCTGTCTGGCACTCCCAAGGGAGATCGCTGATGGAAATGATTGTGGAAATTGCAACCTGGGCTCTAATGCTCTCCGGATGCGTTCTTGTTCTTATGACCGGTCTGGGTCTAATTCGATTTCCTGATTTGTATACACGTATACATGCGGGCGGTATGGCAGACACTCTGGCAACGTTGCTCATCTTTTTAGGCCTGGCCCTGCAAAGCGGCCTTACTCTGGTCACTGTCAAATTGGGATTTATTGTCGTTTTCCTGTTCTTCACCAGTCCGACCGCCACGTACGCCTTGGCTCAGGCAGCATTTACAGCAGGATTAAAACCCAAACTGGACACAACTGTGTTGCCTTCAGATAAAAACGAGGCGTCGGAATGATGCAGGAGTTCACAGATATCTTTCTGATGCTGCTACTGGTGGCGAGTGCGCTGGCGGTTCTGTACGTGCGCAACCTATTTGTGGCGACGATGCTTCTGGGCGCCTTAAGTTTTATCATGGCCCTTCTTTTCGTCACGCTGGATGCCGTTGATGTGGCCTTTACCGAGGCGGCGGTTGGTGCCGGTATCAGTACAGTTTTGTATTTAGGGACATTGGCTCTTGTAGGATCACAGGAAAAAGTATCCCTCAAGAAAAGCGCGCTTCCCCTGTTCCTGTCGCTGGCGGTTGGCGGTGTTCTTGTCTATGCAACGCTGGATGACAGAATGCCGATTATTGGATCCGCTGAAACGCCTGTTCAAACAAGCAAACTTACGGATCGCTTTATCAACAAAAGCGGCCAGGAAATCGGCGTTCCAAATATTGTAACATCCGTTCTGGCAAGTTATCGCGGCTTTGATACCTTTGGTGAGGTAACGGTTGTTTTCACCGCAGGCATCGGCGTTTTGATTATTCTGGGTCAAAGACGCCGCCGCAAGGAAGACGAATTGGAAGACGGCTCGGATGCTGACACCGATGCTAAGACAGTCTCTGAAAGTGAACAAAATGAGGGTGACGGTGCTCAGGTTGAAGCAAAAGAACAGTTGGGCAGCCCGCACGATCTAGTGCCCCATGTTGTCTCTAAGCTGTTAATCCCATTTATTTTGATTTTCGCGTTATATGTCCAGTTTCATGGTGACTTTGGGCCGGGCGGTGGTTTTCAGGCCGGAGTCATGATGGCCGCCGGATTTATCCTGTACTCTCTTATTTTTGGCCTGCATCTGACAAAGAAGATCCTCTCGACACGCGCGGTCGAATATCTCATCGTTGCGGGTGTCCTGTTGTACGGAGGCGTTGGGGTTGTCAGTATGCTGAACGGCGGAAACTTCCTGGACTACAACGTCCTATCCTCTGATCCGGTTGCGGGGCAGCATCTGGGCATTCTATTAGTTGAGCTTGGCGTCGGCATTACAGTGACCGCGGCAATGCTGGCAATCTTTTATGGGTTTGCCGGTCGTGCCGAAGGTCGCGGTGAAGACGTGAATTAGGGGCGGCGGAATGTTATTTGAAAACTTCAATTACTGGATATTTGTGATCCTGTTTGTTATTGGCCTCTTTACGGTAATGAGCCGCACCAACCTGATCAAAAAAATGATCGGCCTTTCGCTCTTTCAAGTGTCGGTTTTCCTGTTTTACATCACAATGGGCAAGATTGATCTGGGAACAGCCCCGATCTTGATCGCTGACCGCCCTGACATCGTCTATTCTAACCCCTTGCCACATGTTCTGATCCTGACGGCCATTGTGGTTGGAGTTGCAACCACGGCACTTGGTTTGTCGCTTGTTGTCAGGATCAAAGAGACCTTCGGTACAATTGACGAGGACGAAATCCTCCTTCAGGAGGAAAAGCGTTAATATGACTGGTTTGATGTCCCATGCGCCCGTTCTGGCGATTATTATCCCGCTGCTCGGTGCGCCAGTATGCGCATTGATGCGCGGCACGACCTTCCCGTGGCTTCTGACCCTGATTTTAAGTGGGCTTTCCTTTTATGTAAGCTTTGATCTTTTGCTTCATGTGTCAGAGTTTGGACCTGTTTCCTATCATATTGGCGGATGGCCACCTCCTTGGGGCATCGAATATGTAGCGGATCCGCTTAGCGCGTTTGTCATGCTGATTATCAGTGGTATCAGTACTGGCGTCCTTCTATATGCAAAAGAGAGCATCGCATCAGAAGTCTCCAGTAAACATCTTGGTCTGTTTTTCGCAGCTTACCTGCTTGCCTTAACAGGAATGATGGGTATTACGGTAACAGGGGATGCCTTCAACATTTTCGTATTCCTCGAGATTACCTCCCTCTCCTCTTATGTTCTGATCGCAATGGGCGTTACGCATGATCGACGTGCCCTGACGGCCGCCTTTCAGTATTTGATTGTTGGTACCATTGGCGCGACCTTTGTTCTGATCGGTGTTGGCATGCTGTATTTAATGACCGGTACATTGAATATTGCCGAGATCACCGACCAGTTTGATACGATTGCCGATACCCGACCTGTGCGGGCGGCGGTTGGCTTTTTGATCATCGGTATCGCCATCAAGCTGGCGATGTTCCCGTTCCATATCTGGCTACCCAATGCTTATGCCTACGCGCCAAATATCGTAACTGCGTTTTTTGCAGGAACCGCAACCAAGGTGTCCGTCTATTTGCTGATCCGCTTTATTTTTACGATTTTTGGAGTGGATTTCAGTTTCGAGATTGTCAGTCTCTCTGAGTTGTTGATGCCGCTTGGGATTGCAGCTTTCCTCAGCATGTCAGTTGTGGCAGTTTTTCAAGACAACCTGAAGCGCCTGTTGGCCTATTCCAGTGTTGCCCAATTAGGATATATGACGGTTGCCATCGCGCTTGCCAGCGAGTCTGGTTTGACGGCCAGTATCCTTCATATTTTTAACCATGCCATTGTGAAAACAGGACTGTTTCTTGCGGTTGGCGCGATGTTCTTCCGGATGCAAAGTACGCAGATCAGCGACCTTGCCGGAATTGGGCAGCGGATGCCGCTAACCTCCATGGCCTTTGTTCTGGGAGGGCTTTCCCTGATCGGGGTCCCTCTTACTCCTGGCTTTATCAGTAAGTGGTATCTATTGCAGGCAGTCCTTGAGCGGGGTGATCTGTTGGGATACGCCCTTGCAATCAGCATGCTCATTTCATCCCTGCTGGCTGTCATATATATCTGGCGCGTAGTTGAACAGATGTATTTCAAACCCTCCCCCGAAGGTGCAGCCACAGGCGAAGCTCCCTGGACAATGCTTGTTCCGGTCTGGTTGTTTGTATTGGGTATGATTTATTTTGGAATTGAAACCAGTATGCCGGTTGGGTATGCCGAACAGGCGGCCAAATTCCTGATGGGAGGCCAGCCATGATTTACACTCTGGAAACCCATATCTTTGTCGCCCTGCTTATTCCCCTGATTGGGGGTGTTGGCGTTGCCTTATCTGATAAACTTCCGAACTTGCGTGATACGATCACATTAGCAACCGCCGGTGTTCTGTTTGCGAATATTATGGTCATCCTTCCGCATATTCTGGACGGCGCTCGACCGGAATTCGAACTGATCCAGTTCTTACCGGGTCTCGCACTGACGCTGAAGGTTGAACCGCTCGGCATGACATTTGCCGCCGTGGCATCCACGCTTTGGATTATCAATTCACTGTATTCCATTGGATATATGCGCGGTAATAATGAAGTAAAACAAACCCGGTTCTATGTTTGCTTTACCATTGCAATCGCCGCAACCATGGGGATTGCCTTTTCTGGCAACCTGCTCACATTATTTGTCTTTTATGAAGTTCTCAGCCTGTCAACCTATCCGTTGGTCACCCATAAAGGAAATGCAGCGGCTTTAAAAGGCGGACGCATTTATCTGGGTATCCTGCTGGGCACTTCCATTGGCCTCTTTTTGCCGGCCATTATCTGGACATGGACGCTGACGGGAACCACTGACTTTACCCTTGGCGGTATTCTTGAAGGCCATGTAAGCGCCGGAATTGCCGGCGTTCTGCTGTTCCTGTTCATGTATGGTATTGGCAAGGCGGCCCTGATGCCGATCCACCGCTGGTTACCGTCCGCCATGGTAGCGCCTACGCCGGTCAGTGCGCTGTTGCACGCCGTGGCCGTTGTTAAAGCTGGCGTTTTTTCGGTTCTAAAAGTGATTGTATATATCATTGGCATCGATTTCCTGACCGAAACCGGAACTGCCGAATGGCTCACTTGGATCGCCGCATACACCTTGATCGCCGCCTCTGTCGTTGCCTTGACAAAAGACAACCTGAAAGCCCGGCTTGCCTACTCTACCATCAGCCAATTGGCCTATATTGTCGTGGCGGCTTCACTGGCGACCCCTGCGGCTGTTGCGGGTGGTGCGTTGCAAATCGTGATGCATGCCTTTGGTAAAATCACTCTGTTTTTCTGTGCGGGCGCAATTTACACCGCAACCAAGAAAACCGAAATCAAGGATATGCGCGGATTGGGCCGTCAAATGCCCATCACTTTCCTTGCCTTTTTTATCGGCTCCCTCAGTATCATTGGCATTCCTCCGCTGGGCGGGAGTTGGAGCAAATTCTACATCATGCTGGGCGCTTATGAAGCGGATCAATTGATCATATTATTTGTGCTTCTTGTCAGCTCGCTGCTGAATATCGGATATTTGATGCCCATTGTCGTGAGAGGCTTTTTCTATTCTCCGTTGGGTCAAAAAGATCCCGTCGTGAAGATCGGCGAAGAGCGATCTTTCCTGTCTTGGGAAAATGTCAAGGAGGCCCCAATATTGTGTATGCTTCCCCCTGCATTGACTGCACTGGCCTGCATCGCCCTGTTCGTATTGATCGATCCCCTTTATCAGGCAATCTTGCCTATTCTGAAACCGTGAGGTCAAAGACATGACACATATTTCAGACAGACTTCTTTATGTTCTTTTTGGGTTGGCTGCCTTGATTGCCTTGCCTGACATTCTGGCATTGTTTGAGTTGTTTTATCACCCCCATCCCTATACGGAAATGGAAGAAATCCCCGTCTTTTATGGCTTATACTCCATGACGGTCTTCTTCCTGCTAATTGCGGTTGCCAAAGGGGTTCAAACCTTCCTCGCACGGAAGGAGGACTATTATGATTGACGGCCTTAATCCGGGACTGATCCTAATTCTGGGCGCGTTTATCGTGCCTTTCACGTCCAGTTTCATCCGTTATATCCTGCTTTTGGCCCTTCCTGTGCTTGGTCTTGCGCAAATGGTAAGTTTGGGCCTTGGTAGCTGGGGCGAAGTTGAAATTATGGGTATGAAACTGGTCATGACCCATATAGATCCACTTTCCCGGATTTTCGGGCTGATCTTTCATGTGGCCGCGTTTGCAGGCTTGCTCTATTCCCTGCATGTCAAAGACACTCAACAGCAGATGGCGACCCTGATATATGCAGGCTCGGCCATCGCGGCGGTCTTTGCTGGCGATCTGATTACCCTTTTCTCCTATTGGGAATTGACAGCAATTTCCAGTGTCTTTTTAATCTGGGCGAGCCGTACAGAGCGTTCTTATCACGCCGGTATCCGTTATCTGATTATCCAGGTTACATCCGGTGTTCTTCTACTGTGCGGCGTTGTTCTATATTTTGGCGAAACAGGAACGGTTGCGTTCACAGCCATGACCTTTGGCAGTGTCGCCAGTTGGTTCTTCCTGATTGCTTTTGGCATCAAGGCAGCCTTCCCGCTGCTACACAATTGGGTCCAGGACAGTTATCCTGAAGCCACCGTCACCGGAACAGTCATTCTATCCGCTTTCACCACCAAGCTTGCCATCTATGCCCTTGCGCGGGCTTTCCCGGGTGTGGATCTGCTGCTTTGGATCGGTGCGGTTATGGTCATTTTCCCGATCGTTCATGCAACGCTTGAAAATGATCTACGACGCACCCTGGCCTATTCCATGAACAGTCAGCAGGGCTTCATGGTTATCGGGATCGGGATCGGCAGCGAACTTGCCCTGAACGGTGTCGCCGCCCATGCTGTCATCAGTATCCTTTACACCTGCCTGTTATTCATGGCGACCGGTGCGGTTCTTTACCGGGCCGGAACGGCAAAAATCTCGGAATTGGGTGCGGTTTATAAATCCATGCCAATTACGACTTTCTTCGCCATATTAGGCGCCATGATCATAGTGGCCATGCCCCTAACGGGCGCCTTTGCATCCAAATCCCTGATTTTATCTGCGGCTTTGGACGGCAAACTGGTTCTGCTTTGGCTGGTCATGTTATTTGCTGCAATTGCCGTCATTGACAATGTCGGGATTAAAATTCCAGCTCTTGGCTTTTTTGGTAAAGACAACGGAACATCCCTGTCTGAAGCCCCCATGCATATGATCCTAGCGATGGCCATTTTGGGGGGCATCGCTATTGGCGCCGGACTGTTTCCGGAAAAATTCTTCAGCCTGCTGCCTTATGCAATCGAATATGAAGTATATACGGCAAGCCATGTTGTGACCCAGTTGCAAATGATCATTTTTGCTGTTCTGGGTTTTGCCTTGGCGCTTCGATTGGGGATATACCCGATTGTCGCAAATACCAGAAATCTGGACACCGACTGGTTCTATCGAAAACTGGGGAAACAGTTTTTCCTATGGCTGGGTAAAAACGTTGACATTGCGTGGAGTTGGATCCTTGAAATGGGAAAAAACATCGTCGCGTCTGTGATTACCTTTGCGCAACGAACCCATGGCAATGGCGCTATGCTTTCCCGGACAACATCTTCCGGTGTTGCAGTCTCTGTTATCCTGGCGATCTTCGGCTTTGTCGTCGTTGTCGCTTATCTGTAAGGCATGACCATGAAAGAACTGCTTCTGCCCCTGTTTCTGCTTTCTGTTGCAGCCTGTGCACCAAGTGATCGGATGATTGCCCCCTCTGGTGATACTGTCGCGAATGCCCGTGTTGCCCTAGAGAACGGAAAAATTGCAACCCGCTTACAGGATGCCGATTTTATTCTGATCGGGGAAAAGCACGATAATCCCGACCATCATAATGTGCAGTTAGCCTTACTACAGAAATTGCTCAAAAAAGGCGACGTGGTCGTTTTTGAAATGATCAATCAGGAACAGCAACCGGTCATCGATCGATTTATCGCGGGCGACCTGCCTTATTCTGCGTTGAAAGAAGCCTTGAATTGGGAAACTTCCGGCTGGCCCGACTGGGCATTTTATGGTCCTCTGTTTGAACAGGCTCAAAAAACCGGCGCCCGTATGGTCTATGGCAATTACCCCAAGTCTGAAATCCGCCAACAGATGGTTGCCCGCAAAGACGCTCTTAACAGTCTCGATCCTGCTAAAATGGCGCAATTAAATGCGGATATTAAAAGCAGCCATTGTGATTTGTTACCCGACGAAGCCCTGCAACCCATGAGCAATATCCAGATTGCGCGGGATAAACTGATGGCCCGCCAGTTGGCCGATAATATCAAGGGCACAACCGCTTTCCTGATTGCCGGAAATGGACATGTCCGAAAAGATCGAGGCGTTCCCTACTATCTATCGCAGCAAGCAAAAGACAAATCGATACAGGTTCTCGGCCTTATTGAAGACACGGATCAGGCAACGTTAAGTGATCCGTTTCCAGAATACGATCTGGTGTGGATCACAGATGCTACGCCTTATAAGGATCATTGCGCTGCACTGAAAAAGCGATTTGGTAAAAGCTAGGAAAGATCTGACGATTTAATCCGTTTTTTCGGAACCCAACGGGTGACAGACCTTCCATCGGCAGTAAAGCGAACTTCCTGTTTATCAGAAGGAACAGCATCCAGATTGGAATGTTTTACGCTATAGGGTGAACCATCTGGGAACTGACTGACACGGCTTTGACCTTTAAAGTTGGAAAGGCCACCCGGATACGCCGCTGCCATTTCGTCGATCAGAATTTCGGAATTCCGTCCGCGTTTGGTGGCAAGTTTGATTGCGCTATCCGATGCAAGTGCTGTGCGTAACTCTTCCTGATCGCTTTGACCATAGGCATCCCAAACGGCAATAAGGACCTCTTCCACATGATCCGCTGGTGCGACGGCCGCATCAACAGAAATTCCCTGTTCCAGAGCGAGAAAAAGATCTGGTTCGATGGGGCCTGCATCCGTCGCAAGAAAGGTCGCCGGCATCAATTTTGCCTGATTATGCTCACTGGCATATAGCGCCTGAGAAAGATAAAGAATTTGCATCAAAAAGGGAGGCTTGAGTGCAGTACCGGACTGCCCTCCTCTTTCACCAAGCCAGGCAACAATATCAAATGTTGATCGGATCGCTGGACGCATCACTGTTTCCTTTTTAGAAAAAACCCGACCTTACCATAGTTTCTAATGGTTAATTGCCCCTTAACAGGATAAGCCGCCCGTTCGATGCCGGATGATAAAAATAACATTTTTGAACGATCAGTTAGTTGTACCTCTTGCAGAGTATGCCAGTCATGGTTAAGGTTAAAGAAATCGAAATCCAGTCATTAATCCAGATTATCAAAATTGAGGTATCCGCATGGAAATGAGCGGCGAAGAACTGATCAACGCCCCCAGAACAGTTGTATGGGACGCTTTGAATGATCCGGAAATCTTGCGTCAAGCCATTCCTGGCTGTGAAGAAGTTGTAAAAGATGGCGATACATCTTTCGCCGCGAAAGTAAAAGTGAAGGTCGGACCGGTAAAGGCAACCTTTAAAGGACAGGTCACACTCAGCAACATGGATGCCCCCAATGGGTACACCATTACAGGCGAAGGAAAAGGGGGCGCTGCGGGCTTTGGCAAAGGCGGTGCTGATATCAAATTGACGGAAACCGATGGCGGAACCTTACTTTCCTATGACGTTCGTGCATCTGTTGGCGGTAAAATGGCGCAAATCGGATCACGACTTATTGACAGCACGGCAAAGAAACTGGCTGGCGAGTTTTTTGCAAAATTCAATGAATTGGTGAGCCAGCCTGCCGAAGCGGAAGCCCCACTGCTTGAAGATGCCCCGGTACAGGAGCCGGACACCGCTGCTCAGACCTCTGTTCCGCAATCTGATGGCGCGATATCTCAGGATCAATCCGCCCCGATGTCAGCGTCCGATACATCTGACAAACCGGGATGGATGAAGCCATCTTTTCTGATCCCGGCGGCAATCGCTATCGTTGCCGTTATCTACTTTTTGACGAAAGCATAACGTCAGGGCGCGCTCACAATCACAGATTATTCATGCTTCTTTTCTTGACCAAACAGACAAAGAATATGAAACTTAAAAAATCGATCGTGGTCACCGGATAAAAAATCGGTCTACGACAGGAAATGACCCAAAAAATTGGGCCGAAAATTTGAGCTAGGGAGGAGATTCAAATGACAACCGTTACAATGACGGTGAACGGCAAGAATGTAACAGCGGACGTCGATCCGAACACACTTCTTGTACAATTCATCCGGGAAAATCTAAGACTGACAGGAACCCATGTTGGGTGTGATACCAGCCAATGTGGTGCCTGTACAGTCCATGTTGATGGTAGCAGCGTAAAGTCCTGCACCATGCTGGCCGTACAAGCCGAAGGCGCAGACGTCACAACAATCGAAGGGCTTGCCAATGGCGATAATCTTCACCCTATGCAAGAAGCCTTTAAGGAAAACCATGGATTGCAATGTGGTTTTTGCACACCGGGAATGATTATGAGCGCCGTTGACCTGGTCAATCGGAACCCGAACCCAAGCGAAGAGACAATCCGTGAGGAACTGGAAGGCAACATTTGTCGCTGTACCGGTTACCACAACATTGTCAAATCTGTAAAAGCAGCTTCGGAGAATATGGGAGGGTGATCAATGTCAGTCGAAAATGGAATAGGCGTATCCGTTAAAAGAAAAGAAGACCAACGGTTTATCACCGGTAACGGCAACTACCTTGACGATATTAACAAAGCTGGGCAAGCCTACGGATATTTCCTGCGCTCACCCCATGCATTTGCAAGAATTAAAAATATCGATCTGTCCGAAGCGAAATCTGCGCCGGGCGTTGTTGATATATTTGTTGGTGCCGATATGGCAGCCGACGGTGTTGGTGGCCTGATTTGTGGCTGGGGCATCAATAACAAAGACGGCAGCCCGCATGCTGCCCCTCCTCACCCATGTCTGGCAGTTGATACAGTTAAACATGTTGGCGATCAGGTGGCCTTTGTTGTTGCAGAGACAGTTGAGCAGGCAAAGAACGCTGCTGAACTGATTGATGTTGATTACGAAGAATTGCAACCTGTTACAGACATTCAAAAAGCACTCGCCGCGGGTGCGCCGCAAATTCATGAAGAAGCACCCAACAATCAGTGTTATGACTGGGAAATTGGAGATAAAGATGCTGTAGAGGCCGCATTTGCCAACGCCGCTCACATCACGAAAATGGACCTGATCAATAACCGATTGGCCCCCAACCCAATGGAACCCAGAGCCGCACTTGGCGAATTTGACAGGGGAACGGGCGAATATACCCTATACACCACCAGTCAAAATCCACATGTCGCCCGCCTGATCCTGTCGGCATTTGTCGCGATTGCGCCTGAAAATAAACTTCGGGTAATTGCCCCGGATGTTGGTGGCGGTTTCGGCAGCAAGATTTTTGTTTATGCGGAAGAAACAACAACCATCTGGGCCTCAAAGAAAGTAGGGCGCCCGATCAAATGGACCTCTGATCGCTCAGAAGCCTTTTTGACCGACGCCCATGGCCGTGATCATGCGACACACGCTGAAATGGCGTTTGACAATGATGGCCATATTTTAGGGTTCCGGGTCGCAACGAAAGCCAATATGGGCGCTTATCTATCCACATTTGCCTCTGCGGTTCCAACCTACCTGTATGCCACCCTGCTGAACGGTCAGTATAAGATGCCTTGCATCTATGCAGAGGTTCAGGCTGGTTTTACAAATACCACCCCTGTTGATGCCTACCGTGGGGCGGGCCGTCCTGAAGCCACATATGTGGTTGAACGGATGATGGAACGCGCTGCCCGTGATCTGAATATGGATCCGACGGAACTGCGGATGAAAAACTTCATTCAGCCGGATGCCTATCCGTATGAAACGCCTGTCATCATGACCTATGACTCAGGTGATTATCCGCTGACAATGAACACCGCCAAAGACATGATTGACTATTCTGGCTTTGAAGCCCGTAAAGCGAAGTCTGCGGCAAACGGCAAGCTTCGGGGCATCGGTTCAGCGGCTTATATCGAAGCATGTGGTATTGCACCGTCTGCTGCGGTTGGTTCACTGGGTGCAGGCGTTGGCCTTTGGGAAAGCGCGGAAGTCCGTTTTAACCCAACAGGTTCTGTTACAGTCTTCACAGGAAGTCATAGCCACGGGCAAGGTCATGAAACGACCTTTGCACAGCTGATCGCCGAAAAACTTGGTGTGCCTTTTGAAAGTGTTGAAGTTGTTCACGGTGACACAACAAAAGTACCGTTTGGTATGGGAACCTATGGATCCCGCTCACTCGCCGTTGGCGGTTCTGCGATTGTGAAAGCGGCTGATAAGATTGTCGACAAAGCGAAGAAAATTGCAGCGCATCTGATGGAAGCGTCTGCGGATGACATCGAACATGAGCATGGTGTCTTTTCAATCGCAGGAACGGACAAGCAATTGACAATTGGTGAAATTGCATTCGCAGCCTACGTTCCGCATAACTATCCTGAAGATCTTGAGCCCGGTTTGGCGGAAAATGCATTTTACGATCCGTTGAACTTCACTTTCCCCGCAGGCACTCATATCGCCGAAGTTGAAATTGATCCAAATACAGGGGTCGTTGACGTCGTCGACTGGGCCGCTGCGGATGACTTCGGAAACATCATCAACCCGATGATCGTTGAAGGTCAGGTTCATGGTGGTGTTGCTCAGGGTATTGGTCAGGCATTGCTGGAAGGCGTTGTTTATGACGAGGACAACGGTCAGCTGTTGACCGGATCCTACATGGATTATTGCATGCCACGGGCCGACGACTTGCCTAATTTCAAGGTTGAAGCCACCAACACCCCCTGCCCTAGTAATCCACTAGGCGTTAAAGGGTGCGGCGAAGCCGGTGCTATTGCAGCGCCAGCAGCCTTGATGAACGCGATTACCAACGCCCTTGGTAAAGAAATAGACATGCCGGCGACACCAGAAAAAGTCTGGCGCGCCGCACAAAACGCCTGAGAAGGGAGATAGATTATGTATTCATTCGATTATGAACGCCCTTCGGGGATTAACGATGCCGCTGGGATGACAGGTGAGGATGATAAATTCCTCGCAGGCGGGCAATCTTTGCTGCCCACTCTTAAACTACGCCTGGCACAGGTAGACAAACTTGTCGATCTTGGCGGAATTTCTGAGCTGAAAGGGATTTCAGCAAATGGCGGCGAAGTATCAATTGGTGCCATGGTAACCCATGCCGAAGTTGCAACCTCTGCCGATGTTAAAAATGCAATTCCAGCCCTTGCTGATCTGGCGTCCAGAATTGGCGACGCGCAGGTTCGCAACCGCGGTACAATTGGTGGATCCATTGCAAATAATGATCCAGCTGCTGATTATCCATCAGCGTTGGTCGCATTAGGCGCAACGGTTCATACCAACAAGCGGTCCATTGATGCCGAGGCCTTCTTTGTCGATCTGTTTGAAACCGCGTTGGAAGAAAACGAGATCGTGACCAAAGTAACTTTCCCAACTCCGGAAAAAGCGGCCTACGCCAAATTTCCAAACCCGGCGTCACGGTTTGCGCTTGTTGGTGTTTTTGTCGCCAAGACAGCGTCCGGTAGCCGTGTTGCTGTCACTGGTGCAGGCCCATCTGTCTTCCGCCAAAGTGATATGGAAGCCGCGCTTGATGGGAATTTCAGTGGCAGTGCCGTGTCTGGCATTAAAACAGACCCATCTGGTTTGAACTCTGACATCCATGCCTCAGCGGAGTATCGGTCAAACCTGATATCCGTCATGGCAGCGCGCGCAGTAGACGCTGCGTCCTAAGACACGGGATCTCAATTTGAAAGGGGAAGTTCGCTTCCCCTTTTCCTGTGCCTGGTGTTGACGGGGTGACACCACCGGCCGACAAGACGATCCTGAAATTTTCAGTCAAAGGATACCGTAAAGAATTATGCCCACGCCGCTTCCAAACTCTATCGATGCCGTCCACGATTTGCTTAAAAATGCGAATTATGTTGCTGATCGCAGCCTTGCTACGGTTCTGTTCCTGTCTTTGAAAATGGGGCGTCCCCTTTTCTTGGAAGGGGAAGCCGGTGTTGGCAAAACAGAAATCGCCAAGGTTCTGGCTGAACAGCTGAACAGACCGCTAATCCGGCTGCAATGTTATGAAGGACTGGATGTCTCCTCTGCTGTTTATGAATGGAATTACGCGCGCCAGATGATTGAAATTCGACTGGCCGAAGCAACAGATACAGCAGAAAAAGACAAGCTGGCCAATGATCTGTTCTCAGAAAAATTTCTGATCAAACGCCCGCTGTTAAATGCTTTAGAAAATACTGGGTCCGGTGCGCCAGTTTTATTAATTGATGAACTGGACCGCACTGACGAACCATTTGAAGCATATCTTTTGGAGGTATTGTCTGATTTTCAGGTAACAATCCCGGAAATGGGCACCATCAAGGCCGATGAGGCCCCCATCGTTATCGTAACGTCGAATAGAACCCGGGAAATTCATGATGCCTTAAAACGCCGCTGTTTGTATCACTGGGTAGATTATCCTGATGCTGAACGCGAAAAAGAAATTCTGGCTCGCAAACTTCCGGGGGCCGATGCCCGGCTTTCAGAACAGATTGTCGCCTTTGTCCAGAAACTTCGCCAGGATCCGGGCTTATTTAAACTTCCCGGAATTGCAGAAAGTCTTGATTGGACAAATGCCCTGACCGAACTGAACGTTATGTCTCTGGATCCCGATGTCATTAATGACACGCTGGGCGTTCTCTTGAAATACCAGGATGATATCGCCCGTGTGCAAGGCAGTGAAGCGGCCAGCATCATCGATCAGATCAATAGCGAGATGGAACAGAAAGGTGCCTGACCAGATCGTTCTAACGATCCCCGGCATGCCGAAAAAACGGCAGCAATGCGCATCATTTTACGCTGTCCGCGATGAATTTTTGAAATCGGTTGATCCAGCCTCTTTGGGCTCAAAAATGCCGGGGTTTTGGAGAAACAATAACAAAAGAATACGCGCTCAGTTCTTGCGCAACAGTACGGACATTCATCAGCCAAACACAACACATAGTGATTGCGGTCATTTCCAGAATGCTTCATTAACCGCCAGAATAAATACCATATGACAGAGAACAGCTTCGCAGAACACGGTACCTTTGCCGAGAATATCCTACATTTCGCCCGTACTTTGCGGCGAGCGGGTATTCCTGTTGGACCCGGCCGTGTGATTGAAGCCATTAAAGCGGTGGAATGCGCCGGACTTGAACGACGCGATGATTTTTACTGGACGCTGCATTCCGTATTCGTAAACCGTCATGATCAGTGGCCCCTATTTGATCAGGCTTTTCATATCTTTTGGCGCAATCCGGACATCCTGAAAAAGATGATGGATATGATGCTGCCAACCACCTATCTGGACAAAGTGAAAGGCGATGAAGACGAAATTTCCAAACGCCTGTCACAGGCCCTTGCCCCATCAGAAGCCCCTGATAGCGCAACAGAGGATCAGGGCGAGGAAATCGAGATCAATGCCGAACTTACCACCTCAGATAATGAACTGTTGCAGGAAAAAGACTTCGAAAGCATGAGCGTGGAAGAACTGGAGCAGGCAAAAAGGGCTCTTCAGAAACTCCGACTGCCTATTCGGGAAGTAAAAACAAGGCGGCTCAAACCAAACCAGAGAAATGGCAAGGTCGATATGCGGCGGACCCTCCGGGCGTCTCAGCGTTCTGGCGGTGACATTATTCCTTTGCGGTTCAAATCGCCTGCCCGGCGTCATCCTCCGCTTATTATTCTTTGCGATATTTCGGGCTCGATGACCCAGTATAGCCGGATGCTTCTGCATTTTATGCATGCGCTGACCAACGATCGCGATCGCGTTCATACCTTTGTATTTGGGACCCGTCTTACCAATATTACTCGATACATGCGCTACCGGGACGTGGATGAAGCCTTGGACGCCGTCAGCGAACGGGTCGAAGACTGGTCCGGAGGAACCCGGATTGGGGCGACAATTGCCGAATTTAACAAATTCTGGTCCCGCCGCGTCTTAGGTCAGGGAGCAGTAGTCCTGTTCATTTCTGACGGACTGGACCGGGATACCGGCGATGATTTGGGGATACAAATGGAGCGTCTTCATAAATCCTGTCGGCAATTGATCTGGCTAAACCCTTTGCTGCGATATGACGGGTTTGAACCAAAAGCAAAAGGGATTAAAATGATCCTGCCCCACGTGGATATCTTCAGAACGGTTCATAATCTGCAAAGTTTAGCAGACCTTGCGGAGATATTATCCGCCCCTGAAAGCCCTCAATCCGCCAATGAAAGGTATGGAACATGAACACACAACTGGACTTGGCCGACAAAGACGATGTTATTCAAGCGGCGTTAAACTGGAAAACAGAAGGGAAAAATGTTGCCCTTGCGACCGTCATTCAAACTTGGGGATCCGCACCGCGCCCAATGGGCAGTCAATTGGCAATCGACCAGGTTGGTAATATGGTTGGATCCGTCAGCGGTGGGTGTGTTGAAGGGGCCGTGATACAGGAAGCCCTCGCTCTTATGGAATCCGGGGGATCAAAGACGCTTGAATTTGGTGTTTCCAATGATGAAGCCTGGGAAGTCGGACTTGCCTGCGGCGGGAAAATCCGGATCTTTGTTGAGACCCTAAATTAAGAGCAAGACACATGGACATCACATTACTTCAGGATCTTCAGCAAGCCAGACAGAAAAAACAGCAGGTTGTTCTGGCAACCACATTATCCACGGGGAAAAGCCAGCTTCTGCATCCGTTTGATACGGCGGAAAACAGTGTTTTACTGACCGAGGCCCGCACGGCCCTCCGAAATGATAAACCACGGGAAGTCGAGACCGAGGACGGCCCTGTCTTCCTAAATATTTTTAATCCTCCGCTTAGGCTCTTCATTGTTGGTGCCGTTCATATTGCTCAAAAACTAGCCCCAATGGCCGCCGCCGCGGCATATGATGTCACCGTCATTGACCCGCGCCGCAGTTTTGGATCTGATTTTCGATTTCCCGAGATAAAACTGGACGACCGCTGGCCTGATGAAGCGTTAGCTGAGCTACGTCCAGACCGCCGCTCTGCCATCGTAACCCTCACCCATGATGCAAAACTTGATGACCCGGCTTTGGAAAGCGCGTTATCGTCTGATGTCTTTTACATCGGCGCTTTAGGTAGCACTCGAACAAATGCCAAACGCCAGGAAAGATTGACCAAAAAAGGATTTACTGACGATCATTTAGCACGCATTCATGGTCCCGTTGGGTTGGATATCGGGGCCCAGTCTCCCGCTGAAATTGCGATTTCTATCATGGCTGAAATGACAGCCTGTCTTCGCGGAAAACCAACCAAATGATCTTTGCACGCTTACCCCTTTCAAGCGCCGATGGGGCGATCCTTGCCCATGCCGTTGATTTGGGACCAGAAGGCATGCTCAAAAAAGGTCACTTTCTAGACCAGAAAACGCTTAAACAAATCGCATCAGCCGGCCATGAAACGGTGCTTGCAGCGAAGCTTGAACCTGGTGACATTATTGAAGACGAGGCCGCGGAAATTCTGGCCGGTCATTTCACAGGCCAAAATGTGCGTGCCAAACCGCCTTTTACTGGCAGAAGCAATCTGTATGCACAAACAGCCGGTATTGTTCGCATCAATCGAACCCTGCTAAACAAGGTCAACCGGATTGATCCTTCCATCACCGTTGCCACCGTCAAGGATTATGACAAAGTGGATGCGGGCCAAATGCTGGCGACCATAAAAATAATACCCTTTTCGGCACGGACAGAAGCCATCAATCAGGCAACCGAGTTTGCCGAACTGGAGGACGCGCGCCTGCTTACGGTCCACCCGTTCCTAACCCGGAAAATCGGGGTTATCTCGACCCGCTTGAAAGGGACAACCGACAAACTGATCGCAAAGTCTGAAAAGGTTTTAGAGGCCCGTCTGTTAGCCTGTAACAATCGAATTTCGGAACGTCTGGAATGTGACCATCATGAAGATGTCCTTGCTGAAGCCATCGTCAGCCTGAAAGACAAAGGATGTGATCTGATCATGATTTTCGGGGCCTCCGCGATCACTGATACCCGGGATATCATTCCTACGGCCATTACAAAAACCAACGGACAGATTGACCATTTCGGTATGCCTGTCGACCCGGGAAACCTTTTGCTGCTGGGACAGTCAGAGGGCTGCCAGATTATAGGACTGCCCGGATGCAGTCGATCGCCCAAGCTAAATGGGTTCGACTGGGTTATGGAACGCCTTCTTGCCGGCCTTTCTGTTACAGCCGACGATATTATGGGAATGGGTGAAGGCGGATTATTAAAAGAAATTGCCAGCCGCCCGCAACCTCGTGCGGGAAAGCGATCGAGTACTCAAATGAAAAAAACGAAAATTGCAGTCCTTCTTCTCGCGGCCGGACAATCCAGACGCATGGGGAAAAACAACAAATTGCTGGCCTTGATAGACGGTAAGCCCATGATCCGACATGTGGCAGAGCAGGCATTGGCCAGCAAGGCAGACCACGTCCTGATGGTCACTGGCCATGAAGCGGATAGCGTTCTGAAAAGTGTCTGGGATATTAATATCCCAAGCGTTCATAATCCAGATTTTGCAGACGGATTGTCCACATCCCTCAAACTGGGTTTTCAAATTTTATCCGAAAACTACGACGGTGTTCTTGTTTGTCTTGGGGATATGCCCTTTGTTTCGTTTGAAATTCTGAACCAGCTGATCGATCAGTTTGATCCTGAAGAAGGACGCGCCATCGTTATTCCAACAGTTTCAGGAAAACGGGGGAACCCAGTCCTGATTTCAAGCCAATATGCAGATGAAATTTCTTTAATTTCCGGGGATATGGGCGCTAAAGCCTTGATTAATGACAATGAAAGTCAGGTCCATACGGTGGAAATTGATAGTCCTAGTATTTTCGCTGATATCGATACACCGGAAATTCTACTAAACCTTGCGGCCCTGAAGAAGTGAGTAAATTGTGATTGAAGAACTCTACCAAAAAAACCTGATGCGACTGGCTGCGAATGCCCATGGTGCCGGCACGCTTGAGCATCCGGACGCTGAAAGTACCGTGGACAACCCAACATGTGGCGACCGAATAACCATTCAGGTCAAGCTTGAAGATGGCCGTATTACCGAGCTTGCCCATGAAAACCGGGCCTGTATGCTGTGTCAGGCATCTGCATCGTTACTCTCGGAAAATGCTATTGGCTTAAGCCTTTCAGATGTCCAAAAAATTCGGGCCGAAGTCACGGCATTGTTGTCAGGTGAGACAACGGAAAATGATCTGACGTGGGAAAAACTTGCGTATTTTGAACCGGTCAAAGATCATAAAAGCCGCCACATATGTGTCATGTTACCGTTGAATGCGTTGGAAAAAATCCTATCTGACACAGAAAAGAAAGGTACGTGATGCATAGAACAGTCATAAAACGCGGCAATCTGCCTGACATCCCATCCCCCTGCACGGGTGTCTGTTCAATGGATATGTCCAACGAGTATTGTGTTGGCTGCTTTCGAACACGGTTGGAAATTGGGGGCTGGATCCATCTGTCCAATGAAGAAAAACTCGCCATTATAAAAACCTTGCGCGCCCGGCGGAAAGCCCATCAAGACTAAAAATTGTTTTGTTCCAATAAATTTCCCGATTTCGCCACATTTTGGGCATGTTTTGTCCCTATCGTTTAACAATCCGATGACCGGATCAATTGTTCAACGAGGACAAGATCATGTATCTGAAAACATTGACGACCCTGACTTTATGTTTTCTTGCTGTCCTGTTCGTTGTCATGGTGCAAACAGTACCGAATGCGACAAGTTTTCAGGTAGCAAATCACGAGCCTTCTCTTATTAAGGTTATTTGCACACAGAATGAACGCCCGCTCGCGTCACCCCTAAAACATATTTGACGGTCTGAATAACAGAACCGCGCGCCTCTCCAATTAGGATAGTTGGGGATGATTCGTGTGTGCCGCAACGTGTCCCCGTGATTAACAAGCAGCGTCAATATACCGATCTTCATTGCTTTTTTCTGGCAAGTTTTATCATCCATCTGCTGCCAAACACTAAAAAAGCAAATATTCACATATAAAAAACAACAACAACCACCGCTTCGTGATGCGTGTCACAGACAGATTTTAATCAGATCGTAATGCTGCGACCATTATATCAGTCCGACATATGGATCCGTTAGGCGCATTTATGGATCAAGGCCCAATTTCATGTCGAAAATTTATTGTGTGTAGTGATATTCGATGAATGTAAAAACCCTGTGCTTGGGCATTCTTACACTTGAGGATGCGTCAGGCTACGAAATCAAAAAATCTTTTGAGAGTCGTTTCAGTCAAGTATTTGATGCTGGTTTTAGTTCAATCTATCCGGCATTACAGCAACTGACGAAAGACGGTCTTGTCTCCTGCCGGGAAGAGACACAAGACAAACGGCCCAATAAAAAGGTCTATTCCATCACACCCGAAGGACGAAAAGCCTTTCTTGACGAGCTAAAGACCGACCCGGCACCCGATAAATTCAGGTCAGAAGCGCTTACAAAGTTAATGTTCGCTGATTTGTTGCCGACAAGCTGCGTTTCTACTCTTATCGATACAATTTTGCTGTCATATGAGAAGTATATAGAAGACATATCCGCAGGGTGTGATAAGACACGCCCGCATTCAGAACAATTCTTATGCGGTTTTGGATTAACGATCCGAAAAGCCGCTATTCAGTATTTACACGACAACAGGCATCTTTTGGAAGATGACGCAGTTAGACAACAAAAGGCTGCAGAGTAAAAAGATGTGCCGTTCAACACAGGTAAAGGG
>NZ_JBLHZT010000011.1:0-98514 GCF_047631475.1 Sneathiella sp. | reverse complement strand
GGTGATCTTGCTAGTGAACAAACACTCAGTCATTCAGGCATTGAAAAAGCAAAGGTCGTTGTCGCAACGATTTCTGACGATATTCTGCGCGGCACAAGCAACCATAAACTTGTTCAAACCATTCGCCAGATCAATCCGGACGCTATTGTTATTTCCAATGCCGAGCAACCACTGAACGCCAAAGATATTTACGAGGCGGGGGCTGATTATGTTTACATGGGGCGGGTCAATACTGCCCGTGCGCTGGAAGAGATAATCGAACGAACCCTGGATGGTACGTTAAGCGATTATCGACAGGAACAGGAAGAAAAGCATGGGAAATCCCATGAGAGGTCTGAAATCCTCCATTAGAACTCCTGACCGTTAAAACCGGGGGCGCTGACCTTTTTTCAGTTTTTGCAGTATATTCTCCAGATTGTTCAGGAAACTGGATCTGTCTTTTTTCGTGAAAGCGGCATTATATCCTGAGATTTCACCAGTTTCCCGCAAATGTGCGTTCAGGTCACGCATTGCCAAAGACATGCCAATAGACTGATTTGTAAAAGGTTTCCCTGATGAATTGAGGACGATCGCTGATTTCTTCAAACACCGGTCCGCCAACGGAATGTCGGAGGTGATAACCACATCCTGATCCGTTACTTTCTCAGCGATCCAGTTGTCAGCGGCATCAAAACCATCATCGACAACAATTTGCTCGATCAATTCACTCGGAGGGATCCGCATCCAGCTGTTGCTGACAACAAACGTTTTCAGGTTGTGGCGGCCGGCTACGCGGTAGATTTCGTCTTTGACAGGACACGCATCTGCGTCGATATAAATTTCAGTCATGCCTGCTTATATCAGGTTTGACCCAGAAAGAAAGGAAGGGGCGCAGCTGATAATGCCGCGCCCTCTTCCTTTATTTCAGGAGTGATCGGAGCATCCAGGCGGTTTTTTCGTGGATCCTCATACGATCGGAAACCAATGCCGCAGTGGACTCGTCGTCCGCCTCCTGTGCGACGGCCAAGACTTTCCGGCATGTTCGTACAACTTGTTCGTGACCCTTGTTGAGGATTGAAACCATTTCCTCGGCATCAGGGACACCGTCTATTTCTTCGATCGCACTGAGTTCGTTAAAGGCTTTGTAGGTGCCCGGAGCCGCAACCCCCAAGGTGCGAATTCTCTCCGCAATGTCATCAACTGCGACGGCCAGTTCCGTGTAGTGTTCCTCAAACATCAAATGCAAATCCCTGAATTTCGGCCCTGTTACGTTCCAGTGGAAATTGTGGGTTTGCAGGTAAAGGGTGTAGGAATCCGCGAGCAAATGCTTCAAACCATCTGCGATCTTATCCATATCGTTTGAATTAATGCCAATATCGATTTTGCTCATTCTGTTCCCCTTTTGGCTTTCATGATAGAAAATTAGTTTAGAACGATTCTAGACTTAGGGTCTATTTTTCGTATTTAAACCCTCACTTAAAAATATATTTCACATCCGGCTTCAAGAAACGTCTTTCTACTTGGTCCTCATTTTTCACTCAACTTAATAAGAACAAAAGATGAACATTGTGGTCAATTAGAGAAAACGTAATTATTCGGCACAAGTTCTTGTGTGGTGAAAATAATGGTTAAGAAAAACTTAAAATCGTTACTTCGTCATTTATTTGAAATGCCTGTAAATCCAAGGTTTTTCGGCATATCTCCATTGACGGACATATAATTCCATGATATTCCATAGTATACCATGTCAGTACCATATATTTCGGTTTTGACCGGTGGGAGAGGGAGTTTTTTGAGGGTGAGGCTTGATGGCCCTGTTTCTGTCTAAATATTTAAACAAGGTTGATAAGAAGGGGAGGGTGTCCGTGCCAGCCCGCTTTCGTGCGACCTTGGCAGAAAAAGGCTATACGACTGTCATCCTGTTTCCGACTATCGGGGGCGACGCGATCAACGCTTGTGGCATGGATGTCATGGAAGGTTTGCTGGAAAGTCTTGGTCGTCTGGACCTGTATTCAGAAGAGCAGGATTCTGATGCGGATGTGTTGATGGCCGAGTCTGTCGAATTGCCGATCGATGGCGACGGGCGAATTGTTATCCCCCTGGAAATGTTGCGGGCTGCTGGTATTCAGGATGCCTGTGTTTTCGCGGGGCGGGGTGATAGTTTCCGTATTTGGGAGCCAAAGGCTTACGAGGCAAACATCGCGGCAGCGAAAGAACGCGCCCGGGCAAAAAGAGCCCGTAAGTCAGCCCGGATGGTGGAGGGTGCAAATGACTGACCGTCCGCATATTTCTGTTCTTTTAAATGAAGTTCTTGACGTTTTGATGCCGGCATCCGGTGAGGTTATTGTTGATGGCACTTTCGGGGCTGGTGGTTACAGTCGCGCGATCCTCGAAGCGTCTGACTGTAAGGTCTACGGCATTGATCGGGATCCCCGCGCCATTGCTATGGGGCGGGTGATGGAGAAGGAGTTCCCGGGCCGATTGCAAGTGCTGGAGGGCTGTTACGCCGATATGCAGGCGCTGTTGGCAAAGGTGGGTGTTTCTGCGGTTGACGGAATTGCGCTGGATATTGGTGTTTCCTCCATGCAGATCGATGAAGCAGAGCGTGGGTTCTCGTTTATGCGGGATGGGCCCCTTGATATGCGAATGTCTGCAGATGGACCAACGGCCGCAGATGTGGTGAATTCTGAATCAGAAGCCGAACTGGCCCGCATTATTTTCCACTATGGTGAAGAACGCCGGTCCCGTGCAATCGCCAAGGTTCTGGTTGCTCGGCGGCAGGAGAAGCCTTTTTCCTCCACATTGGAGCTGGCCGACGCGGTCGCAACAGTGGTGCGTCCTACGGGGAAGGGGATTAACCCTGCAACCCGTACGTTTCAGGCCCTGAGAATATATGTAAATGATGAGTTGGGTCAGCTTGATCAGGGTTTGGCGGCGGCAGAGAAATTGCTGGCGCCGGGTGGTCGTCTGGCTGTTGTGTCTTTTCACAGTCTGGAAGATCGCCGGGTGAAGAAATTCCTGACAGAACGGTCTTCAGCACGGGCCAATCCCTCTCGCCATTTGCCGCCAGGGGAAGATGGACCCGCGCCGTCTTTTAAATTGGTGAAGCGCGGCGCAATCAAGGCGCGCGAAGACGAAGCGTCACAAAATCCCCGGTCACGCTCTGCCCGCTTGCGTGGGGCTGTGCGTACTGAGGCTCCCGTCTGGGGAGATGTGGCATGAAAAGAACAATTACACTTGCCATGGTTATCGCCATCGCCATCGTGTCCTACATTCCTTATCAGCTGTATTACGAAACACAGCAGCTGGAGAAGGATTTGAGCGAGTTGCGGAGAGATATTTCCAAGAACAAGCAGGCAATTCGTATTTTGAAAGCTGAATGGGCTTATGAAAACAGGCCGGAAAAATTACAGGCCTTGGCGGCCAAATATCTGCCGTTGCTACTCGTATCGCCTCATCAGGTGGCGACTTTGGGAGAAGTCCCGCGAAGGGCGATTGATCCTTACATGGTTTCGACGAAAGCGATACCAGTGCCGCGTAAACGCCCCGGCCTGAAAAAATGGCAGTCCAAGCCACCTGTTCGGGGGCCTATGCATTTGGCGGCATTTAAGAAAAACAATCAGGCAGCGAGGATCGTCAAATGAGCGGCGATCCTTTTCCCGTTTTAACCCATGGCAATATGGATGCGGATGGCCGTTTCACTGTAAGCCGCAACAAAACGTCCATTCATTTGGAAGGGAGTGCAAAAGAAACGTTGGAGCAGGGCCGTAACCGTTTGGTTGTGGCGGGCTTTTTATTCGCTTTTTGCTTTGTTGTGCTTGCCGGGCGGTTGGTGGGTCTTGCCTGGAGCGGGATTGGCACTGAGGAAGAGGTTGCCAATATTGCCCCGAAAAAAACCGGAATTAGCCAACCCTTGGGGGCGCGTGCGGAAATCTATGATCGAAATGGGGTTTTGCTGGCAACGACCCTTAATACAGTTTCTTTGTATGCGGATCCCCGGAAAATTCTAAATGTTGATTACGCCGTCCAAAAGCTGCGCGGCGTATTTGATGATTTGAATGAAGCATCACTCTCCACAAAATTATCGGCAAAACGGAATTTCGTCTGGATCAAGCGACATTTGACGCCTGCACAACACCGGGCCGTCAATGATTTGGGTATTCCTGGGTTGTTTTTTGAAGATGAAGAAAAACGGTTCTATCCGCTTGGCTCACTTGTGTCTCATATGATCGGCTATACCGATATTGACAATAACGGCATCGCCGGTGCGGAGAAATATTTTGACGATCAGCTGGCTGGAAAAAATGGCACGAAGCAGGCCGGAATAAACTTGTCCGTTGACGTGCGTGTACAGCATGCCCTTCGAGATGAGCTTGCGCAGTATATGTCCGTATTCCGGGCGATCGGGGCGTCGGGCATGGTCTTGGATGTTACAACCGGTGAAGTGGTGGCGATGGCATCCCTGCCGGACTTCGATCCCAATCGGCCAAAAGACTATCCGGTTGATAGTAAGTTTAACAAAACGACCCTTGGTGTTTACGAGATGGGGTCCACGTTTAAGACTTTCACAACAGCGATGGCGTTGGAGCACCGTTCGGTTTCCCTGCGCGATGGATATGATGCGACCAATCCTATTCGGATCGCCGGATTTAGGATTCGGGATGACCATGCCAAGAAAAGATGGTTGTCCGTTCCGGAAATCTACATGTACTCGTCCAATATCGGGACAGCAAAAATGGCAGAAGCCATCGGTCCAAAGAGACATAAGGCGTTCTTGCGCCGATTGGGACTGTTGGACAAACCGGTGATTGAACTTCCTGAAGTTGGCGCCCCAATTTTGCCGCCTCGTTGGAATAGGCTTGAGACCATGACTATTTCGTATGGACATGGCCTATCGGTGAGCCCGCTTCAACTCAGTGCCGCGATTGGTGCGATCGTAAATGGCGGGCAATTGGTGCAGCCAACAATCTTGAAAAAGAACAGTGACGCTTCGGTGGAAAGCAAGCAGGTTATTCGCAAACAGGTTTCAGATGTTGTCCGCCGGTTGATGAGACTTGTTGTGGAAAAAGGAACTGGTAAAAAAGCGGCCGCAACTGGGTATCTGGTTGGCGGGAAAACAGGTACTGCGGAAAAAGCGGTTAATGGGCGATATAAGAGAGATGCTTTGATTACGTCTTTTGTCAGTGCGTTTCCAATGAACGATCCCCGTTATGTTGTGTTTGCCATGCTGGATGAACCTAAGGGTAATTCCTCCACTTATGGTTTCAGAAGCGCGGGTTGGACGACGGCCCCGATTGTCAGCCGGGTGATCACCCGGATCGCCCCTATTTTGAAGATTAAGCCGATGGATGAGGAAAGCCCTTCTGTCCAAAAAGCCTTGCATATTCCAATTTACTCACGGGAGAAGAAACATGAAACTTTCTGATCTCCTGCAAATAGATCCGAGCCATCTGGCAAACGACGTTGACGTAAAGGGATTGACCGCAGACAGCCGTGAGGTTGCCCCTGGCTATATCTTTGCCGCCCTCGTTGGAACAGGTCTGGATGGTCGAAATTATATAAAATCGGCGGTTGAACAGGGTGCCATTGCCATCCTAACGGATAGCGGATACGAGCCGTCGGATTGCCCTATATACTGTCATCAGGTTGATAATCCCCGGCGGGAGCTCGCGTTTCTTGCTGCACGCTTTTATAAAAAGGTCCCCCAAACAGTCGTTGCGGTGACCGGGACAAATGGCAAAACATCTGTGGCTCATTTTGTTCGGGAAATTTGGCAGGGGCTTGGATTACAGGCAGCAAGTCTGGGAACATTGGGCGTTGTTACAGCGCATCAGACGCTGCCTCTAAATTACACGACGCCAGAGCCTGTTTTACTTCATAAAAAGTTGGCTTATTTAGTTGATGAAGGGGTGACGCATCTTGCACTTGAGGCGTCCAGCCATGGGCTCGATCAAAACCGGCTTGACGGGATCGAAATTTGTGCGGGAGGGTTTACAAACCTTACCCATGATCATCTTGATTACCATGAAAGCAAAGAAGATTATCTGAAAGCCAAGCTAGGCTTGGTTGATCGTGTTGTTGCCGTTGGTGGAGCAGCTGTTCTGAACGCGGATGTTCCTGATTATTTCCGATTTAAGGATGCCGCCGAAACGCGCGGTCTGTCCGTCCTCAGCTACGGTCATTCTGGCGATCAGTTAAAAATACTGGATGTAACGTCGCACGGCGCCGGGCAGGATATTACATTGGAAGCTTTTGGGAACCGCTGCGTGGTTGAACTCAAAGTTGCTGGCGAATTTCAGGCAATGAACATGCTTTGTGCGCTGGGCTTGATTATAAGTGCCGGGGGGGATTTCGCAAGTGCATTGTCAGTGTTGCCAACAGTTGGGAATGTGCCGGGCCGAATGGAGCTGGTGTCTAAAACACCTGCCGGAGCTGACGTCTATGTTGATTTTGCCCATACGCCGGACGCATTGGAGACAGTCCTGAAAGCATTGCGGCCGCATGCGCATGGCGCTATCCATGCAATAATTGGATGCGGTGGTGACCGGGACAAAACCAAGCGCCCTGTAATGGGACGAGTGGCCGCAGAATTTGCAGATATTGTCTATGTGACTGACGATAATCCAAGAACTGAAAATGCTGCCCAGATCCGATCTGAAATACTGGCTGCATGCCCGCAAGCCAAAGAATTTGCTGATCGGGAAAAGGCCATTCATGAAGCGCTAAGCCGTGCGGCAAATGATGATATCGTCCTGATTGCCGGAAAAGGACATGAAAGCGGCCAAATTATTGGGGATACGGTCATTCCTTTTAACGATAAAGAAGTGGCCCAGCGGATCACAAGCCGATTGGAGGCGGGGAAATGATGGCTGCACCGCTTTGGTCCGCATCCGAAATACTTGCCGCCACAAAAGGTACCTGTGACGATACTTCCTGGCTTGCAAATGGCGTCACGATTGATAGCCGTTCTGTACAAAAGGAAGACTTGTTCATTGCTATTGTTGGCCCGAATAACGATGGCCATGATTATGTTGAGCAGGCGCTTGCAAACGGCGCCAGTGCCGCGATCGTTGATCATATTCCAGAGGGATTGTCAGCGAAGTACTGCCGCAGGCTTGTATTGGTTCCTGATACTCAGGCCGGTATGGAAGATCTTGCGCGCGCTTCTCGGCAGCGAAGCCGGGCAAAAATCGTTGCGATTACGGGCAGTGTGGGTAAAACCAGTACCAAAGAAACACTTGCGCATATTCTGAAGCAGCAGGGCCGGACCCATTGCAGTGTGGGTAGTTTCAACAATCATTGGGGCGTCCCTTTATCGCTGTCAAGGATGCCTGTCGACGCTGAATATGGCATATTCGAGCTGGGTATGAACCATCCCGGCGAAATAGGGCCGTTATCGCGCATGGTTCGCCCTCATATTGCGATGATCACGGCGATCGCCGCCGCGCATACAGAGTTTTTTAACAGCACAGATGAAATCGCTCTGGCTAAAGCCGAAATCTGCGAGGGGATCGAAGAGAACGGCCTTCTTCTGCTTAACGCTGATGATACCCATTGTCCCATTTTGACAAAAGAAGCAGAAAAAGCAGGCGGTTTTGAAATCGCCTATTTCGGCGAGTCACCTTCTGCCACAATTCATCTTGAAGAAGTCGAATTATTGCCCACTAGCAGCAGTATTACAGCAGATGTCTCAGGTGAAAGACATGCATTTACACTGTCCGTTCCGGGGCGTCACTGGGTGCAAAATATTTTGGGTGTTTTAGGGATTGTAAAATCCTTGGGTGGAAATTTGCAGCAGGCCTGTCACTCTTTAGGAACGATGGTCGCACCGAGCGGCAGAGGGGCGGTAATTGAGGTTCCCTGTGACGGTGGTTCGTTCAAGGTTATTGATGAGAGTTACAATGCCAGTCCTGTCGCTATGCAGGCGGCCTTTCGAGTGTTGGGGCGCCATACAATCCCCCATGGCGGGAGAAAAATCGCAGTTTTGGGAGATATGAGAGAATTAGGCGAAAAATCCCCTGAAATTCATGCTGAATTGGCAAATGATATCTTGGCGAACGGCATTGATATGGTATATGCGTGCGGTCCCAATATGCGATATTTATTTGACGTTCTTCCGAACACTAAACAAGCCGGTTATGGCACCAGTTCCAATGATCTGGTGGCACCGCTGTTACACGATATTTCAGCTGGGGACATCGTTTTGATCAAGGGCTCTTTGGGAAGTAAAATGAAAGTAGTGTTGGATGCCGTACAGGCAAAGTCCAAAGATGTATCGGCAGTCGTGGATAAAGGGGTGTAGGGATGCTATATAATTTTCTTTATCCATTAGCAGACGACTTCGCTATTTTTAATCTGTTCCGGTATCTGACATTTCGGACAGGCGGTGCCATTATGACAGCCCTGATGATCAGTTTCATCTTCGGCCCAATGGTCATTAACTGGCTGAAAAGCAAACAGCATAGAGGGCAACCCATCCGGGATGATGGACCAGAGTCTCATATTATTGCAAAGCAGGGCACGCCAACGATGGGCGGTTTTTTGATCCTGCTTGCACTCGGAACGGCAACACTTTTGTGGGCCGATCTGACAAATGCCTATGTTTGGTCGGTTTTGCTGGTGACATTGGGGTTCGGCGCCATTGGTTTTGCCGATGACTATCTGAAGGTCAGTCGGCACAATCCAAAAGGCGTCCCCGGCAAAGTCAAGCTATTGATGGAGATCCTCATCTCGTTTGCTGCAACGATGTGGATTGTTAAAACAAGTAATCCCGATATTGCGATGGGGTTGACCATTCCCTTCCTGAAGAACGTACTGATTGATCTGGGCTGGTTTTATATTCCTTTCGGCATGCTGGTTATGGTTGGCGCGTCCAATGCTGTTAATTTAACAGACGGGCTGGACGGTCTTGCCATTGTGCCGGTCATGATTGCAGGGACCTCGTTTGGTCTGATTGCCTATCTGGTGGGTAATACGGTTTTCTCAGATTATCTGCAGATCAGGGCAGTGCCGGGTGCCGGTGAATTGCTTGTCTTTTGCGGTGCCTTGATCGGTGCGGGCCTTGGTTTTTTGTGGTTTAACGCCCCGCCTGCAATGGTCTTTATGGGGGACACAGGATCTCTTGCGATGGGGGGCGCCTTAGGCGCGATCAGCGTTGTAACCCGGCATGAGATTGTTCTTGCGGTTATTGGTGGTTTGTTCGTTCTGGAAACCGTGTCAGTGATTGTTCAGGTTGCCTCGTTCAAATTAACAGGGAGACGTGTTTTCAGGATGGCACCCTTGCATCATCACTATGAAAAGAAAGGTTGGGCTGAACCCACAATCGTAATTCGGTTCTGGATTATTGCCGTGATCCTGGCGTTGATCGGCCTCGCGTCGTTGAAACTGAGATAAGGGAATGATGAAAAGTCACGCGTTTGAAAATAAAGAAATAGCCGTTTTTGGTCTTGGTAAAAGCGGATTTGCAACAGCTTTGCGGTTGCAAGAGGGACAGGCGCGTGTCTTTGTTTGGGATGATAATGAAGGACGGCGGAGTGCGGCTCAGGAAATGGGCCTTTCTGTTCAGGACTTCGGTGGCACTGAAACGTCCTCTGTCGATGCCCTGGTTCTGAGTCCTGGTGTTCCCCTGACGCATCCTGAACCCCACCCCGTTGTTAAAAAAGCCCAGCAGAACCACATTCCAATTGTTGGCGATGTGGAAATATTTATGCAGGAAAAAGACGCTGGCAGAGTTGTTGGGATTACAGGAACCAATGGTAAATCAACAACAACCGCGCTGATCCATCATATTCTGGCTGTGAATAACTGCGAGACCGCGATGGGCGGAAATATTGGTACGCCGGTTATGGATTTGCCGCAGTTGGGGCAAGACGGGGTCTATGTTCTTGAATTATCTTCCTATCAATTGGATCTGACACCTTCATGGCAGGCCGATATCGCGGTTATTCTGAATGTTACGCCGGATCATCTTGATCGGCATGGCGATATTCAGCACTACGCGTCTGTCAAGCAGCGTATTTTCCAGAACCAGACATCAGAGGGAGTGGCAGTCATAAATTCAGATGATCCGTTCTGCCAGTCCATGGCAGAGGATATCCTGAAAAATGGCGCTCAGCGTGTGCTTCCCATTTCAACCAAACGTCCTTTGCAAACCGGCATTTATGTGCTGAACGGTATTTTGACGGATAAGACTGAACGGGGCATGGGCTGGTCCATTAATATAAGCAATGTCGATAGCTTGAGAGGTGTCCATAATTGGCAGAATGCAGCGGCGGCTGTTGGTGTTGTTCGTTCTTTGGGTCTGGATAGTGAGCAGATTGAAAAGGGCTTGCGAAGTTTTGGCGGGTTGGTCCATCGGATGGAACAGATCGACAAAAGAGGAAAAATTCGATTTGTAAATGACTCGAAAGCCACCAATGCGGAAGCTGCTGAAAAAGCGTTGTCGTCATTTGAGAATATTTTCTGGATTTGCGGCGGACGCGCAAAATCGGGAGGGATTGAGAGCCTTTCTCCCTATTTTTCCAGAATTCAAAAAGCCTATCTGATTGGTGAATGCGCGGACCAGTTTGAAACTACATTGGCGGGTCATGTAAAACTTCAGAAATGCAAAGAGTTGGAAACCGCTTTCCAGTCGGCATTGGCCGATGCCAAGGCCTTTGATGAGGAATGCGTGATCCTGTTATCTCCCGCGACGGCCAGCTTCGATCAGTTTCCAAGCTTCGAAGCGCGCGGTGATGCGTTTCGGTCTTTGGTAGAAGGGGAACGTTCATGACGACATTTACGCGGCTGGATAGATCGGTTGTTGGTCGGTGGTGGTGGACTGTCGATCGTTGGACGTTGTTGGCTGTGGGCCTGTTGCTCGCTATGGGCGGAATGATGGTGCTGGCTGCAAGTCCGGCAGTGGCCGAACGTATCGGACTGGATAGTTTTCACTTTGTGAAACGTCAGTTCTTTTATCTGCCTGTGGCCATTGGCATTATTTTTTCAATTTCCTTGATGTCCCCTTTATGGGTGAGGCGGCTTGCGGTTATTGTTTTCGGCGTTTGTGTTCTGCTGACAGTGGCGACACTGCTGGTTGGCCCCGAGGTGAAAGGCGCAAAGCGCTGGTTGCATTTTGGAAGTTTTACGTTGCAACCTACCGAGTTTTTAAAGCCTTCCTTTGCGGTCGTTGCTGCCTGGATGTTTGCTCAGCAACGTAAAAGCGACGAAATTCCGGGCAACCTGATCTCTATGGGACTTTTCGTGTTGGTCGTCGGCTTGTTGCTGGCCCAACCGGATGTCGGGATGACATTGGTTATTTCAGCGGTCTGGTTCGCACAGTTCTTTCTGGCAGGCCTGCCAATTATCTGGGTTGTCATGTTCCTTGGCATCGGCATTGTCAGTGCGGCAATGGCCTATACCCTGTTTCCACATGTCGCCAGTCGCGTTGATCGTTTTATGGACCCTTCTGGCGGCGGGAATTATCAAATCGAACGCGCAATGGAAGCCTTTCAAACGGGCGGTTTTTTTGGTGTGGGTCCCGGGGACGGATCGGTGAAAACGGTTCTTCCTGATGCGCATACAGACTTTATCTTTGCTGTGGTTGGTGAAGAGTTCGGCGTTTTATTCTGTCTGGTTCTTGTCGCACTGTTTGCCTTTGTCATTCTAAGAGGTTTAAGCCGTCTGCTCGCCGAGAAAAATTTCTTCGTCGTGTTGGCCGCCGCCGGATTGCTGACGCAGTTCGGTTTGCAGGCAATTATCAATATGGGAGTGAACCTTCGTCTGATGCCAACGAAAGGCATGACCTTACCTTTTATTTCTTATGGCGGCTCTTCCATGCTGGCATTGGCGTTTCTGATGGGAATGTTGCTGGCATTCAGTCGGCGCCGTGTGGGTTCAGGTGATGTGTAATGACTGAAAAACGCAAACATATCGTTCTGGCCAGTGGCGGAACCGGCGGCCATATCTTTCCTGCGCGCGCGCTGGCCGAGGAATTAATCTCCCGCAATATGGATGTTACACTGATGACTGATCAGCGGGGCGAAAAATACGAACAACTTTTCCCCGGGGTTAAAATTGTGCCCGTCACATCCGCGTCCCCCTCTGTTGGAGGCGTGTTGGGCAAGCTGGTGGCAGGGTTCAAGCTGTTGGTTGGAACGCTTCAATCGATTTTTATTCTAAGAAAGTTAAAGCCGGACGCGGTCGTTGGTTTCGGTGGATACCCATCCATGCCCCCCGCTGCAGCAGCATCTTTTTTGGGTGTTCCATTGATCTTGCACGAGCAGAATGCCGTCCTTGGCCGGGTCAACCGGTTGCTGTCCGGCATGGCAAAGAAGATTGCGACATCCTTCCATCATACTGAAAGCGGTGCGCGTGAGATTGCCTCAAAAATGAGTTTCACTGGAAATCCGGTTCGTCAGGAAATTATTGCACTCCATGGACGCGGATACGCTGAACCCACCGCCAAAGATCCGATCAAACTGTTGATCCTGGGAGGCAGTCAGGGGGCGACGGTGCTTTCAGATGTTGTACCAGCGGCGATCGCTGATCTTCCAGACAGTCTGCAATCACGGCTTCATGTCATTCAGCAATGCCGGCCAGAAGATCTTGCCCGTGTCGAGGCGGCCTATCAGAAAACATCCGTGACAACGACCCTCGCGGCCTTTTTTGATAATGTTCCTGAATTACTAAACGACTGCCATCTTGCGATTACCCGCTCTGGGGCTTCCACAATTGCTGAACTTACTGTGTCTGGTCGGCCCGCGATTTTGGTGCCCTACAAGTTTGCCATGGATAACCATCAGCTCAAAAATGCTGAGAATGAGGTTGCAAAAGGGGCCGCCCGATTGATCCTCCAGGATGAGTTTTCTGTGGCCTCACTAAAAGATCATTTAGAGGATCTTTTCAGTCATCCGGACAAGCTGACCTGTATGGCAAGAGCATCTGCGCAACTTGGCGAAATTAACGCGGCTCAGAAATTAGCCGACATGGTAGCAAAATTGAACAAATCGACTAAAAGCGGGACATCTCGCTCGAACGGAAAGGTCGCGGCATGAGAGCGCTTCCCCTTGATATTGGCCTGGTGCATTTCGTTGGTATCGGCGGAATTGGAATGAGCGGCATTGCAGAAGTGATGCACAATCTTGGCTATAGCGTCCAAGGGTCCGACCTGTCCCGTAACCCGAACGTGGAGCGTCTTGAGGCGCTGGGGATCAAGGTGTCTATAGGCCACCAGGAGGAGAACCTTGGAGAAAGCCGCGTTGTTGTTATTTCGTCAGCGGTTAAAAGCGACAACCCTGAGGTAAGGGAAGCGCGGGCGAACCTTATTCCAGTTGTCCGCCGGGCGGAAATGCTGGCGGAACTAATGCGTCTTCGCTGGGCCATTGCTGTTGGCGGTACCCACGGTAAAACAACAACAACTTCCTTGCTTGCAGGGATGCTTGATACAGCGAAAATGGAACCGACGGTCATCAACGGCGGTATTATTAATGCCTATGGTACAAATGCGCGTCTTGGAAAAGGCGACTGGATGGTTGTCGAGGCGGACGAGTCTGATGGTAGTTTTGTAAAACTTCCAGCCACTATCGCCATTGTGACGAATATTGATCCGGAACATCTCGATTTTTATGGTGATTTTGACGGTGTAAGAGATGCCTTTCTTACGTTTGTTGAAAATATCCCGTTCTATGGATTTGCCGCCTTGTGTATTGATCACCCCGAGGTCCAGGCGTTAATAGGAAGGGTTTCCGATCGTCGATTGATTAGTTATGGCTTGTCTCCTCAGGCTGATTATCGGGCGGTTGATGTCCGCTATGAGGCTGGCGGCGCAAGGTTTAGCGTATCCATTAGTGACCGGGCAGGCGGCAACGCCCGCGTTATGAAAGGGTTCGAGCTACCGATGCCCGGCGCGCATAACGTTCAAAATGCCATGGCGGCTGTGGCTGTTGGTCATGAAATGGGATTTGACGAGGTTACTCTCAAAAAGTCACTGCGCGAATTTAGCGGTGTGAAACGTCGATTTACGAAAACGGGCGAGGTAGACGGTGTCACGATTATCGACGATTACGGACATCACCCCGTCGAGATTTCATCTGTCTTGAGTGCGGCCCGTCAAGCCTATACTGGTAAGATTATTGCAGTGGTTCAGCCGCATCGGTATTCCCGTTTGAAGGATCTTTTTGAAGATTTTTGCACCTGTTTTAATGATGCTGATGTTGTCATCGTGGCAGACATTTACGCGGCCGGTGAAGAGCCATTGGAAGGCATCAGTCAGGACAGCTATGTGGAGGGACTGAAAACACGTGGTCACCGCAGAGTCCTGGCTTTGGAAGGGCCGGAACATCTTGCCGATATGGTACGCGAAGAGACGAACAGCGGTGATGTTGTCGTGTGTCTTGGTGCCGGGTCAATTTCTTTGTGGGCAAACAAATTGCCATCTGAACTTGCTGCCCGTCAGGACATAGAGGAGGCAGAATGAACCCAATGGCTGTGAACATACAATCATTGGCGGAGGCGCTGCCTGAGGTAAAAGGGCGGATTAAGAGAGATGTGCCTTTGAGTAAGGTTACCTGGTTTCAAGTGGGCGGTCCGGCGGATGTTTTGTTCAAACCTGCCGATGAAACTGACTTAGCCGATTTCCTGAAGAGTACATCTGAAGATATCCCGGTTTTTGTTCTTGGTGTTGGGTCGAACCTGTTGGTTCGCGATAGTGGTTTTCGCGGTGTTGTGATCCGGCTGGGTCGGGAATTTTCCAAGATTGCACTGATCGGTGAGAACCTGTTGTGTGTTGGCGCTGGGGCAAGTGATTTACAGGTGGCGCGCTATGCAGAAGAAAAGGGATTAACCGGAGCGGAATTTTTAAGTGGTATTCCCGGAAGTATTGGTGGGGCTCTTCGAATGAATGCAGGCGCATATGGTAATGAAATAAGTGATATTCTGGTATCAGCAACCGCGTATGATCGTCAGGGCATCCGCCATGAAGTATCGGCGGAAGAATTCGGTTTTTCATACCGTCACTGCGAATTGCCCGGCGACTGGATCTTTACAGAAGCCGTTTTAAAACTGTCAGAGGGAGAAGCGCCGAGTATCTCCCGGAAGATGGCAGAAATTGCCAAAACCCGCGAAGACAGCCAACCTGTCAGAAGTCGAACAGGTGGATCCACCTTTGCCAACCCACCGGGTAAGAAGGCATGGGAGCTGATCGATGCTGTCGGTGCACGTGGTTTGTCGAAGGGGGCGGCGCAGATTTCAGAAAAGCACTGTAATTTCCTGATCAATAACGGCGGTGCAACGGCTGCTGATATCGAAAGAGTTGCGGAAGAAGCCCGCCGCCGGGTCTTCAAGGAATTTGACACGCTGCTGCGATGGGAGATCGTGCGCCTGGGTGAAAAAGAGACGGGTGCAATGACCAATAAAAAAGAGGACCGCTCATGAAAAAAGTAGCTGTTTTAATGGGCGGGTGGTCCGCTGAACGGGAAGTTTCTTTGGATAGTGGGCGCGCCTGTGCCGCAGCGCTGGAACGATGCGGATATGAGGTGATACCGGTTGATGTAGAACGGAATATTGCGTCTGTTCTGGAAGTGATGGCGCCAGACGTTTGTTTCAATGCCTTGCATGGTCGTTATGGCGAGGATGGAACCGTTCAGGGTGTTCTCGAAGTTCTGGGTATTCCCTATACGCATTCCGGTGTAATGGCATCTGCAATTGCGATGGATAAGCCAAAGGCGAAAACACTTTTTAAGGCGGCGGGGCTTCGATGTGCAGAGGGTCGGATTGTTACGCGAAAAGAGGTTTTGGACGGCGCGGAATATGAAAAACCTTTTGTCATCAAACCGTTGAATGAAGGGTCTAGTGTCGGTGTTACCATAATTCTGGATAATGAAAACCGAACCTTACAAGATATTCCCTGGACATTTGGAAATGAAGTTCTGATTGAAACCTACATTCCGGGGCGGGAAATTCAGGTTGCGGTCATGGGGGATCAGGCTTTAGGGGCAGTCGAAATCAAGCCTCTCGGACGGTTTTACGACTATGAAGCCAAATATACGGCCGGAAAAGCAGAACATTTAATGCCCGCACCCTTGCCTCAGGATCGGTATAACGAAGTCCTTCAAATGGCAGTTACGGCCCATCAGGTTTTGGGATGCAAAGGGGTTAGCCGGTCGGACTTTCGACTGGATGATCTGAACGGAGATGGGCAAGGGGATTTCTATATTCTTGAAACGAATACCCAGCCGGGAATGACGGAATTAAGTCTGGTTCCTGAAATTGCCGCGCATATGGGTATTTCTTTTGAAGAACTGGTTCGTTGGATGGTAGAGGATGCGTCATGCGAGAGATAAAAGTTTCCGCGCAGGACCGGCCGGTTAAGGCGCCGCCCAAAGTGCGTAAAAAGAAAGCTGCAGGGTCTAAAAAGCAACGGAAACAGACGGTTTCTTCACCGAGGTTCTTCTCCGTTTTCCACTCTGTTGGTCGTTTCTTTGCGGGCCTTCGCAATCTGTCGGTAAGTCTGCTTTCCATGGGTCGGAAGACGCCCAAACAGGGACGCAAAGGGAAACGAAGGGGCGCACCGAATGGACTCCGCAAATATGGTGTTCCGGCGCTGTTACTTCTTACAGTCATGCTTCCTATCGGCGGCCTGGGATATTATATCGTTCAGAATTCAGTCATAGAAAGAACGACAGCTTGGATCTCTGAAACAACGAACGCATTGGTAACGTCGTCCGGCTTGACGGTGCAGGAAGTGACTGTTGCCGGGCGCGAAAGAACGTCAACGCGTGACATGATGAAGGCGCTGGGAGTTGCCCGCGGCGACAACATTCTAACCTTTAATCCTGAAGAGGCACGGCGCCGGGTTGAAAGCCTTGGCTGGGTTGAACATGCCTCAGTTATGCGGCGTTTTCCTGATGAAGTGTTCATTCGCGTAACGGAAAGGCGCCCCTTTGCCCGCTGGCAGTCGAACAATAAAACTGTGGTTATTGATCGTAAAGGGGCTGTGGTGTCAACGCGGGACAGTAAAGAATTCCGGTATTTGCCAAAGGTCGTGGGGAAAGAGGCGAATATGGATGCTGCCGCGCTGTTTGACGTTCTGGCGGGGTCTCCTGAATTATTTACCCGTTTGCAAAATGCGGTCCGGATCCGCGGTCGTCGTTGGAACCTGGAGTTTGATAATGGTGTCTCGGTTTTTCTCCCTGAGGAGCACGCCGCACAGGCCTGGCAGCGTTTGGCCCGGATGCATGATGAGGAGGCCATCTTGAACAAGGCGGTTTTATCGATTGATATGAGATCGGCTCAGAAAATGTATGTGCGACTGAAATCGGATGATGCAGACTTCCGCCGTGTGGCAGCGAATGCAGGCAAGGAAACATAAGGGCAATGGCAGCTGGACGAAATGGGCCTTTAGCGGCACTGGATATAGGAACAACAAAAATTTGTTGTTTTGTGGCGGTTGAAGAAACCTCGGGTCTTCGCGTGAAAGGTATTGGTCATCAGGTCGCCCGAGGATTGAGGGCCGGCAGTATCACCAATATGGAGATGGCTGAGGAGTCTATTCGATCTGCTGTGGATGCTGCTGAACGAATGGCCGGGGAAACCATTCGGGAAGTGTATTTGAGCGTTTCTGCTGGCCAACCCGCCTCTCAGACGGTTGAAGTCGAAATGTCGCTTGCCGGTCAGGAAATAGGCGAGCGAGATTTGCAAAGAACGTTAAAAGAAGCAAAGGCGAGTTATAACCCGGAAAACCGGACTGTGATCCATGCGCTGCCTGTCGGTTACAATGTTGATGGAAACCGGGGTATACGAGATCCGCGCGGGATGTATGGTGAAAATCTTGGCGTCAGCATGCACATGGTTTCCATCCTGAACAGCCAGTACCGCAACATGATCAATTGCGTCGAACGCTGTCACCTGAGTGTGGCGAAAGTGGTGTCTGCACCCTATGCGTCGGGACTTGCCAGTCTGGTTCAGGATGAAATGGATCTTGGGGTTACAGTAATTGATCTTGGTGGTGGTTCGACATCGTTCGCTGTCTTTTACGACGGAGAAATGGTTTTCAATGAGGTTATCCCGGTCGGAAGTGCACATGTTAGTAATGATATTGCCCGCGGACTTTCCACGACCCTCAGCAATGCGGAACGCATGAAGACTCTTTATGGTAGTGCGATATCCAGTCCTGCAGATGAAAAGGAACTGATTGATGTGCCGCTGATTGGCGAAGCGGATCACGAAGTTGCTAACCATGTTCCCCGCTCCATGTTGGTCGGTATTATCAAGCCCAGAATTGAAGAAATTCTTGAACTTGTCAGAGATCGGCTTTCCCAATCCGGATTTGAAAAAGTCGCTGGACGGCGTGCAGTGTTGGTCGGTGGCGGCTCTCAACTGGCAGGAGTGCAGGAGCTAGCAAGTCGAATATTGGATAAACAAGTCCGCATGGGTAAACCTATGCGTGTTAAGTCACTAGCGGATGCAACTGGTGGTCCAGCGTTTGCAACTGCTGCGGGACTTTTATCCTTTGCGGTGAAAGAAAATTTTGACGATCACGCAAACCTGTTAATCGGTGATAAAACCCCGAAAAACCGCCTTTTGCGAATCGGAAATTGGTTTAAAGAGAATTTTTAAATGAAAAAAAATGATCAAAAATCATCAATATGTAAGAAGTAGGGTTCCATTACCCACAATATTTGGTATTAATTAACTATCAGGTTGCTTGGAGAAGGAGGGTAGTACTGTGGGGATTAATTTGTCAGTACCAGACCAAACAGAACTGAAGCCAAAAATCCTAGTGTTGGGTGTCGGCGGTGCCGGTGGCAATGCCGTAAACAATATGATCAATTCCGAACTTCAAGGGGTGGAATTCGTCGTTGCCAACACGGATGCGCAGGCTTTAAAACAAAATTTGGCGAAAGATCGAATTCAACTGGGGGCTGAGCTTACAGAAGGATTGGGTGCAGGTTCCAAGCCGCAGGTTGGCGCAGAGGCCGCGGAAGAAGCGATCGACGAAATCGTCTCGCATCTGAAAGGCTGCCACATGTGCTTTATCACTGCCGGAATGGGTGGTGGTACCGGAACAGGCGCGGGCCCGATTGTTGCAAAAGCGGCACGCGAACTCGGTATTTTGACCGTTGGTGTGGTTACCAAGCCATTTCAGTTTGAAGGCAATCATCGTATGCGGATTGCCGAAGCTGGCATCGAAGAATTACAGCAGTATGTTGATACCCTGATTATTATCCCCAATCAGAACCTATTCCGTATTGCTAACGAAAAAACCACCTTCGCTGATGCCTTTAACATGGCCGATGATGTTCTGCATTCAGGCGTTCGAGGCGTCACTGACCTGATGGTGATGCCTGGGCTTATCAATCTTGATTTTGCAGATGTCAACACCGTTATGAGTGAAATGGGCAAGGCGATGATGGGAACCGGTGAAGCCGAAGGCGAAAACCGGGCCATTGAAGCTGCTGAAGCCGCTATTTCCAACCCACTTCTGGATGATGTTTCCATGAAGGGAGCGCGCGGCGTCCTGATCAATATCACGGGTGGTATGGATTTGACGCTTTATGAATTGGATGAAGCCGCGAACCGGATCCGTAGTGAAGTCGATCCGGAAGCCAATATTATTGTTGGTTCTACTTTTGACAAAGACATGGAAGGCACAATGCGTGTTTCCGTCGTCGCAACGGGAATTGACGCGGCTGAACAGATGCAGCCAGTGGCACCAAATGTTACATCTTTGCTGAAAGTGTCTGGTGATACCAAGCGGACAGGTTGGGGCGGGAGCAATTCTTCACCAGCCTCGACACCTGCACAGAGCGCTGAAAATTTCGCGTCATCCGGATTTGGTGCAATCGTTCCGGATAGTGCGTCTGCTGGTCACCCAATGATGAGTGCGGATGCAGATAATGTTTCTTCTGACCTGCAGGCAGGGTCTGTAGAAGGCCTCGTTTCAGAGAGCAGTCTTGCATTGGATTCTGAGCCTGACCTTTTGGCAGGTATCGATGTAGAAATGGAAGAGAGTGATGCTGTCAGTCAAAATACAGACGGACATAACGCACCGTTTAAAGCGCCGCCGGTGATCAAAGTTGAAAAGCGTGAAGAGGATTTAATTAATCCTGACGCACGTCGCAGTGCTGAAGAGGCGTCTGAGCCTCGCCGTAAGCGCAAGGGGCCAAGCCTGTTTGAGCGTATGACAGGGGTGGGTCGTGTAAACCGTAAAGCTGAGGCTGAGCGCGCGGCGAGAGAAGAGCAGGCCGCGGCACACGCAAAGCAGGAACCTGTTGCATCTCAACCCTCCAAACCGGTTGAAGAGACAGTGAGGCAAGAAGCACTTTCCCCTTCTGTTCGAATTGAGCAAAAGAAAGAAGATGAAGACCTTCTTGATATTCCCGCTTTCTTGCGCCGTCAGGCCAATTAAGCTTAAACGGGATTTTCCCTGAATTATAAAACCGGAAGCATGATAGTGCTTCCGGTTTTTTTGTGCTGGCGACCGGTTTAAGTGCTTTTGTTTCAATCAGGAAATATTTAGTAACAAAGAGTGATTTGTCTTGCCCAACCGAATTAAGTAGAAATAAGCTGTCGAAAATTAGCAGGAAAAGCCACAATATTATGGTGACTTATCAGAAGACCTTACGGAATAATATAAGCTGCACAGGCGTTGGCGTTCATAGCGGTGAGCTGATTAACATGACGATCAAGCCCGCGCCGGCCAACACTGGTATCGTTTTCAAGCGTACAGATGTTGCTGAAGAGGTGTCGGTTATCCCTGCGCGCTATAATATGGTCTCTGATCTCATAATGTGCACAACCATTCAAAATGACGCGGGTGTCAAAGTGGCAACCATTGAACATTTGATGGCAGCTTTTTCCGGCACAGGTGTTGATAATGCAATTGTCGAGCTGAACGGCTCTGAAGTTCCAGTGATGGATGGCTCCTCCGCACCGTTTGTTTTCCTGATCGAATGTGCAGACATTGTTGATCTTGCTGCGCCTCGTCGCTTTATTAAAGTTTTGAAGGAAGTCAGCGTCACTGAAGGGGATGCGCGGGCGGTTTTGTCTCCCGGAGACAATGTGTCAGTTGCCTTCGAGATTGACTTTGACAACCAACGTATCGGTAAACAGAATTGCAGTTTCAATTTGCGCAATGGCACCTTTAAGAACGAACTGAGCCGGGCGCGGACTTTTGGTTTTTTAAGTGAACTTGAACAACTGAAAGAAATGGGATTGGCGAAAGGCGGCTCTTTAGAAAACGCAATTGTATTGAGCGGTCAAGACATTCTGAATGAAGAGGGCTTGCGGTATAATGACGAGTTTGTTCGTCATAAGGCCTTGGATGCAATTGGTGACCTGTATTTGGCGGGCTCTCCAATTATCGGGCAGTTCCATGGATACCGGTCGGGCCATGCGCTTAACAATAAATTGCTGCATGCGTTTCTGGCTGATGATAGTGCCTGGTGCTATACGACTGAAGCCCCAGTGAGAGCGTCTACAATAGGCGGGGCTCATTGGCCAATGCAGCAAGCTGCGGCGCCTGCAACAGCCTAAGTTATCAAGACTTATTAATATTAAAAAAGGCACGGTTGAAGCCCGTGCCTTTTTCATTGGAGGCTGACTGACGTCAGGCTGATTTCCTCTTGCGTTCTTTGCCAGCCAGGCTTTTTATCAAGCCGCTGACAGCAGAGCGTACCGCGGGTTCATTGATTTCGCCGTAATTGCGCACCAATTCGATTGTTGAGCGGTTTTTTCCACCATGCTCAAGGGGGGAGCTTGTTGTGAGGGGTTCGAGCTGTTCAAAAAAGAATGCAACGTCTACTTCTAGTCGTTGTGCGATCTCGTACAGTCTTCCGGCACTAACGCGGTTCGCGCCAGTTTCATATTTCTGCACCTGCTGATAGGAAATTTCGAGCGCTTGGGCTAGATGTTCCTGAGTTAGGCCCATCATGGTTCTTCTTTCCCTGATGCGTTCGCCCACGTGATCGTCAACTCGTTTTGCGAGTTTGCTCATAAGCTGGTACCTTTCTCTTTCTTTGGGCGTCTGGACCACCCAAATTACTACTACTTCGACAAAAAGGGTAAGGGGAACGGCGCAAATTCCAATCCTTTGGATCACTTCTTATCAGAAGAAGATCAGAAAATACTAATTACCCTTATTAGTAATGTAGCACACGGACAGTAAAAAGAAAATCTACTAAAATTCTACCTAAGCTAACATTCTGTAGTATAACAGTTAATTCTGATATCATTTTATTTTTAGGCCCATTAAGATTGAATTATCGTGAATCTGTTTCACGTCTTTAGAAAAGATGAAGCATCGCTTTCCATCCGGTTTGATATTGTCTAAAATAGCGCTAATTTTCTTCCAAAGCCTGGAAAGTGGGTATGGTCAAATTTTTGAATTCGACAGTTCGCAATGCGTTGATAATTGGCGCAACAGCGATCGTATTGCTGGGTGGGTGTAGTTCTGATGAGGTGGATACCTATCAGGAACAACCTGTTCAGAAGCTGTATAACGAAGCCTTGGCTGCCCTGAATAATGAAGAATATGCAGCGGCTGCAAAAGGGTTTGATGAAGTGGAGCGGCAGCATCCGTATTCTATATGGTCCAGTAAAGCGCAGGTGATGTCGTCATTTGCCTATTATCAGAGTAATAAATACGATCAGGCTATTCTTGCGGCTGAACGGTTTATTGAACTGCATCCAGGCAACAAAGATGTCCCTTATGCTTATTATCTTATCGCCATTTCATATTATGAACAGATTACAGGTGTCGGCCGGGATCAGAAAGTGACACGGCAGGCACTGGATGCGTTGCAAACATTGGTGCGTCGTTTTCCAAATACGGAATATGCGCGGGATGCACAGCTGAAGATTGACCTGACTCTGGATCACCTTGCGGGTAAAGAGATGGAAATTGGTCGTTATTATTTGAAGGCCAATAAGTACATTGCGGCGATCAACCGGTTCCGTCAGGTTGTAGAACGGTATCAGACAACGTCGCATGTTCCAGAAGCTTTACATCGGATTACGGAAGCTTATTTATCGCTTGGAATTGAAGACGAAGCAAAAACAGCTGCTGCAGTTTTGGGATATAACTTTCCGGGAAGCGAATGGTATCAGGATAGCTACGCGTTACTTGACGACAATTATCTCAGGCCGGAGGTAAAGGAAGATTCCTGGATTACCAAAGCCTGGAAATCCGTTTTTTAAATCCATAGCAGATGCTTTCCTCCCTCAATATTCGCAACATCGTCCTTATCGACAAGCTGGATTTGTCGTTTGAAGAAGGGTTGTGCGTTCTAACGGGTGAAACAGGTGCTGGCAAGTCAATCCTCCTCGATAGTCTGGCGTTGGCACTCGGCAGTCGCGCCGATACGGGCCTCATCAGGGCTGGAGAGGAAAAAGGAACGGTGAGCGCTGAGTTCCTGTTACCAGCAAATCATCCAGTTTTTGACTTGGTCACGGATCTTGATGTTGATCACGGGGAAGCTTTGGTACTTCGCCGGATCATTAGCGCCGATGGCCGAAACCGGGCCAGCATCAATGATCAATCCGTAAGTGCCTCGTTACTGAAGGCGGTGGGCGAACAACTGGTCGAGATCCATGGGCAAAATGCCGAGCGTGGGCTTCTGGATGCGCGAGGACATCGGAAAATCCTCGATTTATACGGTCAACTGGACAATGAACGGAAAAGCGTATCAAGTCTTTATGGTGACATGCATGCGGCCAACACGGCACTTCAGGAGGCAATCGAGGCTGTAAATCAGGCAAAAGTAGATGAAGAATACTTGCGCCATGTTGTCGCCGAGCTGGAGGAGCTTTCACCCCGGGAGGGCGAGGAAGAGGAATTGGCGGAAGCACGGTCTGAACTGATGCATGCTGAGAAAATTGCAGACGCCCTTAAGGACGCTGAAAAAGCACTGAACGAACATGGTGGCGTCGAGGGAAAAATCAGAACTGCGACACGGGCAATCGAACGGGTTGTGGAAAAGTCAGCGGGCAAGCTGGATCCAGTATTGGACGGCTTGGAACGTGCAGCGATCGAAATGGCGGAAGCGGCCATGATTATCGATACGGTCGGACGGGACCTTGAGATCGACCCTTCAGGGCTTGAGCATGTAGAAGAACGGCTTTTTGCGCTGCGGGCCGCCGCGAGAAAGCATAAATGCGAAGTGTCTCAGCTCCCTGACGTACAGAAGGCCTTTCAAGAACGACTGGAGGCGGTCGAGCATGGGGATGCCGAAATTGTTCGTTTGACAGAATTATCCCGACAAGCCCGAGAAGCGTTCATTACCGCGGCGTCCAATTTGCGAGAAAAACGCATCAAAGCTGCGAAGCGGATGGATAAGGCGGTGATGGCGGAGCTTGAGCCCTTGAAACTGGGAAGTGCCCGATTTGAGTCCCTTGTTTTTGAATTGCCGGAAGAAAACTGGTCGTCTGCTGGCATGGATCGGGTGGAGTTTCAAATCGCGACCAATCCGGGAAGTTTGCCCGGACCGTTGATTAAAATTGCCTCTGGCGGGGAATTATCTCGCTTTATGCTCGCCTTGAAGGTTGTGCTTGCGCGCTCAGGATCTGCGCCAACGTTGGTTTTTGATGAAGTGGATCGCGGTGTTGGCGGAGCAACAGCCGATGCTGTGGGGGAGCGGCTGTCACGTTTGTCCGATGAGTTGCAGGTGTTGGTTATAACACATTCACCCCAAGTTGCAGCGGCTGGCGCCGCCCATTGGAATATCCGAAAATCGGGCTCAGACGGATCAACCAGAACGTCAGTTGATCGATTGGATGAGACACAACGTGCAGAGGAGATTGCGCGTATGTTGTCCGGAGCCACTGTCACAAGTGAAGCAAGGGCAGCAGCCAAAAGTTTGATGGAAGGATAAGGCACGATGCAGGATGCCTCGAACCTGTCACTTGAAGAAGCGGCGGAAGAACATAGAGAGATGTCAGCAACACTGAAAGCCCTCAGTGCGGCCTATTATCAGGAAGACGCGCCAAGGGTTGACGACGCTGAATATGATGCACTGTTCCGGAAGCTTCAGGAAATCGAAGTTGCTTTTCCTGAACTTGTGAATGATGAAAGCCCTACTCAACGGGTCGGGGCTGCACCAGCGAAAGGGTTCGGCAAGGTTCGCCATTCCGTACCGATGCTGTCTTTGGACAATGCCTTCAATAGTGAGGATTTACGAGAATTCGAGGGGCGCGTCCGGCGGTTTTTGGGGCTGCCACGTACAGAAGATGTTGCCTTTTTCGCAGAACCTAAAATTGACGGACTTTCGGCGTCCTTACGCTATGAAAATGCGCGATTTGTGCAGGGAGCAACGCGCGGCGATGGTCAGGAAGGCGAGGATATTACGGAGAACCTGAAAACATTACAGGATCTTCCTCTGCGTCTGAAAGGTGACAAAAACCTGCATCCAGACGTTTTTGAAGTGCGCGGCGAAGTTTATATGTCTATTTCTGATTTTCAGATATTGAATGAAAATCAGGCAAAAGCGGGCCAAAAGATATTCGCAAATCCTCGTAACGCTGCGGCGGGATCGCTTCGGCAACTGGATAAAAAGATTACCGCATCTCGTAAACTAAGATTGTTTGCCTATGCATGGGGGGAAGCGTCGGATGTTCCGGGGCTGACACAATCGGAAGTGCTAGAGCAGTTTTCTCAGTGGGGATTTTCTGTCAATCCGTTGTCCAAGGTGTGTCACAATATGGAAGAAGCCATAGACGCCTACCGCAAAATCGAAGAGCTGAGAGCAACGCTGGACTACGATATTGACGGCGTGGTGTTTAAGGTAAACCGTTTGGATTGGCAAAGCAGGCTTGGCTTTGTCAGCCGTAGCCCCCGTTGGGCCATTGCCCATAAATTTCCGGCGGAAAAGGCGACAACGCTTGTAAAGGATATTGAGATACAAGTGGGGCGTACGGGCGCGTTGACACCTGTTGCCCGTCTGGCACCTGTCAGCGTTGGCGGAGTGGTTGTTTCTAACGCCACGCTCCATAATGAAGAAGAAATAGAACGTAAAGACATCAGAGTTGGCGATACGGTTGTTATACAACGCGCCGGTGATGTTATTCCGCAAGTCGTTGAAGTGCTGGTCGATAAACGGGACGAAAGTACCAGTCAGCCGTTCCAATATCCGACTGTTTGCCCTGTATGCGGTAGCCATGCTGTGCGCGAAATAAATGCGCTTTCGGGCAAAGAGGATGTGGTTCGTCGCTGTACCGGCGGTCTTATATGTGACGCGCAAGCGATGGAGCGTCTGAAACATTTCGTCTCTCGAAATGCGTTTGATATTGATGGCTTGGGAGCTAAACAAATAGAGCTTTTCTATAAGTTGGGTTGGGTGAAAAGTCCCGTTGATATCTTTGCCCTTGAAGAGACAGACAAGACACGGCTGCAAAAAATTAAAAATCTTGAGGGTTTTGGGGAAAAAGCCGTCAGAAATCTGTTCGAGGCGATCAATCAACGCCGAGAGATAGAGCTGGACCGATTTATTTTTGCGTTGGGTATTCGTCATGTCGGGCAAGGGAATGCGCGGCTTCTCGCAAAAAATTATCTCACTCTGGAAAATCTTCTGGACGCCTTTTCTGCTGATCAGGCTGATCCTGGAAAAGTCTATGTGGATTTATTAAACATCGATGGGATCGGTGCGGCCGTTGCAGATGCAGTCAAAGAATTCTTCACGGAAGAAAAGAACCGTGAAATTCTGAAGGCGCTGCAAAACCAATTGGTCGTTATTGATTTTGAAGCGCCGTCCAACGACAGCCCGGTTGCTGGAAAAACCGTCGTTTTTACCGGCTCATTGGAGCTAATGACCCGTGCAGAAGCCAAGGCCAAGGCAGAGGGGCTCGGCGCTAAAGTCAGCGGATCTGTGTCTGCCAAAACAGACTATGTGGTGGCGGGGGCCAAGGCCGGATCTAAGCTTAAAAAAGCAGAAGACTTTGGCGTCGCGGTTGTGACCGAACAGGAATGGCTAGACCTGATCGGCGGTTAGGCGAAAGATTACAGGGCGTCGGTTGCGGTTTTCAGCCAGTGCTTGACGTCGCCGTCAACCAGCGGTGAGATCTTGTCCCAGACATTTTGGTGGTAAGTGTTCAGCCAGACTTTTTCAGTGTCAGTCAATAGAGTTTGGTCAATCAGATGTTTGTCTATTGGCGCGAAAGTCAGTGTTTCAAAGGCCAGCATGTCTCGTTCTGCGCCTTCCAATTCAGGAGCCGGCTGGACGGCAACCAGATTTTCAATCCGTATCCCATACGCGTTGGTTTTATAATATCCGGGCTCGTTCGATACAATCATGCCCGGTTGAAGTGCCACGGTGTTTGGCATTTTCGAAATGCGCTGCGGTCCCTCATGTACAGAGAGATAGCTGCCAACCCCATGCCCTGTTCCGTGGTCATAGTCCAGTCCTCGCGACCATAAGGGCAATCGGGCAAGTGCGTCCAGTTGACTACCGGTCGTACCCGTTGGGAAAATGGCTTGAGCCAGAGCAATATGACCCTTTAAGACCAGTGTAAAACGGTTCATCATTTCTTTTGACGGTGATCCAACAGCAATCGTTCTTGTTATATCAGTGGTTCCGTCAAGATATTGACCGCCACTATCCACCAAATAAAGATTGCCGTTTTCAAGCGGTCTATTACTGGCTTTTGTGGCCCGGTAGTGAACAATCGCACCATTTGGTCCGGCACCTGAAATCGTCGAGAAGCTCAAATCCTTGAAGAGGTTCCCTTCCTCACGGAAAGATCTTAGTTTGGCTTCGGCCTTCAATTCGTCAACCGTACCGGCGGGTGCCTCTACTGATAACCAATGAAGAAATTTAGCGATCGCTGCGCCATCTCGAATATGCGCGTTTCGCGTCCCGGCAAGCTCGGTACCGTTCTTTATCGCTTTCGGTAACATACAAGGATCATCTGCCCGGTGAATATTGGCCCCTGCCTTGGTAAGGGCGGATGCAATCCATTGACTGGTTGAGCTTGGATCAATTTGTACGTTTTTACCCTTTAATGCTTTAAGGGCGTTCCCAAATTCGGCCCGATCATGGAGCCGTACAGCGTTACCAAGATGGCTCTGCAAATCCTCGGATACCTTTTCTAGAGAGATAAAATAATCTACCGTACTGTCACTATGCGAGATAGAGAAGCCAAGCGGGAAAGGAGTGCTGGGAAGGTCAGCGCCCCTGATATTCAGCAACCAGGCTGAAACATCTGGTAGGGTATGAATGGCCGCATCCTGACCGTTTGCTTTCAGAGTTTGGGCAAGTTCTTCACGTTTCTTCGCCGAGGAAAGACCTGAATACTCGTCAGGGTGTGGAACAACGAGCGCCAAAGGTTCTTTTGGCCTGTCTTCCCAAATTGTGTCGATCGGATTTTGGGTAGTCTCTTTAATCGTAATATCGAGCTTCTGGGCTAATGCCTTTAGGGCATTGGCATTGGTCTCAGTATGAAGCCACGGATCAAATGCCAATATGTCACCGGCTTGTAAGTTCTCGGAGAGCCATTCTGTCAACGGCTCGTCTGAGATATGACGAGGGGTGAACAGGGCGGTATCAACCTCTTGACGCACCTGCAAGGTATAACGACCATCAACAAAGATAGCGGCTTTGTCTTTTAAGACGGCCGCCATTCCGGCGGATCCGGTAAAACCGGTAAGCCATTTCAATCTTTCTGATGCCGCTGGTGTGGCTTCTCCATGGAACTCATCGCTTAAAGGAACCAGAAAACCGTCGACCCCTTGCTGGGACAATGCTTCTCGCAATCGTTTCAAGCGGTCTGGCGTTTCGTCCGGTGAAAGAATGGTGGCTTGAATATTTTGGCGGAATTCATTGCGGACCTGACGCATCAGATCCTTAAAATCATCGTTGATATCTCCAACAAGATGTGAAAAAACACGATCATTGTCTGGCCGGTTTGGTGCAGCTGCTGCTGCTTTTAAGGAAGAGATAAGAGAGGCGAAATCTAAATCGCTCCTGTTGTCCTGTATATACTGCTCTAGTTTTGAATAGGCTGTCATAGTCTGTTCCGACACCGGCTTTCCCTGAAATTCCAATCATTTACTCATGGAATATGGCTTATCTACACCGGGAATACAATCCAAGCTATGCATTTTTTGCAATGCACCATTTCGATCTTAGCGGCCAAATTTGGCCTTTAAGGTATTGTTTTTTATTGTGTGCAGTGCAATATAATATCCATCACGTAAGTTTGGTATGGAGAAAAAAATGTTTAGTCGGAATGAAAAATACGGTCAAGCCCTGCACCTACAGTATGGCTTCGATTTTGTCGCTCAGGATTCTCAGGCTAAGACGAAATCTGGATTTTGGGCAATGCTCAAGACGTTTTTCCATATGAACAATTCGGCCGAGACAACACAGCCCTCAACGGGGAACGTGGAAGTTGATCTGGACCGCACAACAATTGAGCAAGCTGTAAAAAGCGAACTTCGGAATATTGACGCTGCTGCCAACGAAAATCAGCAGGAATTATTTAACGGCAAAATTGCCTGATTTCACCGCGCCCGGACCGAGTGGCGATGTGTGTTGGAGATGAAAAATGATTAGCTTTACAAACAAAGACATTGAAGCTCTTGCTTTATTGAACCCAGTATCAGCAAACAATAACATGATTGATGTGGATACGTTGATTGCGAAAGCGCACCGTCAGAGAAGTGAACATTTGCGGATCATGATCTCTGCAGTTTCTGAAAAATTAGGTACTGCAATTCGGACGCGACGTGAAAATAGCAAAGCAGCTTCTATTCTTCGCGGTATGAGCAATCGGGAACTCCGTGATATCGGAATTACCCGCGCTGAAATCGATCAAGTGATTTATGGTGAGCAGGTGTCCAACGGCGGTTTGTTGAAAAAAGTCTCTGGCGTTGTAGCTTCTCTTGCAAGCCGCTATGCGCAGTGGCGCGACCACCGCAATGGTTTTGCTCAATTGATGGCAATGGATGCCCGTCAACTGAGTGATATTGGGCTGACACGGGGTGATGTTGCCGCAGCTGTTTCCGGCAAAGTGCCATTGGCTAACGATAACACAGCCAAAAGAAACGACGGTCGCCAGGTTAGCTAACGACGCAAAAGCCAAAGTGACCAAAAAGCCCGGTATTTTTATACCGGGCTTTTTTTTATGCTTTCAGGATCAGGCTATGCCAGTCGCCAATTTTGTAGCGCTTATGAAGATGTAATCCCTGCAAGCGATAAGCGTTTCGGACCATGTTTTCCTGCTTGCCGAGCAATCCGGATAGAACCAGAACGCCACCTGTGGAAAGCGCGGCCGTGATCTTTGGGGCCAATGCGACGAGGGGCCATGCCAGAATATTTGCTGTGATCAGGTCGTATGGGGCTGATTTCGCTAGAAGCCTGTTATTCAAGCCTGTTGCCTCTTCTACACGAACGAGAGGTGAGAGGCAGTTTAACCGGGCATTTTCTTTTGTGGTGATCACGGCATCCGGATCAATATCACTGGCGAGAACTGGACGGCCCCATGCTTTTGCAATGGCTAACGCCAAAACACCAGACCCGCACCCTAGGTCCAGAGCATTGAAAATGCTGCGTTCCTTATGGATATCGTCCAGTGCCAATAAACACCCAAACGTGGTTTCATGAAGCCCGGTACCAAAGGCGCGCCCGGCATCAATGGTCAGATCATGAACCGAGCTGGATGTATGTTTGGGGTCATGAGATCCATGAATATAAAATCGGCCAGCGGAAACAGGCGGTAATTGTTTCTGGCTTTCTGAAACCCAGTCCCGCTGAATAAGGGGCGCAATTTCGAAAACATATTCATCCGGAACTTGATTTAACAGGGTCTGATCTGGTTGATGGTCGAAAAGAATGTCCAGTCGCCAGAGGCTGCCATCAGATACAATTTCTGCAAGAGAGGTTGTCAGGAAATGTTCTTCAAATATCTGTTCAATTGCATCAGACTCCGGGAGAGGCAGGTTTATAGATAACTGCCAGAGGGTCGGGTCAGGCTGGTTCGACAAAATTTTCCATCACTTTCTTGGTGCCTGCTTTATCGAAGGCAACTTCCATTTTTGGGCCATCTTTAAGAAGGACCCGTCCATAACCAAACTTTTGATGAAAAACGCGATCACCGATTGCAAGGCCCGTATCACCTGAATTGACAGGCTTGGTACTGTTATCTTTTAAATTTCGATTTTGAGCGGCTCGCCGTTCCAGCACGTGGGAAAGCTGCTGAGCAGTGTTGGCGCGCCACGAACTTTCTATCTCATTTGATTGAGAACGGCTTCCATAAACGCCTTGGTCACTCTCAGAGGCAATATGCTCTGCTGGTAGTTCGTCGACAAAACGGCTCGGCAAAGATGATTGCCATTGCCCGTGAATTGTTCTGTTGCTCGCATGGCTGACATAACAGCGGACTTTCGCGCGGGTGATACCGACATAGGCAAGCCGACGTTCTTCTTCCAATGCTTTTATGCCGTTTTCGTCCAAAGCCCGTTGATGCGGAAACAAACCTTCTTCCCAACCGGGAAGAAAAACGGTGTCATATTCGAGGCCCTTGGCGGCATGCAATGTCATAATGCTGACCATATCCGAAGATTTGTCTTCATTATTTTCCATGACAAGCGCGACATGTTCCAGAAATTCACCTAAATCATCATAATCAGAAAGCGCTTTGCTCAATTCTTTCAGGTTTTCCACCTTACCTTCAGATTCCGGGGCCTTGTCCTGCTTCCACATGTCAAAGTAACCGCTGTCTTCCAGAACTGTCTCGACAAGCTCTGACGGGGAGACAACGTCTTTCAATTCGCGCCATTTGATAAGGTTATGGCATAGCTCGGACAATCCGGCTTTTGCTTTACCTTTGAACAGGGCGTTCTCCGACGCATAAGCAGCACTTCGTGAGAGGGCGAGCCCCTGTTCGTGGCTGATCTCTCTCAACTTATCAAGCGCCTTTGCGCCCAATCCCCGTTTGGGAAGGTTGTATATGCGTTCAAAGGCCAGGTCGTCATTTGCCTGATTGATAACACGCAAATAAGCGAGAACATCTCGGATCTCCCGGCGTTCGTAAAAGCGGAGTCCGCCAATAACACGATACCGGATACCCATTGAAATAAAGCATTCCTCAAAGGCACGGGTTTGGAAACTGGCGCGCACAAGAATAGCCATGTCAGCCAGTGACGTGCCTTTTCTTTGATGGTTTTCAATTTCGTCGGCTACCCATCGGGCTTCGGCATTGCCATCCCAAAGCCCTTTGAGGACGACCTTTTCGCCTGGATTGTCTTCAGTCCATAAGGTTTTCCCCAGGCGTCCTTCGTTTTTGGCGATCAGGCCTGAGGCGGCCCCTAGAATATGAGACGTAGACCGGTAATTTCGTTCCAGTCTGACAACACTCGCCCCGGGGAAATCATCTTCAAACTTCAGGATATTACCAACTTCGGCACCGCGCCAGCCATAGATTGATTGATCGTCATCCCCAACGCAGCAAATATTCTTGTGCTTTTGTGCCAGCATTCGTAGCAACAGATATTGCGCAACGTTAGTATCCTGATATTCGTCCACCAGAATATACTTAAATCGGTTCTGATATTGTTGGAGGATGTCCGGATGGGCTTGGAAAATGCTAAGTGGATGTAGCAGAAGATCACCAAAATCGCATGCATTTTGGGCTTTCAGGCGATCCTGATATTCTTTGTATAACGTGGCAGCCTTACCATGGGCAAAACCCTCGCTGTCTTGCCGTCCAACCTGATCGGGCCGCAGCCCCTTGTCTTTCCAGCGATCAATAACAGAGGCCAGACCACGCGGGGGCCATTTTTTGATATCGACACTGTTATCGGTGAGAATTTGCTTCAGCAGGCGAAGTTGATCATCCGTATCCAAAATCGTGTAATTCTGCCCCAATCCAACCAGTTCAGCATGGCGCCGAAGAAGCCAGACACCAATTGAATGAAAGGTCCCCAGTTTAATTTCGATGGCGGCTGGGCCCACTATATTGGCGGTTCTTTCCCTCATTTCTGCTGCTGCTTTATTGGTAAAGGTGACAGCAAGAATTTCCCATGGGTTGATGGGACGGGTGTTTAAAATATGGGCAAGACGCGTTATCAGGACGCGGGTTTTACCGGTTCCTGCGCCCGCCAGAACAAGAACAGGTCCATCAACGGCTTCAACTGCTGAGCGTTGACCGTCATTCAGCCCATCGAGATAAGAAAGGTCTGGCGCCTGCGGTGCAGGTGCGGCGTCAAAATTTGCGATATCAAAACTGTCATCCATAACGGCATGGTATAAACCATGAACATCCATCAGGCTATCAAATTTCAGTGTTCTTTCGGGTTGGTTTTTCGTCCTGCATGTGGAGAAGGGCGTCATTATACTCGCGCAATACATCCGACGAGTGCAAAAGACCGATAAGCCTGCTGTCCTTGGCCGTATCGATGACGGGCAGGATGTCCGCACCGGACTTAGTCAGAATAAGCAACGCGGATTTGAGGCTTGATTCTGCGAAGAGAACGGGACTGTTCTGCTGAGCAAGATCGTTTGCCGTTAGGTTCTGATCCAGTTCATCGGCGAAAACATGGGGCTTTAAATCAGCAAACTCCAAACGCCCAACAAAGGCCTTGGTTTCCGGGTCAACGACGATCAGTTTATCATGGCGGGTATTTTTGGCGATGCTGCGCAGTTCCGGCATATGGGCATCAGGTGAAATTTCTACAAACTCTCGGTCCATGATCCCTCTGACTTGCCTGTTCTGTAAATATCGAAGTGCTTTGTTTTCCTTAATATCGATGTTTCGGCCGGCAAGCTGGGTCTGGAAAATGCTGCGACCGATCAACTGTTTGCTAATAAGCGTTGAAACGGCAACTGCCAGCATAACCGCGATGGCGATCTTATAATCACCGGTTAGCTCAAACACGATGAGAATTGTTGAAATGGGCGCGCCCAAAACGGAAGAGGCTACTGCCGTCATCCCAATGATTGCATATAACCCATTGCTGGCGGCTAATTCAGGAAACGCTGACGCGGCGATGATACCAAATGCACCGCCGGTCATGGCCCCAACAAAGAGCGAGGGCGAGAAAAAACCGCCCCCAAATCGACTGCCTGTCGTAATTCCAACGGCGATTGTTTTTACAACAATAAGCGACAGAAGAAGTATCAGGTCATATTCTTCCTTAAGGGCACTATCAGTCGCCTCATAACCTGCTCCAATAATCTGCGGAAACATCAATGCGATAACACCGAGAACCAGTCCGCCTGAGGCAGGGCGCAAAATCTCCGGAATCTTAAAGCGGTCAATGGTCCGTTCTGAAAAGCCAATACTCCAGATAAACAAGAGCCCGACAACGGCAGAGACGACGCCAAGCAGACCGATCGCCGGAATTTCCCACCAGGAAACGATCTGGTAATTGGGGATGATAAATGCGGGAAAGTCACCAAGATGAACGCGGCTAACGACGGTGCCGATGACGGATGCCAGAACGATAGGGGCGACCGCCTGGGTAGCGAAAGAGCCAATCACAACTTCCAGAGCAAAGAACATACCGGCAATGGGGGCGTTGAAAGACGCGGCAACGGCAGAGGCGACACCGCACCCGATAAGGGTTGTGTAGTAGGCTGAAGGAATGCGCATTCTTTGACCGAGCTGGCTGCCCAACATCGCACCAAAATGGGCAATTGGCCCTTCGCGGCCGCCCGACCCACCGGTGCCGAGCGAGACGGCACTTGTCAGAAAGGTTCCAATGCCCGGTACTAACTTCATCTTCCCTCGCTTAACCAAGACAGACTCGATAATATCCGCAACACCTTCCGGGCGTCTGTCGGGCATGCAATATTTCAGGAAAACACCGATAATCAAACCGCCGAGAACAGGGACAATCAGAAATTGCCACCAAGGCAGGTTTTGAGCATTGGTAACGACCAGTTCACTATCAAAACCATAGAAAATTTCTTGAACGTTATTGATGAGCAGTCTAAACAGCAGAGCGCCATATCCGGCCAGAAGACCAACAAGCAGCGACGCGACCGTTAGTTTTAACGAGAGATTACTGCGCAAAGATTTGATCGAGGTAATCAGATCTTTTTGTTTTAGGTTGTGTCCAAATAAAGCCATATGCTTACTGTTATCACTTATTTTTATTGCCCCGCAAGCGTGCGATGCTGTTTGATGACCGGAACTGGCGCGGTTGCCGATGCATTATTCGAGATACGGGTTCATCCATTGAAACGGTTTGGCGTCGAACCGCTGGATAGGTTTGTACTCGCAGCCAACCCAACCTTCGTAGCCTTCTCTGTCAAGCATATCAAAAAGGTATGGATAATTTAACTCTCCGATATCAGGGTCGGTTCTTCCGGGTGTGTTGGCAATTTGAATATGGTGGACGTAGGGGAGGGCTTCCGTAAGACGGCGGCTCACATCGCCATGAATTCTCTGGCAATGATACATATCAAACTGAAGCCGTATTCTTGGAGTATCGAGCTCTTTCACCAGCCTTAAACCCAAATCAAAGTCGTTCAGTAAATAGCCCGGAATGTCATGGTTGTTAATGGGCTCGATCAGGAATGTAAGGGTCTGAGAAGGGTCAAAGGAAATTGCCTTCTCAAGGGACTGCTGAAAGTAATCGAGTTGTTGGCTTTGGGAGAGCGTGGCATCTTTAAGTCCGGACATGACATGCAATTTTTGGCAGTTCAGTGCCGATGCATAACGATAAGCCTGTTCGATAGAGGCCTGATATTCGAGTTGCCGCGCAGGAAGGGCAGCAAGACCTCTGTCACCTGCGGACCAGTCGCCAGGCGATAGATTGAAAAGTACCTGTGTCAATTGGAGGCGATCCAGATGTTTTTTCAGTGTATCAACAGGCCAATCATACGGGAATAAATACTCAACCCCTTTAAATCCTGCATTCGCCGCATGAGAAAATCGATCCAGAAATGAGACGTCCTGAAATAAGAAACTCAAATTTGCGGCAAAGTGCGGAATGAGATGTCTCCTGATGAAACGTTAGCGGGTTTCTTCTACAATCGGTTTTGCAAAAGACGGCGCCTGATCCCAGGGAAACAGGATCCAGGTATCCTGACTGACTTCTGTTATAAATGTGTCAACGCGCTGGCGGCCTTTCGGCTTGGCATATATGGTTGCGAAATGCGCTTCCGGGATCATGTCTCTGACATATTTAGCCGTAATGCCGCTATCGACGAGGTCGTCGACGATCAACCAGCCTTTTCCATTATCTGGAATGTCCAGCCCTTTAATAATGTTCACTTCGCCCACAGTCTTGTCGTCGCGATAAGCCGCGATACAAACAGTTTCAATGTTGCGAACATCTAGTTCACGGGCGACAATTGCCGCAGGCACCAGACCACCGCGCGTAACCGCAACAATCCCCTTAAACGGCGCTAATTCCATTAACCGCCATGCCAATGCTCGACCATTGCGATGCAACTCTTCCCATGACACGGGGAAATATTTTGTATAATCAGCTTCTTCGGACATCTCTTCAGACCTCATGTTATAACGTTTCTGTTCTTTAGACCGACTAGGTATTTTTGAAAAGGGCTAGAATGACGTCAGCTCCCCAATTTGTGTATTTTTTTCGTAAAACCGGTTAATATAAGCGAATGGGCAAAAAATCTCCATCAGAGGCGCAATTGCGTTATCTAAAGTTAGGCCATTCCCAAGCCGGGGGAAAACTTCCTCTGTTTGACAGAAATGGCCAGCAGATCAACCCGGCTACCATTCGAAGCTGCATCAAGGCGGGTTGGGCAGAGCCTTGGTTTGTTAATCCCATCAAGAAAGACTGGCTTGTTTGTAAATTGACGGACAAAGGTTTTGCCGTCCTCGAAAATCAGGCTGTCGCTTCAAATAAGTGAGCGGGATCGCACTTTTACAAGATTGATAAAATTCAGACTGGTTCTTGGTTAGGCAGTGTGCCAAGCTTGCGCGATATTAAAGTTGTTAAATGGGGGGCTCCATGACCGGTACGATAGAAGCGTTGGCTTTTGCCACAGCTCTTTTTCTTGCGATACATATTTTGCCGTCAAGTTTTTTAAGACAAGCAATCATTCAAAAAATTGGTTTGAACGGATATTTGGGAGGATACAGTCTCCTGTCGGCCCTGTCTCTGATCTGGATGATCTGGGCCTATTTTGAGGCCCCATACGGCCCGGTTTATTGGGAAGTCGGGAATTGGGCACGGTATGTCGCAATTGGTGTCATGCTTCTTGCGTCCATTTTGTTTGTTGGTCCTTATACAGGCGCCAGCGCAACAGCGATCGGCGGGCAGAAAAAAATCAATGATGAAAAAACACGGGGTGGCCTGAACGCCATTACACGCCATCCCCTAATGTGGTCTTTGACCCTTTGGGCGGGGGTGCATCTATTAAATAACGGCGACCTTAAATCCCTGATTTTCTTTGGCGGTATGGGCGGCCTCGCGCTTGCGGGAACCTTTCTCATTGATGCAAAGCGCGCACGGGAAGTCGGGGCCGACTGGAAAGACTTTATTGCCCATACGTCAAATGTTCCGTTCTTGGCCGTCATTCGCGGGCGTGCCAGCCTGTCGGTGAAGGCGCTTTGGTGGAAAGTTTTGCTTGGCGTTTTTGTCTTTTTCGCCTTTTTCCACCTCCATACTATGGTGATCGGTGTTTCCCCGTTCCCAATGTAAGTGTTTAGAACCTGAATTCAGAGAATGATGCAGGTGGTATTTCCGTGGGCGTAGATTTTACCGTCTTCGCCCACAAGCTTCGCGTCAGCAGTTGCAATTTTACGGCCCTTATGAATAACTTCGGCGGTACAGGTTACCCGCCCCATTCCCGGTTTCATGCCGCGGACATATTTTACATTTAGGTCGACAGTCGTATATTTTTCTCCGGGCTCCAGTGTTGTATGGATGGAGCATCCCAACGCGGAATCGAGGATCGTTGCAGCATATCCGCCATGGATAGAGCCGATCGGATTCAGGTGTTTTTCCGCCGGCTCCCCTGAGAAGACAACTTTGCCGTGTTCAATACTGTCCAAATCGATGCTCATGGTCTCGGCAATTGGTGGCCGATTTCCACTCATGAATGCCAGTTGCATCTGTTCAAGACCAGTCATTTGGCTGAATTCACTGGGGAATGATTTTTTGTCCGGGGTACTGGGCATCATATTTTCCTACTCAAGAGATAACTCCCAAGAATATAGTCATTTTTGTTTAAACGAAAATATGCTAATTATGAATAATCTTCATACAAAAATGTATAAATATGAATTGGGATACATATCGTTATTTTCTGGCTGTTGCGGAAGAGGGGAGCCTTTCTAAGGCGGCGCGAAGGCTGTCCGTCAGCCAACCGACAGTGGGCCGGCAAATCGCGGAACTGGAACAACGCACCGGTACCGTTCTGTTCAATCGTGCATCACACGGGTATTTTCTGACAGATGCAGGTATGCAAATCCTTCAGAATGTTCAGGGCATTTCCTCGGAGTTTGCAGCGGTAGAGCAGCGGTTGGAAGGCCTTGATAAAGAATTTTCCGGCCGCATTCGGATTTCTACGACGGAAGGCTTTGGTGCGTATTGGCTAACCCGGAAATTAACCGAATTTCAAACCCAGTACCCGCAAATTGTCTTTGAGCTTCTTCTGGATGTTCAACCTTTGGACCCCCGGCGGCGTGAAGCTGATATCGCGGTTCGTATTAACGATCCCACACACGACACAATGATCGGTAGGGTCGCAGGACAGGTTGGTTTTGGATTTTACCTGTCCACTGCCTATATCGACCGGTTTGGGCGCCCAGAAACGCCGGACAGGCTGAAATATCACAAATTCATCGATTGGAATCACAGCGGGAACGGCTTTATCCTGACATCAACGTTGCGACAAATTGTTGGGCCTGCAGATGTTGTTTTGAAAACGGATACGGTCGCGGCTCAAATCCAGGCGGTGAGAAGCGGTGCCGGCATTCTGTTTGCACCGCACTATATGGTGTCCCAATTCCCGGATACGCATCTATTGTTTGATGAAACGCTTTCCGGAAGCGCCGATTTGTGGGTGCTTACACATAAAGAGTTGCAGAATACCCCCAAGGTAAGGGCGGTACTGGATTTTCTGTTCGATGCGATAAAGGCAGACCAGGAATTTCTGGCCCATGGTCTGCCCTAAACCAGATTAGTTTAATGTGAAATTTGAAATGAGCAGGAAAATACCGGCTGACAGGAGCGCCGCGCACGGCACAGTAATTACCCAGGCGGCCGCGATTGTCATAAGATGAGAACGGCGAACCAGCTTTTTCCGTTTGGAAATTACTTTATCTTCCGCGGTTCCCGGCAAGTTACTTTCAGGATGAATTTTGCTTTTCTGGATTTCGCTGCGAAGACGCTGCGCTCGCCTTTCAGTTATCCATTCCCGAAAAAAGCCGACGCCAAATACAGCACCGACGGCAATATGAGTGGAGCTCACAGGCAGTCCCAAAGCCGAGGCGATAAGAACTGTAATGCCGGCTGATAGCGCCACACAAAATGCGCGCATCGGGTTCATCTTGGTGATTTGCTCACCAACGGTGCGAATAAGTTTGGGTCCGAAAAGGAAAAGCCCGGCGCTGATTCCGACGGCTCCGATTACCATGACCCATAATGGAATACCGACCTTGCCCGATATTTCACCACTAACAGATGCGTCAACAATAGCCGCCAACGGGCCAACCGCGTTGGCAACATCGTTTGCACCATGGGCAAAGCTCAAGAGCGCTGCAGCCAAAATCAAAGGGATTGTAAACAGGGTTCTGACTGATTTATTCCGGTTTTCCATGCCGACCGCGGCTTTTGCAATGATCGGGCGAACGATCAAATAGGTGGCGACAAGGACTCCCAGCGCCAATCCGCAAATGACAAGAAAATCAGGCTTCCAGATCCGTTTCAGGCCCTTCATGATCAAATAGGAAGAGAATACAGCAGCCATGATAGCGACAAGGATTGGAACCCATCTTTTCGACGCCGCAACTTTGTCTTCTTGATAAATGATGTTGTATTTTATGATTGCTAGAAAGAAAGCGGCGATCACGCCGCCCATGACCGGTGAAATAACCCAGCTTGCAGCAATCTTGTACATGGTCGGCCAATTGACGATGCCAAAGCCAGCGGCGGCAATACCTGCCCCCATAACGCCACCTACGACAGCATGTGTAGTGCTGACAGGGGCGCCAACCCAGGTTGCAATGTTAACCCATGCGGCGGCTGCAAAAAGAGCTGACATCATTGCCCAGATGAAGATCTGGCTGTTATCCACGCCCGCTGGATCGATGATCCCTTTTTTAATGGTAGAAACCACATCGCCACCGGCCAGAATAGCACCTGCGGCTTCGAAAATAGCCGCAATTATCAGTGCGCCAAACATCGACAGAGCTTTTGAACCAACGGCCGGCCCCACATTATTGGCAACGTCATTGGCACCAATATTCAGGGCCATATAACCGCCAATGATCGCCGCGATGATAATCAGCGTCGAATGTTCACCCGTTCCAATGATACTTGCGGCAAACAGCCAGACGCCCAGCAAGAATAAAAGGGCAATCGCAAGCGATTTATATGTTTGGGTTGCTTGAAGCGTTTGTGTCTCGATCTGAACAATGCGTTCTAGATCTTTATCCAGCGTCTTTTTAACCACGGGCCCGCCTATCGACTGTCTCGGATTTGTCATTATTCGCAATTGGCAGAGTATTAGAAAGAAAGCTCGAGAAAGGCAATGGAAGAATTATAATTTTGAATTATAAGTTATATTTTCTACAAATATCAGATTTACATTCTATTTTTTCTTCTATTATAAAGATTCACAGAAATTTATTCGTCAAAATGAGTGTTGGAATGGATCGCCTGGATCGAAAGATTCTAAATATAGCCCAGAAAGATGGTCGAATTGCTTATGCGGAGGTCGGTAGACAAGTGGGTTTGTCGATAACGGCCGTAAAGGATCGATTGGATAAACTGTCATCAAAAGGTATCTTGCAGCATTATTCCGTCGTTGTTGACCGGCAGAATGTGGGCTATTCGGTTTTGGCTTATGTCTTTGTGGCAATTGACGATGTGCAATCCTTTGAACATTTTGAGAAATCAATGATCGAGATCCCGTATGTTCAGGAGTGCCACCATGTTACGGGGAACTTCAATTATTCACTAAAGGTTCTGGCAAGAGATCTGGATCATTTGGAGAACCTGTTAATTACGCAGATTAAAATACCGGGGATCGTGAGCCGAACAGAAACAACCGTGGTTTTTTCGAGTGTAAAGAACACAAGTTTCGTCGATTGTGTCTCTGCAGAAGCGGAATGAGCCTTATTCTCTCTCTCTCTCTTCCGTTTGCCTTTTAAGGAGAGCTGAATGTCGCATTGGCGGTGGTGAAAATCGGGACCAGTGAGACAATACCGGACTACAGGCTCTAAGAGGGGCCGGTTTTGTTGGTCTTTCATATGTAAATGACAAAGGGTTCCGTTAAACGCATGCTGGAGCGGCGCAAAAGTCCGATCCGCAAGTTCTCATCTTTATTAAATTTTGTATCAACCGTAATTATTGCCTTGTTTGGCGCGTCGCCGTTGGTTAGCCTACCTCTCTAATTTTCAGAAAATCGCGAAATTTATAGCAGTGAAGGGGCGCCGCATTGCTAATCAAGGAGTAAAGAATGAAGATCTTGCCACAAATTAAAGAGATTCACGAAGAAATGACAGAATGGCGTCACAGGATTCATATGCATCCTGAGACAGCGTTCGAAGAATATCAAACTTCTGATTTTGTGGCAGAAAAACTGGAAAGTTTTGGAATTGAAGTCCATCGCGGATTGGCGAAAACAGGGGTTGTCGGGACGTTGAAGTCTGGTTCCGGTAACCGCGCGATTGGCCTTCGGGCAGATATGGATGCATTGGATTTGCAAGAGCTGAACGAGTTTGCTCATCGCTCTCAAGTGGACGGTAAAATGCACGGCTGTGGGCATGACGGGCACACGGTTATGTTGCTTGGAGCCGCGAAATACCTGTCTGAGACAAAGAATTTTGACGGTACGGTTCAGTTTATTTTCCAACCTGCTGAAGAAAATGTTGCTGGTGGACGGGTCATGATTAGCGATGGCCTGTTTGAAAAATTCCCGGTTGATAGCGTTTATGGCATGCATAATATGCCGGGTTTCAATGTCGGAGAATTTGCCGTGCGCAAAGGGCCGATGATGGCTTCCGCTGATTTCTTTGAAGCAAGAATAACGGGTGTTGGCGGGCATGGCGCATTTCCACATTTGACTGTGGACCCGGTCACGGTCGCCTGTGACGTGGTCAGCGGCTGGCAAAAAATTGTAAGCCGGAATGTTGATCCATTGAAGTCCGCAGTCATTACGGTTGGTGAAATCCACGGCGGCCATACGACAAATGTGATACCCGAGGATGTCGTAATCCGCGGTACCACGCGGGCGTTTGATCTGGAAGTCCAGAATATGATTGAACGTCGGATGGCGCAAGTGCTTGATGGCATTTGTGCAGCACATGGTGCAACCGCAGAATTTGAATATGATCGTCGATATGCACCGACCATCAATACACCAGACGAGACGGACGAAGCGATTGCGGCCGCACAGGAACTGGTGGGCGAATCCTGTGTTGATACGGATGTCGTTCCCGTCATGGGCGCGGAGGATTTTTCCTGGATGCTACAGGAGCGCCCCGGTTGTTATATCATGATTGCAAATGGGGCCGGAGAAGGCAGCTGTCATGTGCATAACCCTAATTATGATTTCAACGATACAATCCTACCACTTGGTGCCAGTTACTGGGCACGTTTGACAGAACGCGTTCTTCCGAAGGAAGCAGCATAATCTTTCAGGAAACAGTGGCTGGTCAAATCTAGGCGGAAATAAAGGCATTTTCGGCGTGATGGTGAACACAAAACCGTGAGTTATCGATTTGCAATCGTCGTGTTGTGTTCCTAAATCGAGTATACTGACCTTCTAATGTTTAGGAGTATTTGTTCTTAATGAGTGTACAGGTAAAATTTTGGGGTGTGCGAGGTTCAATTGCGACGCCCTCTGCTGATCATATGAAATATGGCGGTAATACCTCGTGCGTCGAATTGGTTCTCAATGATCGAATTATTATTTTCGATGCGGGAACGGGCGTGCGCATGCTTGGTAACTGCTTGATTAACCGCGGCATTAAAGATTACCTTTTTCTCCAATCTCACACTCATTGGGATCATATTAATGGTTTCCCATTTTTTGCTCCCGTCTATCGGGAAGATGTGAATATTGAAATTCACGCGGGTCATTTGGCTCATTCCTGTGGCATTCATCAGGTCTTATCCTCTCAGATGTGCCAGCCCACTTTTCCGGTTCCATTTGCCGAATTAGCTGCGAATATTAGTTTTCGTGACTTCCAGGCAGGAGAATCGTTTTCTCTTGGCGACGGCATCAATGTGCGCACTGCTCCTTTGAACCACCCCGATGGCGGGACAGGGTATCGGGTTGAGTATGAGGGCGTTTCTGTCTGTTATGTGACAGATACCGAGCATGTGCCTGGTCGAACTGATGAAAATGTTGCCGGATTAATCGAAGGGGCGGATCTGGTTATTTATGACAGCACGTATACAGATGAAGAATATCCACAATTCGTCGGCTGGGGACATTCGACTTGGCAGGAAGGTGTTCGGCTTTGTCGGGCTGGAAATGTGAAACAAATGGTTATCTTCCATCATGATCCTTCCCATGATGATGCGTTTATGGATAAGGTCGCAGAAGACGCGAGAAAAGAATGGGACGGTGCAATTGTTGCAAAAGAAGGCCTGTCTCTAGAACTTAGTAAAAGTGAAAAGCCTGCGCTCATAACAATGGCATGCTAATAAGCCGCAGAGCTTTGAGATAAGGTCGTTTCAAGCACTGACCTTTTAAATTCCGTAACAATCGGAAAGTTTGTTTTCTGTTTCAGGAAAACCAGAAATTCTTTTCTTTTTACAGGACATCCGACCACTGGTATCGAGACCAGCCTTTGGTCATGCTTAACTTCTTCCGGAGACAGAAATGCAAATCCTTGCAGGTTTGCAACGGCTTCTTGTATGAGCCGCTGGTTATCATAAGTTTTTATCAGAAGTTCCGGCCAGTCACTCGTTTTCAGGATCTGTTGATCCACTGCGTTTCCGCCAATTTTACTACTATTTACAAGAAAATTACTGGCTTTAAGGTCGTTCAGGGTCAATTCCGCGCGGGTTGCGAAGGGATGTTCCCTGGAAAATGTTACAGTCATGTCTTCCTGACCGATTTCAAGGCAATCGATATTAGGACTTCGTATTTCTGATTGTGAAATCCCGATATCAGATTGCCTTTCTTCAAGATTCTGCTGAATTGTAAGTTCGTTGCAGATCGTCACAGAAATTTCGATATTGGGGCTGTTCTGCCGAAAATTCTCTGTTAGGGGGAAAATCCGGTGTGGAAGATCACTGGAAATGGTCAGGCGGGCTGATTTAGTTGTCTTAATGGATGTCAGAAGTGTGTTTGCCTCTTTTTCCAATGAGAAATACTGGGATGAAAGATTGTGAAGAAGGGCGCCTGCCTTTGTTAAAGTGATCGAATGACCCTTGCGATCAAAAAGCGGAATTTTATATTTTTTCTCTAATGCCTGAATTTGAAGTGTAACAGCAGGTTGCGTAATTCCTAGGGATTTGGCTGCAGCGGTGATACGGCCGTGCTCGGCGACAGCGTGAAAGGCTTTTAGCTGTGCATGGTTCATTGCAGGATATATTTCCGTTATACAAAATAAAGTTGTTCAGCAGAAGTTAGCTGAAATGGCAAAAATTGAAAAGCCAGCCTAATACTTTCAAAGTAACTGTTAATTGTATATCATGAAAAAATAAATCATTAAGATGGTGTTTGTCAGCAGCTTCTTACTGATTTTCTTAGGCAGGCTTTGCAATTCATGAAAATGATGCGAAAAAGGGATATTGGCAAGCACGCCAAAAAAACAAAAAAAAGAGGTATTGAATGTCAGTGACGCTTCATGTCGTGCGACACGGCGAGGCTGCAAGTAGTTGGGATAAAGATCCGGATCCCGGACTGAGCGAATTGGGACACCAGCAGGCGGAACAGGCCTTTCAGAAAATTCAGGCGATGACCGGGGGCCCTAGGAAGCTGATTAGCAGCCCACTGAAAAGAGCGCAGGAAACAGCAAGTCCTTTTCAGGTCTCTTGGAAGCGCACAATTGAAATTGTTCCGGCGATTGCGGAAATACCGTCAGCGCATGTTCCATTTTCAGGCAGGCGGGCTTGGCTGTCAGAAATTATGAAAGGATCCTGGTCCGAGCAGGAAGAGGTTCTTTTGCGTTGGCGGCAACGAATTATTGATTACCTTTCCAGCCAGATCGAGGATGCCGTTCTGTTTTCACATTTCATGGTGATCAATGCACTTGTTGGAGAATTGGAACAAAAGGACCAGATTCTGGTCTTTAAGCCGGATAATGGGTCAATTACGTCAATTTCAGTTAGTGATGGTCAGTTGTCGTTGATTGAGAGAGGGCGTGAGGCTATTACAGTTGTCAGTTAAATAGAATTGATTGGCTTTACCTTAGGAAAGGCCAGGGTCGGGAACAGAAAATGATCGAGAAACGAACCTCCTCTGAAGAGGACACCTCTCATGAATATCGTGTTGAGGCACAAATAGGACACTTATTGCGCCGCGCCCATCAGCGGGCCAGTTCTATTTTTCAAAGTCATTTTGGCGATGTTCAATTAACCCCGACGCAATTTGCGGCTCTTGCAAAACTCAAGGATGAAAAAGAGTTGTCGCAAAATCATCTGGGACGCCTGACAGCGATGGATCCGGCGACTATTCAAGGTGTAACGCGGCGGTTAATCGACCGGGGATTGGTTCAGACGCGTGCGGATGACAATGATAAGAGACGGATGCTCCTTCGGTTGACCGAAGAAGGGGAAAAGCTTACCGATAGTCTTTTCGATACAGCTGCTTTGGTGACACGAAAAACTTTAGCTTCCCTAAATGATGAAGAACAGCGTAAAATATTAGAACTGCTGTCTAAGTTGGCATAATACAAGGGTTTACAAGTGTCCGATTTTGATCTGTCCGGGTTCACAATTATCGTTGTCGACGACAATTCCTACATGGTTTCCTTGATTAAATCCACGCTTCTAGGGTTGGGCGTTGGAACTGTAAAAACATTTGGCGAAGCTAAGGACGCGATAGAGTTTCTAAAGCTTGTGAAAGAAAACCCAGTCAAAGCCGGCGCTATGCAGGTGGATTTTATCGTTTCTAACTGGCAGATGGCACCGATTGACGGTCTTATGTTCTTAAGATGGGTCCGAACTCATAAGGAGAGCTTTAACCGGTTTATACCGTTTTTGATGGTAACGGGTTTCGGCGATAAGGAAAAAGTCGAAGAGGCGAGGGATTTGGGCGTCAGTGAAGTGATGGCCAAACCGTTTTCTGTTAATAGCGTTGCTGAAAAGGTAATGCAGATCATTACCAGTCAACGGCAATTTGTTCAAAACCAGACGTATTTTGGACCTGATCGCAGGCGAAAAAACTTACCGTTTAAAGGTGAGGAAAAACGTCTTTTGAATGAAAAAAGCCCAGAAGTTAAGATTATTTACGAATAGGAGCCATCGTGGAAAAACCGCAAGTCAGTGTCAGGTTTTACCGTATTCGAAACCGCTTGTTGGAGAAGGCAGGGGGAATAGGTGCAACGGCGGAAAATATCTCATTCCCTCCCGAATTGATTGAAGAAACCGAAGCCCAGTTTCAGGAAGTGATCTCTGATTATCCTGATTGGGTTCAAGGGACCTTGAACAAAATGACGGCTCTTGTTGAAGTCTGTGTGAACTTTCCGGACAAACGGGTCAATTCTTATCGCAAAATTCAGGAAATTGCCCATGAAATGAAGGGGCAAGGGGGCACTTTTGGCTATCCACTCGTCTCCACTTTCGGCGATAGTTTATATGACTTTACGGGCTCAAATGCGGGTGTCTCTGATAACCATGTTCAAATCATTAAAGCCCATACGGATGCAATGAAGGCGACGATTAACGGGCGCATACATGGGGACGGTGGTCAGGTCGGCATCGAACTCAAAGCCATGTTGTCGGCGGCTATCAAACGTTTTCAATAGCCGCCGATCTCTTTTAACTGCCGTAGACCAGATTGGGCAGCCACAGAGAAATTTCTGGGATGTAGGTAACCAGCATCAAGAAAACCAACATCAGAAGAATGAACGGTAATGTCCCTTGGATTACCTCTTTGATTGGTGCCTTGGTAATAGAGGTCAGAACAAAGAGGTTCAACCCAACTGGTGGTGTCAACAAACCCAGTTCCAGATTGACCGTGACAACTACAGCAAAGTGAACAGGGTCAATCCCTAATGGTTTCAAAAGCGGAAGAACCAAGGGAACCACCACCAGTAGCACGGCAAAATTCTCTAGAAACATTCCCAGAAAAATCATAAGGACATTGATGAGCAACAAGAACTGCCATCCGTCGATATCATACTCGATCACCATATTGGTGAGCGATTGGGTAAAGCCAGATCCTGTAATCCAGTGACCGAAGGCCAGCGCCATCATAATAATAAAGACAATGGTGCCTGCCCGTTTTATGGCTTCAGCAATGGTGGGGATTACCTCTTGTGGTGTGCACCCTTTGTAGAAGAAGACACTGATAAGGATGGCCACGAGGGCTGAGAGAGCCGCAGCCTCCGTTACGGTAACAAATCCACCATAAATGCCGCCCAAAACAATAACAGGCAGAGAAAGCGCAGGTAGTGCCCTTATATTAACACGGATAAATTCATCCCGTGGCAACCGGACCCCCCTCTCGTATTTTTTCTTGCGGGTGTAATAGAGACTCCAGGCAATAAAAAGACCTGCTTGCAACAGGCCCGGCACTACGCCTGCCAGAAATAGTCTGGGAACTGATTGTTCGGCAATGATCGCATAGACAATGAACGCCATGCTGGGTGGAATAAGGATGCCCAATGTTCCCGAAGAACCGACGATCCCGACGGCAAATTTGCGTTCGTAATTTCGCTCCATCATTGCCGGAACCAAAATTGTCCCCATGGCCATAGCCGTCGCGACGGAGGAACCACAGATGGCGGCGAAGATAGCAGTGGCTACGACGCATACAATGGCAATACCACCTTGTGCGCTTCCGACCCAGGCATAGGCGCAGTCGACGAGTGCTTTTGCGACGCCCCCTTTTTGCATAAAGGTCGCCGCCATGACAAAAAACGGGATCGCAAGGAAGGTGATCGAATTAAGATGATCAACAATCAGTTGAGGCATGCCAATCAGCGGAACACCTTCATGATAAAAAAGCAGGATGCTCATCACACCCAAAGCAAGAAAAATGGGCATACCTGTCGCCAGAAGCGCAAACAGGCCCGTAAATACAGATGGGAAAAACATGGTAATCTCCGTTCAGGCCGGTTAGTCAGCGTTTTCCAGATCAACTTCTGTCGTTGTCATGGTCGCGATGTCGAAAGTGAAAATATAGCTAAACAGCCGATGGGTATAATGCAGCAGCATCAAACCGAAGGCGGCCGGTACAAAGGCGTAATAAAGATAGACCGGGAATTGCAGGGAGCTATCGCTTCTTTCATCCAGCCGATACGCAAAATCAACGATGCCAAAGCCGCGTTCCATGATGATGTAACAAACCCCCATACCGAGAAGGCAAAAGGCGATTTCCATATATCTTTGTTGGTTTGCCGGGATCATGCGTAAGAAAAAATCAGCATGTACATGCCTGTTTTCAGAAACAAGAAGTCCGCCAGAAAGCATCACAGATGCCGTGATAAGATAGATGACGACTTCGGAGGTCCAGTCAGGTAGCGAACTTGGAAAATAGTATCGCATGAACATTTCCCAGACCGCGAGGACAAGCGAAATAGTTGCGAGTGTTGCCATCAGAAAATGTTCTATTTTTTTTATGATTTTCATTGCATAAGCCATTGGACTTCCCCTGCGTATATCGGGAAAGCAGTTTCCTGCTTTCCCGTAAGTGCATACGTGACGATATTATAATGAGGATTGAATAGCCTTTTGGACGCGGTCCGCGAAACTCGGATCAATCCGGAGTTCCTTGATGACTTCCGCCTGAATAGGCATAAGCCGGGAGCGGAGTTTTTCAACATCAGTTGCTGAGGCATCGATGACAATAATACCATTTTTGATGGCTTCTGCCCGTGCATCTGCATCCCGTTGGGCTGTGAATTCCCTTTGTGGGTCCACGGCTTTTTCCCAAGTGGTTTCCACAAGTGTCTGCAGATCAGCAGGAAGAGAATCCCAAAGCTGGCGATTAATCATTGGAACATACTGGTGAAAGGCATGCTGATCGACATACGCGTATTTAATACCAGAATCCCAGAGTTTTGCACTGCGAACGGATTCAAACGCGGTCATTACACCATCAACCATACCGGTTTGCAGAGCCTGTGGCACATCGGGCCAGGAGATTTTAACCGCATTGGCACCAAGAGCTTCATAGCGACGGGCATGCGCAGCACTACCGGCAATGCGGATCCGCTGAGATTTGTAGCCGTCAGGACCCGAAATCTTCTGGCTTTTCATAAAAGTGATCGCGCCACCAATGTCAATGAACCGGCCAACGATTTTAACATTGAGCTTTTCTTCAACTTTTTTACGCAGTTCGTTCCCAATCTCGCCGTCCATTACGGCATAACTGACTTGGCGATCATGGCCAAAGAACATGGGAAGGAAAATCACACCGAAATCTGGAATGAATTTGGTTAAATGCCAGGTGCCGGGGACACCCATGTCGAGCGTTCCTTGGGCCAATGCTGTCGGGACGGATGAGCCTTTGAATTTCGAGGCCCCTTCAAAGACATTGATTTTTAGGCGTCCGTTGGACTGTTCGTTTAGTGCATCAGCCCATTTTTTGACACTGATGTTACGGATGTGATTTGGGCCGGTTTCAAGTGAAACATCAATTTTATATGTTTCCGCGGCGGCTGCCGTGCTTGCCAGCATAACCCCGGCTGAAAGAGCGGCAATTGATTTAAGTAGAATTCGTCTTGATGTCATAATGTCCTCCTAGTTTAACCCTGTTAGTAATGTGACCGTTTATGGTTTTTAGTTTACGGTTGATGGCACTTCGCGGCGTCTTAGATGCGAAGCAATATGACGGACTGGCTCATTCTCAAAGTTCAGTAGACGGGTATAGAATTCGTCTGTTTGTTCTGGTGAGAGGAGAGAGGCCGCACATTCTGAAAATTTCTGATACAGTTCATTTTCACCCATTGGGTGATGAATGGTTCCAACAGGGTGAGATATGGTTTTTTCGAAAACATCTCCCTGTTTCGTTGTAATTCTGGTCTCAGCCGGTATATCCCAAATGCCGGTCCCAAAATCTGATTGGGGTCCGGCGCTGTTCATTCTGATTTTCGGTAAAAACGCTTTTACTTCAGGACGTCGAACCGCCGCAGGTGTGAAATCTGAAAGTGACATTTTGCCGTTCAGGGCAACCAAAGCTGCACAATAGGGCATGGAAAACCGGGCCTCGTTTTCATTCTCAGGATTATCAAAACGAAGATTTTTGACGTTGGAGTCCGGTATGGTCGTTTCGATATAGTCAATCTGATGAGGGTCGAGATCATTTTCCTGGCGAAGTTGAAGAATGGCATCCAATGTCCGGTGCGCACTGGCGCAGCATGGCCATCTTTTCTGAGCCAATCCTGCCTCAATAATAGCAAGCTGGCCCGAAGGCGCATTCGTCGGGGTTTGCGAGGCGTGATGAAGACTGATGAACCCCCATGGCCCGTGAAACGGATCTTCATTTGCATTAACGCCTGCGGCGGCGAGCCGGGCGGCCGTGATCCCGGCGCGCGCTGCCAAGCCGGCATGCAATGGTTTTGCCATGCTTCCAAATTGCAATTTGGATCCGCTCGCCATACTGGTGGCGAGACTGACGGCACCCAGCGCGCTTTGGTCATCTAGTGTAAGAACCCGTACGCAGGCCGCTGCGGCCCCGATTGTTCCAATCGTTGAGGTCGCATGCCAACCAGCTGCATAATGCGCCGGGATCATGAAACGACCAAGCCACGCTTGCACTTCCAGCCCAATAATATAGGCATCAAGAAGTTGGTTACCCGACGCACCCACTTCTTCTCCTAAAGAAAGAAGGGAAGGTACGAGAACGGCAGATGCGTGGGTAACCGCAGGGAGAAAGTTGTCATCATAATCCAGGGCGTGAGCGGCAGTACCATTGAGCAAGGCTGCACTTTCAGCGGACAAGGTTTCGGTGCGGCCAATGGCCGAACAGGCCCCTTGACCACTATATTTAAGGGCCTTGAACACTGTTTGTGTGGCAATGTCATCACAGGCCGCAAGCATACAGGCGATTGTGTCGATAAACGCCGCCTTGGCACGTTCCTTCGCCATTGGATCGGTAACGATAGGCGACTCTGAAATCCAGTTTGCGATGGATCGAGCGGAGTCGAAGCCGGGTAGCAAATCAACCATGTGCCCCTCCATCACGGGCCAGTTCACCGACCAGGTTTTGGATGAAGCTGTCGCACAACGAAAGCTGCTCTAATTCGATAAATTCGTCGGCCTGATGAGCCTGTGCTATATCGCCGGGACCACAGACGACAGTTTCAAAACCGGCGGCCTTAAACAGTCCGGCTTCGGTGCCGTAATTCACAGCGATATCATCGTTCGAGCCAGAAAGTCGCCGGGCAAGTTGGACAATTTCAGCATCGTCCGGAATTGTGAAAGCTGGATAATCGACAATTTTTTGGCAGGATGCGCCTGCCCGATCGGCTTCTTTCGCCATTAAAGGGTGCGTGCGTGTTTCGATGAAATGAGGCAGACCATCGGTAAACAGGCGATGGTCGCATCCAGGCGGATAGCGGCATTCCACATCAAACTGGCAATGTTCGGCAACGATATTGACAGCTTTCCCGCCCTGAATCATTCCGATATTGATGGTGGGATGGGGATAGGCAAACCGGGTGTCGTCGGTTTTTTCTTCCTTCAGAATTTTTTCGATACGGCTGATCTCGTTGATGACCTGCCCTGCATATGAAATTGCATTGATGCCGCCCGGTGATAATGAAGAATGCATGGCGGTTCCGTTAAAAGAACAGCGGTAGACCTGCTTGCCAGTATGGGCAGTCACGGCTTTCATGGCAGACGGTTCGCCGACGATACAGCCGCCGATTTGTATGTTCTTTGCCAGTAGGTCCTCGATCATAGGACGAACGCCCGTGCACCCAATCTCTTCATCATAGGAAAGAACAATTGCGACTGGGCGTTTCAGTTCCCTCTCTGTGAGGGCTGGCAACGCGCTTAATACGGATGCAATGAAACCCTTCATGTCACACGTGCCACGGCCATAGGCCCTGTTATTTTTTATTGAAAGGGAAAAGGGGTCTACGGTCCAATCCTGACCGTCAACAGGGACAATATCCGTGTGCCCTGACAGTGCCACAGCGGGTCTGTCGGTTGGGCCGATTATTGCGTATAGATTTGCTTTTCGGTCTGACGCATCTTTTATAATCGTGGCTTCAATACCATAGGTTGAAAGGAGGTTGTGAGCATAGTCAATCAATTGGAGATTAGATTTGTAACTGGTCGTATCAAAGGAAACCAAATCCTTTAGAATTGAGAGAGTTACGCTTGAATTGTGTCTGGTCATTTTTTGTTATCCAATTGAATGGTCGACTTTTCCCCTAAACTATGGATAGAATATTTAATTAATTAGTTTTATGGAATTTAGTAACTCTGTTTTTGTGTTTAGATAAACTAATGGTGAGCCGGTGGCTGAGTCTCTACCCCCCTTAAATGCATTGCGTTCGTTCGAAATGGCCGGACGACATTTGAATATTGCCCGAGCGGCGCAAGAATTAGGGGTGTCCTCTGGTGCGATCAGTCAGCAGGTGCATGCGCTGGAAAAATGGATCGGCTGTCGTTTATTCCAACGCAGTAACCGGGGATTGTCTTTCACAGAAGCAGGCCAACTGTATTTTGAAGCGATCTCAAAGGCGATGGATGAAATTCGGGGTGCCACCCGTTCGGTGGGACGGCCCGAGATCCGGAAAAACCTGATCATCTCGGTAACTGCGTCTTTTGCGATGAAGTTTTTACTTCCTCGGCTAACCGACTTTCGTTCCTTATGGCCAGATTTGGATATTTCTGTCTCAACAGTCGAATTAGTGAATGAATTCAATCCTTCCGACGGTGATGTCGGTATTCGGTATGGGCATGCCCATCAGGCCAATATGTGGACACGAGAAATCTTACAGGACGAACTTATGTTGGTGGCCTCCCCTACTTTGCAGGGAGTGGATGGTCGCCCGCTGGCGCTTGAGAACTTTGCCGATTTTCCGTTGCTCATGGATAAACACCCTTCTGTTATTCAGGATTATCCCTCCTGGCAGGAGTTTTTGAAAAATCAGGGTGTTGAGGATACAAGCCATTTAAATTTGCGGGAATTCTCTCAGCAGTGGATGGTCATTGAAGCAGCGATAAATGGTGAAGGTGTGGCTCTTGCTAAAAAGTGTCTTGTGCATACTGATATTGCATCAGGAAAACTGGTTGCCATTGGTGCTCAGCAGTTATCCCTCAATTCTGGGTACTATTTACTGACACTTCCGGAAAATGCGAACGATCCTATTATAAAAAGTTTTTATCGATGGATCGAGAAAACAGTCGCAGCTTTATGAGTTGAAAGCCCGCCAAATTACGGCGGGCTTTCAACCATGATCTTTCGTTTATTTCATATCCCGATAGTCATTTGCCTGATAGAGCGGGAGCTGATTGACGCTATAGTCGGTTTCAATTCCATTATGAGGCGTTGGATGACCTGCTCCTGGCGCATTGCGATATTCACGAATGCCCGGTGAACTGACATTCTTCGCGTCGACGCCATACCGACCCAGCGCGGCCCCCATGTTGAAGGCCCCGCGGTTTCGGAAATGCCGGGTGTTAAGGGCTTCAGGTCTAAAACCAATTTGGGTATCCTTGGCCCCCAACGTTTTCGTTAGGCCTGTATAGGTAGCGGATTCGCGTTCCATATAGGCCGAAGGACTGTCATATTCGGGCCAGTCTTCGGTCGTTTTTTTCAATGCATACGACAAGGCAGACTGCATAACAGACTTGGCATCGGTGGCGTTTTTCAAGAGAAAAAACTGATATTTGTCATATGAGAATTCCGGGAATTCACTCATGCCGGATATAGTCAAGCGTTCATCGTCAAAGGCTGCGTGCAGGCTTTGAAGAATAATCCGGCTTGCCAGATGAATATTATGACTGGTTTCAATTGTTGGAATTTCCGTGCCAGGATGATTGAGTTTGGGTTGTTTCAATTTCATCTGGCCCGCTTCAAGCTGGCCAATAAAAGATTTCGACCACTTTTTCAGATTCTCCTTTTGAATTTTTGAGAGATCCGCACCGCCGTCGTCCTTTTTCTCTTCATGGAAATTTAAGAGAAAGGCATCGCTTTCAGCCATGCTAACATCAAGGTTGTTGTCAGAAAGTCTTGCGGCGATATGCCGGTTCAGGCTTTCCAGCCAATGATAAAACAGAACATGGCCTTTATGTAGTCCCCGCAAATCGTTCCCACGATAGTTGCCTCTCATCCCGTTCCAGCGATTAATGAGACTGATCGCCTTTATTGTCTTTTCATCAAGCCTTTGCGATTGATCTTCCAGATATGTAAGAAATGGTTTGAACGCAAAGTAATTGACGTCCATCCGTTGTAAGCGGCCGTTAAAATCCAGTAATGCTTCCAACGTCCATGGCTCAGCCCGTCCCTGCATTTCCTGTTCCAGAATGAAGACCCGATCATAGGGCGTGTAGCTGTCGTAATCCAGATCCGTGTCTGGCATATTGATAAACGGTTTTTGGTTCCAGTTGGCAATATACTGAATACGCGCGTTGCTTGCTGTCGGAGCTTGTTCTTGATCCAATGAAAGCTTATGGAATGTCGTTACTGGATTGTATTTCCCATGCAGGACCCAGCCACCATCATTTTCCCAACCATCAAAGGGTGAAATCGGCGCGGGCAGGCGCGGATCGTAATCCGGGTAATATTGCCAGTCTTTTGGGTCATCGCTCTTAAAGGATGTTCCTTTTTTCTTTGGCAACGCGCCAACAAGCCGATATCCAATGCTGCCGTCTTTGTGGGCGGCAGACAGGTTGAAGTTGCCTGCGACACCGTCTAGAGAGCGGTTCCATTCGTTGAGATTTTTCGCCTGCGTCGCTTTTAACCAATTTTGGATTGTTTTTGCAGTAAGCCCCTGCCAATTATAACGCAGAATGTACGCCGTTGCCGTTTTCCCACCGGCATTTTCATCGACCGTGAGAACAGGCCAGCCTGTATTCCCGAGTGTGTAAATATTTTGCAGTTCTTTCTTAAATAACCTCTGATAAGTAGTGGCGACCTCTTGGAATTCTTTTAGGTCCGCTCCCTCCAGAATTGGAAGGAATGGATGTCCTTGAAAAGACCAGCTATCATCGCTTCTCTTTCTTTCAAGTGACACACAGAAGACATCTGAAACGTCTGCATTTCCTGCTGTCAAACCAAACGCCATTGTCTCGTTGTGACCCTGCCAAAAATTCAATGTCCCGACAAAACCACTTCCAGAAAATCGAAAGGGATCATCTTCCTGATTGCTGGTCAACGAGACCTGATAGGTGTGGCTTGGATCGGGCGCCGGTACTTGGGGGCCGTTATACAGTAGGCTGTTTATATTGCCGGAATTTTCCTGAGAAATGACCCACCAGTTGCTCGCGTTCATTGCAAAGGGGGCTTCGGTCTTATGAGAAGCCAATCTTACGGCTTCCTCAAGCCGACCATTTAAGGTTTCTGGATTTTGAATTTCACAGCCATTTATCGAATAGCCTTTGCCAATTGGCTGGGTGTTTTCGATCAGCGCCTGATGATACTGGCGCCTCTGCTTCGCTGCCATCTCAACATGATCAGCGGTGGTCGGTATGGTCGTCTTTGCTGTTTCAAGAAGAGCCCATTTTACAGAGTTGAACTTTTGAGCCGCAACCTTCGTATTCTGATTGTTCTGGTCGATTAGAGAGTTTAGCAAAGTGAGGTTTTTCATCTCGGTGTTACGAAGTGAAAATTCATGCATTACCCGTAGCTGGAAAAGCGCCATACTGTCGATCGCTGACCAGGGGGTTTCAAAATCGGCATGTTTTTTTTCATCTTTTCCATACAATACTGACTGAAATTTGGTGTTTAAAAAATCCGCTTCTTGGCGCGGTACTTGTTTGTCCGGACCAAACTCCGCGACGAGCAGGCTGTTGAGGTTCTCTGACGAAATACAATCTGCACTGAGATCATCCTGTTGGGCGCGTGGGAGTAACACAAGGGATTTGAAAGCTTCGATGCCCTTGGCAAAACAGGTCAGCTTTTCTCTCATTCCGTAGGCACCGGGCAGGTCTGAGAGTTCTTGCGTTAAAGTGTTGCGTAAGTCTGGAAACAAATGCTTTCTGCGCCAGTTTCGCGTTTGCCGACTAACCAGTGTATCGGATTCTGCTAGAAATTTCTCATCCGTAAGCAGGTTTCCATAGGCTTCCTGTCTTAGAATTTCAAGTTGAAGCAGGCGATCACGTGCCTGCATGAAACCATAAGAGAACCACATTTCCAATGTGTCGTCAGTTTCAATCGCCGGGACACCGAATTCATCTCGGAAGACTTTGTAGGATGCTGTCGCGGCGGAATTCCAACTAATTAATATAGCCAATGCAGTGCACGCTAATATGCTCCTTTTTAGCGAGGTTTTCTTCATTTGAGATACCTTTGTCTGTAACAATCTAAATTTGTTGATGTTTACTAAGACAGCGCAACCAGGCCTTTCGTGAAATCGTATGATTTTTTCAAGGCTTCCTCACAGACTCAGCTCTTCCTGCGTTCTCCTTTTAATGAAAGCCGTCTTTTGAGACGCGAGCGAACTAAATTCAGCTTGAAAAAGGTGCACGTATAATGAAACGAACGGAAACTCTGCCTTGCAGACTTAAAACTCCGATCAAGGCGATGCTGTTGTCAGCTGGCCTTTCCTGTCTGGTGATGGGTACTGGGGTTTATGCAAATACAACCCAAACGGTGACTGCTGAAACGATTTTGGATTTTGAACCCAGCCTCATCGGAAAAAAGCTTGATGAAGAACTCTCGCTGCTCTTAAAATTTCGCCCACAAATAAATTTGCCGCCTGAACAAGGCTCTACCCTTGAGCGAGAAGACGCGCAGTTTTATGTGTCTGTAGACCGGTATCGTGGAATGCCAGAAGTTCGTTTTCCAATCGGAATCGCACCGGGCACCAACGGCCTGCAACCGGATCTAAAAATCCGTATTGCGAAATCCGAAGCCGATCAGAACGCCGGGTTTGAAGTTGGACTGACCCATCCTGAAAGCATTATTCAGTGTGGTCAGGGGAAAAAAAATTACTGTCTTGGCAACGTGCCACTGATACCAGTAACCGGGGCGCAGTCGGGGACCTTGTATTCTTTACCCAATGATCCGCGCATTCTCTTGCAGAAATCTGATGTGGGTTTCCTGCTGAAGGATGGGAATGGGCTGCGTCAATATTATACGGCGCCAAGTATGGATACGCTGGAAACAGGACCCTGGGAAATTAACACCATTTTTGACCGGTTTGAAAATTTTATTTTATACCGGTATGACGCAAAAACAGGTGCGATCAGTACAATTTATTATGGTCAGGATAAGGCTGAAAAGCGGAACCTGCGTGCGGTTCATTTAAACTATGACGACAAAAATCCAGAGCGGCTTATTGGCCTTACAAGTTCTGTCGCTGAAAAATTGGTGCGGGCCTATCAATTGACATATTCCCGGTCAGGGACGCTTTCTACGCTGAGTGAATGCGCCCAAGGAGAAGGCAAATCGCTTTCTTGCTTTGCGCCTTATGAATTTTCCTGGACCAAAGAAGGGGGCCGTTTGTCGGCCGTTCAAAATGGCCGGGGCGGGGAAACTGAGTTTACCTATGGCAAAACCAAGTCCGGCCCTGTTCTTACGTCCCTTGTTCTGAAAGATCAGGGACGTTTGATGGGAAGGGAAAATTATCTGTTTGAAAAACCTCAGAACAAGCAGGGAAAAAGAGTAGGGTTTGGGTTGGCCAAAAGCTATCCGGCTGATGGCGGTATTGGGTCCCTAACGGAGTTTGGGGAAGGAGAAATCGCGGGAATACTTGTGAAAGAAACAGTTGCTGATGTTACCTTTGAAGACGGTGAGCCAACCCCTGTTTTCCAGCCTCTATCTGATGAAACTTATGTATATGCACCGCACAAAGCGGCACATGTAACCAGTACACTCCTGAAGGAAACGATTGCGCAGCAATACGATCCATCAGGGCAGATAACAACAACGATTACTCACAAACGTCAGTATGATGCCAAAGGCAGGATCGTTACAGTCATAACAGAGGAAGGAGAGCAGTCTTTCACCTATCTGGATCAGGTCGCACGCGGTCCAGTGCCGGAAGACGCAGGCAATCTGTTGGTTTCACGCCAGTTTAAATCCACCGAGACTTCAGAGGTCTCAACCAAGGAATGGGCTTACCGTTTCGACGGTGATCTGCTAACCGGGTCAAACATTACCGGAACCCGTGCGGGACAAGAAATGGAAAATAAGACATCGTCTCAAGAGCTGGATGAGCACGGAAATATTATTGTTGCCCGTCAGGGAAATACTGAAACACGCATTAAATATGATGATGCCTTTAAAACATTTCCGGTTTCCTTGGAAATGCAGAACGGGAAAACAATAACATCGGCGTTCTTGGAATATGATGCGGGGACGGGACAGGTTATCAAAGAGGTCTTGCCCAACGGGTCTAGAACTCAGGTGATCCTGGATGCGGCGGGCCTTGAGGTCGGACAGCGCGTTGACATCGTGGACCCGCGGAAAGCATCGTCTTCAAAGGTGTCGATTGTTAAGGAAGTCGAGAAAGAGACTTTGGCAAGCGGCTATTTGAGGGTCCTGAATAGTGTCAAAATGTTCTCTGAGGATGATCAACTCCTGCTTACCAAACGGGTTGAAAAAGTAACAGACGGTTTGGGGCGTGTGGTGAAAATATCGGGTCAGGAGATCGGGCCGGATGGGACACAGCGCTCTGAAAGCTATCTTGAGAATGTGTATTCTCTGCAAGGGCAGGTCACCAAAGTAATGGATGAAGCCGGTCGCTTTCAGGAGATCACGTATAATCGGGAAGGGAAAATCATTCGAGAGGTCAAGGAAGGGTATGGCAGTACGTCTTTTGGCTATAACGAACAGGGGCTGGTTTCCGAGATAAGCCGGGCGGATGAAACTCTCTTTTTGGAGTATGACGACCAGAATAGACTTATTCGTAAAACCCTTCCCAATCAGAAATTCTATGAATTTAGCTATTCAAACGAACATCCACAGAAAATTGGAAAGGCCATTTTGCCTGAGGGGCATGAAGTTGAGTTTTTATACTCGGCTAAAGGCTTTGTAACAGAAAAAACCGTACGCTTTCCTGTTTCTGATGAAGAATTTCTGAGCTTTACACTGCTTTATGATTATCAGAATGATCAGTTGAAAACGGTAACCTATCCCGACGGTTCCAAAATTGGCTACACCTATGATGGAAGCCGTCTTGCCCGGATCAACTGGGTGGAGCAAGCGCCGGATGGATGGGGACGTCTGGAGAAACCGATCATTGAATATCGTCCTGAAATTTCTGAAGACGGGACAAAGAAGCTAAGCCGTGTTCTCGGAAATGAAGTTGTCGAAACTTATCAGTGGGGGAACGACGGCAAATTATCGGAAATTGTTACATCCCGCGGTGAACAAGAACCTGAACAGGTTTTTTCGCGGCTCGCGTATGATTTTAAGCCCGGCACGGATTTGGTATCCGAAGAAAATCGGTACTTGAAAGAACGGAAGACCGTTCGTCATGCCAAACGGGATTATACCTATACAGAAGATCAACGTCTTAAGACCTATAAGGACACAATCGATGGGCGTGTCGTTGCACGTCAATCGTTCGACCGGTTTAACCATCGTACTGAAATCCGTGAGCGGGACCCCGAAAGCGTCAATGTATCTGGGCAGGAAACCGGCATAAACTATGATAAATTTGGCAATATCAATCAAATTACACGACACGGTGAAGTCAGAGAATTTCTGTTCGATATTGAAAATAATCTTCTGAAAAGCAACCTTCGTTCTGGCGGTGCATCAGTGGTGACTGAGTTTGCCTATGATCATACTGGCCAGCGATTGGAAAAACGGGCTGAAGAAGGATCCACTACCTTTTACGTTGATCCTTTTTATGAGGTGTCGCTCTTTGACAAGGGCCGTATTCAGGCGACCCGGTATGTTTGGGATTATATGGGTCGTGTTGCAGCCTTTACCAAATTACTGGAAGACGATGATTTTGCCGGTTTTGCGCCTGCTTCTGGAAATGAAACAAGCGGGCCTATTCAGGATCAGTTAAGCGCACTTATTGACAAAGCGATTGCGGCAGGAAGCAGCCATTTGAACACTGGGTTGACGATGTTGCTCAGCATTTTTGCACTCGCGGCATTTTCGTTGGTGCTCTTCGAAAGAGTAACCACTCGGTCGAACAGGGTCGTATTCCCTGTGTCTTCATCCGGTAGAAACCCGGTCATGACGATTGTGTCTTCTTTCGTAATGGCGTCCTTTCTCATGGCAATTTTAACACCAGCGGCCCACGCGGCGTTGGAAGGGGGGGACGGAACTCCTAAAGCAGCTCATTCGGTTTATTTTCATTATGATATTCGCGGCAGTGTGATTTCTGTCTCTGACGAAGCCGGTCATCAGACTGCGTCGGTTTCCTATCATCCATACGGAATGATCCTGGATAATGGCCTAACTGGCGGTAATAATAATTTTCGGTTCAAATTTGCCGGGCTCGAATATGACGCGGAAACTCAGTTGATAAACGGGGGCGCTCGTTTACTTGATCCGACGATCGGTAAATATTTGAGTATTGATCCCGCCCGCGCGACTAAAGACGCCTATGCGTATACCAGTGGCGATCCGGTCAATTTTGTTGATCGTGATGGTAGAATGGAAAGCCCAACATATGCCATGGATGTTGAGGCGGGACGACCCGCACTCCCATCCCGGCCTGATCCAATTCTTCAGGGTGTTGAGCTTGAAGTAAAATCCAACGCGTCCGATGGATCCCTTGAAGAACAGGCCATGGCAGATCCGCAAATTGTTCGCTTGAGAGAAGTGTCGTTTAGCGATGACGGAGGTGACGTTTTGCCGGCGCCTGCAAATTGGGTGCGTTATCCAAGTTTCTGGAGTTGGACCTTTGGCATCCTGCCGGGGGCACAGGCACCAGAAGTGGGCCCTGCGCCCGCGGTTGAAGAGCCGGATGCTCAGGATAAGGCTGCGTTTGATCGAATTGCACAATCTGGTTACATGCAAGGGTGGACGCGAACAGGCGGTTATTTGCAAAGTTTACTTGGGTCGGCCTTGCTCGCATGGTGGTTCCCGACGTCGTATACTTTTTCCGATGGTGACGTGGTTACACCGGGCTTTATCAAGGATCTGGGTCTATATGCGATGACCGTTACGGCTTTCTCGGCATATGGAAAGGGGTATACAGCGAACGAAGCCTACTATTGGAAAGGAATTGCTGAACGAGGTGCGACAAGCAAGGATTACTTATCAGCCTCCCTTCGTCGCATGTTCTGGAAAGTATCTGTTCAATTGGTTGCTTTCACGGCAATCACGTATCTGGCGCGCTGGGCTCGAGGGTTTCCAATGGTTTCGGGCGGAATGAATAATTTTGGCGAAGAAATCAGTTGGAGACTGCTTCGCACCTTTGTGTTCAGTTTTGTCGGCTCTGCGGCTCTTCTGCCCTATTATCTTATGACAAAGGCGCCAAATCCTACTTACGACCAGAATATGACGGAGGAGGATCTGGCCGCAATGCCATGGTGGCGTCGGACGATTATCAAAGCCTCTATTGCCTATCGTAAATTCAATGCCAGAGGTGGATTTTTCGCGCGGCATTTTGAGCCCGGTTCATGGAATGCACGTTTACAGTCACTATGGTATCCTGCCTATGTTATGCAGATGTATGCGTGGTATCTTGTTGGATCTGCGGGATATTATGGCGGCCTTGCGGCTATTTTCCCGGCACTTCCCAATCATGACTGGGCCGATTTTCGAACTGCTTGGTTGCGAAACCTGGCGTTGATAATATTGGCGCCTGCGGCCAGTCCATTGGCCTATATCAACGCATGGAGCCGAAAATCGTTTACGATCATTAAGCAGCGTAGTGCAGCAAATCCAAGAACAAGTGGCTTCTGGTTCCGCGCTCTTGGACCGGTGCAGGGATTACGGTTGGCAAAATTTGATGACAGAGCCTTTTTGCCGACGGATGAATGGATGGCAATCCTGAGGCGGCATGAAGATCAATGGGATAGAGAGTATGGGCACTCAGATGCCGGTTCAGATGCAGAAGTATCTTCGGATGGAGGTCAAGGACCCGGTGTTGAACGGAGCGGTGAAAATTCGGAGTCTGAATCGGTCACACAGCCTGTTAGCGAAAGTCGGCACTCTTCAGAATGGTCGGATCGGGCGGAAGGGCCCGCGATAGAACGTCCTTCTGTTCCGGGGACCATTGACTAAACCGGCTTCTGTTCGTTGGTCTGAATTTAAAAAGGGGCGGCATCGAATTTGCCGCCCCTTTTTGTATGATAGCGAACTTTTGTTGCCATTCGCTATGTCAATACGATAAACCTAAAAGAAAAGGGCAGGGACAACAAAGATGCGTCAGTTTTTTGAGCGACTATTGGTCGGTCGATCCGGATATAATACCATTTCCAAGCATGCGATCGGGTTCGATCGATTTGTGGGGCTGCTGACGATTTTTGCAGCGGCGCTATTGGGGTTTGGCGTGGCTGCACCTCTGGTCACGTTGAACGGATATCTTGGGCTGGATGGGCAATATTCTCTGGTTATCGCTGCCATGGAACTGGTTAAGACCGGCCATGGGGCCTATAGCGTCGGATTGCTGGTGCTGTTTGTCGTTATCCCCGTCTTAAGCATCTCGACGGTTTTTGACCTTTGGTACAAGCATGAGCTCCATAGCGAGAAATTACAAAAACTGATCCCACGGGCGAAAACCTGCGGCCGGTTATGGTTCTTCGTAATGATGGCAGTGATTGCGGGCATCTATTATTCGAGAACGTTATTGAACGACACGGTCTTGCATGTCGCCGTATATTATCTATTGATCAGTATTATTTTGCAAAAATTGACCTTGGCACGGGTTGCCAGATTGCTGGCGTCCATTAAGTTTGTCGAAGAAAGAGATTAGGCCGCGAGTACGCGGCCTATAAGTCTGAAAAGCACTAGCGGCTCAACTCTTTCATGGCATCTTCAAGCCCACCGATGGTCAGGGGGTACATGCGGTCTGTCATGAGTTGTTTGACCATTTGTACAGAGGGAGTGTAGTCCCAATATTTTTCAGGAACCGGATTTAGCCAAACCGCTTTATGGTAGATATTGAGCATTCTTTCCATCCAGACCTGACCTGGCTCTTCATTCCAATGTTCAACACTGCCCCCGGCATAAGCAATTTCATACGGGGACATTGTCGCATCGCCAACGATAATCAGTTTGTAGTCAGCTGGATAGGTGTGAAGGACATCCCATGTCGCTTTAAAATCGGCATGGCGACGCTTGTTATCTTTCCAAAGCTTTTCGTACACGCAGTTGTGGAAGTAATAAAATTCCAGATGCTTGAACTCGGTGCGCGCAGCAGAAAACAATTCCTCGCAGGCTTTAATGTGATCGTCCATTGACCCGCCGATATCAAACAGGATCAGGACCTTGACCGTATTATGTCGTTCCGGGCGCATTTTGAGGTCCAGAAACCCTGCATTGCGTGCCGTTGAGCGGATGGTATCATCCAGATCCAGCTCGTCAGCAGCGCCTTCGCGGGCAAACTGACGTAGTCGTTTCATGGCGACTTTAATATTTCGGGTGCCCAGTTCGACATCCGCATCCAGGTTTTTGTATTCGCGTTTATCCCAGACCTTTACCGCGCGACGATGACGGCTTTCCTTCTGGCCGATACGAACGCCTTCAGGATTATAGCCATAGGCGCCAAACGGGGAGCGACCAGCCGTTCCAATCCATTTATTCCCTCCCTGATGGCGTTTTTCCTGTTCTTTCAGGCGTTCCTGAAGGGTTTCCATCAATTTTTCCCAACCACCAAGGGCTTCGACCTGAGCCTTCTCTTCATCTGTCAGAGAGAGTTCAGCTAGTTTTTTTAGCCATTCGTCAGGGATTTCGACGGTTTGATCATCGCCAATAAATTCAATGCCGTTAAAACAATGACCAAAAACCTGATCAAATTTGTCCAGGTTCTTTTCGTCTTTCACCAAGGTTGTCCGGGCCAGAAAATAAAAGTCGTTCACAGAATATTCTGCGCAGCCCGCTTTTAGCGCTTCGATCAACGTCAGGTATTCCCGCAAGGTGACGGGAATTTTTGCGTCCTTTAGAGTGAAAAAGAATTTCACAAACATGGGAACGACCTCCGCTTAGCGTTGCTCACGCCGGGATAGGAAAGCCAGGCGTTCGAAAAGATGAACATCCTGTTCGTTTTTCAATAACGCACCGTGCAGCGGCGGTATAAGTTTCGACGGATCTTTTGATTTCAAAACATCTTCCGGCAGATCTTCGCTCATTAGCAATTTAAGCCAATCAAGCAACTCACTGGTGGATGGTTTTTTCTTCAAGCCGGGAGTTTCCCGAACATCAAAGAATACCTGAAGAGCATCCCGCACCAGTTCCTGTTTTGCATCAGGATGGTGCACATCAACGATGCGTTCCATGGTTTCAGCATCGGGGAAGCTGATATAATGGAAGAAGCAGCGACGTAGAAAAGCGTCTGGCAGTTCTTTTTCATTATTTGAGGTAATGATTACCAGAGGGCGTTGTTCCGCTTTGATGGTTTCCTGTGTTTCATAAACAAAGAACTCCATACGATCGAGTTCCTGAAGCAAATCGTTTGGAAATTCAATGTCAGCTTTGTCAATTTCGTCAATCAACAGGACGGGGCTTTCATCCGCTGTAAAGGCTTCCCACAATTTTCCGGGACGGATATAGTTCTTGATGTCATGCACTTTGTCATCACCGAGCTGGGAGTCCCGCAGGCGTGAGACGGCGTCATATTCATACAGGCCCTGCTGGGCTTTGGTTGTGGATTTGATGTTCCATTCAATAAACTTCTTGCCGAGTGATTTGGCAACTTCCTGAGCCAACACGGTTTTACCAGTGCCCGGCTCTCCTTTAATAAGAAGGGGGCGCTGTAACGTAATGGCAGCATTGACCGCAATCATAAGGTCTTCAGTTGCTACGTAATTGTCTGTACCTTGGAATTTCATCTTGTACTCTCAGTTTGCTTTTTGTTTTTTTGAGCGCTAATGGCAGCGCCTGACTTTGCTATGAAAAGTAGGCAATCAGGCCCGAATGATCAAGCAAATTGACAAAAAGTCAACAACGGCCCCGAAGATTGGGGGGCGGGTTTAGCAAAAAAGCAGTTGGAGGGTGCTTATGGTCGGTTGAACGGTTTGCATAGGAAAACTGGGTGTGCAGCTCATTTATGGCTTTTATCGATGTAGATCGGGTCCATTCGGTCCAGATCGCTGAATTCTATGGTTTCTATATTGGGCGGTTGGAGACGTCCACTTTGTATTATGTCTCCGGGTCACTTGACAAGGTTCCAGCAAGGGGATCGAATTTGAAGGGGTATTCTAGCATCTGAAAAATAGGGGAATGCTGGAGGGGTGTGAATAGCACCCGTGTTCAGTTGGGTCTCGAGATTGCTGGTTTTAACCAGCCCTGTGATTGCCTCGTCGGTGGCGGGGACCGAAACTTCAATACAGCGATGTCCGGCATATCCTGTCCAGTTGCCCGGCCGTTTTCATTGGTCATTAATGTTTCTACTAGCGGTGACTATCGAGTGAATGTTGCTGTCAATATTGACAACTGGTGCGTTCAGGCAGAAGCTGGGAAAAAAAGAAAGAAATCCTGCTTATGCAAAACGATACCCGTTCTGTACCTGTTAAGCGTCGCGCCTTTTACATTTTCATCATTAGTGCGATCCTCTTTGGTTTAGGTCAGTTCCACCGGTTGTCTGGGGCGGTTACCCTGCCACCTGTGGCCGCGGACCTTGGGATCTCTGTGGATAGTTTGGGGTTTCTCGCGGCGGTGTTATTCTTTACGTCCGCTGTTTTGCAGGTTCCGAACGGAATGCTTCTGGATAGGTTCGGGTCGCGAAAAGTTATGCCGATTTACGTTGGTTTTGCGATTTTGGGATGTGTTATTCTTTCCTACGCCACGTCTTACGAAGAACTGTTGATATCCAGAATGCTGCTTGGGGGCGGGTTCTCAATTACCATGATGTCGGCTTATGTCCTGTTTGCGAAATGGTATCCGGTCGACCGGTTTGCAACGGTCGCGTCCTGGATGATGGCGGCCTCCAGCATTGGGAGTATTCTGGCATCCTATCCTTTGGCGTTTTTTATTGACGAGTTCGGATGGCGTCCAGCGTATTTGATCGTCGCGTTATTTACGCTATTTGCGGTTGTTGCGGGCATGCTGATCATTCAGGATGAACCCGAAGGTTATGAAAGGGACGCCCAACAACCTACTTCGATCGGTGAAAGCGTTCGAGGGTATGTTTCGGTAATCGTTTATCCCCGGTTCTTTTTCTTGTTGGCGATGGGCTTTGTTGCATTTGGGCCCGCCACGGCCATTCTTGGTATGTGGGGTGGCCCTTTTCTGGAGCAGGTTTACGGCCTGGACGGCGTGCAACGCGGCGAGATATTGCTTTTAATGGTTCTTGCCGTTCCTGCCGGTGCCTTGTTCTTTGGTTGGGTTGAACGGAATACAGAAAGCCGAAAGAAGATCGTTATTGTATCTGTTCTAGCCGAAATTCTGGCATTTTTAGTGTTGGGCCTGTCGGACGGTTTGGCACTGTGGTCGATTTGTGTTTTATTTACTTCAATTGGGTTCCTTCAACAGCATTATGTTGTTCTGGCAGCTCATTGCCGGGCAACTTTTCCCGACTATATGGTGGGGCGGGCCAACTCAACCCTTAATCTGACCAGTATTCTGGGGGTTGGCTTTATGCAGTCACTATTCGGCTGGGGATTAGCTCTATATCCGACAATTGGGTATAATATTTCCTTTGTCAGCATTGCCATTGTTCTGGGAATCGCAACTCTTCTTTATCTTGCGTCTGTTGATCCATCGAAACAGGGCGTTACTCCAACATCATAGTATTCACAGATTTGTGATTTAAATCGCAAGAAAATGACTGTGTGCATATGAGTATTTCTATAATATTAGAGAAATAAAAATTATCTTGATATATCAAGTAAAAACATTCATAGTTTAGAAATATTATAATAAAAGACGCGCGACCTGGGAAGGAAACTAATAAAGCTACTGAGAAGGGTGGAGTAAAATGGCAACATACGATGCGACAGCTACTGTCAAAAGGAACAGAGCCTTTATCTCATCTGCGATGTCCGTTCCAATGCTTACGAGGGAACGGGAATTTGAGCTTGCCAGACGATGGCGATACTCGGAAGATGAAGCTGCACTTCATGAACTCGTATTGGCTTATGTCAGACTTGTGGTATCCATGGCGTCAAAATTCAATAATTATGGCTTACCGAAAGGGGATTTGGTTCAGGAAGGCAATATCGGCCTTATGCAGGCAGCCTTCAGGTTTGAACCTGAGCGCGAAATTCGATTTTCTACCTATGCCAGTTGGTGGATAAAATCTGCGATGCAGGACTATATTTTGAGAAACTGGTCGATTGTTCGATCAGGTACAAGTGCTTCCCAAAAATCCCTGTTTTTTAATCTACGTTGGCTTCGCGCCAAAATTCAGGCAAGCGAAAGTGGCACTATTCCAGAAGACACCCTTGAAACTATTTCGAAGAAACTTCGGATTGGGATTAAAGAGGTAGAGGCGATGTCGAACCGGCTGGCCTCGCGGGATCAGTCTTTAAGCACGCCCATTGGTGAGGATGGTGATGATAGTTTGGAAGACTTTCTTGTGGATAACAAGCCGTCTCCCGAAGATATTACGATCCGAACCTGTGATGGAGATACCCGGGGGCGCTGGCTAGTATCCGCTTTGGATGAATTATCAGACCGGGAACAAATGATTATCAGAGAACGACGCCTTAACGAGGATAAAGTAACCTTGGAGGCTTTGGGCGACCGATTGGGAATTACCAAAGAACGGGTCCGGCAAATCGAGCATAAAGCCTTCGAAAAGCTAAAGCTTTCCATGGTGCGCATCAGTCGCGAAGCGAGCATATCGCCTCATCGATTGACTTGACCTTTTAAAACAGGCTTCCTTGCGAGGGCTGTTCATCCAAATCGATTTTTTTAATTAAGTCGGCAGTGTTATATCTGACATTGCCGACTTTTTTATGAACGGGGTAATAGGTGAAAGTCTCACGGTAGGATGACACTGGAACGCTTGTTCTGTCTATTCCTCCCAGCCATTCCTTGAAATAATCTCGAGTAACGGTCAGGGGCATTCTTGAATGGATTTCTGCCGGAGTTCCGGTTGCCTCCGTTGTAACGATCGTGCAGCAATCAAGATCATGTTCCTGTGGGCCTGACCCCTTGTCCCATAGGCCTGCAAAAAAGAAGAGAGGATTGGGGGCTGAAAAAATCAGATAGGGCTGTTTTTCGCCAAGACTGTCTGTTTTCCATTCATAGTAACCCGTACAGGGAATGAGACAGCGCTGCCCCGCGAAGGCGCGTTTAAACGATGGCTTGACGTCGATTGTTTCAAGTCGTGCGTTGATAAGGTTCGAGCGCGGCTTTGATACGTCCGACCAGCCAGGTATCAAACCCCATTGGGCAATTGATACGACGGCTTTCCCTGTCGCTATGTCCTGGCGGATGATTGGGACCTGTGATCCCGGTGCAATATTATAGGAGGGAGAGAAGTGGAAATCAGGACTGAAGCTGAAAAGTGTCCTGAGCATATCAAGTGGGCTACTTATGCTGAAGCGTGCGCACATGGTTTTCTATCCAAATTCACGATCGGTTAAACGTACTTATATCATATTCTTCTACTTACATACTAGAACGATTAAACTTTATGTAAGAAGGGGATACGAGAAAATGGTACCCAGTTTTGTGACGCTCCGCACATTCAACAGATGTAGCCGGTAAAATCGACGTGAAGGGTGATCAAACGCTATTGAAAGGGTGCGGGTGAACCCTAGATCGATAAACAAGCGAAGCAACTATCTTCGTCCCTTGATTAGAAAAAGAGCGGCAGAACAATGTATACAAAACTTACAGCAACTTGGATCCTCGCGGGCATTATGTTTAGTTTGTTGGTTGTTTTATCTCTGGTAACAGAACCTAGCCTTGCAAATTTAGAAGATGACGTCAGTCCTTCGATCAATTATGTCATTCAAGGAAATGATATGGCGGATGCAGGCGCGGCCAACGCCATCAAAGCAAACTGACACAGTTTATCCCAGAGTTGCTAATCCGGGAATGAGTTCCAGGAACCAATAGGCGAGAACCTGAAACTGACCTGTGAAAATCAGCAGTCCTGTGGCAAAGATGACAATGCCTGTCCCAATTTCCATTGCTTTGAAATACCGTTTGAAGCCTTGCATGAATTTCAGAAAAGGATTTATAGCAAGCGCCGCCAGTAGAAAGGGAATACCCAGACCTAGCGCATAAACCCCTAACAGACTCACACCATGTGCCAGCGAACTGTCACTGCCGGCAATCGCGAGGATTGTCCCTAATATGGGACCAATACAGGGTGTCCAGCCAAAACCAAAGGCCAGGCCAATGACATAAGCACCAAACCAGTTCTGAGGCTTGTCGATGTCATTAAATCGGGCTTCCCGATATAAAAGCGGTATTCTCACCAGACCGCTCAAATGGATACCGAAAATCATTATCACAGCACCCGCGATCTTTGACAGTATGTCCAAATGCTGCAACAGGATCTGGTTAATGTAAGACGCCCCGGCGCCAAGCAAAATAAAGACTGTTGAAAAGCCCAGAACGAATAACAAAGCCATGGATACGACTTTTAGATTAATCGCCTTCCGCTCGGCAGTATCGGCTTCCAGCTCTTCCAAACTTGTTCCGGCGACCAGACAAATATAGGCAGGGACCAACGGCAGAACACAAGGGCTCAGAAAACTGACAAGACCGCCACCTGCGGCAACCAGGTATGATATTTCAGATGCTGCCATGATATATAACCCAACTTTGGAAGAACAGAACGCTACCGACCAAATATATGTTCCTAGGAAACTTTGCCAGTCACATTATTGTAGGAAAGAATTGATGTTATATCCATGCGACAAATGGTACTGATTTAAAAACAAGAAAAAGCTCAGTATGAAAACAACAAAATTCACTGCTGCGATATGCACCCATCTGGGAGGCCCGAAACAAGTTCGCCTTGAAACAATTGAAGCTGGGCCGTTGCAGAAAAATGAAGTGCTGATTGATGTTAAGGCGGCGGCCCTGAATTTTCCTGATCTCCTTATGACCTATGGGAAATACCAATTCAAACCGTCCCTTCCGTTTGTCGTCGGAATGGAAGGGGCTGGTGTCATTACCGCAATTGGCAGGCCTGATTGCCCTTTTCAAATGGGTGACAAGGTGATGTTCAAGGGAAAAACAGGGGCCTGTGGATATATGATTTGTGTTGATATGGATCAGGTCCTCCACCTTCCTAAGAGCCTTACTTTTGAAGAGGGGGCAGCCTTTTCAGTCACATTTTCGACGGCCTATATTGCTTTAAGGCGGCGGGCCCGATTAAAACCAGGGGAATATCTTCTGGTTTTGGGCGCTGGAGGTGGTGTCGGGCAAGCCAGTATTGCCGTTGGTAAGGCTCTAGGGGCCACAGTTATCGCGGCGGCGAGCAGTGATGAAAAGCTGGAAATTGCCAAGGCATCAGGGGCCGATTATCTAATACGATATGATGAGAATAGGTTTGCCGAAACTGTATTGCGGATTACCCATGGCCAGGGGGCTGGCGTCATCCTCGATCCAGTGGGCGGAGATCTTTTAGAAGAAAGCGTTCGCAGTCTTGCCTGGCAGGGCCGTCTGTTGACCGTGGGATTTGCAAGTGGATCGTTTGGGCATGTTCCCTTGGATTTGCTGCGCGAAAAAGGGGCGACCCTTGTGGGTGTTCGCGCCGGGGAGTATGGGCGACGCAACCCCGCCGCAGGTCTATCAGCCCAGAGTGAATTGGCGGCGCTAACCGAAAAACACGGCCTAAAGCCTTACATTGGGAAGAGTTGGCATTTTGATGAAGTGGGGAAGGCGTTGCTGGCAATGGAAAAGCGTCAAGTGACGGGCAAGCAGATCATTAAGATGGGCGACGCTGGAGATTAACCCTGACGCCCATCTTGGCATAAAATAAGGTAAGAAGAATAGATGCCTTAAGCGACGTCTGCTAGATTCTCTTCTTCGCCTAAAAAGATATCGTACAGAACTTCCAGAACATCAATTACGCTCTCATCGTCGAGAGAATAATAGATAGTCTGTGCTTCACGCCGAGTTTTTACGATTTCTTCTTTACGAAGACGCGCAAGATGTTGTGACAAGGCTGACTGACTCAAACCAACGATTTTTTCGAGCTCGCCAACAGAACGCTCTGCGTCTACAAGATTGCACAAAATCAACAACCGATGTTTGTTAGACATTGCTTTTAGGAAACGGCTAGCTTCGAGTGCTTTGCCCTGAAGTGATGTGATGTCCATTTACTCAACCAATTACTAATAAATAAGTGAAAATTTCTATCCGCTGATATAACAAATCGTCGTATTGATGCAAGCAAAACAATTAAAAAAAGTAAAGAAAACGTAATATCCGTTACAGAATAACGATTTGTGAGGTTTTTCTAACCAGACTAAATTCTTTATATAGGTTTATTTTAATATTTCAAAAAACTGTTCTGTTTTTGAAAAAGGGTCCTTGATCGGTCAATAAAGGGGCGAAGAGATGTTGTTTCCGTAACGGCATTGGCCGGTTACTGAGACGGAAAAAGTGCCAAAAACCAAAATTGAACTCAGGAATTTGATTCGAGTTCTGAAAAATCGTGTTGATAGATTAGGAAAAAAATTCATACAATCTTAAGAAATGAAAATTGCCATTTTTTGCCAATTTGCAGTCACATTTACATTGTATGATAACATTGCTTACCTATATGCGGTATAATCCAGCCACTGTCTAAGAGATACAGAGAAGTAGCCCGCGTTTTCGTTATGGTTCTGTATTTGTTGGATTTTTTTATGACTGAACAAAACAGTCTGCGTCAAATGTATGAGTATGCGAGCCGTTCAGGCCGTTGCTTTGGTTAACACGAAACGACAATTAGGTGTTTTTTACCCCATGTTTGGGGGATGAAAGAGTGTCTTCAATTTTGATATGTTAATGAAACCTTAAGAACAGACTTTACGTTGCGCTGTCTTATGGGAATGTATCAAGTTTAGAATCAGGATGAAACGGATGAGCTATTTTTCTGACAGGAGGCCAGCAGTACGTTCTTACAGGACGGGATTGGCACTTGGTATTGTGGCTGTTCTGCTTTTGACGGCGACAAGCTTTTCTCTTTTGTTCCAGTTCGGCGCAGCCGATCGTGAAATCCAGAATAAATATTTGGCCGCAAAATACAGCGCTTCTACGAATTATGAGCTGGAGCGTAAGCTAGCAGAGGTGGACCTGGTTCAAGGCAGTGGTCATAAATATCTGAAAGATCTGGACATGCCCGTCGCCGGGAATGTTGAGGCGACGTTGGAAAATGTCGATTTGTTTGAACGGGTTTTTAGCAAAGATGAACTCTGTTTGACACAGGCTGTGTATTTTGAGGCGCGCGGCGAGCCGTTAATCGGGCAAGTTGCTATCGCCGAGGTTGTCCTTAACCGGGTGGCTGATCGCAAATATCCGGACAATGCCTGTAAGGTTGTGTTTCAAAACAAACATATGCCCAACCGATGCCAGTTCTCATTCGCCTGTGATGGCAAACCTGATCGCCCTAGCGATTTAAACGCATGGGAAAAATCCCTGAAAATTGTCGCGCTTGTGATGGCAGGTGAAAGAAGCGGTGTTGCGAAACGGGCAACACATTATCATGCTTCTTATGTAAGCCCGAACTGGCGGTTGCGTTTGAATAAAGTCGGTGAAATCGGACGTCACATTTTCTATCGGGATCGCATCATTTAATTTTCGATGTTACTGCTTCACTTTTCTTGATCCGTTGTTTGGTTTGTCGCGCCGTATAGAGCGTATGGCATATCAACGTCGAAATGATCAGTGCCCCGCCGATGATTGTTTCCTTTTCGGGCATTTCGTCGATAACGAGCCAAGCCCAGATGGGGCCAAGGAACGTCTCTAAAAGCATGATCAGACTCACTTCCGCGGCTGGAATGTAGCGCGGTCCGATGGTGATTAACCCAAATGAAATTGGCAGGATAATGAAGGCCAATAGAAACAGAATTGAAAAATCCGTGCTGGTGATATCAAAAGGAGCCGCAGCGAGGGGCAATGCGATGGCAGCGATCATCAATCCGCTAATTCCGAGCGATGGAACCATATCAACATTTTTTGCAAGGCGGACTGTCGTTATTTGACTGGCAATGGACAGGGCACAGCAAAATGCGAAAAAATCTCCAATCCTGTTGTCGGACGACAAGTTCCCAAGAAACAAAATACTAATGCCACCGCAACTGATCAAAATGGCAAGCCAAGTGGATCTTAATACAGTTTCTTTTAGAAAGATGCGTGAGATAACAGCAGAACAAAGAGGCGCCGCCGCAATGATCACCAGGGTGTTGGCGACGGTCGTATTGTGAATGGCCAACACAAAAAAGATGGTGCTTGATGTAAAGAAAGCTGCTGCCTGGGCACCGCGCCAGCCCATCCTTTTAAGAATAAATGGAAATTGGCTGCGATAGCGAAGAAGATAAAACCCCAATATCGCTGCGGCGAATAGTAAGCCGCGCCAAAAGAGTAAGGTCCAGCTTTCCAGATTTACCAACCGAACCAGGAGCCCGTCGGGCGTCAGAATAAGAACACCGATAACGGTTAAGAGTGTTCCGAATATTTGAGGAGGCAGGCTTTTCATGAAGGGTCCGATTAGTTCAGAAGAAGGCACTCCTCGCATGTATCTGAATTCCGCTAGATGAGCAAGGCTGACCATTTGATTTAGAGGAACCCTGTAGATGAATAATTAACAGGTAAGGTACGCTTTTTGTCTGGTTGACCGGTAAATGGATCATCCCCCTCAACGGTTTCAGGGGGTGCGGAATAAAGTTCCGGCTCTTAAGTTGCAGTGTTCGCGGAAATCTGATCAGTGCAGTGAGGGAGGCTGCGCAGGAGGTTTAAAAAAGGGGTGCTTAATGATCTGATCCTGACCTCCGGCCATCGAAACGGATCTTGAACCAACAAAGATCGGATCGGGTGCAACCTTGTTATGAATGATAAGGCATCGACTGGAGATGGCGGAAATAGCGGATCGAGCAACCCTGTAACCGCCGTCATCTATGGTCATTTTCGGATCTTGCACAATTACGGATCTTCTGTGGCACCGATTGGGATTTATTTGCTTGTTTCAAACGCCCACCTCTGTATTTCGCCAAGGGGCGCCAGGAATCTGGGGCCTTTAAGCTTCGACGGTATGGCCAGCGATTTCATCCAAAATCGGACAGTCAGGGCGGGCGTCTCCGTGGCAACTGTTTGCTACCCGTTTCAAAAGCCCCTTCATCAGTTCCAGTTCAGCAATTTTTTCTTCGATGGAAGTTATTTTGCTCATTGCCAGAGATTTCACCTCTGCACTGCTTCTGTTTTTATCCAGATACAGCGACAGCAAAACCCGGCATTCTTCAATAGAAAAACCAAGATCCCTTGCCCGCCTGATAAAGCCCAGAAAATGTACGTCTTCGTTTGAGTAATCCCGGTAGCCGTTTTCTGCCCGCCCCGGATTTATGAGCTTGATGTCCTCGTAATAGCGGATTGTCTTTGGCGACAGGCCCGATGCTTTCGCCGCTTTTCCAATATTCATGAGGCCTCCTGATCCTTGATATTTAATGTCCTTAATCTTAATGCATTGGAAATAACGGAAACAGAAGACAGGCTCATCGCCGCTGCCGCGATCATGGGCGACAGCATTGTTCCTGTCAGGGGATACAAGACACCTGCGGCAATTGGAATGCAGATACTATTATAGCCGAAGGCGAGGAACAGATTCTGTTTGATATTATCAACGGTTGCCGTTGAAAGTGCCCGCGCCTTATTGATCGACCGAAGATCTCCTTTCATCAGTGTGATATCCGCGCTTTCAAGTGAAACATCTGCACCGGTGCCCATAGCCAGTCCAATATTAGCTTGCGCAAGGGCCGGGGCATCGTTGATGCCATCGCCAGCCATAGCTACGATATATCCTTCTTCTTGCAGCTCAGAGATGATCGTCTGTTTATCTTCGGGTAAAAGATTTGCCCGATAATCGCTCAGTTCCAGTGTCGCGGCTACGGCAGCAGCTGTCCCTTCATTGTCTCCGGTTGCCATCAGCACTCTGATACCCCTGTTTTGCAACTGCCTAATTGTTGCTTTGGCATGTGGCTTTATCTGATCCTGAAGGGCAATAACACCGGCAAGTCGGGTATTTATTCCCACAAAAATAAGCGTTTTTGCAGGTTCTTGACCCCCAGTTTGACTTTGTTTTTTAAGGAATTCAGAAAGATCGACTTTCTCTTGTTCCATAAAGGCCTGATTACCAACAACGATCTTTTGTTCGCTCAAGAACCCTTTTGCCCCTAACCCGGAAACCGCATCAAATTGGGAAGCTTTTGTAAGGGGCAGATTGCGCGTCTCGGCCTCTTTCAGGATGGCTTTAGCGATTGGATGCTCTGATCCAATTTCCAAACTGGCGGCCTTTTCAAGCAATATGTCTTCGGACCCTGCATCATAAAGATCGATGGTCTCTACAACGGGTTTTCCTTCCGTTAGCGTGCCTGTTTTGTCAATGACCAGAATGTTGGCTTTAGACAAAGTTTCTATTGCTTCGGCATTTCGTATCAGGATGCCCTCAAGCGCACCGCGACCGGTTGCTGACATGATCGACATGGGTGTCGCCAGCCCTAAGGCACACGGGCAAGCAATAATCAGGACAGAAACTGCGGCAATAAGCGCGAAGGCCAAAGTGGGTTCCGGGCCGATAAAAAACCAGATCACAAACGCGAGAACGGCGGACAGGATCACGGCGGGTACAAAAAACGCAGCGACCTTATCCACCAGTTTTTGTATGGGAGCCTGCGAGCGTTGTGCTGCAGAAACCATATCGATGATGGATGCAAGTACCGTTTCAGTTCCTACTTTTTCGGTTCGCATGATAAGGGTGCCTGTGGTGTTAAGCGTGCCACCGATCACAGGATCCCCTACTTTTTTGAGAACGGGAACTGCTTCTCCTGTGAGCATGCTCTCGTCAATTTCTGACTGGCCCTCAATCACGAACCCATCGACAGAAATTTTCTCACCCGGCCGAACGCGTACGTGATCATCAGGAAGAATATGGTCTAGTGGGACGACCCGTTCTGTGCCGTTTTCGTTAACACGGCAAGCGGTTTTGGGCGCAAGCTCGACAAGTGCTTTAATAGCTGCCCCTGTTTGAGTTCGGGCACGTAGCTCCAAAATTTGCCCGATAAAGACAAGCGCAATAATCACCGCCGCTGATTCAAAATAGACGGGCAGCGTTCCATCTGCGCTTTGCAAGGTTACAGGGAACAGGTTCGGTAAAACAACGGCGACCACGCTATAGAGAAATGCCGCGCCAACGCCAATGGCAATCAGCGTCCACATATTCGGGCTTCTATTCTGGATGGAGCTCCAACCCCGTTTGAAGATCGGTAGTCCTGCCCAAAGCACAACCGGAACCGAAAACAGCATTTCGGTCCAAGAGGAGACTTTAGGTCCCAAAAGGGTTTTGACGGGTAGGCCGAGCATTGGTCCCATCGCCAGAATGAGGATAGGAATAGTAAAGGCAACAGCGATTAGAAAACGCCTTGTAAAGTCGACCAGTTCAGGATTAGGCCCGTCCACTGGCGCGCCCATAGGCTCCAGAGCCATACCGCAGAGCGGGCAATCGGTGAATTCATCTCTGATGATTTCAGGGTGCATGGGGCAGGTATACTGGGCAGCCTTGGGCGCATATTGCGCTTTTAATTTGTGGCGGCCGGTGAGGTAAAATTCTGGATCAATATCGAATTTATCGCGGCATCCAATGCTGCAAAAGTGAAAATCCTTGCCCTCAAATGACAGGGACGGTTTACCAGCATTGACGGCAACGGACATCCCGCACACTGGATCGATTTGTACATTCTTTTCATCGGCGGGGCCTGAATGACCGCCACAGCAACTTTCACTCGAAGACATCGGTTTTCTACCTTTAAGCTTTCTGATGTCTCTTACATAAAGCTTCCATCAACTGGAAGGTCAAGAGGCAGTTCCTTTGGCGGTTAATTTGCCGCAGGTGATTCCACACGTGCTTTGTTTAGGGCTTTGTGGATAGCGTGCGCCAATCTGTGCCGTTGAAATGGTTTTGATAAAAGATCGTGATGTGCAGATATCAGTTTCCGTCGTTTGGCAACTTCTGCGGGGTAGCCAGACATAAAAACCACCTTCACGTCCGGATAGATCATGGAAATAGAATCAAAAAACTCCGGTCCGTTCTTGCCATCGGGCAGGACGACGTCACACAAAATGAGCGAAATTTCTTTTTCTTTTTCCAGTATCCGGACTGCCTCGTTCGCATCTTTGGCCGATCGTGTTCGATAGTTTAAAGAGGTTAGAATATTTTCAGCCAGATGACGAACATCTGGTTCATCTTCAACAACAAGGACAAGCTGATTGTCTCCGGTAATCGCTTCTTCGCCATCATTGTTTAAAGGCTGATTGTTTTTTGCGGAGTCTCCTTTAGGGAGGATTAATTCAACAGTCGTCCCTTTACCCGCGTCACTATATAACGTGACAATGCCACCGGATTGGCGAGCGAAGCCATAAATCATCGATAAGCCGAGGCCCGTGCCTTCCCCAACTTTCTTGGTTGTAAAGAACGGCTCGAAAACATGAGGCTGAATATCTTCGGGAATGCCGGTTCCTGTATCGGATACACACAGAATGACATAATCGCCTATTGGTAATTCCGGGTTGGCCTTGTGAAACTGCTCATCGGCGATAAAATTTCTGGTTTGCAGGCGGATTTTACCCCCTTTCGGCATGGCATGACGGGAGTTAATCAACAGATTGATCAGGGCGTTTTCGACCTGACCGGGGTCGGCAACGGCATCCCATAACCCGTCTTCAATCGAAACGTCCAAAGAAATCGTTTCCCCGACAGTGCGTTTTAGCAGCACATAAATATTGGAAATTAGGTCACTGTAATTAAATTGTTGGGGCCGAAGGGGTTGTTGCCGGGAGAAAGCCAGAAGCCTCTGCGTTAATTCCGCGCCTCGTTCGGTGGCTTTCAGAATGGATTTAACCATTTTCTCCAGATCAGAATCGAGTTCATCTTCCAACAATTCAGCGTTGCCTTGAATGATTGCCAAAAAATTATTGAAGTCATGGGCAATGCCGCCGGTCAGCTGGCCAATTGTTTCCATCTTCTGGGCTTGAACGAGCTTTTGTTCAATTTCCTTTCGCTGCTCAATTTCCTCAACAAGAGCCTGATTGGCATCCTGCAGATCTTGGGTTCTGGATTGGATAGTCTCTTCCAAATTTCTGGCCAGGCGATTCAGTTTCTGGTGTTCCCGTCTAAGAATCAAACTAACGAAGAAGCCACTCAACAGCATTCCAGGTAGAAAGATCTGTGCCCAGAAGCCAACATGTTGCAAGTGATCGTGAAGGCTGGCGATCGATCCAGTGCGATATCGGATTGCTTCGGTCGTCACGCTATGGAGGGTCGGAATGAGTGGTCGATACTGAGAAATAAGCCGCTTAATGCGCTCTTTGTCCGTAAAAGGGACATCAACAATCTCTTTTTCGGTGGCTTCCAGAATCGCTAGAAGGTCCGACATGGCTTTCCTTGCACCGGGAAGAGCCAGATAAGTTGCTCCGGCTTTGCCCGATGTATTGGTCGAATGGCGACTCCACAAGATGTCCTGTTGGTTGATGAGCTGCTCACGGGTTACGCTGTTCTCACCCAGTTCAAGTCGATAAAGCGTATCGATAAATTTCAGTAACTCGTAGTCTGTTTGCGAAGTAATTCCGATCAACGTATCTCGGGCGCTGTCTTCAATGCGTTTTGACTCGCTAACCAGAGAGGAAATCATCCAATAGGCTGCACCCGCCATTAGGAACGTTCCTATGATGAGCGACCCATAGAGTATTTTAAGAAAACGGGACATGAATTCTGCCTGCGTAGCCGGATTACTTGATGACGAGCTTTCTCAACTGCCAGATAGATCGAGAGTGATAAACTTCGTTGACAAGTTCAGGATTGGTATTCCACGGGTAGATTATCCATAAGGGGCCTTTGTCCCGGATAGACATCGTATCCCCATTTTTATGATCGGCAACGATCACATCATATTTGACAAAATCCTCCATTGGAATTTCTACCATGTAATCGTTAATGGCAATGGCCTGTACTGTCTTGCCGTCGGCACCCACCAAATCAAGTAAATCCCTGACCAGAACACCTTCGAAAACGGTTCGCCCATCGGTCCAAGGTGTCATAGTGTCAATTTTCGTTCGAGGCAGCGATGTCAGTAGGGATCGGTCAATAAGCGCTTTTGATCCATCAGAGTTGCTTTGGGTGATGTTCCCGCTGATCTCCAGCAAAACAGGTGTGCTTGGTTTTTCCAAAGACGAGGCAGATGAACTGAAAAATACAGTAGCTGCCAGGGCTGAAATCAAAAGAATGAGGTGTTTAAAGAACTGAACCATGTGAAACCTTTTTGTTGAGCGAGGGCTCATAGAATCGCTTAATCAATTTGAAAGCTAGCACTAGGGGCGCCTGAGGGACAATTATAAAAACGGATAATAGGCAAGGTGAGGCGTATTGGATGAGGGCTGTCGTAACCCTGCGATGCATCAGATACTTCTTCGGTCGTGAGGGTCATATGTCTAAAAGAAAGACTGGTTCCGGCAAACAGACGAAAAAAAAACCTGCGCTTTTCAGCGCAGGCTTTTTTGAATTCTGGTGCCGCCACCAGGAGTCGAACCCGGGACCTGATGATTACAAATCAACTGCTCTACCAACTGAGCTATAGCGGCGTTGTGGAGCCGGAAAATAGTCAGCTTGTTACAATTGGGCAAGTAAAAAATTCATTTTTTTTCGAACTTTTTTTAAACCGCAGAAAACTGCCATTAATCGACTTGATTTGCCCGGTTTATTTCGTAAAAAGCAATCGCTGCTGCGTTTGAGACATTCAAACTTTCGATAGAGTCGCTCATCGGAAGTTTGCCGAGGAGGTCACATTTCTCTGACGTTAGCCTTCGAAGGCCTTTTCCCTCTGATCCCAAAACAATGGCGAGCCGGTCTGTTCCTTTCACTGCCTGTTCCAAGGTTTGCGCGGCTGTTCCATCCATTCCGATTCGCCAAAACCCCATTTCAGCAAGTCTGTCCATTGCCCGTGACAAATTACCGACCCGAACCATCGGAACTGTTTCAACGGCGCCGGATGCTGAACGGGCCAGTACCCCGGTTACAGGCGGCGAATGCCGGTCGGGGAGAATTACGGCCGCAATGTTAAAGGCCGCTGCGGACCTTAAAATTGCCCCTACATTATGAGGATCCGTGACTTGATCCAAAATCGCGACAGCTTTCCCGGGGCTGTTGTCGACCAGAGCAACCACATCTTCTATATCAAGTTCCTTAAGAGGGGACGCCATTAAAGCGATGCCTTGATGAATGGCCTGATCTGGCAATAAAGCCCGGATCTCATCGGCGGATACAAGCTCAAGCGCCGGGCTTTTTTGAACACGCTCCTGCATGTCCAATTCCAGCTTGTCCAATTTCGATTTGGTCAGCAGGAGGCGCCTGATTTTCCGATCAGGGTTAGAAAGAGCGGCAAGAACAGCATGGTCTCCATAGAGCCAAGCATCCTTTTGTGAGTTTTGCGGACCAGTTCTCTCTTTTTTTCCCTTTGAAAAGCCCGGTTTTCCGCCCTTTTCAAAAAAATTCGATTTTTGGCCTTTTGGTGGCTTGCGTGTCGTCATGCCCTCGCTTATATTGCGCTTCGCCTCGCGCAACAAGCCAGCTTTTACAGATGGATTGAAAAAAATCGATTTAATTGATTATTTTTCACTTTTTCGGTTGACTTTGTTCGTGAATTTTCGATAGTGCCGCACACCTTACGGCGATGTCGGAAGGTGAAAGTAATACCGGAGGGATGCCTGAGCGGTTAAAAGGGGCGGACTGTAAATCCGCTGGCTATGCCTACGTTGGTTCAAATCCAACTCCCTCCACCATTACTTTACAGTTGCCAGTCTATGGAGAAGATCGGGCGCTGACTATGCGGGTGTAGCTCAATGGTAGAGCAGAAGCCTTCCAAGCTTACGACGAGGGTTCGATTCCCTTCACCCGCTCCAAGCGCCGATCAGCGCTATATAAACCGGATCATGAATTTTGTGATACTGAAGTGCAGCTTCGGTATCTTTGGGCTGTGAGAATTAAATAGTTCAGGACGACAGAGATATGGCCAAAGAAAAGTTTGAGCGTAATAAACCGCACGCGAATATCGGTACTGTTGGTCACGTTGACCACGGTAAAACCACACTGACAGCAGCAATCACGAAAGTTCTTGCTGAGCAGAGCGGTGGCGCCGCATTCGCATTTGATGAAATCGATAAAGCGCCTGAAGAAAAAGCGCGTGGTATCACGATTTCAACAGCACATGTTGAATATGAAACAGAAGGTCGTCACTATGCTCACGTTGACTGTCCAGGTCACGCTGACTATGTGAAAAACATGATCACTGGTGCCGCGCAGATGGATGGTGGTATCCTTGTTGTGTCAGCCGCTGACGGACCAATGCCACAGACTCGCGAGCATATCCTGCTTGCTCGTCAGGTTGGTGTTCCAGCCCTTGTTGTTTTCATGAACAAAGTTGACCAGGTCGACGACGAAGAGCTTCTTGAGCTTGTTGAAATGGAAATTCGTGAGCTTCTGAGCGAATACGACTTCCCAGGCGACGATATTCCGATTGTTAAAGGGTCTGCTCTTGCGGCACTTGAAGGTCGTGATGACGAAATCGGCAAGAACGCTATTTTGGAACTGATGCAGGCAGTTGATGACTACATCCCACTTCCAGAGCGTGATGTTGACAAGCCATTCCTGATGCCAATTGAGGACGTGTTCTCAATTTCCGGTCGCGGTACTGTTGTAACAGGCCGGATCGAAAGCGGTGTTGTTAAGGTTGGTGAAGAGATCGAAATCATCGGTATCAAAGACACTGTCAAAACAACATGCACAGGCGTTGAAATGTTCCGCAAGCTGCTCGATCAGGGTGAAGCTGGCGATAACGTTGGTGTTCTGCTTCGTGGTACGAAACGTGAAGATGTTGAGCGTGGTCAGGTTCTGGCGCATCCAGGAACGATTACACCGCACACAAAATTCACAGCAGAAGCTTACATTCTGACGAAAGATGAAGGTGGTCGTCACACACCATTCTTCACAAACTATCGTCCACAGTTCTACTTCCGTACTACGGACGTAACCGGTGTTGTGACATTGCCAGAAGGGACCGAAATGGTCATGCCTGGTGATAACATCAAAGTGGATGTTGAATTGATTGCTCCGATCGCTATGGATGCAGGTCTGCGTTTCGCTATTCGCGAAGGTGGACGGACAGTCGGCGCCGGCGTCGTCTCATCTATCGTCGAGTAAATTCGTTTCTTCTGACGAAATTTCTGATTTCGTCAGACTAGAGAATTGGCATTGAGCCGTCGGGAAAATTTTCGGCGGCTCTATGTGCCAGTACAGACCGCAGGAGTGTAGCTCAATTGGTAGAGCACCGGTCTCCAAAACCGGGGGTTGGGGGTTCGATCCCCTCCACTCCTGCCAGTCTGGTTGATCTCTGGAAAGAAATCCTGTATACCGCCGGGTCACCCGGTTGTTGAAAACTGATTTGAGGAAAGAATGGCAAAGGTAACTCCAGGTGCTTTTATCCGCCAAGTGCGGCAAGAGGCTTCCAAGGTAACGTGGCCAACTCGCAAAGAGACAATGATCACCACTGGTATGGTGTTCGTTATGGTCTTTCTTGCGTCGATTTTCTTCTTTGCCGTGGATACAGGTATTCAGGCAATTGTTAAGCTTATTCTGGAAGCGGGAGCCTGATTGGTATGTCTGAGACTGAACGCAAGCCCAGAAAACGTTGGTATATTATTCACGCATATTCCGGTTTTGAGAAAAAAGTTGCTCAAGCTGTGAAAGAGCAGGCTATCCTGAAAGGGATGGCTGACAAGTTTGAAGATGTTCTGGTTCCTGTCGAGGAAGTTGTAGAAGTGCGCCGCGGTCAAAAAGTGAGTGCTGAGCGCAAATTCTTCCCCGGCTATGTCTTGGCAAATATGGAAATGAACGATGAGACCTATCACCTTGTGAAGAATCTTCCCAAGGTTACAGGCTTTTTGGGCAACCAGAACAAACCGCAGCCAATTTCTGAGAAAGAGGCGATGTCGGTTCTGAACCAGGTTCAGGAAGGGATCGAACGTCCGAAACCATCTGTTACATTTGAAATCGGCGAAGAAGTCCGCGTCAGTGACGGTCCTTTTGCAACCTTTATGGGGGTTGTTGAAGAGGTGGATGAAGATAAAGCCAAGTTGAAAGTGTCCGTTTCAATCTTTGGTCGATCCACCCCGGTAGAGCTCGATTATTCTCAAGTTGAGAAAAGTTAAGAATTAGAATTTTGTCGTAATGGTGCGACAGAGTTGCGGAAGGCCTGCCATGGCCGCACCGCAGACCCTTAAAATTGAATAGGGAAGAAAATGGCAAAGAAGATACAAGGCTATATTAAGCTGCAGGTCCCAGCGGGACAGGCAAATCCTTCACCACCGATTGGTCCAGCTTTGGGTCAGCAGGGTGTGAATATTATGGAATTCTGTAAAGCATTTAATGCTGCGACGGGTAGTATGGAAGGCGGCATGCCGATCCCTACTGTGATCACAGTCTTTGCTGACCGGTCTTTCACATTTATTACTAAAACGCCACCAGCCTCTTATTTCCTTAAGAAGGCAGCAGGTCAGAAAAAAGGTGGTAGCACACCTGGCCGTGATGTTGCAGCGACAGTTACTTTGGCTCAGGTCAAAGAAATCGCTGAAGCGAAAATGGTTGACCTCAATGCAAATGATATCGAAGCCGCGATGGAAATCATCAAAGGCTCTGCCCGTTCAATGGGCTATGCGGTAGAGGGCTGAAGACATGGCGAAATTGACTAAAAGACAAAAAGTTGCAGCAGACGCTATCGATTCTGAGAAGCTCTATGCACTGAACGAAGCTGTAGAACTGGTTAAATCCAACGCAACTTCCAAATTCGACGAAACCGTCGAAATCGCAATGAACCTGGGTGTTGACCCACGTCATGCTGATCAGATGGTTCGTGGCGTTATTCAGCTGCCTAATGGTACTGGTAAATCTGTTCGTGTTGCTGTGTTCGCACGGGGCGATAAGGCCGACGAAGCGAAAGCTGCCGGTGCTGAACTCGTTGGTGCTGAAGATCTGATGGAAATCATTCAGGGCGGCAACATGGATTTCGATCGTTGTATCGCAACTCCAGACATGATGGCTGTTGTTGGCCGTCTTGGTAAGGTACTCGGCCCACGTGGTCTGATGCCAAATCCAAAACTGGGTACAGTTACACCAAACGTTGCGGACGCTGTTAAAGCGGCCAAAGGCGGTCAGGTTGAATTCCGTGCTGAGAAAACCGGTATTGTTCACGCAGGTGTTGGTAAATCAAGCTTTACAGCAGATGCACTGAACGAAAATATCAAAGCCTTTGTTGCAGCGGTTGTTAAAGCCAAACCAGCAGGCGCTAAAGGTCAGTATCTGAAAAGGATGGCATTGAGTTCCACTATGGGCCCAGGTGTCAAAGTAGAAATTAGCGAACTTTCATAAGTTTGCTTTAAAGGATTTGCCGCTTTTGCGGCAGATGCCTGAGCCTGCTAGTCAGGCTCAGCTGTCCAAGACCGTAGGTGTTCAGGTTCCTTTTTAGGGGCTCGAATTTAAAAACGAATGTTGCCTGCATAGACAGGGAAGCTACAAATTCGCTGCTTGTCAGCAATTCAGGTGGACCTGGGACAGTAAAACGGATTTGACCCATTTGGGCCGAATTCTTTTTTAACCGGGATGTTTACCATTTAGGTGACATTTCATTTACTGGAGACGACGAGTGGACCGATCGCAAAAAGAAGCTCTGGTTGCCGAAATGAGCGGTGTCTTTGCCAACGCTGGCGTAGTTGTTGTTGCAGAATACAGTGGCCTCACTGTAGCAGAAATGACAGCCATGCGTGTAAAGATGCGCGAAGCAGGCGCCAACTTCAAAGTGACGAAAAATCGGCTTACACGTCTCGCTCTTGATGGCACGGACTATGGTTCTCTTGCCGACAAGCTGAAAGGCCCAGTCGGTATTGCATATTCTGAGGATCCTGTAGTAGCCCCTAAGGTTGTTACAGAATTCGCAAAAGGGAATGACAAGTTTGTTGTTATTGGTGGTGCAATGGGTGCAACTGAACTTGATGCTGATGGCATTAAGTCTCTTGCAAGCCTTCCATCTCTCGACGAACTTCGTGGAAAACTTGTTGGTCTTGTTCAGGCTCCAGCGACGAAAATCGCAGGCGTTCTACAAGCACCAGCTGGACAGTTGGCCCGTGTCCTGTCGGCGAAAGCCGAACAGGGTTAGATGTAAAAGCCAGTTATTTATTTATTGAAAACCTAACGGTTTACCTGAGGAGAATAGTACAATGGCCGATCTCGAAAAGATTGCCGAAGACCTTTCCGCACTTACAGTGCTGGAAGCTGCAGAACTTGCAACACTTCTAGAAGAAAAATGGGGCGTTTCTGCCGCAGCACCAGTTGCTGTTGCTGCTGCTCCAGGTGCTGGTGGCGGCGAAGCTGCTGCAGCTGAAAAAGACGAGTTCGACGTTATTCTGACTGCCGCTGGCGAGAAGAAAATTAACGTGATTAAAGAAGTCCGCGCCATCACTGGCCTGGGTCTGAAAGAAGCCAAAGAACTGGTTGAAGGCGCACCGAAGCCAGTTAAAGAAGGCGCTTCTAAAGACGAAGCAGCTAAACTTAAAGAACAGCTCGAAGGTGCTGGTGCTTCTGTTGAACTTAAATAAGTTCAACATTGCCAGCGATCAGCTGATCGTTAAATAAGCCGGGGAAGGTGGCATTTGCTGCCTTCCCCGCAACCGCTTTTGAAAACAGAGCGGCACAATCTGACGGGATTTTAAACACGTGACCGGCACCAATGGTCTGAATTTGGTACGAAATATGTTGAATTTTGATCTGGTTAAACGCCATTATGGGCAAAAAGCCGGTCAGAGTTTAAATTTGTAGACCATTTTGGGCTACATCTCAGTTAGGCAACAGAATTACGGGGATTTCGCATGGGCATTTTGCAGTCGTTCACCGGTCGGAAACGTGTTCGTAAAGATTTTGGGCGTATCGCAGCCGCGACAACAATGCCAAATCTTATTGAGGTTCAAAAAACCTCCTACGACGCTTTCCTTATGGAAAATATTCCAGCGGATGAGCGGGGTGACGAAGGTCTTCAAAGCGTTTTTAAGTCAGTCTTTCCGATAAAGGATTTTGCGGATACGGCTAGCTTGGAATTCGTGAGTTATGAATTCGAACCTCCGAAATATGACGAAGAGGAATGTCAGCAACGCAGTATGACATTCGCAGCGCCATTGAAAGCGACGCTTCGTCTGATCGTGTTTGAGGTAGACCCCGATACAGAAGCTAAATCTGTCCTGGATATCAAGGAGCAGAGCGTTTACATGGGCGATATGCCGCTCATGACCGATAAAGGTACCTTTATCATTAACGGTACCGAGCGCGTAATCGTTTCGCAGATGCATCGGAGCCCCGGTGTTTTCTTTGATCATGACAAAGGTAAAACCCATTCAAGCGGTAAACTTTTGTTTGCGGCTCGGGTTATCCCGTATCGTGGTTCTTGGCTCGATTTTGAATTTGATGCCAAAGACATCGTCCATGTTCGGATTGACCGTCGCCGTAAACTTCCGGTGACTGCCCTGCTTCAGGCCTTAGGGCTGAGCCAGGAAGATATCCTGAATTATTTCTACGATCGTGTTGATTACAAGCTTGATAAAAAAGGCTGGCGGACACCGTTTAATGTTGAACGGGTTCGTGGAAGCCGTCTTATCCGGGATCTTGTCGACGCAGATACAGAAACAGTTGTTGCCGAAACAGGGACAAAAGTCACACAGCGTCTGGCCAAAAAATTGGTTGATGCCGGCTTGAAAGATATGCTGGTCAGCCACCTTGAGCTGGTGGGTCGTTTTGCAGCTGAAGACATGATTAACCCTGAAACAGGGGAAGTCTTTGTTGAAGCCGGTGACGAGCTTACAGAAGCTTTGGTGGATCAGTTGGAAGCTGCAGGCTTTGACGAGATTTCCACTCTGGACATCGATAATGTCAATGTTGGCCCGTATATCCGCAACACACTTGCTGTTGATAAGAGCTCCACTCGTGAGCAGGCGCTTATCGATATCTACCGTGTGATGCGTCCGGGTGAGCCGCCAACCGAGGAAACTGCTGAAGCATTGTTCCACGGGTTGTTCTTCGATTCAGAACGCTATGACCTGTCAGCGGTTGGCCGTGTGAAAATGAACATGCGTCTGGATCTGGACGTTGAAGATACGGTACGTGTTCTTCGCAAGGAAGATATTCTTGAAGTTGTAAAAACACTTGTGCGCCTTAAAGACGGTCACGGTGAAACCGACGATATTGATAACTTGGGTAACCGCCGGGTTCGTTCCGTTGGCGAACTGATGGAAAATCAGTATCGTATTGGTTTGCTTCGTATGGAGCGTGCTATTCGTGAGCGGATGAGTTCTGTCGAAATTGATACGGTCATGCCACATGACCTGATCAATGCGAAACCGGCTGCTGCCGCTGTTCGGGAATTCTTTGGTTCGTCACAGCTTAGCCAGTTTATGGATCAGACAAACCCATTGTCAGAAATTACCCATAAACGTCGTTTGTCGGCGCTTGGCCCAGGTGGTCTTACGCGAGAACGCGCAGGCTTTGAAGTCCGTGACGTTCATCCAACACACTATGGTCGTATTTGCCCGATTGAAACGCCTGAGGGTCCAAACATTGGTTTGATCAACTCGCTTGCCACATTTGCTCGTGTCAATAAGTATGGCTTTATTGAAAGCCCATATCAGCGAGTAGAAAATAATAAGCTGACCGGCGAAGTAAAATATCTCTCCGCAATGGAAGAGAGCAAGCATACAATTTCGCAAGCCAACGCGGCACTGGATGAGAACGGCCAATTTACCGAGGATTTTGTCCGTTGTCGTGCACAAGGCGAATATGTGGTTGCTAAACCTGAAGAAGTGACCTTCATCGACGTATCACCAAAACAGCTGGTATCCGTGGGTGCGTCACTTATTCCGTTCCTTGAAAACGATGATGCGAACCGTGCCTTGATGGGCTCGAACATGCAACGTCAGGCCGTTCCACTACTTAAAGCGGAAGCGCCGTTCGTTGGTACTGGTATGGAAGAACGTGTTGCACGGGACTCTGGCGTTGCAACGGTTGCCAAACGCGGCGGTATCGTTGATCAGGTGGATGCTACCCGTATCGTTATTCGGGCAGAAGAAACTGATCTGAGCAAGTCTGGTGTTGATATTTACAACCTGCTGAAATTCCAGCGGTCTAACCAGAATACCTGCATTAACCAGCGGCCTCTCGTAAAGGTTGGGGACCGGGTTGAAGAAGGCGACATCATCTGTGATGGACCGTCGACTGATCTTGGTGAACTGGCCCTCGGACGGAACGTGCTGGTCGCGTTTATGCCGTGGAATGGCTATAACTTTGAGGATTCGATCCTGATTTCGGAGCGGATCGTTAAAGATGACGTCTTCACTTCAATTCATATCGAAGAGTTTGAAGTCGCTGCGCGGGATACGAAATTGGGCCCTGAGGAAATTACTCGGGATATTCCAAATGTCGGTGAAGAAGGCCTGAAAAACCTTGACGAAGCCGGTATCGTATATGTGGGTGCTGAAATTCAGCCAGGCGATATTCTGGTTGGTAAGATTACGCCAAAGGGTGAAAGCCCGATGACTCCAGAAGAAAAACTTCTGCGGGCCATCTTTGGTGAAAAAGCATCCGATGTTCGGGATACTTCGTTGCGCTTGCCGCCGGGTGTAGCCGGTACAGTGGTTGAAGTGCGTGTCTTTAACCGTCATGGTGTTGAAAAAGACGAACGTGCTCTGGCGATTGAACGGGACGAAATTGAACATCTGGCAAAAGACAGGGACGACGAAAAAGCGATCCTTGAGCGGACTATTTATGATCGCTTGAAAGGGTTGCTTGCCGGTCAGACTGTTGTTTCAGGACCAGCCGAGTTTAAAGCAGGTGAAGAGATTACGTCCGAGAAACTGATGGACATCCACTCCGGTGTCTGGTGGCAGCTGAGTGTCGACAATGACGACGTCATGACAGACATCGAAGCTTTGAAGAAACAGTATGATGAAGCGATTGGTCGCCTTCGTGCCCGCTTTGAGAATAAAGTGGACAAACTTCAGCGTGGCGATGAGTTGCCTCCTGGGGTGATGAAGATGGTCAAAGTCTTTGTCGCGGTTAAGCGTAAGCTTCAGCCAGGTGACAAGATGGCGGGTCGTCATGGTAACAAAGGTGTTATCTCCCGTATTCTTCCTGAAGAAGATATGCCATATCTTGAAGACGGAAAGCCTGTTGATATCGTACTGAACCCATTGGGTGTTCCGTCCCGTATGAATGTCGGTCAGATTCTGGAAACCCATTTAGGGTGGGCCAGCCATGGTATCGGTGTTCAGATTAACGAGATTATGGAACGCATCTATCGGGGGGCTTCTGACCTTGAACCTCTGAAAAATAAACTGAGTGAAGTTTACGGTGAAGAGGAATATGGTGAGAAAATCTCTGACATGGCCGATGAGCAGTTCATTGAGCTGGGTGAAAATCTAAGAAACGGTGTGCCAATGGCGACACCTGTTTTTGACGGCGCGAAAGAAGTAGACATTGATCGTCTCCTTCAGGTTGCGGGTCTGGATACATCCGGTCAGGTGACATTGATTGATGGCCGTACAGGTGAAACCTTCGACCGTAAGGTGACAGTTGGATACATTTACATGTTGAAACTTCATCACCTTGTGGATGACAAGATCCACGCCCGTTCGATCGGGCCATACAGCTTGGTCACTCAGCAGCCGCTTGGTGGTAAGGCTCAGTTCGGTGGACAGCGCTTCGGTGAAATGGAGGTTTGGGCATTGCAGGCTTATGGTGCAGCTTACACCTTGCAGGAAATGCTAACTGTCAAGTCTGACGACGTTGCAGGTCGTACGAAAGTATATGAAGCAATTGTTCGTGGTGATGACACATTTGAAGCCGGTATTCCGGAAAGCTTTAACGTTCTGGTCAAGGAAATGCGTTCCTTGTGTCTGAATGTCGAGCTGTCCCAGATCGGTTACTAATTGGGTGCTCCGGCTTTGGCCGGAGCGTTCCATTATCGTCACGTTACTAATTTTGGCCGTCAAACTGGCGGCTCCCCGGCAAGCCCGGGATCAATAGGAGAGTTGGTCCATGAATGAGTTGATGAACCTTTTCGGTCAGCCACAAGGCACTCAGGCGTTTGATGAGATTAAAATCTCAATCGCTTCACCAGAACGTATCCGTTCTTGGTCTTATGGTGAGATCAAAAAGCCCGAAACCATCAATTACCGGACGTTCAAACCAGAAAAAGACGGCCTTTTCTGCGCCAGAATTTTTGGCCCGATCAAAGACTACGAATGTTTGTGCGGTAAATACAAACGCATGAAATATCGTGGGATTACCTGCGAAAAATGTGGCGTTGAAGTGACGCTGTCTAAGGTGCGTCGTGAACGCATGGCGCATATTGAGCTTGCGTCTCCAGTTGCCCATATCTGGTTCCTGAAATCACTACCATCTCGTATTGGCCTTCTGCTTGATATGACATTGAAGGATCTGGAACGGATCCTGTATTTCGAGCATTATGTTGTAATCGAGCCTGGTCTTTCTCCTTTGAAACAGTACCAGTTGCTGACCGAAGAAGAATTCCTGGATGCGCAGGATGATTATGGTGACGATGCCTTTACAGCCAGTATTGGTGCAGAAGCCATTCGTGACATTTTGTCGAACCTTGATCTTGAAACCATCAGCGAAGAAATCCGCGAAGAGATGCGGACAACAACGTCTGAAGCCAAACCTAAGAAACTGGCTAAGCGTCTTAAGTTGATCGAAGCGTTCATGGAATCCGGTAACCGCCCTGAATGGATGATCCTTCAGGTCATTCCGGTTATTCCACCTGAGCTTCGTCCGTTGGTCCCGCTGGATGGCGGCCGCTTTGCGACGTCAGATCTCAACGATCTTTACCGCCGTGTGATTAACCGGAATAACCGCTTGAAGCGCCTGATTGAACTGCGTGCTCCTGACATCATTGTCCGGAACGAAAAACGTATGCTGCAGGAATCTGTTGATGCGTTGTTTGATAATGGTCGTCGCGGTCGTGTGATCACAGGTGCCAATAAACGTCCTCTGAAATCTCTTTCAGACATGTTGAAAGGTAAACAGGGTCGTTTCCGTCAAAACCTTCTTGGTAAACGTGTCGACTATTCTGGCCGTTCCGTAATCGTTGTGGGACCGGAATTGAAACTACACCAATGTGGTTTGCCGAAGAAAATGGCCTTGGAGCTATTTAAACCGTTTATTTATGCCAAGCTCGAATTGAAGGGTATGGCGGCAACGGTCAAGATGGCCAAGAAACTTGTTGAAAAAGAACGTCCCGAAGTTTGGGATATTCTTGACGAAGTCATTCGCGAACATCCGGTTCTGCTGAACCGGGCGCCAACGCTTCATCGTCTTGGTATTCAGGCGTTTGAACCAGTTCTGATCGAGGGTAAAGCCATTCAGCTTCATCCTTTGGTTTGTACAGCGTTCAATGCTGACTTTGATGGTGACCAAATGGCGGTCCACGTGCCGCTTTCACTGGAAGCCCAGTTGGAAGCTCGCGTTTTGATGATGTCTACAAACAACATCCTCAGCCCTGCCAGTGGTAAACCGATTATCGTTCCAAGTCAGGACATTGTTCTGGGTATCTATTATCTGACAATGAATAAAGATAATGAGCCAGGCGAAGGAATGCTGATTTCTGACGTTGCAGAAGCCCAGCATGCCATCGACAACAATGTTTTGACACTTCACAGTAAGATTAAAACAAAAATCCGCTACGTGAATGAAGATGGTTCGGAAGAGGCCCGTCTTACTGAAACAACACCAGGCCGGATGCTGATCGAAGAAATCCTGCCGCGGAACTCCAAAGTGAATTTTGGTTTGATCAACCGCTTGTTGACCAAAAAAGAAATCACCTCTGTTATTGACGAAGTGTACCGTCACTGCGGACAAAAAGAGACTGTGATCTTTGCCGATAGGCTCATGGGTCTTGGTTTTGCCCACGCTTGTCGTGCTGGTATTTCCTTCGGTAAAGACGACATGCAGATTCCCGTGTCTAAAGACAAGCTTGTTGAAGATACACGTGTTCTTGCTGAAGAATATGAGCGTCAGTACTATGATGGCCTGATTACTCAGGGTGAGAAGTACAATAAGGTTATTGACGCCTGGTCGCAGTGTACGGACAAAGTTGCTGACGAAATGATGAAGGTTATTGAAGCCGTCCAGATTGGTGAAGATAACCGTCAGATTGGCATTAACTCAATCTATATGATGGCTCACTCTGGTGCTCGTGGTTCTGCCGCGCAGATGAAACAGCTTGCTGGTATGCGTGGCCTTATGGCCAAGCCGTCTGGTGAAATCATTGAGACTCCGATCATTTCAAACTTTAAAGAAGGTTTGAGCGTTCTTGAGTACTTTAACTCGACACATGGTGCGCGTAAGGGTCTTGCTGATACAGCTTTGAAAACAGCCAACTCCGGTTATTTGACGCGTCGCCTGGTCGATGTGGCTCAGGACTGTGTTGTTGTTGAATTCGATTGTGGTACACAGAAAGGTGTGACCGTTCGTGAGGTTGTTGAGGGCAGTGATATTATCGCTACTCTAAGTGATCGTCTCCTTGGACGGACCGCTTCTGTTGACGTGATCAACCCACAAACAGGGGATGTCCTTGTTGCCGCGGGTGACATGTTCGACGAAGCTACTTCTTTGGCTGCAGAAACATGTGGTGTTGAGCAGGTTCTTATCCGTTCGGTTCTTACCTGTGAAACAAAAGGCGGAATTTGCGGTAAATGTTATGGCCGCGATCTGGCCCGCGGAACGCCCGTGAATATCGGTGAGGCTGTTGGTGTTATCGCGGCTCAGTCAATTGGTGAGCCTGGTACTCAGTTGACCATGCGTACCTTCCATATTGGTGGTACAGCGCAGGTTGCTGAAATTTCATCCATTGAAGCGTCTCATGAAGGTACAATCCGCATTCACAACAGAAATGTTGTGAAAAACAGTAAAGGGCTGCTCGTTGTTATGGGCCGTAACTCTGAACTGGTTCTTGTGGATAGCAACAATCGTGAACGCGCCCGTCACCGTCTGACCTATGGTACAACCCTGCTGGTTGACGAAGATCAGAAGGTCGGCAAGGGCGATAAGTTGGCCCAGTGGGATCCATTTACAACCCCTGTGATTACGGAACTTGAAGGTACTGTAAGCTATAAAGATCTGGTAAGCGGTATCTCCATCGCGGAACAGGTCGATGAAGCAACTGGTATTACCCGTAAAATCGTTGTTGACTGGAAAGCCCAGCCAAAAGGTACAGATCTGCGTCCTCGTATTACTCTGCGGGATGCAGGTGGTGAACTGCTGGCGTTGCCGAATGGTCACGAAGCTCGTTACTTCCTGCCTGTGGATGCGATCCTGTCTGTTGAAGATGGTGTTGAAGTTCAGGCGGGTGACGTTCTTGCCCGTATCCCACGTGAGGGATCGAAAACGAAAGATATTACCGGTGGTCTGCCACGGGTGGCCGAACTCTTTGAAGCGCGTCGTCCTAAAGACCATGCGATTATTGCTGAAGCAGATGGTTATGTTGAATTTGGTAAAGACTATAAGTCAAAACGCCGCGTCAGCATTCGCCCTGAAGACGAAAATCTGGAACCAGTAGAATATCTCATTCCAAAAGGTAAGCATCTTGCCGTGAATGAGGGCGACTATGTACGGGTTGGCGATTATCTGTTGGATGGTAACCCTGCACCGCATGATATTTTGAAGGTACTGGGTGTCGAGGCTCTGGCGAACTTCCTGATCAATGAAATCCAGGACGTTTATCGTCTGCAGGGTGTGAAGATCAATGACAAGCATATCGAAGTGATTTGCCGTCAGATGCTTCAGAAGATCGAAATTGAATCGCAAGGTGAGTCAACCTTCTTGCTTGGTGAGCATGTGGACCGGGAAGAGTTCGAAGCAGAAAATATCAAACTTGAAAAAGCAGGTCGTGCACCGGCACAGGGAAGCCCAATTCTACTGGGTATTACCAAAGCCAGCTTGCAGACAAACTCTTTCATCTCTGCTGCGTCCTTCCAGGAAACAACACGGGTTCTGACCGAAGCTTCTGTAGCGGGTAAGAAGGATACGTTGACCGGCCTGAAAGAAAACGTGATCGTAGGTCGTTTGATCCCAGCAGGTACCGGGGCTCAGATGAACCAACTGAAACGCATTGCTGCGGAGCGGGATCGTGTCATTCAGGAACAGTCCGATTTTCCGGTTGATATGATCAACACGACTGATGGTCAGGAAGCGACCACGGATTAATGTCCTAGAATCAGAACTCGGTCGGGTTCTGACGCTGTTCTAAGATTCTAAAAACGGCGCTCTTTATCGGGGCGCCGTTTTTGATTCCAGTAGAGTATTTCCCTAAATGGGAGAAAAACGGATCATTGTCTTCGTGATTTCTTTGATTTTATCGACGGAAATGGCTGCGAAACTGCGAGAATCTAAAAGAGTCGCAGAGCACGCAGTTTTCCTTACATTTCTACTTGACTGATGGCGGGTCCACTCATATATTGCGCCCTCCTGACGAACGATGTTTCATCAATTTCCGTGCGCGGTCAGGTGTTTGAAGGAAGGTGCACGTGTTATGTCTCTTCGGGTAGACGCAAAAAACCCGACCGCGCTCAGGTCCGCAGCTGTGCGCGGCTGTGCTATTTGCGGAAACGATTGGATAGGAATAAGAATGCCTACTATTAATCAGCTGATTAGAAAACCACGTAAAGCGCCTGTTTCTCGGAATAAGGTGCCTGCTATGGAAGCATGCCCGCAAAAGCGTGGCGTTTGCACAAGAGTTTATACAACAACACCTAAGAAACCGAACTCCGCGTTGCGTAAAGTCGCCCGTGTTCGGTTGACCAACGGGTTTGAGGTTACAAGCTACATCCCTGGTGAGGGTCATAACCTTCAAGAACACTCTGTCGTGATGATCCGCGGCGGCCGTGTGAAGGATTTGCCAGGTGTTCGTTATCACATTATTCGCGGTACGCTGGATACTCAAGGTATCTCAACACGCCGCCAGCGTCGTTCTAAGTATGGCGCGAAGAAGCCTAAGTAAGGAATAAACGGATGTCACGTCGTCACGCAGCAGAGAAGCGCGAAGTTTTGCCTGATGCAAAATTTGGTGATGTAGTTCTGACTAAGTTCATGAACTCTCTTATGATTGCAGGTAAAAAGTCCACTGCCGAAGGTATCGTTTACGGTGCGTTCGACATTATCGGTAAGAAATCCGGCAATGACCCTGTAGAAGTTTTTCACGAAGCTCTTGGCAAAGTTAAGCCAGAACTCGAAGTTCGCTCACGCCGTGTTGGTGGTGCGACCTATCAGGTTCCTGTTGAGGTTCGTGCGGACCGCGCTCAGGCGTTGGCTATCCGTTGGGTTATCAACAGTGCACGCAGCCGCTCTGAGCTTACTATGGTTGAGCGTTTGGCTGGTGAGTTGCTGGATGCCTCAAACGAGCGTGGCGGTGCGGTGAAGAAGCGCGAAGACACGCACAAAATGGCTGAGGCGAACCGCGCCTTTGCTCATTATCGCTGGTAAAAGCTAAGCTTAAGGACAGGATTTCCTCTCATGGCACGCACGACGCCCATCGAAAAATATCGTAATATCGGTATCATGGCTCATATTGACGCCGGTAAAACAACGACAACAGAACGTATTCTGTATTACACAGGCGTTTCTCACAAAATTGGTGAAGTTCATGATGGCGCAGCCACTATGGACTGGATGGAACAGGAGCAGGAGCGGGGTATTACAATTACTTCTGCTGCGACGACTTGTTTTTGGAATGATCACCGGATCAACATCATTGATACACCGGGTCACGTTGACTTCACAATTGAAGTAGAGCGTTCTTTGCGTGTTCTCGATGGCGCGGTTGCCGTGTTTGATGGTGTTGCGGGTGTTGAACCGCAATCAGAAACTGTTTGGCGTCAGGCTGATAAGTATCGCGTACCACGCATGTGCTTTGTGAACAAAATGGACCGTACAGGTGCGAACTTCTACAACTGTGTAGAAATGTTCAAAACGCGTCTGGGTGCGAAGCCGCTTGTTCTTCAGTTGCCAATTGGTTCAGAAGCTGAATTTGAAGGCGTTGTTGATCTGATCAAGATGAAAGAAATCGTCTGGACAGGTGAAGAGATGGGCGCCGCGTTTGAATATCGCGATATCCGCGCTGATCTTGCTGACAAAGCTGCAGAATACCGCGAAGCAATGTTGGAAACAGCCATCGAAATGGATGAGGCTGTCATGGAAGCGTATCTGGAAGGTGAAGAGCCTGATGAAGACACGCTCCGTCGTTGTATTCGTCTTGGTACGCTGGAAGCTGCGTTTGTTCCTGTGTTGACAGGAACGGCCTTTAAGAACAAAGGCGTTCAGCCGCTTCTGGATGCAGTTATCGACTTCATGCCTTCACCGCTGGATATTGGTGGTACTGAAGGTATCGATGTTAAGACTGACAAGGAAATCAAGCGTAACCCTTCTGATGATGAGCCTTTTGCAGGACTCGCCTTTAAGGTTATGACAGATCCATTCGTTGGTTCGCTGACATTCGTTCGTGTTTATTCTGGTGTTCTTGAAGCTGGTACTCAGACTTTGAACTCAGTTAAAGATAACCGCGAGCGGGTTGGTCGGATGCTTCAGATGCATGCGAACTCTCGGGAAGATGTTAAAGAGGCCCGCGCAGGTGACATCGTTGCGATTGCTGGTCTTAAGGCCACAACAACAGGTGACACCCTTTGCGACTCAGCGAAACCTGTAATTCTGGAACGCATGGAGTTCCCAGAGCCGGTGATTGAAATTGCTGTTGAGCCTAAGACCAAGAGTGACCAGGAAAAAATGGGCGTTGCGCTGAACCGTTTGGCTCAGGAAGATCCTTCTTTCCGCGTTTCCAGTGACCACGAAAGTGGACAGACAATTATTAAGGGTATGGGCGAGCTCCACCTGGACATCATTGTTGATCGCATGAAGCGTGAATTCAAGGTTGAGGCGAATATCGGTGCGCCACAGGTTGCTTACCGTGAATCAATCACAACGAAAGCCGAGCTGGATTACACCCATAAGAAACAGTCCGGTGGTTCAGGTCAGTTTGCGCGGATCAAGTTGATTGCGCAGCCTGGTGAGCTAGGTTGTGGTTTGAATTTCCACGACAGCATCACTGGTGGTTCTGTTCCTAAAGAATATATCCCAGGTGTTCAGAAGGGTATTAAGGACGTCGTCGAAACTGGCGTTCTTGCGGGCTTCCCTCTGATCGATGTGGATGTTGAGTTGATTGATGGTGCGTATCACGATGTTGACTCCTCCGTCATGGCGTTTGAGATCGCTGCCCGTGCAGCAATGCGCGAACTGGCCCGTAAAGCTGGTCTGCGTCTTCTTGAGCCAATGATGAAGGTCGAGATTGTGACCCCAGACGAATATATCGGTGATGTGATGGGTGACTTGAATAGTCGCCGTGGTCAGGTAACCGGTACAGAACAGCGCGGTGTCGCGCAGGTTGTGAATGCGATGGTTCCATTGGCCAACATGTTTGGTTATGTGAACAATCTTCGGTCTCAGACTCAGGGCCGTGCGACATTCACAATGGTATTTGATCACTATGAACCAGTGCCACAACACGTTTCAGACGAAGTTCTGGCGAAATTGGCGTAACACAGAGCTGAGGCAGCCGGAGATAACGGAGAATTAAAATGGCCAAAGAAAAATTTGAGCGTAATAAACCGCATGCGAATATCGGTACTGTTGGTCACGTTGACCACGGTAAAACCACACTGACAGCAGCAATCACGAAAGTTCTTGCTGAGCAGAGCGGTGGCGCCGCATTCGCATTTGATGAAATCGATAAAGCGCCTG
>NZ_JBLHZT010000010.1:0-98652 GCF_047631475.1 Sneathiella sp. | reverse complement strand
TCTGTGGAGGTACGTACAAGGCAGAAAATCCAATCTGCGTATTGAGCAAGAGTTGTCCAGATTTTTGAACCATTGCACAGAAAATGATCGCCCTTATCTTCGGCTTTCATTTGAAGGGACGCCAGATCTGAGCCTGAACCAGGTTCAGAATACCCCTGGCACCACCAGTCTTCGTTTGTCTGCATCCTTGGCAGGAACCGACGTTTTTGCTCATCCGTTCCAAATTTCAAAATGACCGGCGCACACATTTTGATGCCGAACGGAATAACGCCAGGAGCGTTTGCATTCGCCATTTCGGTCTCGAAAATGTATTTTTGCGTGGTGGACCAACCGGTGCCGCCAAATTCTACAGGCCATTCAGGTGTCAACCAGCCTTTTTTTGCAAGGGCATTTTGCCAGCGAACATGATCTTCGCGGGGTAAATAGCTATTGCGTGTATCTGCCATTTTTTTCTGGAGATCGTCGTCAAAATTGTCATTGATAAACTCGATGACTTCCTGACGGAATTCATTGTCTTTGGGGGTAAATGAAAGATCCATGATTTCCTCTTTGTGTTTTTGCTTTTATCTGCTGGCATCCCTGATCGTGAGATTGTAGCATTCATTGGCAAGGATCAAGTGTTAAGTATAGCCACAAGTCTGGAGAATAAAATGAAAAAAACAGTCAAACAGATGGTTGCGGCCGCAAATGAAAAAATTGAAACCCTGACAACTGCGGATGCAATTGCATTGCATGGTCAGGAAGAAGTCACATTTGTTGATATCCGTGACGTAAGGGAATTGGAGCGTGAAGGGCAGGTTCCGGGTGCGGTACACGCGCCGCGCGGTATGCTCGAATTCTGGGTTGACCCTGAAAGCCCGTATCACAGAGATGTGTTTGCAAGTGGTAAAAAACTGATCTTTTTCTGTGCAGCAGGCTGGCGGTCTGCGCTTGCCACCGCGACGGTAAAGGAAATGGGGTTGGATAACGTGGCGCATATCGACGGTGGTTTCGGTGCGTGGCGGGATCAAGGGGGGCCTGTTGAAGAGCGGGCGGCTAAGAAAGCTTAAGTTTTTCCATTCAGTAGAAAAGGGCGCTCGGCGCCCTTTTTTTGTTTATTGCTCTTTGCAATGGGGGACGTTTGCCATCCCTGATGTAACAAGGCGGGTTATTTTATTTCTCCCAGTCTTCACCCACAGGATTGCGATCCCGTTTTTTTTCTGTGTCAATTACCTCATTCGCTTCGTCGAAATCATTCTTGGTTGCGTCGGGCGGCGTGGTGTTTTTGGCACTAAAATTCAGGGCAAGCTCATACATCATGGGAAAGTGGTCTGATCCTATAAAGGGTTGCCGCATTATATTGACGAGTTCAAATTCTTCAGAATGAAAAATATGGTCCAATGGCCACCGTAAAAAGGGAAACCGGGCATCGAAGGAATTGTACATGCCCCGTCCTTGCCTTGGATCAAGCAGTTGAGACAGTCTCATGAAACGACGAGTGGTTGTAGACCATGCAACATCATTTAGATCACCTGTAATGATCATCGGGCGTTTCCGATCAATGGCAATTTTACCAGCGATCAAAATTTCGGCGTCGCGGCCCTTTGTATCGCTGTTTGGAACCGGTGGATCGGGATGGATTGAAATGAGGTCAAATTGTTGATCATCCTCGTTTTGAAACGTGCAATGAAAACTGGGTATTTTGTCGTTCAGCAAGAATTTTATGTCACCTGAAATCATGTCGAGACGAGAGGCAAGAAACATCCCGTAACTGTTATCCTGTGGGCATGTCAGCGTGTGGGGATAGTGTGAGAAAGCGTCGTTAATCGCGTCAGTCCAAGCCTGATCAGTTTCCATAAGGATGAAGATATCCGGCTCACATTCACGGAGGAGCTCGATAAGCTTTGAATAGTCACGATTGCCCTGTTTCACATTACAAATAAGAAACCGGATGACCGTCCCATCATCCGAAGTCGTATTGGATTTCGCCGATTGTTTGAACCAAAGCGGTGTGAACCGAATGATAAAAACCGCCTGAATAATAAAAGTACTGAGAAGCATGACCAAAAAGACAAGATCCAAGCTGTCGTCTGGCTGTGAAAGAGAAAGGATAATAGCCGTTAGAATTGCAATGGTGGCAATTTGCAAGCGTCCGAAATCGAAGACCCGCACGACCCCATGACTGATGGGTAACAGGGGAAGTAAACTGGCCAGAAGGCAAAGTGATGCGATCGCGCCGAATATGTAGTCTATCATATGGTACCTTCGATGGTGCCCTTGTTTGGGTCGGCTCCGGTGGGGTGGCTCGTGACGACGGAACCCAGTCTACTGGACGCAAGTTGGCCCGTCATCTGAAATTCAAGGCTTGAAATGGACTGCGGACGAAAAGCGGAAACAGAAGATTTCCCAGATTGATAATCTAGGAAATTCTGGCATTCAGTACAAAAAAACCATGACCCCCGGGTCGGCGGCCATGGCTTACTTTGTTGACTTTAAGAAGTTGGATCAGTCTTTCTTTCCCAGAAAGCCGCCCAGGGTTTTCCCAAGAGTATCACCCAAGGTTTTCTTCAGCTCTTCTTTGCCTTTGGTTTCCAGCCCTTCTTTAAGCTTTGCAGGGTCAGCGATATTTGTAATTGCGCCCGCAAGGTCTGGTGCAAATTTTGGATCTTCCCAGGAGCCGGAAATTTTGATCGGGACAACAAGACCGGTTGCATCCTTGCCACCTTGCCCTTCAGTTGTCGCGACCAATTTGGGTTCCACACGGTAATCCAATGTTTTGGGTGGCATATTCACATCCCCTTTACCGGTGATGCGAACAAAAGGATTGAGCATTTTCAGATCATTGTTTTTCAACAAACCATTTACAATTGTGAATGTGCCGGAAAGTTCAGCAAAATCTGTTTTCTGGGTGCCACCACTATCGGTAAAGGCGCTGGTAACATTACGCGCCATTGCGGCCAGATTAATGCCGGAGATGGCACCATTTTCAAACAGGATCTGCCCATTGCCGTTCAATGCTTCGACAAAATCTTTTTGGGATTTGCCCGTCGCATTGATTTTGAGATCGATTTTACCAGTGCCTTCGAGTTTGTCGAAGTCAGCGGCGTCTGTCAGCATCGGTAAGAGTTGTATGCCTTGTAACGAGAAGGATTTCGTGACTTTAGCAGTTGGGTTGCGAGCATCCAGCATGACTGACCCGACGCCCTTTCCATCGTACAAATCAAGTTCTGTCAAATCGACATTAAGAACGCCATCTTGCAATTTCGTTGCAACACTGCTTTTGCCGATCTTTACTTTTTGAACCAATATTTTTCCGACAGACAAATCGAATTTTGCATTGGCCGATTTCAAACCAGAAAAATCTATGGGGTTGTCGTCCCATTTTTGGTCGCTGGCGGTTTTTGCTGGTGCGGACGTGTCAGACGCGGCATTTTGTTCGGTCCCCGCATTCTCGGGCAGATAAGGATTGATATCCAGTTCTACGATATCCAGCCGCCCTTCAAGATAAGGGATTTTCTTTCCAAGATTGACTGAAAAGTCTCCGTTCCCGTTTATTTTGTCAAACACCAAAGTCGCATTTTTAAACGCGTAAGCCGTATCATTGATACTGACATCGCCTTTAACTGAAACCAGACCAAAGGTCCCCTCTTTTGCTTCCATTGGCTGGCCAACCCAGGCCGTAAGATCTTTTAATGATGGAATATTGAGGTCGGTTTTGCCATTTAATTTAAGAGGCTGCGTGGCGTCGATACCGCCGTCCAGAGTAAAGGTAACCTTTGAAGAAGTAACGGATGACTTCAGGCTTGTTGGTTTGTTTTCAAGAACCGCTCTCAAAGCTCCGATTTCGGTCTCAAAATCTACTTTTTCGGCATTCCAAACGGCATTGCCTGCGGCTTTAAACGGGGCGTCCAGTCCGGTGAGTATCAGCGCAATATTAATATCCGAGAGTATTTGGACATCACCAGTTTTCTGGTCATTGTAGGTCAGGGCTCCGCCAATGATTTGCACGTCACCCAAATTCAGATCACTAATTCCCAAATCACCGCCTGAAGAGTCGGAACTACTCTCCGTTTTGGCGTCCGAAGTTCCTGAAGCTGTTCCCGCCGGGCTGGAGAATTCCCAGTTTTTATTCCCCTTTTTATCACTTTCTAAATAGATGACAGGCTTGTTGAGAACAAATTTGTCCACCTGCACCTGACCTGTAAGGATCGGAAGGACAGCAAGTTCAACTGTCAGCGTATCAATGCTAACCATATTCGGTTCATTACTACTCGGGGCGTTGGAAAGAGAAACCGTCGAAGCATTGACGCCCAGTGTTGGGAAAACGCTGACGTTGAAATCGCCATCGATAGACAGTGTTCGTCCCGTTGCATCATTAACGGCTAGTATGAGTTCTTCTTTCAGCCGTTCTGCAGGTACCAGAAATGGTATTGCGACAACAGCCACGATAAGTAGAACAACAATGCCCAGAATACCGTAAAAGACCTTTTTCATTAGTTCACCCCAGTATTGGATCGCGTATGTATGGTGTTGGCCACATGGCCAATAAAACGCTTTGGATCGTTATGGATATCTTGCCATAACTGTGTGTCACAAAGAAGGCTTTGTCAAAATTCATCGCAAGATATTACCAACAATTAATCCGATAATAGAAAGGGAATATGGGATAAAGCTGCAACTTTGCAAACAAATCTACTCGCAAAATGAACAATTAGGCGCTATTCTCCCACTATATAATAAGTATCAGAAAGCTGTATTCCAGTCATTTTGATGACAAGTGCTGTGAAAAACAGCCAATTTTCATAAAAAAGTAGAATAGTTGACAGAGGAGAAAACAATGCGCCTTTTTATTGGAGCTGCAGTCGCGGCTGGTGTGATGCTTGCAGGATTTGTTGCACAAGCTGAACCAATTAAAATTAAATTTTCACATGTTGTGGCGGAAAATACACCGAAAGGGCAGATGGCTCTGAAGTTCAAGGAACTGGCAGAAGCCCGTCTTCCTGGAAAAGTCGTTGTCGAAGTTTTCCCTAACTCTCAGTTATTTGGCGATGGTAAGGTATTGGAAGCGATGCTTCTTGGGGACGTTCAGATCGCGGCCCCGTCTTTGTCCAAGTTCAATAAATACACCAAAAAACTTCAGGTTTTTGATCTGCCGTTCCTCTTTAAGGATATGGATGCAGTTGAAAAATTCCAAAATGGTCCCAAGGGTCAGGAATTGCTGAATTCCATGGAGAAAAAAGGTCTGATCGGACTGGGATATCTTCATAACGGACTGAAGCAACTTTCAGCTTCTCGCGAATTGCGTAGTCCTGTAGATGCGGACGGCCTGAAATTCCGTATTCAGACATCTGATGTTCTGGCTGCCCAGTTTGAGGCCGTTGGTGCAACACCTTTGAAAAAACCTTTCTCAGAAGTCTTCTTGCTGTTGCAGACAAAAGCAATTGATGGTCAGGAAAATACCTGGTCAAATATCTATTCCAAGAAGTTCTTTGAAGTGCAGGATCATATTACGGCTTCGAACCACGGTTTGATCGACTATCTTGTCGTAACATCTGCTGAATTCTGGCAAGGGCTAGAGGACGACACACGTAAGGTTCTGAAAGCCTCTATGGATGAAGCAATTGCCCACGGCAACAAGATCGCTGCGGAAAAAGTCAATAGTGATCGCAAGCGTATTGCCGATTCCGGACGTAGTAAAATTCTGGATCTGAGCGCTGCTGACCGTGCAAAATGGGTTGAAGCGATGAAACCTGTTTGGGCAAAATTCTCTGATGAGATTGGTCAGGATTTGATCGACGCTGCCGTCGCTTCAAACAACTAATTCTCGGTTCCTAGAAAATTTCAGACAAGGGGGCCCATTGTGCGTCACTATGTCGAGCGTTTGGAGGAGGGATTGATTTCCCTCCTTCTCGTTATCATGACGATGCTTGTGTTTGTCGAGGTCGTTATGAGGTTTGTTTTTAACAGTGGGTTTCTCTGGCTTCAGGAACTAACCCTGTTAACTTCTGCGTGGTTTGTTCTCTTGGGCGCGTCCTACGGGGTTCGTGTTGGCGCGCATATTGGCGTAGACGCGCTGGTTCGCTTGCTTCCCCCAAATATCCACCGACTAGTCTCAATTGCGGCCGTTGGCATGTGTCTGTTTTATTGCGGTCTCCTGTTTGCTGGCTCGTGGGTTTATCTTGAAAAGATGAAGAAAATCGGGCTGGAGCTTGAAGACTTGCCGTACCAAAAATGGGTGGCGCATTCCATTCTGGTTGTTGGGTTTGGCCTTCTTTTCATTCGGTTTCTTCAGTTGCTTTGGAAAATCATCAAGGGAGAGAGTATCGGATTTCAGTTGGCTGATGAGGCTAAAGAAGTTTTGGAAGAGATTGCCCATATTGAGCCAGTTAAGAAAAACGAAGGAGATGGCAGATGATTACAGCCGTTCTCTTCATACTTCTGTTTCTGGGCATCTTTATGGGGATGCCGATTGCCATCGCACTCGGTTTCTCCAGTATCGTTACAATTTACTATCTCTCTGGAGACAGTATCGCATCGATGGGACTCAAATTTATTGAGAACCTGACTGATCACTACACATTGCTGGCCATTCCGTTCTTCGTTTTATCCAGTGCGTTTCTTTCAACTGGCGGTGTTGCTAAACGGCTAATCCGATTTGCAAACGCAGGCGTTGGCCACATTCGCGGTGGTCTCGCCATGGCTTCGGTTCTGGCCTGTATGCTGTTTGCCGCTGTGTCGGGGTCTTCACCTGCCACTGTGGCCGCGATCGGCTCAATTGTGATCGCAGGTATGGTCAAAACCGGTTACCCGGAAGAATTCGCGGCAGGCGTGATTTCAAATGCTGGAACATTAGGTATCCTGATCCCGCCCTCCATCGTTATGCTGGTCTATGCTGCGGCAACCGAAGTATCCGCAGCCCGGATGTTTATGGCCGGGTTTATCCCGGGCATCATGATGGGGTCAATTTTGATGTTGGCGATATACATTTATGCGCGCATCAAGGGATTGCCTGCACAGGAACGCGTATCCGCCAGAGAATTTTTCTCCGCGGCGTTTAGTGCGTCTGGCGGTATCATTCTCATTGTCATCATCCTGGGGGCCATTTACGGCGGTATTGCAAGCCCGACCGAAGCTGCGGCTGTCTCCACTATTTATGCCTTTATTATCGCCGTTGCCGGTTACCGGGATATGGGACCGTTGAAGGAAATACCCTGGCGTTATGAAGGGGAGAATGCCGGTTCAGCCATTGTAAGAAATACCTGGCAAATCATGGTTGGTATTCCAAAAGCATTTTTTGCGCCTGATGTACAGAAGGTGGTGCTGGACGGTGCCAAGGTCAGCTTTATGCTGCTTTTCATTATCGCCAACGCAATGCTTTTTGCACATGTTTTGACGTCCGAGAGAATCCCGCATGTGATCGCCGAAGCGATTACAGGGCTTGGATTGCCGGCATGGGGTTTCCTGATCATTATGAACCTCTTGCTTTTGGCCGCAGGTAACTTTATGGAACCTTCCGCCATTCTGCTGATCATGGCGCCAATCCTGTTTCCGATTGGCCTCCAGTACGGCATTGATCCCATTCATCTGGGGATCATCATGGTTGTGAATATGGAAATTGGCATGATTACGCCGCCTGTGGGCTTGAACCTGTTTGTCACGGCGGGAATTACCGGGCGCAGTATTGTGTGGGTGGTGAAGGCTTGTCTGCCTTGGCTATCACTGTTGTTGCTGTTCCTGATAATGGTGACCTACATACCTCAGATATCACTGTTCCTACCAGAACTGATCGATAGTTTGAGAACCCGGTAAGGGGTAAATAAAAGGGCGGTATTGCACCGCCCTTTTTTAATTGTGGAGCCCTATTTCTGACATGAAGGCTTTGCAGAGTAGGGCGGCATTGTCGGTGAAGGAATATTGCGTGCGTTTTAGCCTTTTAATCTGTTTTTTCTGCTGGTTCGGAACGAGTGCGTTCTTATCAACACGCGCCGTTGCCGAGGACGTTGATTTACATCTTGTGCTGGCCGTTGATGTTTCTTCAAGCATTAATTACGACGAATTCGGGCTTCAGATCCGCGGATATGCCAATGCCTTTCGAAGTGCAGAGGTGCAGCAGGCCATTCAATCAGGGGTGCATAAAAAGATCGCCGTTTTAATGACCCAATGGGCGGGCCTGCAAGAACAGAAGGTGGTTATTGGATGGACGGCCCTGTCCACAGTGAATGACGCTGAACAATTTGCCGAAAAGATTGACTATCTCTCTCGCAGCTTTCCGTTCGGCGGTACGGCAATTGCGCCTGCCCTGGAACATGCCTGGCAGCAGTTTGCCACATCGCCGCATAAATCGGCCCGGCGTGTCATTGATCTGTCCGGTGATGGCCGTATTTCCATTGGGCCATCCTTAGAGCCGATCCGTGAAACCGTTGTTGCAAACGGTGTTGTTATCAATGGACTGGCAATTTTAAATGAGGCCCCCGACCTGGATCAGTATTACCGGAAAAACCTGATCGGTGGCAGGGGCGCTTTTGTTCAGGTCGCCAATGATCTGAACGACTTTCCCCTGGCTATTCAAAAGAAACTGGCCAGGGAAATTCGGGGGATATGGTACGGGGTCTAAATGTTTATTTAGTCATCCGTTTTTCCTGAGCCGCCTGATCAGGGCGGTTCAACGAGAAAACTTCCATGACAGCCGAGTAATCCTTGTACCCCAGACGGGCCAAAGGATGAAATTTTGTCATGTCTAGCAGCCCATCGGTAATGAATTCATCCTTGATATGAATCCCAACAACCTGTCCCAAAACCATACGGTTGGGTTGATCGGGATTATTAGACGGAAGGTCGATGGTTTGCAAATATTTGCATTCCATATTCACGGGACTTTCGAGGACCCTTGGCGGTTTGACCATAGAAGAAGGGGCGGCTGTCAGACCACCAAGATCAAATTCATTGACACTTCTGGCCGCCATCTCCGAGGTTGCGTTCATGGCGTCACGAATTTCATAGGTCACAACATTGCATACAAATTCGCCGCAGGCCTCAATATTCGCCAATGTATCTTTTGGTCCCCCTTCTGAATGGTTGCCATTAAACCCAAGGACAACGGTCGGTGGGTTATCTGACATGGCATTGAAGAAGCTGAACGGTGCAAGGTTAAGATTGCCTTGGGCATCCATGCTGCTGACCCAGCCAATAGGGCGCGGGGAAACGATAGCCTTGAAAGGGTTGTGCTTTAGGCCATGATGATTGGCTGTTTCATAAAACATGCAGAAAACTCCACTTTACTGGGGAAAGAGTTGGATAACGAGTTGTGTGAGAAAATAGCAGGGCGAGCCAGTTTGAAGCAAGACAAGTTTATTTTCTTTATTTTCAAATATTTTCGTGATAGATCGCAGTCATGGTACAGAAACAAATCATACGACGACGACGACTGGTAGCGCCAATACGCGCAAACCGATAGCCGTGCCTGTTTTCTAGTCGTTTCCGGGCATCGAGCGTTTTAAAGACTCTATTGCCAGGATAAGACGATGTATAAGATTTGTGACGAGCAGCCGCAGGATGTTGCGGCCATTGAAATTCTCCTCGATGTATGCTTTGGACCGGAAAGGTTCAAAAAAACCGCCTACAAAATAAGAGAAAACCTAAATCCCGAACAAGCCTTGTCTTTTGTCGCGAAAGACGACGAAAGTTTGCTGGCAAGTATTCGTTATTGGCCCGTGACACTGGGCGGTACAACAGAGGCGTTGCTTCTGGGGCCTATCGTTGTCACCCCAGATCAACAGGGAAAAGGGATCGGGGTTGAACTTATTCGCTACAGTATGCAAAAAGCGAAAGCCGCGGGGCACAAGATTGTCGTTCTGGTCGGTGATCGAGACTATTATGCACGGTTTGGTTTTGTGTCAGCCTTTGATGCCGGTCTTTCTTTGCCGGGCCCTGTGGATCCCGATCGGTTTCTGGTGGCCGAACTGGCGGAAAACGCACTACAAGGTGTCAGCGGCGTGGTCGCCGGTAAAGGAACCTCAAACGGGGGGGTAGGATCAGCGACTTTCTCGCCACCATGCCAGGCATAGGATGCCAAGCAGCAAAGATAACGCTATCGCTGGTGGCGTGAGAGCCGTTCTTGTATATCCTGTAATTTCGTAGCTTTTATTCTTCCGAAGGCCGATCCAATTTTGTCCCGCTTGCAATCCATCTGGTGACGTGCGCCTGATTTCCGGTATGACGCCGTTTGTCGTTCGTTTTATGGTTCCGCCTGTTTGCTGAATATAAGGCGTCAGTGGGAGAGCCGATGATCGGATGTCCCGACTTTCAAGTGGATTTAACCGACCCACTGCGACCAGAGTTTTAAGGGCATCTGAACTAAGGCTGTATAAACCCGGCGATGTTATACCCAGCGAACCGGTATCAATCCCGTTTTCGTCCTTGGAAAGCGCGACCTCCGCTGTGGTCCCATCTGGCTTTTCAACAGTGACGGTCTTGGGGCCTGCATCAAGCGACCAGCGTTCCAATTCAAGTCGGTCAGCGTTTACGCGACCGATCAGTCTTTCTTCCTCCAGCTCGGGCTCTTGCATCAACCAGTGGGCTATTCTCCTCAACAACTCTCCCTGTGGGCCGCCGCCTTCAAATCCGTTCCCCCATAACCAAGCATGATCCGACAGCATCTGGGCAACCCGACCTTCGCCGTAGCGTTCGAGGATCAGAAGTGGTTTCTCTGCCGGGCCGGTCATTAAAACGGTGCCCGCAGTCGCGTTCGTGTCAATCATCCGAAACCAGCGACCCCAGTTTTCGCGCTCTTTCGGGGTTGATAGGCGGGCGGTAACCGGGTGACGTTTGCCAGTGTCACTCAGTAGCGGCACAAACCCCTGCTTGAAGACTGACCCGGTTGGTTGCCCCGGAAGAACGTCCGACAACGGTGTTTTGTAAAGGCTGAGAGAGGTCGCAAAGGAAGGGCCCGCCGCTTCAAGAAGAGCGCCCCCCTTCATGACGTAATTTACAATATTTCGAAGATAGGGGGGCGCCAGGACACCTCGCCGCCGGTATCGATCAAAAATTATCAAATCAAATTCGTCCAGTTTCCGTTCGAATAATTCGTTAATTGGGAACGGAATGAGGGACAATTCGTTAATCGGTGTGCCATCCTGTTTTTCCGGGGGCCTAAGGATCGTAAAATGCACAAGATCCACAGACGGGTCTGATTTGAGAATATTTCGCCAGCCCCGCTCTCCCATATGAGGTTCACCCGAGACAAGCAGAACTTTAAGCCTGTCCCGAATACCGTTGACGGTAATAAACGCCTTGTTGTTTTGAAGGCTGATTTCGCCTTCTAATTCCGGGACAGTAATTTCAACAAAATTTGCGCCACCATGGGGAATTGTGATCGCTATGTCGGTGATCCGATCCGTTCTGACAGCCACATTTTTGATGATCTTGCCGTCGAGTTTTACCTCGGCAACAATTGTTTTTGCTGTCTCTACAGGCTCTTTATCTACGGTTTTGATTTTGATGACTGTTTCTTTGTTGACGATGCCAAAAGACGGCGCCGTTTCAACAGTAAGGACCCTGTCTTTCTCATCTTCACTGCCAGTCAGCAGAACATGCAGGGGGCCTGAGCCGTTTAATTCGGACGGTTGATCATGTACTTGTCCATCAGTGATGAAGATACTTCCCGCAACCTGAGAAGGCGGGATTGATTTCAACATTTCTTTCTGGGCTTTAAACAACAGCGTTTTGTCACCGTCTTCGCCAGATAAGCTGTTTCTGACGGTCGACCTTAGAATATTCAGATCGTTTATTTTTTCGAGCCTTGCCAAAAGTGCCTGCAACGCCGCAGTCGTTTGCTGTTCTCTTTCCCCCTGTTTCTGGCTATCTGTTTCATCAACCACAATCAACACCGTGTCCTTCAGATATCGGCGTGTTTCTGAAATAAAAGAAGGATTTGCCAACACAAACAGCAAGCTAACGATAAACGCTGCGCGAAGGAGAGATGTCGGTCCCTGGCGCCAGTAGGAAAGTGCAATGATCAGGACGGCCGCACCGATCATCACTAAAAGAAGGGAATAATCGACAAGGGGATCAAAGAGAAGATTCAGGCTTTCGTTCATTGACCAAGCCTTTCCAGTATCGCGGGAATATGCACCTGATCGGCTTTGTAATTTCCTGCAAGCGTGTACATTACCAGATTGATACCAAAGCGAAACGCCATTTCCCGTTGGCGTTCACCGCCGGGGACCATGGCGGCCACTGGACGCCCTTCAAAATTTATCGCCCAGGCAGCGGCCCAGTCATTACTGCCAACAACAATAGACGCAACACCGTCATTTCCGGCAGCATTCAGGGTATTTTCAACCCAAAGCTCACCATCGTGATATCGGCCCGGAAAAGATTGCATCAAATAGAAAGATCGGGTCAAAACATGATCAGTAGGAACCTGCGTTAATCGCTGAATATCAAGGCGGGATAACAGACTTCTAAGTCTCATGCCTTCTGGGGTTCGGGTAAAATTTCCGTTGCTGACACCGGCGGCAAGCTGGTTTCGGGTATCAAACAGAATTGTGCCACCTATTTTCAGATAGTGATTGATTTTTTCAATGGCTTGATCACTGACCGGTTCAAAATCAGCCGTGATCGGCCAGTATATCATCGGAAAGAAAATCAACTCATTCTGTTCAAGTTTAATAGGCAAAGGTTGAGCTGCTTCTATAGCTGTCCGCCGCCGGAGTTGCTTGCTGAGACCTGTAAGACCGGCTTTGCTCATTTCGTCGATTTGGGTATCACCGGTTACGATATAGGCCAGCCGCGTTTCCAATGTTGCCTGCAGTAGGCGGTCAAGATCATCCTTTGCATAGCTATCGCTCGCTGGGAAAACCGATAGACTTGCAATGAAAGTTATGATGACGGCTTTGGTCGATGCTGATCGAATTAGCAAACGGGATCCGTTCAGCAAAAATATCATGATCAGGCTGTCGATCAGGATCAGACCCAGAGCTGCAGATAACAAGGGCGCCATTAAGGATAGGCTTTTTCCCTCTTCGTAAAACCGTGTTGTCGCTGTAACCTTGGTCAAGTTAATCGGCTCATATCGGTCGATATTCGGGCCGACATTGTTTGCGATACGATTTTGAGGTGATCCGTAATATCCAGAAGCATATAAGCCTCTGTCCGTTGCCTGCGGGTCCAGATAGGAAAGCGATAAGGATTGTTGGGACGCCAGATCAATCGGTCGTCCAAAGCCGTCCAGCAAGGCAAGAGGGGCAAGTAACCCATCGGATGCTGACTGTGAGGGTGAGAAAGAGCCCAGAAAACTTATTTCCCGCAACATTTCAACAAATAAGCCGGAGATAGCCAGATCGGACCAAGCCATTTTTGCCGTCGTATGAAACAGGATGATCTTTCCGCGACCGCGATCATCGGCCGTTACAAGCGGCGTTCCGTCGGCCAGTTGCGCCCACGTTTTTTGACTGAGTTCCGGAGAAGGGTTGGCAAGAACCTGTTTGGAAACAGTGATGTCGGGATCGACCGTAAGGTGGGAAAAGGGACTGTTTTCTGGCATTTTCCCCAGCTTTGCAGGTTTGCCCCAAGACATAGCGCCATCCAGATTACGATTACCGGCACGCAAGGGAACCGGAAGAAGGCCCGATCGTGCGTTCGCCAGTTTCGGTCCAGCAAATCGGATTAATATGCCCCCGTCAGAGATCCATTTTTCAAGCATTGAAGACTGTTTTGCCGGTAAGGCCGCTGTATCCCTCATGGCAATTAAAGCTGGGTCTTCCTCTATCAATTGGGAAAGTGTGTTTTTCTTTATGTCATAAAAAGGCAGCAACGCATTTTCTAGATAATAGTTTTCTTCAAGCAAGGACGGTGTGTCTTCTTCGGCGCTATTTGTGACAAGGCCGATCGTGCGTCGTTTCCAACGGTCATCCAATAAAAAGACAGATCCGGCGCTTTTACTGTTTTGGATCTCAAACCTAGACAGGTCATTGCGGATTTCGTTGGGGAGCTTAAATGTCACCGAGGTGGATTGGGACGTTATGCCGTCAAAGACAACGGGCATTTTCTCCAGAATTTTCCCACTTTCTGATCGGGCCAGCAGCATAGACGGCCTTGCGGGCGAGTTTGCTGGGCGGGTAATCTCAACGGTGATCCCGCCGCCTGAATTTGACACAGAGCGGATAATCGGCGGTCCAATTAATTCCTTGTCCCGATAGATAGTCAAACTGCCCAGATCGGCTATTTTCTCCAACGCATCGATCAGCGCAGTTTCAGAGCCTGTCGTCGTATATCCATTTGTAAACCAGAAAATCTCTGGCGATTGTAAGCGGGAAAGGGCTGGATAGTACTGTTCAAAGACGCGGTGATCGACCCCTTGAGACAAAGGATGAACCTGCCGGCTGATGGCTGAAAGACTGTCTGGTGAGACAGCTTTTAGAGAGTAATCTGAATTATTCTGAGGATGCGCGGTAGTTACGATATAGACCAGTCGGTCCTGAGCATAAAATTCTTTCGCCATTCGGTTTAGCGTTGCTTCTTTGATGTCCCAGTTGCCGGCGCTTAGCCAATCGTTGTCGATAAAAAGCACGATGGGTCGGTCTGTTCCTGTCAGTTCGGTTCTATTTAAGCTTGGTCCTGCCAGCGCAACAATGACGAGCGCGGCGATCATCAGGCGCAGCAACAGAAGCCACAAAGGCATTTTGGCGCGGCTTTCTTCTTTTCCGGCGATCTGTAACAGAAACTGTATGGCGGGAAAACGGACCTTTTTCGGCGCAGGCGGCATAAGGCGTAACAGCCACCAGATCGCAGGTAAAATCAATAAGGCACTGAGGATCCAAGGCGTTGCGAATGTCAGACTAGTCAAGAAGGCTGTCATTTCGTCTTCCTTTGCAAAGAAAAGAAGATGGAAGAAAGAGGCTCGCTCATTGGGTTTTCTGTATTATGGCCAAGATAATCCCATTGCAGTTTGCGCGCAGCCTGTTTGAGAAAATTTTGATGGGCCTGAAATTTTTCCAGATATTCGTCGCGAATATTTTCAGATCTTCCAAACAAGGCAGAAAGCGGACCGTTCATTCCCTTGAAAAGAATTCGGCCTTTAAATGGGAAGCCGATCTCAGCGGGATCATTGATCTGCACTAACAGACCACGATTTTCAGTTTGTTGAAGAATGTTGAAGAATTTTTGTAACTGTTCCTGCGGATATAGAAAATCGCTCACCAAAACGACGCGTGCTTTTTTGGGTAAACGAAGCCCAGTTGTCAATGTTGCAAGGTCCTTGCTGTCCAACCGAAGGAGATTTTCGGTGAAGCGCTCAAACGATACGGGGCCCTGCGATGCTTTTTGCAGACCGCCAATATATGCGAAATTTTCGCTGCCTTTCATGAGAAGTAAAGCCGTCGCAAGCGTAAGAACCCGACTTTGGAAAAGCTTTGACGGGATGGCGTTTTTGGAACTGAACGCCATGCCGGGACTGTTATCGCACCAGAACCACACACTTTCAGGCGTTTCCAATTCATTCTGGCGAATGAAAAGTTGATCACGCTTGGCAGACTGTCGCCAATCGATGCTCGAGGATGGATCGGACTGTTCGTATGATTTGAACTGCCAGAAATCCTCGCCAACGCCGGATTTGCGGCGACCATGTGTTCCGGGATCAAACCCGTTTACCAGTTTTTCAGCCTGTAACATCAACGCAGGCAGGCTGGAGGAAAGCATTTCAGCGTCCACCCTTTCCAGGCGATGTGAGTTTTTGCGCAGGCCCAGGTCGGTCATTTTATTGCATGGTCTGTGTGAGAGATTGAATGATATTTTCTTCCGTTATGTTTTCTGCTCGGGCGGAATAGGAAAGCGCTATTCTATGCTTCAAGATCGGGATAGCGAGGTCGATTACATCATCAATAGAAGGGCTCAATCGGTTTTCCAGCAAAGCTCTGGCACGTGCAGCAAGGATCAGGGCTTGGCTGGCACGAGGGCCCGGCCCCCAGGTGACATACTGTTTGACAAGCGCGTTTTCAGATTGTTCCGGGCGAGCCTGCCGAACCAGCTTTAAAATCGCCTCGATAACCTGATCACTTACAGGAACAGATCTGACCAATTGCTGGGCTTTTAAAAGTTCGCTAGCGGAGAGGACTGCGGGAATATGGGGGGTGTTTGTTCCGGTCGTTTCAATAAGGATCTGTTTCTCGGTTTGTTCATCCGGGTATCCTACATCAATCTGCATCATGAAACGGTCCAGTTGAGCTTCCGGTAGCGGATAGGTGCCTTCCTGCTCGATGGGGTTTTGGGTTGCCAGAACGTGAAAAGGTTCTGGTAGAATATGCTCCTCTCCGGCAATGGTGACCCTTTTTTCCTGCATGGCTTGCAACAAAGCTGACTGGGTTCGGGGACTGGCGCGGTTGATTTCGTCAGACATGAGAAGCTGGGTGAAGATGGGACCCTTGATAAAACGAAAGTGTCGTTGCCCATCCGCGGCTGTTTCCAGGATTTCTGATCCGAGAATATCAGCGGGCATCAGGTCTGGGGTGAACTGAATACGTTTATTATGCAGGCCGAGGACGCCGCCGAGGGTTTCAACTAGCTTTGTTTTGGCAAGGCCAGGAACGCCGATCAGCAAAGCATGTCCCCCAGCAAGTAATGTAGTTAGTGTCAGTTCGATCACTTCTTCTTGACCAAATATTTGCCCGGATATCGCCGTTTTTATATCCTGCAGTCGGGACGACAACATATCTACCTGTTCGAGAATTTTGTCTTCTGTGTTATGTATGTCATCCATGGCGAAGCGAGGTCCTTATAAGTACAAGTATGCTAAATATCAGTTTTACATCTTGGTATGAAAGCTCGATAGAATTAAATATAACAATAATATGCGCGACGATAAGGTCTTAATATGACAACGACAGCATCACAAAATGGACTTAACGCAATAATCAGTCAGATCAAGGACAAGAAGCATCCGCCTGTTCACTTGTGGAACCCGGACTTTTGCGGCGATCTTGATATGAAGATTGCGCGGGATGGGACTTGGTATTATCTGGGCTCGCCAATCGGGCGAAAGCCTTTGGTGAAGCTGTTTTCGGGCGTTATTCGGCTGGATGACGACGGCAAATATTATTTGGTTACGCCAGTTGAAAAAATTGGAATTACGGTAGAAGATGCCCCCTTCGTCGCGGTAGAAATGTTTCGCGAAGGGTCCGGTGAAGATCAGGTTTTGAGCTTCAGAACACATGTTGACGATTTCGTGATCGTTGACGAAAGCCATCCATTGAGATTGGCAATCAATGCGGAAAATAATGAACCTTCGCCTTATGTGCGTGTCAGAAGCAATCTGGAAGCACTGATTGCACGCCCCGTTTTTTATGACCTTGTGGAACTATGCGAGGAGCAGGAAATTGACGGGGAAAAAAGGTTTGGCGTATGGAGCAGCGGTTCTTTTTTTGATTTTGGGTCGGTAGATGACATTTTTGAATAAGACAGTGGATATATTGAAAGAAACCCTGGCGCCGGTTCTGGACCCCATTCCGGAAAGTAACAGAACCGTATTGGATGAGTTTGGTAATTTTCGGGGGGATCACGACCTAAATCCGGCCAGCTTTCCCCAAAATAATATAGTCTATAAACCTGCTGCCGTGCTTGTTCCCATCGTTCACCGTCAATCAAAACCCCATGTAATTCTGACCCGGCGGGCGGGACATTTGAACAAACATGCAGGGCAGATCAGTTTTCCGGGTGGACGAGCGGAAGAAACTGACCAAAGTGTTGTCGATACGGCGCTTCGTGAAAGTCATGAGGAAATTGGTTTAGTGCCTTCCAGGGTTGATGTTCTGGGCACATTGAATACATACCTAACGGTAACACATTATTCTGTTACGCCTGTTGTTGGGCTGGTTGAACCAGAAGGGGACTTCGTGGCAGAAGTAAATGAAGTGTCCGAGATCTTCGAAGTGCCGCTGGATTTCCTTATCGATGCGGAGAACCATCAGAAACATAGTGGTTTTCACAATGGCATTGAAAGATTTTGGTACGCGATGCCCTATAACGATTATTACATCTGGGGGGCAACCGCCGGGATGATCAAAGATTTATCAGATCGGATTTCAGACTAATGCTCAGAGGTATTTTATTCCATCTTATTCCGCTGCTTTTACCGTTCATCGTCTATGGTGTTTATCTCTATTTCAATAAACGCGCTGGCGGAGAAAAGACCTGGCAGGGGAAATCTGTTGCGATAGCAACAATCATTGGCTTGATCCTTATGGGGGCAAGTCTCATTACTCTCGCTGTTTTGAGGGAAGATACCAAAGAAGGCGTTTATACGCCGGCCCGTTTTGAAGATGGAAAGATTATCGAACCACAATTTATCCCTGCAGAAAAAAAATAAAGGCGTCATTGTGCCGCAAGCGCTTGTCGATTTAACGAAAGAGCCGCCCGCCTGGCTTCACTATAAAGAGACACAAAGTTTGTTTGCCGCCCTTGAACAAGCGGGTGGCCAATGTCGTTTTGTTGGTGGCTGCGTACGTGATGCATTGGTTGGTACTTTAAGTGATGATTTGGATGTTAGCACGAACCTGATCCCGGAAGATGCTTCAAAAAGGCTTGAAAAGGCGGGGTTTAAGGTGGTGCCAACGGGCATTGATCACGGGACAATCACCGCTATAAAAAATCACAGGGTTTTCGAAGTCACGACATTGCGCATTGATGCAGAAACATATGGCCGTCATGCATCCGTTGCTTTTACCGATGACTGGAAGGTTGATGCCGCGCGGCGGGATTTTACGTTTAACGCGCTTTCCTTGGATCAGGCAGGGGTCCTGCATGATTACTTTGGCGGGCAAGAGGATTTAGCGAAAGGCAGGGTACGCTTTATCGGGGATGCAGAGGCTCGTATACAGGAAGACTATCTAAGAATATTACGATATTTCCGGTTTTTTGCGCGATTTGGTAATGGCAATCCCGATAAAAATCAGCTGGCACAGATTCAAAAAAACGCGACCTCTCTCTCTCGGTTATCGAGGGAGCGGGTGACAAAGGAATTAATGTTGTTGCTGGGGCTTGATAAACCGGTTCCATCTCTTAAGCTGATGAAGGAATATGGCGTTTTCAGGTCCCTGTTTGGCGTTGATCTTTTCCCGGAATATGTGGAAGCCTTAACGGCGGTTGAGCGAGAAAAGGATCCGGTGGCCAGATTGTTGGCATTGATCGGCGGTGAGATCAATAATTTTCGTTTGGTGCAAGCCGCCTTGAGGTTGAGCAACAAGACGCAACAACGAATTCAAAGCGCGTGTGAAACTGAACTTGCGGCAGATCTTGATCCCCATGCCCAAAAAACGGCGCTTTACCGACTTGGGCCTGTGGTTTTCAAAGACTGCGCGATGATCGGCATGTTGAAAAACAGCAGTGACCGTTCTTTTCAAGAGTATCTAAGGTTAGCCGAAACCTGGTCGGTTCCAGAATTTCCGGTTAAGGGGCGAGATCTTGTGGCTTGGGGGATGAAGCCCGGACCGGAGATTGGCAAAGCGATCACCTTGTTGATCCAGATTTGGATTGACCATGATTTTACGCTCACGGCAGACGAACTGCGCAAACGGTTATAATCCTTCAGATCCCACACCCAAAATCCAGCCTTCTTCTTTTTCGCATCTCAGAAGTTCAGTTTGAGAGAGGTCAGGGGCCCCCAATACGGCACTTAGCGTCTTTTCCTTCAGTGTTTTTGTAATCCAGTTCCGGCAGGCAAGAACCTGACGCGCGTCTTTGATCGGATGATCAATTGCGGTGTGATTACTGAGGCTTGGCCATGTCTCGGCGAGAATTATACCATCCAGTTTTAGATCCCAATGAGTTTCGAACGGCCAAAATCTCGCCCGTTTTGCGATGTTCTTATGCTCAGTAAACCGGATAAGTTCGTGCAAACCGGTGAGCGTCTGACTACCAACAGAGCCCTGTCCGTAAAGCTGCCAAACATTCATGATCGGGTGGCCACGATCCTTTAAATATTTTTCGCAAACCCGCCATTCTGCAAAGGGATGCTGAAAGGCAGGTTTTTTGCGGGTTAGTTGTTCGAATTCCATGGATACGGGGTGACCCCAAAAAGGTCCGGGAGACGCTGATATTTGTTTGTTTAAAACGTTGGCGGCCGAAAATCGATTGTTGGTGTCATCTTCATTCGAAATAAGATGCTGTTGAATAAGTTTTGCCGCTTCGCGCCCGCCTTTCAATCCAGAGCCGTATGGGTATCCAAAGGGAAAATCAAAAGCCAGTAAAGCAGAGCCCGGGCAAGCGGAAACAAGCGCGTGCAGGCGTTTCATGCAGGCCGAGCGGGTGGGGAAATATTCAGCTTCAGAAGAGATTGACTGATTTTGCCAGGCAATCCAGCATCGGTCCGCAGTTGGTTTTTTAGGCCCTTTTGAGGCGGCAGCCGACCAATCAACGACAACAATCAGGTCAAAATGCATTAGAGAGTTTCCCGCCTATACTAAAAATCACGAAAATGACAAAATGTGATATGACATAATAGCTCTGTATAATGTCATTTCCTGACAGGAGATTGGAATGAAAAAAAAGCTTTCGATAATTGGTTTGGGGGTCATGCTGGCAATGACACCAGCAGTTTCCTCCTATGCCGACGAAAAAGGTGCGGATGAACTGGCCGTTGAAGGGTTAAGCAAATTACTGGATGCGTTGAGTGTGTTCATTGATTCCATTCCACAATATGAAACACCAGAAGTTTTGGATAATGGTGACATTATTATTCGCCGTGTGCCTTCTACCAAAGAAGATAAAGACACGGACGATAATGATCACGGAGTTGAGAAAACATCTACTTAAGACGCGTTTTGAAAACGGGAAACGGATAGTTCCCGGGCAGAAGAAGTTTATCCTAGGTGCTTGGTTCAGCTGAGCACGGAGTGAAGAATGGACGTGTTGGAAAAAAGAGTGGCGGTTTCTAATCGGGACAAGAGGTATGATGGCGTTTTTGTATATGCTGTAAAAACAACGGGTATCTATTGCCGCCCGTCCTGCCCGTCTCGGCACGCAAAGCCTGAGAATATGCTGTTTTTCGACCTGCCTGATGACGCTGAAATGAACGGGTTCAGGGCATGTAAACGGTGCCGCCCGGATTTCGTGAATTCGAAAGACCCCCTTTTTTCAATGATACGTCAGGTATCGACCATCATCCGACAGGAACTTGAAGAGAACCCGGACGACAAAGTCTCACTGGGTCATCTATCTGCCAAAACGGGTTATAACGAAGACTATCTAGCCCGTAGTTTTAAGCAGGTTATGGGGGTAAGCCCGTTTGAATATTATGATATGTTGCGTAATGGTAAGCTGAGGGAAAATCTGAAGCGGGGCGAGAATGTCTCAGCCGCGGCTTACGGGGCCGGTTTTGGATCTTCAAGCAGGCTCTATGAAAAAGTGCATGAACGTCTTGGGATGACACCCGCTTCCTACGCCAAGGGCGGAAAAGGGGCTGAGATCGCCTATGCTATCGTTGACTGCTTTCTTGGAAAAATGCTGATCGGGGGAACCCGAAAAGGGGTCTGCGCCGTTTATTTTGGAGATTCTGAATCTTCTCTGTTGGACGAATTGAAAGCAGAATTTCCTGAGGCGGAAATTGCGCCCGAGATTGGCGATCTCGCTGAATGGACAGCAAAGATCAGCGCATTTTTGGAAAGAAAAACCGCAGCTGTTCCCGAAATCCCACTTGATATGTTTGGGACTGCATTTCAGCGCCGCGTATGGCAGGAATTATTAAAAATAGCGCCAGGTGAAAGCAAAACATATAAACAAATTGCCGACGATATGGGACATCATAAATCTGCGCGTGCTGTTGGTCGTGCATGTGCGACGAATCCAGTGTCTTTGGTTGTGCCGTGTCATCGGGTAATCGGGTCAGATGGAAAGTTGCACGGGTATCGCTGGGGGCTTGAAAGAAAAGAGCTGCTTCGGCGGTGGGAACTTACTGAATAAATCCGTCGGGTCTTTTAGAAGGCGCCCGTTCTCTGTTTAGGAGAGGCCGGCCCTCTCAGATTTTTAAGGGCATCATAGCCAAGGGTCAGTTGTTTTTCTCGGGGAAGGCTTTTCAGGTAGTCAAACCCGTCTTTTGTCTTAGTGTTATAAATTGGATCATTTTCTTCTTTTAACCGGTTAATTGCCTTATACCATATAATGTAGATCTTCATTTCATGGGTATGATTATTGTCCAGATGCCGATAGAGCGCACAACAAATAAACAAGATGAGATCGGTAATCTCATCTGCATAATTATAACTGCGGTCAATGGTTGACAACAAACCGTGGTTTGTAACCGGGTCAAGTGACATGACTGAGGAGAAAAAGAATTGTCGATCGTCCGGCGCCAGATAGTTCAAATATTCTGGTACAATATCTGGTTGGTGAGCACGGTTGCTTAATCGATGGAGAAGGCGATATCCACTAAGCGTTAAGGCATGTATCCCAACCGGGTCGGTGTGAGAAAAATGCAGCTTTATCGCCAGATTAACCAGGCGTTTTGCTGCCTCCATTTCGTTGATACGATTTTTTTGCATTCCAAATTCAGGGTCTAACTGTTTGACGCAAGTTGAAGAGCCTCCTGTTTCTTTTTCAGTAATGCCTCTCTTCTTTTGTCGATCAGGGCGCGACGTTTGCGATATTGCTCTCTGGCTTTTTCCATGCGAAGGGCTGTATCGCGCCGCCTTTCTTCCTGCCAGAGTTTAAGGACTTTCTTTTTGTACGGAATATTGAATTTTTTTGTCTGCGAGTGATAATGAGCGACTGCAATGTTCCAGGACCGGTTTTTCCTTTGCAGTTTTTTCAAAAGAGCGCCGGCATAGGACGCATTCACCGTTGGATCAAAAGCCTCTTCAAGTGAGGTAAAGGCGTTAGGGTGCCAATGCAGGTTCACTTGCATACATCCCACATCAATATTTTTTACGCCCTTCTTTTTAAGTTTTCTAACTTCGGCAATAGCGGCGGCTTTGCTCGGCAAATATCGCCCTCTTCCTTCGGAATAAACAGTCCAGGGCCAGGCAATTATTTCCCGCTTTTCTTTGTGCCAGCGACCAGTCTCAGCAAGTGAAATGGCATTTAAAAGCCGCTTTGGCAGCCTTAAGGATTTTTCCGTACGTTCTGTTGCAGAACGACAGGTGTTGAGGAATTCTGCGCCGTTTGCAGGAAACTGCGCAGCCTGAACAGGGGCTGTCTGGAAAATAAGTGTTGTTAACACCAAGATGAAAAATTTTTTAAACATTATGCTTCTCCTGCTTACCTAGCAGCAAGAAGCGTGCCGATTTATTCTGCCGCTTGAATATTTGGGTGAAGACTGTTGGATACGGGGCCTTCAGCAAGGCAGCCGTGGATAATGTCACCGATCAGGTCTGTAATTTGCGCCTGCAAAACCGGGAAATGCTCGTTTGGTTCAATCGCGTCCTGTTCCATGTAAAGAGCGCGGCTGATCTCAATTTGCAGGCTGAATATTTGCCTGTCAGGCTGAGCATATTTCTGCGTTATAAACCCACCTGCGTAAGGAGCGTTAAAGGCGACGGTGTACCCCAGAGAGTTCAGCTTTTGTTTGACCAGAGCGCGGAGCCAGGCTGGACAGGATTGGCCATAACGATCCCCCAGAACGAAATCCGGTAACCGGATTGGAGGGTGGGAAGGCATCGAATGACAGTCGATCAAAAACGCCGTCCCAAATTTTTGAAGGGTTTGATCCATTAAGCTGTTCAAGGCACCATGGTAGGGCTTATAGCAGGTGTTAATGCGGTTTTGGGCCTCGCTGAACGAGATCGGCCCAGGGTGAATAAAAAGGCCGTCAGACACGATTTTTGGGATCGTTCCAATCCCAGCTGAAATGCGTGGGCTAAATGTTGTCACATAGCTTGGCAGGGGCTCCAGAAACATATCAGGGTCCAGCTCATAGGCTTTTCGGTTTACATCACAATAAGCGCGCGGGAAGGTTGCTGTAATAAGCGGACTGCCCTTCGCTGGCGCGGCTTTGAAAAGCGCATCGATCAGGAAATCTTCTGATTTGCGTAAATCGCTGAAGGAAAGAGGGGATTGATCAACAAATGAATCGGGGTATTGGCGACCACTATGAGGGGAAGAAAAAATAACAGGGCTGGTCCAGCTCTCTGGCGTTGAAACATGAAAAGTTGATGTTTCTGGCTGGCCGTCAGGCATTGATCCGTTCCGTTCCCTTCAATTGTGTGATCTATGCTTCGAAAAGTTCACACTTTTTTGCCAAGATTAATCCTTTGGTATATTCTTTGTGACAAGCATAACAGATAAAATTCTAATAGTAGATAGTTCTTATGGCCCGAATACTCCTAGCTGAAGACGATAATTCGATGCGATATTTCCTTGCGCGCAGTCTGGAGCTGGCGGGTCATGAAGTACTGGCATTTGCCGATGGTGAAGATGCAATCCCGGCCCTGAATGCAGGGCCTTTTGATATCCTGATTTCCGATATTGTCATGCCCCGCATCGGCGGTATTGAGCTGGCGGTCCGGGCAAAAGAAATTGTCGAAGGATTGCCGGTAATCTTTATCACCGGATTTTCTGCGGTTGCCATCGAAGATATGGATACAGTTGAAGGGATTAGCCAGATGCTTTCCAAGCCGTTTCACCTGAATTCCCTTGTGGATGCTGTGGATCGGGCCATCGAAGCAAAAGAGGCTTCCTAGGCCGAGACATATCCCCAAAACGATCGTTCTTAAAAATTTGCCAGTTTGCGCTTGCAATGCGTAGTTTGGAGCATTATAAGACCCGAACTCCGGTCGCGAAAGTGACAGACTTTTCGGGGGTGTATAGCTCAGTTGGTTAGAGCGTTGCCTTGACATGGCAGAGGTCACAAGTTCGAATCTTGTTACACCCACCATTTTCCCACACCATTGTCCCTCTCAGTCTCGAATTTAGTTTGCTGAATATGCTGGTTCGTGTGAAGTATACTGCATTCTTCTGAGGTCAACTGCAGGCGCTGGTATGGACGATTTCCCAGTTTTTTTTGTTGGTGCATTTTTACTTTTCATCTTTGGGCTTGTGTCGCGACTGATCGAAAAATCAGTTTTCTCTGGGCCCATGTTTTTCTTGGCCGCAGGCGTGTTGATGGGGCCGGTTGGTCTGGCTGTTATTGACCTTCAGTTAAACACACCCACCAGCAAGATCATCGCAGAACTGACCCTTGTACTCATCTTGTTTGTCGATGCCTCGAAAATTCATCATAGAGATCTGGTTGAAACATTGATCGGTGTCCCAGCACGGTTGCTGGGGATTGGATTGCCGCTCACGATTGTGACCGGGGCTATTATTGCGTTTCTCTTGTTTCCAGATCTTGATCCGTGGCTTGTTGTATTGATCGCCTTAATTTTATCACCGACAGATGCGGCATTAGGCCAAGCAGTTATTAGCAGCGATAAAGTCCCTCAAAGAATAAGAGAATCCATTTCCATCGAAAGCGGATTAAATGACGGTATCGTTTTACCATTGGTGCTCGTGTGCCTGGCCGTTCTCTCGGGCGGGGCAGAGGCCTTTAACGGCGGGGAGACGTGGCTGCCCTTTATGATAAAGCAGTTAGTGCTTGGGCCTCTTATTGGTGCGTTAGTCGGTTATGGTGGGGGGCGATTGGTCGATCTGGCTGTTAATTTCGGCTTGATGGAAAGTACCTTTCAGCGACTGGCGTCCATTTCGATTGCTCTGCTTGCCTACGCTTTTGCGGAATTTTTCGACGGAAACGGATTTATTGCCGCCTTTTTTGCAGGCTTGTTTCTTGGGGTGAAGTCCTTGGCAGTACGGAAGAGAATTCAAGCCTTTGGCGGCGCTGAAGGCCAGATGTTGTCGCTATATATCTTCTTCATTCTGGGGCTTGTCGGTGTCCCCATTGCTGTGCCCTACCTTGATCTAACCATGGTTGCTTATAGCTTACTGAGCCTTACTATCGTTCGCATGATGCCCGTTGCCCTCTCGATGATCGGTAGTGGATGGACGGGTTTTTCGGTGCTGTTCGTTGGATGGTTCGGTCCGCGGGGGATTGCCTCAATCCTATACCTGTTGATCGTCGTGGGGGAATTGGGCACAGAGGGATTTGAACGTGCAATTGCAATTATTGTTCTTGTTGTCGTGATCAGTACATTTCTGCATGGGTTCAGCGCCGCCCCGATGACTAAACTGTTTAAAGGTCGTCGCGACAAAGAAGCTTAACGCAAAATGATATCCCCGGATTGGAATAGGGGAATTCAGAAGGGCCTATCAATGTTCTGTTTGGCAAAGTTCATGATTTGCCAGCGAACGAATGACATAGCAATCGCCCACTTGATTTGCCTTGCATCCGGCAACAATCCGGTCGAGTTCGGCTTCCAATCTTTTGAGTTGCGTAATCCGCGCGCGAATATCAGAAAGGTGGGACGTGGCGATTTCGTCCGCATGGGCGCAAGGACGCTCCGGATGGGAATTCAATTCAATAAGCTCACGGATCGCTTCGAGGGGTAAGCCGAGGTCCCGCCCATGTTTAATAAAGGAGAGACATTCCAATTGTTGTTGGGAATACCGTCTTTGATTTCCCTCAGAACGGATCGGCGCACTTAACAATTCTATTTTCTCGTAATATCGAATTGTTGGTACTTTTACGCCGGTTTTTTGTGAAAGTTCACCAATTGAAAAATGCATGTTTCTCTCCATACCTCTAGTCTATAGAGATATTGGATGAGAAAACAAAATCAAGAGTTTTCAATATTTTGTACATCTTTTTCACTGATCAGATCGGTGAATGAAATTATTCAGACCGCCAGTTGTTTCGCCCTAATCCAATGCTGAGCCGTTTTATAGGCTGCAAGCCCGCCATATGTGATTTACAATTTTATAAAACAACGTTAAGGTTTTGTTAATAAACTTGGAGGGGTCCATGAAAGTGCTTGCATTGATTTCGGGGTTGCTGCTGTTCAGTTCGACTGTACAGGCAGCGGTGCTGGATTTTTCGGGCGTTACCGATATTGGCCCCAGCCACACAAGTTATGTTGAAAAAGGGGTGACGGTACAAAGTATCGGCGGTGATCTTGCGTATCATGGAACGCCAGGCCGTGTGCATATCACTGACTCGGGAACCTCTTTTGCAACAGGCCTCTCGTTCACTACCGGAGCGAGATTCGACGCCGTTCAGTTTGATATATTCGGAAGCAGCAATTTTTTCTGCTTGGGTCCGGGCTGTAATTCACCGATCCCCTTTAATAACGTTGTGGTGACAGCTGAACGTTCTGGGGTTGAGGTTGCGCGCCGGGAATTTTACTCTGGAACAAGTCCGCATACTGAAGTTCTGGATCTTTTCTTTCTGGATATTGATCGGCTTAGCATCAGTATTTTATTTCCTGCAGCCGTTGACGATACTGTTTGCGCCTTTGCCGCACCGTGCACTTTCTTTGATGTCGACAATGTTCTCTTAATTCCAAATGGAAACATTTCTTCTGTTCCTTTACCGGCCGCTTTACCACTTTATGGGGCAGGGCTTTTAATGGTTGGGTTTCTGGGAAATAGGGCCCGGCGCCGAAATAAAAAATATACCAACTGAAACAAAGCCTCTTTACATCAAAAAAATTGGACGTTAAGGTTTTTGCATGAAACAGAATTTTGCCGCCATCATTATTGTGATTGTAAAGGTCATTGCTCCTTAGAGTCTGGCGGACGCTTCTGTATGAAATCACCATCCGCCCTACGAGGCGGATTTTTTGTTTCTTCCTCGGACGGCACGAATAAATGAGGAAGACAATGAGACCGAATGATACGCCCCCTTCATTACATTTTTTCTGTGGAAAAATGGCCGCAGGAAAAACCACATATGCCCGTGAGCTTGCTGAAAAAGAGAAGGCTGTTCTAATCAGTGAAGATCTTTGGCTGTCCCGCCTCTTCCCGGAAGAAATCAATACCTTTCAGGAATATCTGACTTGTTCTTCACGGTTGAAACGCGTTTTGCAAGACCATGTGCAGAGCCTTTTGCGGGATGGTGTCTCCGTTGTTTTGGATTTTCCTGGAAATACCAGAGGGCAGCGGGCCTGGTTCAAGAACGTTTGCAAGGAAGCCAATGCCGAGCATTGTCTGCATTATCTCGAACGATCAAATGCAGAATGTCTTGTGCAATTGAAAAAGAGAAACCGGGAAAAGCCGGAAGGGTCGAAAAGAACTTCCCCCGAAGAATTTATGATGGTGACCAGCTATTTCGAAGAACCCAGTGTTGAAGAGGGATTTAATGTCCATCATGTTTAGGGAAAACGGGGGCCTGTTAGACCCCCGCATTTCGTCTGCGCAATAGGCGTCCTGTTATTCTTCGCCGGTATTAAATGTTATTCTTCGCCGGTATTAAAAACGGGTGCGAGCAATTTGATTTTTTCAGATTTGAGAAGCGCCAGAATGGCATCATTCACTGAATAGCGAATTTTAAAGTAACAATTTCCGGGTATCCAGGCGCGCACACCCATAACCACACCGCCCAAGGCAAAATCGTGGATGCCAACTTGTGGCGTTGGGTCTTCACGAATTTCCGGAAAGGTTTTTAGTAGTGCAGATATTTTTTCTGCGAGCCTCTCTGTATCTGTTTTGGACGACACGGAAAATTGTAGCTCAAGGATCCTGTTTTCGTTGGAATTTACGAGGATCTGACCGACAATTTCCTTGTTGGGAATGGCAATTTTCTCGCCGTCTTCACCTAGCAAAAAGGTGGTTCCAAGGGTAACCTTGTCAACAATGCCACTTACACCGCGGACGGTCACAACATTTCCAACAACATAGGGGCGTGTCAATATAATGGCGACGCCCGACCCAAAGTTGGATATGGGGCCTTGCAAAGCCATGGTTGCGCCTAACGTCACGGCACCTGCAAGGGCAATAAGCGGAGCGATGCTGATACCAAAATTTCCAAGGGTGATGATGATCAGCATTACCATCATCACCAATTTCAGGCTGCTGGCCATAAAGCCAGATAATGTCTCATCAATATTCTTGGCAATTGCGAGTTTTTGCAGTCGGTTGCCAATCCAATTGATTACCAGAAATCCAAAGGCAAAAAAGGCAAGGGCACCTAGAATTTGAAACCCGTATGTGACGCCAAATTCAATCAGCATATCAATATACTTGTTCAGATCTTCGATGTTCTGTTCGACATTATCCATGCTTTGCACCGCCTTTACTTGAAGAGGCTTTTTACAGCGCCCGTTGCACCTTCGACCGCTTTGCCAGCGCCTTCAGCGGCTTTTCCGGCACCACCGCTAACCGCATCAGCGGCTCCGGATAGGCTGTTTTTCAGGCCATCCAGTGTTTTGCCAATGCCTAGATCAGAAACGACAGACAATGCACTATCTGTAATTTTGTCGGCGACTTGTGCTGCAACTTCAGCCGGTGACGCGCCGCCACTGTCTTTTCCGATGTCCGTAAGCTGGATAGTTGGCAGTTTGCCTTCAATTTTCTGGTTCATCGTGATGGGGGCCTTCACAGTCACCAGACCATCTTTTATGACTAACTTATCAATAATAAGTTTTGGTCCATCTTCTTCTGATTCAGACTCGGCGCTCGTGTCTTTTGTGCCGCTATTTGCCTTGATGTAATCATCGATATTCTTCTGAAGAACATCCAGATTATTCCCCGTTTCGCTCAATTCGTAGGTAATCTGAGGTCCAGTTACCAGAATTTCCTCAATATGAATGACTTTGTCATTGCTGTCGGAAAGATTAACCGCCACTGAAATTTCGTTCAACATAAAGGCGTTTGGTTCTTCAAAACCTTTTGGGTTGCCCACAGACAATCCGCGCAGCGCCCCTTTTCCAGATGTTAGATCCAGATCGACTTCGTTCAGAGTTACGTCTGTCTGGGTGACGTCTGGCCCAACTTCTTCAACAGCGGTTATGATAACTTTGTCCAAGTTGAAATAAAAGACAGCAACAAGAACTGCTAACAGTACAACAAGGCCAGCAACGGCCCCTGTAATAATTTTTCCCATAACTCAAATACCCCAGTTTGATTTGTTCATAATTTTAGATATAGCCGTTCCGGACCACGGATAGCAAATTTTTCGTCTGTGTTTTTCCTCCTCAAACTCTGTACGGGAAGATTTGTTTTTTGGCAGGTGACAGTTCCGTGCGAGAAACGTTAGAATAGGCCCCTAACAAATACAGGCCTTAAAAAAAGAAAGGAATAATAATGGGACCTTTAGCAGGATATAAAATCGTCGAAATGGGAGGTATCGGACCAGGACCAATGTGCGCATTGTTACTGGCAGATATGGGCGCGGATATCGTTCGAATTGATCGGATGCAGGAAACAGGACTGGGTGTTCATACGGATCCGAAATTTAACCTGCTCATGAGAGGCCGGCGGTCGGTCGCCGTTGATAGCAAATCCAAGGAGGGACAAGAATTAATCCTTTCCCTGATAGAACAGGCGGACGGGTTGATCGAAGGATTTCGCCCAGGCGTAATGGAACGGTTGGGATTGGGGCCGGATGTTGTTTTTGCTCGTAACCCGAAGATTGCATACGGCAGGATGACCGGTTGGGGGCAGGATGGTCCAATGGCTCCCGCCGCAGGTCATGACTTGAACTATATTGCCTTGTCAGGCGCGTTACATGCGATGGGCCGGCGCGGCAGCATGCCAACACCGCCTTTGAACCTTGTCGGCGATTTCGGCGGCGGTGCACTGTATCTTGCAATGGGCATGCTTGCCACAATGCTAGAAGCGTCCAATTCCGGGAAAGGTCAGGTTGTTGACGTTTCCATGGTGGACGGTGCAGCTAGCTTGATGACAACGTTTTTTGGTCTAAAGGCGGCTGGACGTTGGAGTGACGAACGGGGCACTAATATTCTTGATTCAGGCGCCCACTTTTATGACGTTTATGAGACTAAAGATGGAAAATATGTTTCCATTGGCTCTATCGAAACCAAATTTTATGCGGAATTGTTGCGCCTCACTGGGTTGGAGGGTGAAGATCTTCCCAATCAAATGGATGTTTCTGCTTGGCCCGCGCTAAGAGAACGCTTTGCCGCGGTCTTCATCACGAAAACACGAGATGAATGGTGCGATATTATGGAAGGAACGGATGTCTGTTTTGCGCCGGTTCTGTCTATGGAAGAAGCGCCACAGCACCCGCACAATATTGCACGAGGAACTTTTGTTGAGGTGGATGGTGTTGTCCAACCTGCCCCTGCGCCCAAATTTTCGCGTACTAAATCCGAAATTCAAGGGCCTGCCTGTGCTCCGGGAGAGCACACGGATGAGGCCTTGTTAAGTTGGGGGGTGAGTGAAGATCGCATACGGGATCTGAAAGCCGCAAACGCAATAAAATAGTATCGTAAAGCGGCGTTCCGTTTCGGTGCGCCGCTTATCCGACAGACAGACTTGACGGATTAGCCTTTATACCGGACTCTGAACTGGTCAGACAGGAGAAGGGTATGATTTTAAAACATCCAGAAGCCGCTCGTAACGTTGAAGAGCATGAAGCGCCCCTTGTGCTGGGCGGTCATGAACAGTTGAAAGCTGTTTCCGGCCCCAGTCTGGCAAGCAAGCTGATCGTTACAGCGGTTAACCTTGTTACCCTGTTATGGCTGGTTGCCGCCTTCTATTATGTCCATAAAAATATCGGATGGCCGAATTTGTGGGAGTTGTTACCCCACGAAATCGGGGCCTTCTTTGCAGGGGTTTTTACCCCAATTGCTTTCCTTTGGTTGCTGCTTGCCTACGCCAAACGGGGAATTGACAACAAGCTCAAAGGAAATGCCCTTGACGCTTTGATGCGCGAGCTTGGATATCCCAGTCCTGAAGCAGAGGCCCGTGTTGCGAGTTTGACGTTGGGTTTGCGCCGGCAATCCAAAGAAGTGCAGGCTGAAACTGAAAATGCGGCGGTTCGTATTTCTCAGGCAACAAAAGAACTGGATCAACAATATAGTCAAGCGGAAGAGAGTGCAGGAAAACTGCTGGCAAATAGCGATCAGTTTCAGGGGGAAATGGATCGCCGCCTTAAATTGATGCAAGACCTCATTGCCCAGACCGACGCTCAAAAAGAGCAACTGGACGGTATGATGCTGGATCAGGCTGAGATATTCAGCCGGGCTTTGAAAGATGCCGAAGAGAAGGGAGGGAGCCTTAAAGTATCGCTTGCTGAACAGGTAGCGGCTCTTGAGGAGGCGATCCGCAATTCCGAAGAAAAAACCAGCAAAATGGTTTTGACAATGGAGAAAACCAGTCAGGATCTGGCGTCGCTTGCAGAACGCAGTCTTGCGCGCACCGAAAATGCATCAGCGGATATTACGAGTAGTATCTCGGCGTTGGAAGAAAGCAGTAGTGCGCTAAGTGAACGCCTTAATCGCCAGTCCGGGCAATTGGTGGGCAATGCCAGAGACATCGAAGCACAGTCCCGAACAGCGTTGTCGGAGTTGGCTAAAGCCAGTGACATGCTGCTTCAGAATTCATCTGATCTCTCTCTTTCAACTGAGGATGCGGTCTCGCGTCTGAATACGGTGCGGGACGGGTTGTCGGCGGGCACACAGGATGTCGAGCGGGCAATCGACACGATGGAGGAGCGACAGGCAGATTTACTGGCTGGCAGCAAAGAACTGGACCAGTCATTAAAGATTTCATCCGACCGACTTGTTGATAATGCGGGCCTCATCCGCAAGACCCTCACAGAAACGGGAGAGGAGATGCAGAGCGCAGGTGCCCGGTTGCGGTCTGAATTGGACAGCTTGACCGAAACCTATCAGAAAACCGAGGCGGGTCTTGGTGATGTGGAGGCTGTGTTGCAGCAAGGGAAGAAGCTTCTGGATGATGCTGGTGAAAAATCGCTACAGAATGCAGAGGTCTTGAAAGGACACATGGCCGACCATGCTGAAAGTCTGCTTGGTAGCAATGAAATTGCCGCGAACCGAACGAAAGAAATACAAGATCAGTTGCGCAAGCAAATGATGGTCCTTGATCAAGCATCGGATCAAATTCAGGTGTTATCCCGTGAAATTTCAGAGCGCCTTGATGCAAGTGTTGATCAACTCTCTACAGCGAGTTTGGAGACAACCAATCGTGTTGTTCAGGTAGGAACGGGCTTCCAGCGGCAGGCAGACGAATTGAAAGCGGCGTCTGAGCGGGTTGCAAGCCAGATTAAGGATGCAGGGGAAGAGTTAAGGCAGGAAACATCTGATATTGAAATGCGGGCCGACAGAAGCGCAAAAACGATCAAAGCCGCGTCAGAGGAGCTGGAACGCAAACAAAAAGAACTGGGTGCAACAGCCGATCATTCCCGTTTAAAAATTCAAACTGTCATCGAAGAAACTATGCGATTGCATCAGGATTTTATGGCGACCGCAGAAAGAGCAACGTTGCAAGCCCGTCAATCGGGGGAGGCGGCTCATTCGCAAACCGCCGAGCTTGCCCAGACCGCAGAGCGGGCATCAGCTGAATTGCGGGGGATGGGTGATCAGGCAAGGCTTCAACTGGAAGGGCTCGATCGCGCAGCGGCGAATGCCAATCACCAAACGAGCGAACTCGTGGACCGAACAACCGGAAATATTGAAAATCTTGGAAATGCGAGTGATCTGGCGACGGAAAAAATGGCGATGCTCGCCGATATTTCAGAGCGGGCAAAGACCCATACGGAAACGATGGAGAAATCTCTTCGCGAGGAAACCGGGGCTCTTGCTGAAATAGCAAGACAGCTTGCTGATAGTGCTGAAGCCGTCCAGTCCGGTATTGGGGATCGGGCTAAACTGTTGCAAACCACTGGACATCACGCCGATGTTGCCGGCGAATCCTTCCGCCGAAAAACGCTGGAACTGGCGAAAGCGAGTGAATTGATGCTTGCTGGAATTCAGCGGGCGGATCAAGCGCTGGACCGTCATAAGGACGAGATTGAAAAAACCCGACGCAAGGTTCAGGGGGATCTTGAATATGTTGTCTCCAGCATGGCGGACGCGGGACGCCAAGCAGCAGAGATGGGAGACGGTAGTTTTCAGGCCTTTAAAGGGAAGGCAATTGAACTATTGGAATACTCGAAACAAGCCGAGAACGAATCCCGTGCTTTGACGGAGCAATTTGACCAGCAACGCCAGAGACTGGAAGTGACGGCAAAACAGGTTGCCAATTCAATCAATGAAACATCGACTATTTTGAAATCCGAGAGTGGCAACCTGCGGGAAGCCGCTAGCCTTGCCGCGGAAGAGGCGCTGATTTCCAGTTTGAAGTTTCAGAAAGAAGCGGATCGTCTGCGGGATGCCTCTATGGATGTCGCGGCCCAAAGAGAAAAATTGGGAGAGAAGCAACAGGCGGATAGCAACGCAGCTTATCGTAAGTCTGTGTCCTTCATACTTGATAGTCTGCATTCCCTTGCCATTGATCTGTCGCGTAATTTAGACAATACAATGCCTGAAGAACTTTGGAAGCGGTACCGGCGAGGTGAGAAAAGTATTTTCACCAAGCGCCTGCTGAAGACCAAAGACGCAGACAAAATACGTCTGCTATATCGGGAAAATGGTGACTTCAGGCGATATGCAGATCAATATTGCGAAGCCTTTGACCGCTTGCTTAAAGAAACGGAGGATACCGAGCATTCAGAGCTTCTGATTGAAACCTATATGAGCTCGGATATCGGTAAAGTCTTTATGATGTTAAGCGATGCGTTTGACGGCGGCTACTGAGGGCCTGATTGCTATAGCGGCGCCTTTTCTTCATTGGCAGTATCTTTGTCGGCAAGCGAAATAACAACGCGCCTGACGAAGATGAGGAAAATGACAGTGAGAACGCCCCCAATGATCAACGGCATGTCATAATCGACAAATTCGAAAAATGCCCCGCCCCATAAGGGGCCAAGGATCCGCCCTAGTCCAGAAAAGCTATTGGCGATGCCGAGTGTGCTTCCTTGCTGACCTTTTGCTGAAACAAAACTGATAAGGGCGGAATGTGTCGGGTTCAGGATTGCAATTCCGACACTCATAAATGTAATGGCGGCAATGAAGATGCTGAAATGAAAGGCGACGGTTGTACTGAAGAGCCCGATAGCAAGAGCACTAAGGCCGACTAAGAGCAGCTTCGGTTCTCCCAGTTTTTGTGTGAGTGGGCCAATCAGCCGCCCTTGGACAATGACAAGAATAACACCAATATAAGCAAAGCAGTATCCAAGATCCTTTGGTTGCCATCCGTAATTCCGCTCAGTCCAAAGTGGAAACAGGGTTTCAACCTGACTGAAAACAAAGCTTACGATAAAGAAGGAGCCAATGAGCCAGGGAATAGACGGAGACGCAAAAATCGCCTGCAATTGTGTTTTCAAGGGTAATTTCGTTGTCTCTCGTGCTGTGGCTCTATCCTCTGCGGTCAGGCTTTCTTTTACGGTAAACAGGGCAAGGAGTAAGCCCAGAAGGGACAAACCAGCGGCAACAAACATTGGGGTTTGAAAATCAGGGTTTTGCGGATCGTTTCCAACAAGAAAAGCCCCGATAGCGGGGCCGAGTGTAAATCCGAGGCCAAAGGCCGCCCCCATTAGTCCCATTCCCTTGGCACGGTTCTCTGGCGTTGTAACATCAGCCACGATTGCCTGTGCCACTGAAATTTTGCCTGAAGCGATGCCGCTAACGCAGCGGGCTACAATGAGAACGGCAAAACTCTCGGCCAATCCTGTCCATAAATAAGCACCGGCACTAACAGCCAGGCACATTAAAAACACAGGTTTACGCCCGATCCGATCCGAGACCCGTCCCCAAATTGTTGAGAATATAAGCTGGAAAAGGGAAAAACTTGTGGCCAGCCAGGTTACCATAAATGCTGTCGCACCATAATGTTCGGCATAAAAAGGAAGCAATGGCAGAATTATTCCAAACCCAACCAGGTCCAGAAATATGGAGAGAAATACAGCAAGCATAATAATCTGATATCTGACGTTAAAGAGGGGTGATCCTAGACAAGATTTTGTCGTTTGGCGACATTTGGAATGCATAAAGTAGATTTAATACTAAAAAAGGCTTCGTTCTTTACTAGGAATAGGTTGTTTTTTGAGCTTATACTTACGGGCGAGAGACACACATAATAGGAGATTATATGTCTGGCGATGTTACAGAGCAGGTTGTTGAAGCTGCCAAGGCTAAAGGCGCAGCAAAGTCTGCTAATTTGGTATATATTCTTTATTTAGCCAGTATTGTATTCGGTATAACCGGTTTGATCGGGGTTGTTATGGCCTATATTAACCGGGGAGACGCGCCCGCCTGGGTTCAAACGCATTATCAATTTCAGATTCGGACCTTTTGGATTGGTATCTTGATTTCAGTTATTGGAATGCTCACGATCGCCTTTTTCATTGGCGGCCTGATCCTTTTAGGCTTTTTGATTTGGTACATTGTACGCAGTGTGAAGGGGATGAAATATTTATCTCAGAACCAGCCGCACCCTAATCCAACCACTTGGATGTGGTAAAGTCGTTACGAGACATTAAAAAGCCCGCGATTAAGCGGGCTTTTTTTTAAACTTCAAGTCTGGCAACAATTTGACCCTCTTTAACCGGGTCGCCTTCTCCTACCAGAATTTCCAAAACTGTCCCATCTGCTGGGGCATCCACCGGAATTTCCATCTTCATGCTTTCCAGTATGAGAATGGCGTCGTCTTCTTCCAGACTTTCACCTTTTTGGGCTTCAATCTTCCAGACTTTGCCGGCAATCTCGCTTTCAACATCAAGGATCGTCATCATAGGCTCCACTATTTTTCTTATTCTTAATGGAGATATGTTTTCACAGGATCGGGCAGAAAACTATTGAATTCTGCCCGATCTGTAAAAATATCAGGATGCGATCTTGCTGCGAGACGCTTTTTTCCGCTCATGTGGATCGAGGTGACGTTTGCGCAAACGAATGTAGTTTGGTGTAACTTCTACAAGCTCATCATCATCGATATAGGCAATGGCTTGTTCCAACGTCATCTTACGAGGTGTTGTCAAGCGAACGGCTTCATCAGTGCCTGAGGCACGAATGTTTGTCAGCTGTTTGGCTTTCAGCGCGTTGACTTCCAAGTCGTTCGGGCGGTTATGTTCGCCGAGGATCATGCCTTCGTAAACATCAATACCACTTCCAATAAAGAAGACACCGCGTGCTTCCAGGTTCCAGATTGCAAAGGCTACAGATTTCCCTGTTGAATTGGCAATCAACACACCGTTGCGGCGTCCTGGAATTTCACCTTTATGCGGAACATAAGAATGGAAAAGGCGGTTCATGATACCGGTTCCCCGTGTATCCGTCAGAAACTCGCCATGATAGCCGATCAGTCCGCGTGTCGGGCATAGGAAGGTAATCCGTGTTTTCCCGCCGCCTGATGGCCGCATGTCGGTCATTGTCCCTTTGCGCAATGCGATCTTTTCAACAACGACGCCAGAGAATTCTTCATCCACATCGACAACCACTTCTTCCAGCGGCTCCATTGTTTTGCCGTCTTCTTCACGGAACAATACCCGAGGGCGACTGATAGACAGCTCAAACCCTTCGCGGCGCATGGTTTCGATCAGAACGCCCAATTGCAATTCGCCCCGGCCAGAAACGATGTAGCTATCCGCTTCAGCGCTGTCTTCGACCCGAATTGAAACATTGCCTTCAATTTCTTTCATCAGGCGGTCACGGATGACGCGGCTCTGTACTTTGTCACCATCCCGGCCGGCGAGCGGCGAGGAATTGATTGCAAAGGTCATCGAAATGGTCGGAGGATCAATTGGCTGTGCATCAATCGCTTTTGTTTCTTCTGGCGTACCAATGGTTTCAGCAACTGTTGTTTTGACGAGGCCGGCGATGGAAACAATATCACCTGCGCGGGCTTCTTCGATCGCTTCGCGTTCCAGTCCGCGGAAAGCCATGATCTTGCTTGCCCGGGCATCTTCGATTTTTTCGCCAGAGCGGTTCAAGCCTTTGATGGGATCATTTGTCTTCAAAACGCCTGATTCCACACGGCCCGTCAACAAACGACCCAGGTAAGGGTTACTTTCAATGGTTGTTACCAGCATCTTGAAAGGGGCATCTTCGTCAACCTGTGGCGCAGGGACGTGTTTGACAATCAAATCGAAAAGCGTATCCAGGCTTTCTTTCTTATCGCCAAGATCCTGAACGGCCCATCCTTCTTTTGCTGAGGCGTAGAGAACAGGGAAATCGAGCTGCTCTTCGTCGGCGTCCAGTGCGACGAGAAGGTCAAAGCACTCGTCGAGTACTTCTTCTGGGCGGCCATCCGGACGGTCCGCTTTGTTGATCAGGACAATTGGCTTCAGGCCCAATCCAAGGGCTTTTTGCGTTACGAATTTTGTTTGTGGCATTGGACCTTCAGCGGCGTCAACCAAGACCACAACGCCATCGACCATGCTCAGGATACGTTCCACTTCACCACCGAAATCGGCGTGGCCCGGTGTGTCAACGATGTTGAGGCGATAGCCCCCCCATTCAACTGATGTACACTTGGCCAAAATGGTAATGCCGCGTTCCCGTTCCAAATCATTGGAATCCATGGCACGCTCTGCCACCTGCTGGTTTTCCCTAAAGGTACCACTTTGTTTCAACAAGCCGTCCACAAGGGTTGTCTTCCCATGGTCGACATGGGCAATGATCGCAACGTTCCGAATTTCCATGATATATTTTTACATTCGCTAAATTAAAGGCGGGCGCAGTATACCGATGACTGAATATATAGCAAGCCTTGTAAAATGAAGGTTTTGCGTACTGGTTTCAGGAGCAGTTTTTATCAACAAAAAGGGTCTTAAAAAATTGTTCCTGAAAATAGATTTGCTAACCGGGATTAGATTAATTTGCCATCAGGGCCTTGTTAAAAGAGGCCCGTGCTGATTTTCCTGTTTCCGTATTTGGAAAACAAATATGCAAACCGTGTTCTTTTAAAAGCTTACTATTCATTTCGACTTTATCGGCCAGCTTTGTCAGGCTTTTGTCTGCTTTGAGCAAATAGTTTAAAACGTTTGAATCAATAACAGCAAGATCCAGGCGTCCTTTAGCAATTTTACGAATATTGAGAACATCTGCCGTTACTTTTTGAACCTTCAATGATCCATCCGCGACCATCGCGTCGAAGCGTTCTTCGTTCACATATCCCGATACAACACCGACGTTCAACTTTTTCAGATCATCATAACTGGTCCACTTAACGGGTGCGTTGCTCTGCTGTACAAATCCCACTGGTGAAGAGCCAAAGCTATTAGAAAACAAACATTTGCCGTCTTTGCTCTTCTCAGCATCCAAAGCGGTGCTGTAATATTCCGGAAAATATCCAACATATTCAGGATTTCCAAGACCTTCAGCCACAGCTCTATTCCAAGGGAAAAAGTCAAAACTCACCGAATGGCCAGCGGCGGCGAGCAATTTTTTTACGGTTTTGGCGGAAGATCCGTTATCCTCAAGCCCTTTTCCTGAATAGGGGGGCCAATCAAGGCTTGTGAGTTTTAGGTTGTCTGCCTGTGCAATAGAGGCTGGGAAGGCCATTGCAAGGACGGCGGCGAAAATCAACGATTTCGACATGTTCAAAATTTCCATTGAGAAGAGTTGAGCTCAAATCAGTGTTCAATATATTTTTAATTTACTAATATTTTCATAAAGTGAGAAGAAATATATTGGGTGCACTTAGTCTTTCTTCACCCGACTTTGAAGGGCCGCACTAACAAGGATTGCTGTTATGCCGATAAAACTCAGGAAGCCAACTATTTCCGAGAAGATTAAATAGTCAATAATGGCTGCGAAAAGAGGTGTAAAGTAGACAAATGGAGCCAGAAAGCTGGCATCTCCGCGTTTCATGGCTTGAATGAACAAGCTTTGACCGCTCACCATGATGGCCCCGATCAATGCCAGAAACAGCCACTGCAAGGAGGTTGGCTGAACCCAGAAGAAAGAAACAAGACAAAGGGCGATTATGGCGCCAATTCCATTATTAATGCTGAGGATCCGCAACGGACTTTCTGTATCTGAAAGGCGCTTGATAAAAATGGCTTCCGTGCCCATGAAAATGGCGGAAGCGATTGCAATGATTGCTAGGGGCTGGAAACTGTCCATTCCAGGGCGTGTGATAAAGAGCATGCCCAGAAATGAGAGGGCAACAAGGTACCACTGTGCCGAAACTACTTTTTCCTTCAGGATCATGGCCGCGAGGATCATCGTAATAATCGGGCTTAAGAAGGAGATGGAGGTTGCATCCGCCAATGCCATGCCGGACGCCGCTGCAAATAGACAAACAACACCGAGCCAGCCAAAAATAGTACGGCCAATATGCAATTTGAACGGAACGTTTCGATAGGTGGGTCGCCGAATTGCAAGAACGGGAAGCAACGCCAGAAAGGCAAAACAAAAACGGCCTGCTGCGATTTGAAATGCACTAAGCGGCGGACCTAAAAGGTCGTTGCCCAGCAACTTCGCAATAACAGAAGCAAGCGCGAAAAACGAACACGCGATAATCATGTACGAAATACTGGCCAGGGTATTTCGCGACATTCTTTAGAATATCTCTGCAGGAGCTGAAAATGTGGTGGCGTCCACAGAGCCTAGAAGCTTTGACCAAGGCTCCACTTTACAGAGTTCAAAGCGGTAAAAATACTGGCAGGCTTGTAGTTTGCCCAAATAGAAATTCTGATCATCCTTTGTCGGGCCTTGATTTAGTTTTTCAGACGCAACCAAAGCCTGTTTTAGCCATTGCCAGGCAAGAACAAGATGTCCGAACATATCAAGGTAGAGTGTAGCGTTTGCCAAGGCGAGATTGATATTACCTTGTTGCATTTCAGCGGCCAGCGCCCGGGTGACATTGACCACATTTTCAATCGCGTGGTCCAAAAGATCAGAGAACTCGGCCAATGCCGGGTTTTTTCGGGCGCTTTGGCTGGTTTCGGTCATTTTTCGGACTAACAGTTCAAGGCCAGTCCCTTTATTCATGATGACTTTTCTGCCTAATAGATCAAGACCCTGAATACCGTGGGTCCCTTCATGTATGGGGTTTAGACGATTGTCTCGGTAATATTGCTCAACGGGATAGTCGCGGGTATAGCCATATCCTCCCAGAACCTGAATGGCATGTTTGTTGGCTTCCAGGCAAAACTCACTGGGCCAAGATTTGACGACCGGTGTCAAAATATCAAGAAGGAGTGATGCTTCTTTCTTTTTGTCCGGATCCGTTTCAGTGTTTTCGTCATCCACAAGTTTTGCAGCATACAGACACAGCCCCAAACCACCCTCAACTGCCGCTTTCTGCGCTAATAAAAGCCGCCGGATATCCGCGTGTTCGATCAGGTTTAGCTGATCTGATGACGCGTCTTTGCCATCTGGATGGCGTCCCTGTGGTCGGTTTCGAGCATATTCCAGACTGTAAAGATATCCGGCATATCCAAGGCTGACCGCCCCAAGGCCGACCCCGATGCGAGCTTCATTCATCATGTGAAACATGTAGAAAAGACCTTTGTGGGCCTCCCCGATCAGATAGCCGGTCGCTCCTCCTTTTTCGCCGAAGTTAAGGAGGGTATTGGTTGTCCCGCGATACCCCATTTTGTGGTTCAAGCCTGCAAGACTGACATCATTTCGGTCACCGATACTGGTGTCATCGTTCACCAGAAATTTGGGAACAATAAAGAGTGAAATACCCTTAACCCCTTCTGGCCCGCCCGGTATTTTAGCGAGGACCAAATGCACTATGTTTTCTGACAGTTCATGCTCGCCTGCTGAAATCCACATTTTATTGCCAGTCAGGCGGTAGGTGCCATCTTCCTGAGGAATAGCTTTTGTTTTTATATCAGAGAGGGATGAACCGGCCTGAGGCTCAGAAAGGCACATTGTGCCGAAGAAACGCCCGGCAATCATCGGTTCCATAAATCGTTTTTTCTGGTCTTCCGTCCCATATGCCCGAATAACGTTGGAGGCGCCTACTGTTAGAAATGGGTATCCGGAAGTGCCCACATTTGCGGCATTGAAGATGGCACTGCAGGTCATGGCAATGGTCGCCGGAAGCTGCATGCCGCCATGGTCATAATCGTGCTGGGCTCCGAGGAAACCAGCTTCGATATAGGCGTTGAGAGCCTCTTTGACTTCAGGAATGATGTGCACTTTTTCACCGTCAAACGTCGGCTCATTCAGATCAGCTTTCCGGTTGTGAGGCTCGAACAGATCGGCGGCGATATTCATGGCGGTGTCAATTACGGCATCAAAGATATCTTTATCATGATCAGCAAAACGTTCACGTTTAGCAAATTGGGCGACGTCCAGCATTTCATGCAGTTGAAAGGAAATATCCCGTTGATTCATCGTCGGTGTTGTCATGTCAGTTTTGCCTATCGTGATGTCTTGTGATCATTCTCGTTATGTCATTGGTTTACCATACCTAGCCTGCGATTCCAGTGGATAACAGACAAAAAATCGATTTTTTGCGGGTGCTTTTTCTGATTTGAGCCGCCCAAAGCAATCGAAAAATGATGTTTGCCGTTGCGTCAATTTTCCGGTTCTGCCCGGTTTTTCATTTTCGACCTAATTTTGTTGGCGTGCGACCTAAAAATAATTTAGCTTTGCAGTGTGACGGTGATCACAGATAAGAAAAACGGAATACGGGAATTCCAGATCACTTTCACAATGTGGGAGATTAAGTAATGATTGTTTTGCCTTCGGCGCCACTTAGAAATAGCAACACGGCGTCCGTTTATGTAAATCAGGTTTTCTCAGAGGCAGAGTGTGACCGAATACTCGCGGCCCTGGATGAGCAGAAATGGGAAGAGGCGATGATCGGCGGTGTGGCCGGGAAAGGGAAGTTCACGATTGAAAAAGACTATCGTAGCAACTTTCAGCAAACCGTTCCCGTTGATGAACTGGGATTTCCATTGAACCGGATCGCGGAAGAAATCAGCGTGGCGAATTCCCAACTCTGGCGGTTTGACCTTGGTGGTTTTGTTAAGGATGACATGCCGTGGGTGATGAATTATTGCCGAACAGGCGATCATAACGATTGGCATGTTGATCTGGGTCAGGCTGCTACTGCATCCCGCAAATTGGGATTTTCATTACAGTTGACCGAAGGGACTGAATATGACGGTGGTGACCTTGGTTTTCACCGAATTGAGAAGTCTCGAAAAGAATTGACCGGTAAGGGCACTTTAATTGTGTTTCCGTCCTTTTGGCTTCATCGGGTTGCACCGATGACAAAAGGGGCGAGGAAAGTCGTCGTCGGTTGGGTCCATGGCCCTAGTTTTCGATAAGGGACCAGAGTAATGCATATACCTCTTTTGCCGATGAGAAATCCCAATGTTTCGCTATCCATGCATTGGCCTGTTTTTTCGCCTCAGGAATGCGCGTCTATTATAGCTCAGGCAAATGCCAAGGGATGGGACAAGCGTTTACCTATTGGTCCGGGTAATACTAAGATTTTTCCAGATGCGAAAATGCTGCCCTATGTTGAAAGGCAGGCGTTGCCGATTGGGAAAAACGCCTACCCATTGGATCAGATCAGTTATGGTATTAATCAGGTAAATTCAGATAACTGGCGATTTGAACTGTCAGGCATCCCCGGGGATGATATGCCCTGGCTGGTTAAGCACAGTGCTGGCCGTGCAAAAAAAGAAGACTGGGAAGTCGATCTGGGTCCGGCTCAGACAAGTTCCCGAAAACTATGTTTTATCGTTCAATTGTCTGATCCAAAATCCTATTCTGGCGGTGATATATTACTGCACAATATACCAGTGGATCAGCAGGGCTTCCGGCAGCAGGGAACACTGGTTGTCTTCCCTGCATACTGGTTGCACCGGATTTCAGATGTGACCAAAGGGCACCGCCATTCGATTGTCGGTTGGATCCACGGTCATAATTTCAGATAAAGCCTATCCCCAAAGCTCTGGTTTTGGGGGGTGCATGACGCTATCGTCAAACTGGATGCCGTTCGGACGGTCCTTGTCGAGAAGGAGAGGGCCGTCTAAATCGACAAAGCGCGCAAAACTTCCCAAAAGCATCGCAGGCGCCATGGCAAGGCTCGTGCCGACCATGCAGCCAACCATGATGCCCAACCCAAACTCTCTTGCCGCTTCCGCCAAAAGAAGGGCCTCTGTCAGTCCGCCTGTCTTGTCCAGTTTAATATTGATGTAGTCATACATCGGCGCGACCTCATCAAGGGTCGATGTATCGTGACAGCTTTCATCCGCACAAACGGGCACCGGCCGATCCATTTCGGCAAGTATGGCATCCTCCCCTGCGGGAAGTGGCTGTTCAATCAGTTCTACGCCAAAGTCCGCCATTTTCTGGAAATAATAGTCCAGATCTTTTGGGGCCCAGGCTTCGTTGGCATCAATTATCAAGCGCGATTTTGGCGCGGCGGAGCGGACCGCGGCAACACGTTCTACGTCAAGGTCGCCCCCAAGCTTCAGCTTCATCAATGGCCGGAACGCGTTTAGCTGTGCGGATTCACCCATTTTCTCGGGGGTATCCAGCGACAGAGTATACGCCGTAATCAACGGGCCCGGTTCTTTTAGGCCTGCCAAACTGGCAACCGAACGGCCTGATTTCTTGGCTTCCAGATCCCAAAGGGCTGTATCGATTGCGTTTCTTGCGGATCCCGAAGGCATCAAAGTCAGCAGATCCTGTCGGCTTGCGCCATGGGCAATCTGTTCACGAATGGCTGAAATTTCGCCAAGAACCGTGTTGAAGGTTTCGCCATATCGTCCATAAGGAACGCACTCTCCACGACCCGTCAAGTCGCCTTCTTTGATCGTGACGACAACCACTTCAGCTGTGGTTTTTGCCCCGCGGCTGATGCGAAAGCTGCCCCGAATGGGCCAGCTTTCCTGTTTCGCGTCAATAGTACGAAGGGTCATTTCAATTGGTCCACAATTTTCGCAACGCCCGTGCGATAAGCGTCAACGGCAGGCAGCCCATACTTTTCTTCCAATTGGGCAAGATAGGCATCGCCTTCTTCCACGGACAGACCGGATGTATTCACACTGATCCCAACAAATTTCGCGTTCTTGTTGGTCAGGCGCGCCGTTGTCAGGTTCAGGTCCATGCATTCCTGTAAGTCGGGCAACGCATATTCAGGAATACCGCGCATATGCGTGCGGGTTGGTTCGTGGCACAGGACCAGTGCATCGGCCTGCGCACCATGTAACAGGCCCAAGCTTACACCGGCAAAAGAAGGGTGGAACAAGGAGCCCTGGCCTTCGACAATATCCCAATGGTCTTCATCATTCGCCGGGGACAGAATTTCGACAGCGCCGGAGATGAAATCAGCGACAACTGCGTCGATAGAGATGCCTGTTCCAGCAATAAAAATACCCGTTTGGCCTGTTGCACAGAAATCAGCCTTCATTCCGCGGGTCTTCATTTCTTTTTCAACGGCAAGGGCAGTGTACATTTTGCCGACAGAACAGTCGGTTCCGACAGCCAATAGGCGTTTTCCGCTTCTAGGGAGTCCTTTGCCGGTGGGGATATCGCCTGTTGGATGGCGGACATCAAATAGAGCGCGTCCATACTTTTCAGCGGCGTCCTTGATTTCCGGCACATCGGCCAAACGGATGTGCAAGCCGCTTGCGATATCCATGCCCGCCTTCATGGCGTCAGTAATTTTTTCAATCCAGTGTTCCGGCAGGAACCCGCCTGAATTAACAATGCCAATGACCATTGTTTTCGCGCCTTGCTGAATGGCGTCTTCGATTGTCATGTCATTGATCCCCAAATCAGCCTTGCAGCCATCCAGGCGTAGCTGTCCCAAGCACCACTCTGGACGCCAATCGACAATCCCTTTGGCTGTCTTTGCGCCTAACTGGTCGCCGACATCACCTAAGAACATCAAATAAGGATGTTGCATTTCACTCATAATACCTCCGGTACTTGAAAGGGGTGGTTAGACGTTCTGTCTAATCCTGTTGTAGTTTGCTGATTTCCTGGTTCAGCGCTTGCATACAGTCTTCGCTCGACCATTCTCGATGCTCGCTTTTTGTATAGGCGAGTGCGTTGCGGTAATACATAAACGCATTTGCTCGACATTTAACATAGTTATTTTGTGTGCGAACGACTTTTCCGGGCGTGCCCATGACAATTGAATTGTCCGGGATGACGGTTCCTTCTTTAAGGAAGGTATGCCCGGCAATGATGCAATTGTCGCCGATGACGCAACCATCCATAATGGTTGTGTTGATCCCGATCAGGCAATTGTCACCGATTGTGCAGCCATGGATCGTGCAATGATGGGTGATCGAGCAGTGGGCACCAATATGGGTTCCCGTGTTGTCTCCGATATGGATCATGACAAAATCCTGAATGTTAGTGTATTCACCAATTGTAACCTCTCTGGCTTCAGCCCGGATAACGGAATAGGGCCATAGGGAAGAGCCTTCACCAAGGGTGATACGGCCATACATTAAGGCTGTGGGGTGAATAAAAGCTGCTTTTTCAGCGTTGATCTCTGGGCCAAACTTGCTCATGTCCATCTTCTTCTTTCGGTATGGTATGTGGAGCGCAACCTGAAATTTTTCCGCAGAAAGCGACAGATCAGGTAACAAAACGCACTGTATCAGCAGGGCTGTTTTGTCGTCAAACAGATGTTCTTGGAAAGAAGAGGGTCAGGGGATAAAAAGAGGAGGGATTACCGGGAACCTGCCCACGGTGATGTTTGCAGCCAGTTTTCCAACGCTTCGACATCCACTGGTCGGCTCATGTAATACCCTTGTGCCACATGACATCCCAAACCGGCAAGCATATACCAGGTTTCACGGTCTTCTACACCTTCTGCAACGACAGCCAAATCAAGGTTTCTGGCAAGTTCAAGAAGGGTTCGAACTATGACCGCATCGTCTGAGATTGAGTTCATGTTCAGAACGAAACTCTTATCAATTTTGATCTCATCAACCGGCAATTTACGGATATAAGCCAACGATGTGTAACCTGTTCCAAAGTCATCAATTGAAATTTTAAGACCAAGTTCGTGCAGACGCATGAGAACATCGGACGCCCGAACGACGTCAGAAATGATGGCGCTTTCAGTAATCTCAAGCTTCAACAATTCTGCGGGATACTGGGATTGTTCCAATAGTCTGTTCACAATATCCGGAAATACCGGGTTGTGTAGAATGAGCGCTGAAATATTGACGGACACAGATAATCTATGGCCTTGTTTCAACCAGTTGCTTCCCTGACGAATAGCGGCATCGAGAACCCAGCGTGTCAGCGATTCAACATTGCCGGACCCTTCCGCAAGGGGAATAAAACTATCAGGGAATAAAAGGCCCTTTTCAGGATGTTGCCACCTTACCAGTGCCTCAACACCTACAACAGTGCTATCATGCATCCGGATCATAGGTTGGTAATGCAGTCTTAGCTGATTATTCTCAATTGCATTGGGTAACTCCTGAGCTAGACGGAGCTGGTGCCGCCGTTCCGTGTCTTCACGTTTCGTATAAACCATGAAACGGTTTTTCTCGCGTTTCGCGGTATATAGCGCGGAAACTGCCTTGTGAAGGAGAGTTTCGGCGGTATCGTGTGGCTCGAATTTAGCGATGCCCATGGTCGCACTGAGGGCAGTGCTTTGATCGTCAATAAAATAAGGTTGGCGCAGTTCATGGGATAGACGCGCTGCAATGGTTGTGTCCGAAACGCGTGATAGATGCTCGCCATGTAAAAGCAAAGCAAACTCGTCATCCCCGAGCCGACCAACAAGGCTGTTTTCTGGCGCGAATTGTTTCAATCGATCGGCAACTGTCCTCAGGATCTGATCACCAAAGCCATGACCTTTACTTTCATTCAAGCCTTTAAAGCTATCCAGATCAAGGGTGATAAGGGAAACGGGTTCGTTGTTGGACATGGACGTTTTGATCGTCTCGTTCAAATGAACGCTAAAGCTTTGTCTGTTCGCCAGCTGGGTGAGGGAGTCTTTCGCGTGAAGGGCACCAATATCTGAAAAAAGAGTGCCTGCCGTTTGCTGTAGTTTCCTAAAGCGTTCACTATTGATCAGCAGAGTATTGACCCGAGAATTTGTAAGCTCACCCTCGGGGATACAGTCTGCTGCGCCTTCGAACATTAACTCACTGGGGCCATTAACGACCACAACAGACAAGAGTGAATGACTGTGGGTATGGGCGCGAAGTAACTTGGAAATTTGTTCTCTGCCTAAGCTGAAACAGACAAAGGCGAGATTGTAGCGACCACTGGAGAGTTCTGTATTTGTGTGGCTGTTATACTCATTGAAGTGTGCGGATGTTTTGATCCCTAAATCCTGCAACATGTGATGCAGGGTGTCACCGGGTTCCAGAACCACGGCATTGACCGGCAGGCTATCCAGACTGTCTTCTCCAACATCTCCGGTTTGTTCCTCCGGTGATGTCCAGTTCCTGGAAAGTTTCAGTGAATTTGGTTTGAATGAAAACAAAACGTCGCTCTACTAAAAAAGAAATACGCGCCACATCCAATATACTGACGATGTGCACTCAGGAGTATTAGTGGAACTCTGTAAATAAGGTCTTAAGATTTGCTGCGGATTCAATAAAAAGAGAGCGCCATTTCGGCAATTTTAAGATCCTGATGTCAGCTGAAACAGGTTTCTTCATTCCCGTTATGGTTAATAAAACCTGTTTTATTTCAGGGAACTGCGAGAAATCGGGGATTAGCCAATTTGGAATAGATACAAATGAACTTAAAATACAAATATGAAACATTTGTTGCATTGTCTCAATGAGGGAAATATACTTCTCGAGTAATGTGAGCCAACGCACTCTTTGGATCTGTGGATTTGTTTAAATGGCGATAGAAAAACAAGACTTTGATCTTATTCAGGTGCTGGAAACAGAATTTGATTCGCTTAGCCCTCAGCTTAAAAATGCTGCCCGATATATCATCAGTGCGCCTGATGAAATCGCCTTATACTCCATGCGGGAGATCGCGGGTCGTGCAAAAGTTGCACCGGCGACAATGGTTCGTCTTGCAGATCGCTTTGGCTATGATACTTACAATAAATTCCGCGATGATTTTCGGAAAAGGATTGCCGCGCCGGTCACCGGTTACGCTGCCCGGGCAAGAGCGCTGCGGCATCGCCAAAATATAGTGGGCGGATCCAGTCTGGGATCAGAGATGCTGGCGGCAGAAAAAGAAAACCTGATCGGCACCTATCAGGCCATCTCTAATGATCAATTGGAACTGGCGGCTGAAGCTTGTCTCGCAGCCCGGAAGATTTATGTTGTCGGTTTACGCAAATGTTTTCCCATTGCCTATTTCTTTCATTATGGCACACGACTGTTTTTCCCCTCTTCAGTTCTGGTTCAGGGCCAGGCCGGATTGTTTCGTGAGGAAATTTCCCAGATTGGAAAAGAAGATCTCGTCTTTGCCGTTGCCTTCGAGCCCTATACAAGAGAGACCGTTGAGACATCAGAAGCCGCTCGCGAAGCCGGTGCCATGCGAATTGTTATAACGGACAGTCCTGTGTCCCCCCTTGCCAAGGATGCGGAGTTTGTTTTCATCGCCTCCAATCGAAGTCCATCTTTTTACAGATCCCTGACAGGTGCACTCTCAATTGCGCAGGCGCTGGTTGCTGCCATTGTCTCCAAAACGGGCGATCAAGCGATAGAGGCATTGGATCAAATGGACGCAAAGCTCCGCTCTAGCAACACATACTGGTATAAATAGGATTTGCCATGACTCATGTTTTTCATCGTGCACCCGGCCATCAATACCCTAAAGCAGTAAAAGGGGATGGCGTTTATATTGAAGATGCTGAAGGCCGGCGATATCTCGACGCTGGTGGGGCCGCTGTGTCCTGCCTGGGGCACAGCAATCAATCGGTCAATGACGCGATCAAGCAACAGGTTGATCGAATTTCATTTGCTCATTCCGGCTTTTTTACCAATGAGCCGATGGAAGAGCTTGCTGATTTTCTAATTGAGCGGGCACCAGGCCGTCTGGATAAAGTCTATTTTGTATCGGGGGGCTCCGAAGCGGTTGAGGCAGCGTTGAAGCTGGCGCGCCAGTATTTTATTGAAAAAGGGCAAACGAAACGAACTCGTTTTATTTCCCGCCGTCAAAGTTATCACGGTAATACTCTGGGAGCACTGGCGGCAGGAGGAAATGAATGGCGCCGCGAACCCTATGCGCCCTTGCTGATGCCTGTTTCGTTGATCGCCCCATGTTACGCTTACCGGGGAAAGAATTCCGGCGAAAGCGATTTTGATTTTGGACAACGGGTGGCCAATGAGCTTGAAGCTGAAATACTAAATCTGGGGCCAGAGACTGTTTGTGCATTTATCTGTGAACCGGTTGTTGGCGCGACGCTTGGCGCGGTACCAAGCGTCGAGGGTTATTTTAAGAGAATTCGTGAAATCTGTGATCAGTATGGTGTTTTGTTGATCCTCGACGAGGTAATGTGCGGAATGGGGCGAACCGGAACACTGTTCGCCCATGAGCAAGAAGAGATCACGGCCGATATTATGGTCACAGCAAAAGGGCTTGGTGCTGGGTATCAGCCCATCGGGGCCATGCTTGTATCTGATGAGGTTTTTGACGCCGTTTTAAACGGCAGCGGCTTTTTTCAGCATGGACATACCTATCTTGGGCATCCTGTCGCGTGTGCGGCATCGTTAGCCGTTCAAAGATATGTCGAAGATAACCAATTGCTTCAAAACGTCATGAAGCGCGGGGAAGAGATTCAAACAGAATTACGCCGCCTGATGGGACAGCATCCGAATGTTGGTGATATTCGCGGCCGTGGGTTGTTTATCGGCATGGAGTTTGTTTCAGACCGGGAAACCAAAACGGCATTTGATCCTGCCAAAAAACTGAATAAAAAAATTAAGGCGGCTGCTATGGCGGAAGGACTGATGTGCTACCCGATGGGCGGCACCATTGATGGCCAGAAAGGTGATCATCTTTTGCTTGCGCCACCTTTCATCATTGAAGAGAAACATGTGGATGAAATCACAACCAAGCTTGAAAAAGCTATTCTAAATGCACTTGGTTCGATATAGGTGACCTGATGAACGACTTATTGTCCAGTGTGCCTCCGCTGATTATTACTGTCGCGCCAAATGGAGCCAGAAAGACGCGGGAGGATCACCCAGCTCTTCCCATCACTCCAGAACAATTGGCGGAAGAAGCGTTACTATGCAAGCAGGCAGGCGCATCGATGATCCATCTGCATGTTCGCGACGATGCACATCGCCATTCTTTGGATGTCGGCCGGTACCGTGCAGCGACTGATGCAATTCGGGCCTGCTGCGGAGAGAATCTCATCATTCAGGCAACGACAGAAGCCGTCGGACAGTACACCGCCTCTGAACAGATGACTGTAGTTCGAGAGTTGCAACCGCAGGCCGCGTCCCTTGCTATTCGTGAGTTGGTGCAGGAAGGGGACATGGGAGAGGCGACCGAGTTTTTTCATGAACTCGCTCATCTTAATATCATGCCTCATTATATTCTCTATTCAGAGGAAGACCTGCAATGGTTTCAAACTTTGGTTGAACAAGGTGTGATTCCGGAAAAGAACATCTTTTTACTTTTCGTTCTGGGCCGCTATTCCGCGGGGCAGGTTTCAAGCCCTCAGGATTTATTACCGTTTTTGACATCCTTGAACATGCAGGTTCCCTGGTCTGTATGCGCGTTCGGCCCTATGGAGCACGCCGCGGCCAGTGCGGCAGTCGCTATGGGAGGGCATGTGCGTGTGGGTTTTGAAAACAATATGCGACTGAAAAACGGGCAGCTGGCGGATCGCAATAGCGATCTGGTTCGTCAAATAGCGGACGTTTCGGCGGCGGTAGGGCGTCCGATTGCGACTGCTGATCAGCTTCAGGCGATAGTCAGGGCAGGTTAATATTAGAATAAAAATCAACTTATGTTTACATTCGAAAAAGTTGGTTTAGTATTTTCCAGGAGAGTGGGAACGATCGCTATCTTGGGAGGAAGCTTGGTCCACATATTGAGGTCAGGCACGTAATGTCGAATAATTAGAATGAGTTATTTGGCGAAAGACAGGTTGAGGAGAAAGAAATGAGAAAGTTCTTTACTGTATCTGCAGCGGCGACAGTCGCACTTGGTGGTGCATTGCTTGCCTCTGCACCAGCGCAGGCAGAAAAATTTATTACGATCGGTACTGGTGGTCAGACAGGTGTCTATTATCAGGTCGGTGGCGCAATTTGTAAGCTCGTTAACCGTGGCACAAAAAACCACGACATCAAATGTACGCATACGACAGGTGGTTCCACGAAAAACATCAATGGTATTCAGGCCGGTGATCTGGATATGGGTGTTGCTCAGTCAGATTGGCAGTATCATGCGTATAACGGAACTGCACCAAAGCAGTTCCCTAAAGGCGCGTTTAAAGAATTGCGGGCTGTATTCTCTGTTCATCCAGAGCCGTTCACTGTTGTTGCACGCACCGATTCAGGGATCAAAACTTTTGATGATCTGAAAGGCAAGCGGGTTAACGTCGGTAATCCTGGTTCCGGACAACGTGGCACGATGGAAGTTGTTATGGAGAAAATGGGTTGGACAATGGGTGATTTCGCCCTTGCTTCCGAACTGAAATCTTCAGAACAGTCCGCAGCTTTGTGTGATAATAAAATTGACGCAATTGTATTTACGGTTGGTCACCCGAACGGATCAATCAAAGAAGCAACAACGTCATGTGATGCAAAACTTGTCAATGTTGACAATGATGTTATTCGCAAACTGGCAGCAGACAACGATTACTATGCAATGGCGACCATTCCGGGCGGCATGTATAAGGGGTCTGATGAGGACACAACAACCTTTGGTGTTGGTGCGACTTTCGTCTCCTCTACAGCAACATCTCCTGATGTTGTTTACCAGATTGTGAAAGCCGTTTTTGATGACATCAAACGGTTCCGCAAAATGCATCCGGCATTTGCAAACCTTGATCCAAAGAAAATGATTGTGAACAACCTTTCTGCTCCTCTTCATGAAGGCGCTGTTCGCTATTATAAAGAACAGGGCTGGATGTAATCCGCTTTATCAGGGACGGCATAATTGCCGTCCCTTTTGCGTTTTTATACGTATTTTTTTGATATTGGGGTTTGTAACCCGCCAATCCAGTTTTGGATTTTACGGGTTGTAAATAAGGGGGTTACATGAGTGATAAACTCAATAAAGAGGGTCCTTTAAGCAACGAAGAGCTCGAGGATCTGGTCGCGTCCACGGATACTGGCGGACGGACTCCAGACAATGCATTTATCGTAAAATTGATGATGGGCCTCGCGCTCGTTTGGTCCGTGTGGCAAATCTGGATCGCTTCACCATTGCCGTACATTTTTAATTTTGGCGTGTTTTCGGGCAAAGAAGCCCGGCCAGTTCATTTGGCCTTTTCAATTATTTTGGCATTTATGGCCTATCCGGCCTTTAAGAAAAGTCCTCGCCACAGAATTCCTTTGGCAGACTGGGGGTTGGCGATCATTGGGGCGCTTGCCACCATGTATCTGTTTGCTTTTGATACAGCCTTTGGCGACACTTTAACCGGTTCTCGACTATCAGATCGGCCGGGAAATCCTATTCTTCTGGATATCATTGTCGCTTGCGTCGGTGTTGTTGTTCTATTGGAAGCGACAAGACGCGCGCTTGGCCCGCCTTTGATGATCGTCGCGATGGTTTTCCTCGGATATACCTTCCTTGGTCCTTATGCCCCGGGCATCCTTGCCTGGAAAGGCGCAAGTTTTGGTGCGGTTGCTGATCATCAGTGGCTTTCTTCAGAAGGCGTCTTTGGTATTGCACTCGGCGTTTCAACGGGTCTTGTTTTCCTTTTTGTTCTTTTCGGTGCGTTGCTGGATAAGGCCGGCGCAGGAAATTACTTTATCAAGGTCGCCTTTTCGTTGATGGGGCACTTGCGAGGCGGACCGGCAAAAGCCGCGGTTGTTGCATCGGGCATGACGGGCTTGATTTCAGGCTCCTCTATTGCCAATGTTGTCACCACTGGCACGTTCACCATTCCAATGATGAAAAGAGTAGGCTTCTCTCCTGAAAAAGCAGGAGCGGTCGAGGTTGCTTCTTCCGTGAACGGACAGATTATGCCGCCTGTTATGGGGGCTGCGGCCTTCCTGATGGTTGAGTATGTCAATATCAGTTATTTTGATGTGGTCAGGCATGCATTTGTGCCCGCGATCATTTCCTATATTGCGCTTGTTTACATTGTCCATCTTGAGGCGATGAAGCTGGATATGCAGGGCTTGCCAAAAGCAGGTGAAACAAAACCTGCCAAACTGGCATTGCTTTCCTTTGGTATTACTCTGTCTGCCGTTCTTGCAATTGGTGGCGGCCTTTATTACCTGTCTGAGCTATTCAATCTGCTCGGTTCAACCTTCAACAAACTGGCCGCAATTCTGATCCTGATTGCCCTTCAGATGGGTGTTTTTAAAGGAATTATTGCGCGATCAGCCGAAGGCACCAAGGCATTGATTTTTTCTAAAGGGGCTGTTGTCCTTTGTAATGTCGTCATCGTGTGCTTTGGTATTTTCTTTGCGGTAAACCTTATTCGCGAATTGGCTGGAAGCGACCTTACACCTTGGATCGTGGGGGCCAGTATTCTGGTTGTCTATATCATTCTAATTTCCATTTGTGCAAAATATCCTGATTTGGAAGTTGATGATCCGAATGCCCCGGTAACCGCGTTGCCGGAGCCCGGTCCAACCGTGATGGCAGGTCTGCATTTTCTGTTGCCGGTTGCGGTTTTGATCTGGTGTTTGATGATCGAAAGACTATCACCTGAGTTATCTGCCTTCTGGGCCGTTGCTTTAATGATTTTCATTCTATTAACCCAACGTCAGGTTTTCGCATTTTTCCGTAAAGAAGCTCAGACTGGAAAACTAAAACAAGGGTTTAGTGAACTGGTTGAAGGCCTGATCGCGGGTGCCCGCAACATGATCGGTATTGGTATCGCAACCGCGGCCGCTGGTATCATCGTTGGTACTGTTTCTCAGACTGGTGTCGGGCTTGTTCTTGCGGAACTGGTTGAGTTTCTCAGTCAGGGGCAAATCCTGCTTATTCTGATCTTTACTGCAATCCTAAGTCTTATCTTGGGAATGGGGCTTCCAACGACAGCAAACTATATTGTTGTGTCTTCGTTGCTGGCTCCGGTGGTTGTCAGTTTGGGGCAGCAAAACGGACTGATCGTGCCGTTGATTGCCGTACATCTATTTGTTTTCTATTTCGGTATCATGGCTGATGTAACGCCACCGGTAGGGCTTGCATCCTTCGCCGCTGCAGCGGTGTCGGGGGGTGATCCCATAAGGACAGGTTTTGTTGCCTTCTTCTATTCCATGAGAACAGCTATCCTTCCGTTCCTGTTTATCTTTAATACGGATCTGTTGTTGATTGATGTGACACCTTTGGAGGGTGTCGTTGTGTTCATTGTCGCTACGGCAGCCATATTATTGTTTACGGCTGGTACTCAGGGGTATTTTTTCGCACGATCAAAAATGTGGGAATCAGCACTTCTGATCCTGATTGCATTTACCTTATTCCGTCCAGGATTTTGGATGGATCTGATTTCGCCGCCTTTCTCCAAAACAGAACCTGCTACGTTGGTTGAAGTGTTAGGCAGCTTAAATAGCGGCTCCGAAATGCGGCTCATTGTGCAGGGCGAAGATGATGTGGGTGACCCGCTCGTCTTTACAGCAATACTCCCTGTTTTGGACGGTGCGACTTCAGAAGAACGTCTTGAGAAGGTCGGATTGGAACTGCTGATCGAGGGTGATGAGGTTATTATTGATAACGCCGCATTTGACAGTCCAGCACAAGCTGCTGGGTTGGATTTCGATCAGAAAATTCTCAGTGTTTTAGTTCCGGTTAGCCAGCCTGCAAAAGAGCTTATGTATATTCCGGCTCTTATATTGTTGGCTTTTATCGGGTTAATTCAGCGTCGGCGCAACCGAGCCGGTCGGCCTGAAGCGGCTACGGCCTAAAGGGGAGAGAAAATATGTTTCAACACATTCTTCTTGCTGTTGATCTGGAGGCAAAAGACTCTTGGTCAAAATCAGTTCCGGAAGCTGTAAATTATGCAAAAGCATTTGGTGCGACATTGCATGTCATTACCGTTGTTCCTGATTTTGGAATGAGTATAGTCGGCTCTTTTTTTCCAAAAGAACATGAGGGTAAAATGCTGGAGGATGCTGCGAAGCGGCTTCATGAGTTCGTCGATAGTAACATCCCGAAAGAGGTGAAATCTCAGGTCGTTGTCGGGCATGGCTCCGCTTATGAAGAAATTCTGGCGATGCAAAGAAGGCTCAAATGCGATTTGATTATCATGAGCGCCCATCGGCCTAAAATGCAGGACTATCTGCTGGGCCCAAATGCTGCTCGGGTCGTCCGCCACGCAAATTGTTCTGTGTTGGTCGTTCGCGATTAAAAGAAAAGCGGCCCGATTACCGGGCCGCTTTTTTCTATTTCAGCGTTTCAAGATACGCGATGACATTTTGGCGCTGGCTTTCTTTCTTAAGGCCAGCAAAACTCATCTTCGTGCCTTTCAGGTATTTTTTAGGTTTTTCCAGAAAAGCGTCCAAAGTGGCAGCATCCCATGTGATGTCAGCCTCTTTCATTGCTTTTGAGTATTTAAAGCCATCGTGAGTTCCGGCCTTTTTTCCAACGACACCGAAAAGGTTTGGTCCGATTTTGTTTTTCCCGCCTTCATCTACAGTGTGGCAGGCCTTGCATTTTTTAAAGACTTTCTCGCCTTTTTTTGCGTCGCCTGCAGCCATTGCTGTTGAGGCTGCCAGTGTCAGGACGATGGCCGTACCACAGGCTAACAGCGTTGATGATTTCATAAATCTCTCCTATTCGGTTATTTCTGGTTAGCAGAAATCTCTCTAGCTTTTCCGAAAATATACGCCATGATTATAAATGAAAGGGTTTTATGTTCAAAATGGGTCGATTTGTCGCGGTTGGTGCAGAAGAATATTTCTTGCGTTTTATGCGAAAAAGTATCGCAATATTAAGATAATATTAATGAAACCCCTGTTACATCGTAGGGTAGGAATAATCTAGTTTATTGGAGCCAATGTGTCAGAAAACGGTTCTTTAAGTCCAGCCGATGTTGAACGGCTACTCACTGACCGTTCTGCCGAAAACAGAGCGAAAACAGTAGAGAAAATTGCCGGAAATCTTGTGGCAAACGAATTCAGCGACAAAGAACGGGCGGAAGCGGAAGAAATCTTTCGGGTTCTGGCAAGTGATGCTGAAATTCTTGTCAGGCAGACACTTGCAGACACGTTGAAGAACCTTCCGGATCTTTCTCACGATATTGCTGTGTCGCTTGCAAGCGACATTGCAGACGTGGCAACGCCTATGCTGACTTTCTCTGAAGCGCTAAGCGATCAGGATCTGTTCGACATTATCAGTTCAAAACCGGAAAGCCATCAAGCCGCGATCGCTGAGCGTTCAATCGTCTCAGAAGCAGTGTCTGAGAAATTGGCAGATACCGGCAACAAAACCGTCGTCGCCAAATTAATGGAAAATGAAGGCGCCCAGATTTCGGAAGAAACCTTTGAAAAGGTTTTGGATGAGTTTGGGGACGATGAACTCGTGAACGCCCCAATGGCGAAACGGAGTGAGCTTCCCATCACGGTGACCGAAAGACTGGTTACTCTGGTGTCCGATAAGCTGAAGGAGCATCTGGTCAGTCATCATGAGATGTCGCCTGCAATGGCAACCGATCTGATCCTGGCGAGCCGGGAAAAAACGATGGTCGGCTTGCTAGGGTATGCAAGTTCTGGCGAGCTTGAACGCTTGATCAATCAACTTCATGACAACGGCCGACTAACGCCAACAATTATTCTCCGTGCTTTATGTGTGGGAGACATGGATTTCTTTGAAACTGCGTTATCAAAAGGGTCAGAAATTGCTGTTTCCAACGTTCACTTGCTGGTCAATGATGCCAGTGGTCAAGGGCTCAAGCAGCTTTGTAAGAAGTGTAAAATCCCGCAAGGGGTTGCGGAGATGATGCGTGTCGCTGTCGATGTGGTTAACGAACTGGAATATGATGGCGATCCTGGAGATCGGGAACGGTTCAGAAACCATGTAATCCAACGGGTTCTTACCCATTTTGAAGATCGATTTGACGCTGAAAATGTCGATTATCTGATCTCTAAAATCGCTGAACACGATTCTAACAGCACCGAAGCTGCTTAATCCTTATTTTTCAGAGTGAAGGAACGACCGATCGGTTGTTCCTTTAATTACCGCCAGCGTGATCAGCAATTGGGCGGTAAAATAGGTCACCCAAATGTATGTTCCCGCCATGGGAATTGGCATTAGAAACTTGTTGATAGCAATCATTGCATCGGAAATCATAAAAATAAACGCTCCACTGACTAATAGTTTTGCTGGCAGGTGACTGTAAATTGCAGAAAGGGTCATTAATGCAATGACAGTTACATAAATACTCACCGGGGCTTTTAGATTGCCTAAATGCGCCCAGAGTATGCCAATCATCCCAAGCCCAATAAAGACCGTAGCGCCAACAAGCATCTGTCTTGACTTCGGAAGCGGTGGTGGTAATCGATAACGGGTAAAGACTGCGATATAAAGAAGATGGGCCACCAGAAATGATCCCAAGCCCTGAATAAAATAGTCAGATGTTCGAATGGCAAGAAAAATGTCACCTAAGCATGATGCAAGTAATGCTGCTGTCATCAGCTTCTGGGCTTTTCCCGATGGCAGATTTGAATAGGCGAATAACGCGAGCAGGAAACACCCGCCGGCTTTCAGTACAATGAAAGCGATTGACCCCTCAATCACAGGGGCAACCTGATATGCCACGGCAAATATAACGGCGGTAACAAGTAAGGCGGCGTTTTTATAGCTGCTTAAAGAAAGCATTATGTGGTCTTCTTTCTGCGAATACCAATTTGGGCCCTCAGTTGATCGGGCGCGGGAAAGTCTTTTTGGGCAGTATATAAAGCCTGAAGGTTACCCAGAATACTGGCAGGCATCGGGTGCGCCTTGGGCCCGGATGCATCAATATGCAAGATCATCTGCTCGGAAGTGGCAGCAAGAAAACCTTCCTGTTCATGATACATTTCCAAAAAAAGGTGAATGCGCTTATCATCAACATCGACGACCCTAAAGGTAATCAGTAGCGGGTCGTTTGCCTTTACCTCCTGCCTGTAAGTGACGTGTGTCTCAAGGACATAGACGGTGCAGTTCGACGCATCGCGGTAGGCCCTGGTCAATTCGATTTGGTCCAGCAAATTGTCAAGTGACTGGTCAAACGCCATGACGTAATACGCAACGTTCATATGGCCATTGTAATCGATCCATTCCGGGCGAACGTTCAGTCTGTTTAGTTCTTTAAATCCATTTTTTATCATCAGGGAAGAGTAGCGGTTTTTGCCTATGTGTAAATATCTTCTTGCCGTGTAATTCTTGGAGTTGTAAGTCCACAGGGATAGATATTTTTGAAGACCCACTTTTTTCCGTCGCGGAAATAAAGTGTGGCTGACAGGGAGAGCGTTATGTCATTACATCCGGAAAAACTGGAAGCTGTAAAATCCAAGTTGCAGGAAATCTTGGGAGACCGATGTACGACGGCGCATTCTGTTCGGCAACAGCATGGTACAGATGAAAGTTGGCATATACCGTGCCCTCCTGACATTGTTTGCTTTGCACACTCGACAGAGGAGGTCTCGCAAATCGTAAAGATTTGCGCAGATAATCAGGTTCCGATTATCCCGTTCGGCGCAGGCACGTCCCTGGAGGGGCATATCAACGCTGTTGAAGGCGGGGTCTGTATTGATCTGGGGCAGATGAACGAAATCCTGAAGGTCAATACTGAAGACCTTGATTGTACAGTGCAGCCCGGCGTCCGGCGCAAGCAGTTGAACGAATATTTGCGAGATACAGGTTTGTTTTTCCCAATTGATCCGGGTGCAGATGCCTCCATCGGTGGCATGGCGTCCACGCGGGCGTCCGGCACCAATGCGGTACGTTACGGTACGATGCGCGAAAATATTCTCAACCTTACTGTGGTCCTGCCGGACGGGAAGATTATTAAAACGGGCGGCCGGGCTAAAAAAAGCGCTGCTGGATATGATTTGACCAAACTGTATATTGGTTCCGAGGGAACGCTTGGGATCATTACGGAAATTACGTTGCGCCTTTACGGTATTCCCGAAGCAATTGCGGCAGCAACCGTTTCATTTGAAGATATCGAAAATGCCGTTCAGTCTGTTATTCTGACCATTCAAACGGGCGTGCCAATTGCCCGGATCGAATTGTTGGATGATGTTCAGGTGGACGCAATTAACAAATATTCCGGTTTGGACCTTCCTGTACAACCTCTTTTATTTCTGGAGTTTCATGGCAGTGAAGAAGGTGTCAAAGAACAATCGGAAATGGTTAGAAGTATATGCGACGATTTTGGAGCACGTGATTTCACCTGGACTGTTCAGGCGGAAGACCGAACAAAATTGTGGCAGGCCCGTCACGATGCTGCGTACGCTGCAAAAGCTTTGCGGCCCAACGCATCCATATGGGCAACCGATGTTTGTGTTCCAATTTCAAGACTTGCCGATTGTATTATGCAAACCAAAGCGGATCTTGATGAAAGTAATTTGATTGCGCCAATTGTTGGCCATGTTGGCGATGGTAATTTTCACTTGGCGTTTGTTCTCGATAAGGACAGCCCGGAAGAATTTGAAGAGGCCGAACGGATCAATGGGAGATTAATTCAACGGGCCTTGGAAATGGAAGGGACTTGCACGGGAGAGCATGGCGTCGGGTTGGGTAAACGAAAATACCTGAAACAAGAGCTTGGTGACGCTGTCGATGTAATGCGTGCCCTGAAGATGGCGCTGGATCCTCAGAATATTATGAATCCAGGTAAAATTATTTAATCAGCCTCACAGTTGGGAATAGACAGGCCTTTCGGTAATTTCGTCTGTTTATTCCCGCAGGCATTTTCGAGCTGCTCCTGTTTCAGGTCTTCAACATCACTCAGATCCGCACCTGAAAGTCTAGCGCCCCAAAGAATGGCGTCATCCAGATTGGCGTTCCCAAATTTTGCATTTGTCAGATTTGCCCGAAAGAAAACGGTTCTACCTAGCAACGCCCCGGAAAGATCCGCATTCTCCAGATCAGCACGGCTTAATCGCACGTCTTTCATGCGGGCTTTCGTAAAGACTGCGTTCTTCAGAGTGGCGCGTTTAAGATTAGCACTCGTCATCTTAGCAGATGAGAAATTTGCGTTGGAGAAGTCACTGCGCTTCATATTGGCATTCCGCAAATCGGCTTCAGAAAAATTGCTGTTCTGCCCGGTCGCATTTTCCAGGTCAACTTCTCTCAAATCAGCTTCTTGCAGGTTCGCGCCGTTCAGATTTGCTTTTTCAAGATCTGTATTGCGAAGTGTTGCTTCCTGCATGTTGGCATTTTTCAGGTTCGCTTTTTCAAGATCAGCGCGTCTTAAATCCGTGTCCTGTAGATTAGCGTTTTCTAGATTGATATCTTTTAGAATGGCATCACGCAAGTTGCTACTGGAAAGATCAGAACCGGGCATAATCAAGGATTGAAGCTTCGAGCCTTTCAGGTTGCATTCTGAACATTTGCCGGTTTCTTTTAAGGTATTCATATCAGAATCGCTCATCGCCAAAGCGATTGGTGATAGAGAAACAAGAAATGTCGAGAGTAACAACACGGCTTTCATAAGACGCTCCCAGAAGATAGACAGGATCATACTGTATACCCCTTTACTTATGAACGTCTCTCAAAAATTCAATCGAGACAGATATTTGACTTCTGAAATTCATACTGTCAGTATCTCAAAAAAATCAAGAATATAGGATAAAACCGGTAGAGCCGGGCTTTTCACAGATATGGATGGAAAAATGATAACTGCAGTCCTATGGGATTTTGGTGGTGTACTGACAACGAGCCCATTTGAGGCATTTAACAGGTTCGAAAAAGAACACGGACTTCCAGAGAATTTTTTGAGAACAGTTAATTCTACAAACCCTGACACCAATGCCTGGGCCAAGTTTGAGAGAAGTGAAATCTCGGCGGATGAATTCGATGGACTGTTTCAGAGCGAAAGTTCATCACTTGGTCATTCCGTTGCTGGCAAAGAAGTGATCGCGCTGCTGTCAGGTGATATCCGGCCGAAAATGGTGGCGGCGCTAAAGGAAATTTCCAAAGACAGAAAGTGTTATTGTTTAACAAACAATGTTCCTGCAGGCCAAGGCCCGGGAATGAGCCGGTCAGAGGAAGCACGTGCTGCTGTCGCCGAGGTAATGTCCCTTTTCGACGAAGTGATCGAATCCAGTAAAATTGGAATGCGTAAACCAGATCCAAAAATTTACGAATATGCCTGTAATCGTATGGGGGTATCAGCCGATGAAGTTCTGTATTTGGATGATCTTGGCATAAACCTGAAGCCCGCGGCCTTAATGGGTATGAAAACAATTAAGGTCATTAGTGAACAGCAGGCACTTACCGATCTTGGTCGCGCATTAGGGCAAACGTATCTTTAAAAACAGAGATAATAAAAAATGAACAGATTTCTTGAACATACCGGCGCAAAATATCCGATTATCCAGGCCCCAATGGGGTGGATTGCCCGGTCACAGCTTGCATCTGCTGTGTGTAACGCAGGAGGGCTAGGCATAATCGAAACCTCTTCTCGTGAGACCGAAAATTGCATAGCCGAAATTAAAAAAATGAAAGAGCTTACAGATCAGCCTTTCGGGATCAACCTCCCGCTTCTTTTCCTTAAAGATCAGAATATGATCAACTTCGTTGCAGAAAGTGGCGTAAAATTCGTAACGACTTCTGCAGGAAATCCGGAAAAGTTGATCGAAATTCTAAAAGCGAAAGACATTATCGTATATCACGCCGTACCAACAGTTAAGGCCGCCCTTAAAGCCGTAGAGGCGGGTGTGGATGGTCTTGTTGTAGAAGGCGGTGAAGGGGGCGGGTTTAAGAACCCGGAAGAAGTTTCCTTGCAGGTCTTGCTGCAGGCGATCCGTGACAAGGTCGATGTCCCAATGGTTGCGGCTGGTGGAACTGTTGATGGGCGGGGAATGGCGGCGGTCTTTAGTTTGGGCGCTGAGGCCATTCAGATGGGAACCCGCTTTGTCTCTGCTAAGGAAAGCCCGGTACATCTGAACTATAAAAATGCGATTATTGAGGCTGAAGATACGGGAACTTTGGTCCTGAACAAAAAGGCAACGCCCTGCATACGGGCGTTGAAAACGGAACGCACGAAAGAGATTTATGAAGAAGGCCGTATGCCTGCGGACATGTTTGCGCGCATCAAAGAATTGTATTTTGATGGTAATATGGAGGCAAGCGCAGGTCTTTCAGGTCAATCCGCTGCGTTGATCAAGGGGCAAAAGTCAGCGGAAGACATCATCAACGAAACGATTAGTGGTTTTCGCGAAATTTGCTCCCGCATGGGCAAAATGTCAGAAGGCGGCTTCTAGTCTTCCGAAGAAGAATGCGAACGGTGAAGGCCTTTTCGGGTCTTCATCCGTTTGACATGCTTTTCCTCCCAATTTTCGGCCCAGTGACCTTTCCCAAATACTCGCATGGCGTCGAGTGAAAGCATAAAAAGCAAGGGCATTGCAGGCCAAATGAACCAAAAATAGGATGGGTTGGTTATCAGGTTGATCATTAATAGAAAAATGATCAGAGCCCCGGTGAAAAACGCCCGCCTGTAAAAAGCAGCCTGTCGTCTTACATATTTTCGGATTTTCTCTTCTTCCAGACGATCTGTATCCTCCGTTGATGAGGACCGATGTACGCGGTCAATCTTAGGGTCAGGGATTTTATTTGGTTTTGCGGCCCCTGCGACCTCCAACACATAAACGTCGATCGTGTTCTCTATGTTTTTTACTTCTTTTTGACCGAGATAGGTAAACTTTTTGTTCAGTTTTCCCTTAACATGATCATATACGGTACCAGACAGGCAAACCCCGCCGGTCGGTGCTAGCGCTTCAAGCCGGGCGGCCACATTAACGCCATCCCCGAATATGTCATTTCCTTCAATAATGACATCCCCAAGGTTAAGACCAATTCTGAAAAATAACGCTTCAGGGTCATTTGTTTTCTGGCTTTCATTGTGGATGCTTTCCTGAATGAAGGCCGCAAACTGCACAGCCTGGACAACACTTCCAAACTCGGCAATGACAGCATCCCCGGTCAAATTAATAACTCGGCCGGAATAATCAGCAATATTACTTGTGAAAAGTGTGCGGGCTTTCTTGAGCCGAGCCAGCGTACCTTCCTCATCCTGACCCATCAGGCGGCTGTACCCCACAACGTCTGCGCACAGGATTGTTGTCAGTTTGCGCTGTGTCGACGTGGTCATTGAGGCATCCGCATGATTTAAGGGCCTATCAGTGATCTGAAGGAGATACGAATTTTTCTTCTAGTCCTGTGGTAAAAGCAAGCCCTTTTGCTGTGACAACCACCTCATTCGGCCAGTTTTCTCCCACAAACCCTTTGCGGGCGAGGGCAGTCCAAACAGACGGATTGGAAAGCCCGCTGGCATCTTTAGCCGATACGGTGAAGTCACCAACATGCATATGATTTCCATGCGCGTGGGGCATACGGGTGATACGAACGTCATCACAGCCGTCAACGGGTTGACTGCTATCAGGATCCTTCGCCAAAATTTTCAGCAAGACAAGCGTTTTGCTTTGCAAGGGGTTCAGCTTAATTGCTTTTGGCTTTGTTGGCATTGTTTGGAACCTTTATTTTACGTTACTTTATAAACTCGGAGAGGGCCTGCCCGATTTCATTTGGGCTGTCTTCCTGAATGAAGTGAATTCCCTTAACGGTGACTTCTGTTTGGTTAGGCCAGCGACGGCAAAAGTCGCGAGCGGAGCCCACTAAAATGGAACCGGGTTCCGCATTGATAAATAGTTTTGGAAGATCGTTTTGGCTCATCCAGTTTGCATATTCCTGAACAATATCTACGACATCCGCTGGATCGCCAGCGATGGGAATTTGCCGCGGCCAGGTCAGTGTCGGGCGCCTCTCTTCTCCCTCGCGTCGAAATGGACGACCATATTCGCGTTTTTCAACGTCGCTTAGCGGTCTCATGATAGAGGCCGGTAGGATCCGTTCAACAAAAACGTTTTTTTGCAAAATCATTTCTTCGCCAGCGGGGCTGCGGAGCGACTGGAAAATACCGCGGGCATCTTCTGGCCAATCCTCCCACCCATTTATGGGTTGAACAATGGCTTCCATATAGGCGATGGACTTCATGGCCTGCCGGTTATTGTTGGCCCAGTCGAAGCCTAAGGCAGAACCCCAGTCATGCAAAACCAAAGTGACGTTATTGGTAACGTCCAAATATTGAAGAAGGTCTTTCAAAAAGGCCTTATGTTCGGCAAAGGTATAGCTGTTTTCGTCACTTTTGGGCAATTTTTCTGAATCGCCCATCCCGATCAGATCCGGGGCAATCAATCGGCCCTTGCCTTCTAAGTGAGGCATGATGTTGCGCCATAAATAGGAACTGGTGGGATTCCCATGTAAAAATACAATGGGATCTCCCTCGCCCTCTTCGACATATGCCATTTTCAGGCCACGAATGGTTGCGAATTCTTTTTTGTATTTCATGGTCTCTGACATGAGGGCCTTCTATTTCTATTCGTGGAATAAAGCCGGATTATAGCCGTGGCTGTCGCTGGATGCAAAATTTCTAGAGGGTAAAAAATAAAAGAGGATGCTGAAAAACCGGAAAAAAATTCGGACTATCCAATTATTGTTTGGAAAAATCGTATCTTCACCTTTAGGTTGTTTCTAGATCAAGGGGGGATGCAGGTGTCTTTTTTTACTAAATTTTGCGTATCGGTTTTGCTTATATCCGTATTAAGTGGTTGTGTCGCAACGACAAAGGTCAAGACTGTTGCTGGACCGCAAGGCAAGCCTGTTGCCTACTCGTCTCAAAAGGCACCAAGTGTTTACGAGGTGTTTGATCGCGTCTATCAGCCACCGAAAGTGAACACGGATATTCCTTCGATCATGGATGGGGCTGTGCCTTCTGGTCATACGGTTCGTGTTCGCATGGGATCTCAATTTTCAAGAACCTATGAGCTTTGCGATGCGAGCATGGTTTGTAAAGAAGTGCGACCGGTCAGTAATCAGAAAGCAAATTATGGCGAAGAGCCGGACAAAGCGGATGATACGATCATAGCGGATGTTGAATTGCGGCCTGAGACCAAAGATTTATTTGGTGCAAGAATACCAGACAGCCACTTAGGGCGCAGTATTTTGTTGATGGAGCCAGATGTTGAGCTCAGTCTCTTAACAGCGGGTGGTTTGCAGGAGCCAAACGCTTTTTGGACGGCGTCAGCCAAGAGTTATGTCACTGAAATTGCAACACAATATTTTCAGGAATTGGGGCATTCAGTCACGCTTTATAAAGATGGAGCTAATGGCCTTGCTACGAAAACCGGGCGGGATTTGATCAATCTGCATGAAGCTGTAGGAAAATCGATCTTCCAGTACCAATATCCCGGTATTTTCCAACTGCCGACGATGCAAAATGATAAATTTGATTGGCAGTTGGGAAGAACAACTCAAGAGCTTCAGAACGCCTATGGGGCCGATTTGGGGTTATTTGTTTATCTTCGGGATTCTTATTCAAGCGGTTCGAGGGTCGCGGCGCAGGTTTTGATGGCAGCCCTGTTTGGGGCCCATATTCCAGGGGGGCAGCAGGTTGGTTTCGTATCTCTGGTTGACCTGAAAACGGGCGACATTGTCTGGTATAATCGACTGTTTTCAGGATCGGGGGATTTGCGGACATTTGGCGCGGCTGTCAATTCGACAAACTCACTCCTTGTGGACATCCCTCTATGAGGCTATCCACCTTTGCGGCACCCTTTCTGTTTTTGATTGCAGGTGCATGTGCGACGGATACCAACGTTCCTACGGGGCGGCTTGCCCCTGGGCATGAGCCGAACCTTAAATCGACGGAAGCGGGGCTTTGGTTTCAGGTCAATAAGCTGGAGAAAAAACTGGCGAGCAGTAATCTGGTGGAACGAGATCCAGAACTGAATACCTACTTAAAATCCGTAATATGCAAATTATCAACAGAACATTGCGCGGACTTTAAGATATATGTTTTAAAACACCCGTATTTTAACGCGACAATGGCTCCAAATGGAACGATGCATGTCTGGACCGGGTTGTTGTTACGGGCGGAAAGCGAAGATCAGCTCGCAGCGGTCCTCGGCCATGAAATGGCTCACTATCTTTATCGGCATTCCTTGAAAAAGTACAATAATGCCAAGCAATTGACCGATTTTCTGACTTTTTTCAATATCGCGACTGGAGGGTTCGGGGTTGGTTTTGTCGGGCTTGCCGCGTCCATTGGTGTGGCCGGAAGTCTTTACTCCTATTCGCGGGAACTTGAAACTGAGGCGGATCAGGAAGGTTTGCTTATAATGCATAAGGCGGGATACAATCCTGATGCTGCTGCAAACTTGTGGGAACGGATAAAAGAAGAAAAAGAAGCTCAGGAGAAGGCGGAAGCAGAAGGAAATGGCGATGAAGAAGACACATCAAGTGTGTTTTGGCAGACCCACCCCCCAACCGAAGAGCGCATCAAGAATTTGAGACTTCATGCAGACAAGCTGAAGACTGATGGAGATCCTCCTTTTGCCAATCAAGCAACTGAGTTTGATCGGATGGTTCGGCGTTTTTGGCATGGCTGGATGCAAGAGTTCATTTCCACACAAGCTTATGTGCAGGCTCTCGTCGTTTTGGACAGGCTGGAAGAACGCGGATTTAACGCTTTTGAAGTTGAGTTCTTCAGAGGGGAGGTTTTCCGTTTGCGTTCGGACGAGGAAGATCTGGAAAAGGCAATGATGCATTATCAGAAAGCTTCCGAGCAGGTTCCGGCTCCACTTAAAACACTTAAACACATGGGACTTGTCGCAAAAAGACAAAAGAAGCCTGAGCAGGCCATGAACTATTTTAGTCAATATCTGATGCAAAACCCGACCGCCTCTGACGAGGGTCTGGTTCGAACCTATATTTCTCAGTTGAGGAAATAATATGAAAAAAATCTGTGCTGTTTTTCTTCTACTTGTTACAACTGCCTGTGTTCCTGCATTTACGTTGAAAACACCAGGTGAAGCGAAGCCCTGGAAGACATATTCCGTTAGCTTGCAAGAAGAAACGAACGAGCTGGTAACGGACAAAACGATCGCATGGACCAAATACGGGCTCGCACTGGACGTAATTGAATTCTGGCGCCCGGTCAAAGAAGGGGAAAGCGTTCCCGTTCTATATTCACCGGCTAATGCAGATAAAGCGCCAACTTTCCGGGCAGATATGACCCCGGAAGAAATTTTGGAGCTTATTCATGGCAGCCTCCGGCTAACTGAATTGGTTCCGGGACGTTTTACCAACCTGCGTCCTCAAGGCTTTGGGACAAAACAAGGTTATTTGGCTGATTTTCAATTATCAAATAATCAAGGTGACAATTTTAGTGGACTAATTCTGTTCACGAGTGCCACTGGCAAGCTTGAGGCGGTCACACTGATCGCCCGATCGTTGCATTATTTTGAGACACGAAAAAAGACCTTTGATGCCATAAGTGCTTCCCTTCAGTATTAGAGAATTTGGGGAGCTGAATATACTGGCTGGGGTTTCCCCAGCCTTTTTTTTGTGGCAGCTTATGGATAACGGAGTGGGCTAAATGAAAAAAATAACATCTGCACCTATTGAAGCGTTACTGTCGAAATTCATTGACAAAAATCTTATTGCCGGCGGAGTGGCTGGCATTATTAACGCGGACGATCTGCCTTGCACAGTTACGGCCGGGCTTGCAGATCAGGGGGAGGTTCGTCAGATGACTGAGGATGCGTTATTTCGCATCTATTCCATGACAAAGCCTATCACCAGTCTTGCCGCCATGATGCTTTGGGAAGTGGGAAAATTTGATTTAGACGACCCGGTTGCACGGTATCTTCCAAATTTTAAAAACACCCGGATATTGATCCCGGGGGAAGGTGAAATATCCTCGTCTCAGCAAATGACCATCCGTCATGTTTTTACCCATACCGCGGGTATAACTTTGCCCGCCTTCAGTGATGATCCACTTTCAGATCTTTATAGAAAACAGGCGCTGGACGGTATGAGAAGCAAGGGTAATTTAGCAGAAGTGATTGATCGGCTGGGGCCGATGCCGGTTCTGTTCGAGCCGGGGAGCCGTTGGAAATACAGTATGGCAACTGATATTCTGGGACGGTTGGTTGAGGTATGGAGTGGTCTGGATTTTCGCGATTTTCTAAAGGATCGAATATTTTCGCCCTTAGGGATGACAGAAACGGACTTTACCGCAGATATTTCACAAAAGAGCCGCATGACGACCAACTATGAAGTGGCAACGCGCGGGATCGTCGGGGTGGTTGATCCTGCCCAGAAAAGTGCGTTCTATCAGCAGCCGGAATTTTGGTCCGGGTCGGGCGGGTTGGTCTCCACCTATCGGGATTTTGCAAAATTTATGCAGCTTTTTTTAAATGATGGAAGGGTCGGGGAGCGTCAGCTTGTTCGGCCTGAAACAATCGATTTAATGGCAAAAAATCACCTAGGGGGAAGCATGGATGATTTGGGGGCTGGTGATTTTAACTTCATGTCGTGGGACGGTATTGGCTTTGGCTTGGGCTTTTACGTTGTTGAGGAACCAAAAAAAGCAGGATTTCCGTCTCCCGCCGGTGAATATGGTTGGACAGGGGCGGCAGGGACACTGTTTTTTATCAATCCGACCCTAAAAATAGGGGGCTTGTTAATGGTGCAGCATATGCCCGGAAATGTATATTCGTTGCGGTCTGAGTTTCGGCGTGCAGTCTATGATTCTGTGCTTGCAGCGTAAAAGTTTTGACGTTTTGGAACGATCGCTCTTGATCTTGATGATGAAAAAGAGTTGGATGGGTCAGGTTTAAAAAATAACAGGAAAAGGGCGTTTTATGTCTGCTCAGAATAAACAATACAAATTGGCAGCGCGGCCAGTGGGACTTCCTAAAGACAGCGACTGGGAGTTTTCAACATCTGATATCCCCAAAGCGGAAGGTGGTCAGGTTGTCGTCCGGGTGCATTATGTCTCTCTCGATCCGGCAATGCGCGGTTGGATGAATGACGCGCGGTCTTACATTCCGCCTGTTGGATTGGGTGAAGTGATGCGGGCAGGGACCGTTGGAGAGGTTGTTGAAAGTAACAATCCAGCCTTTAAGGTCGGCGAATTTGTCACCGGATATCATGGGGTTCAGCAGTATGGTGTTTCAGATGGCAAAGATCTTGTAAAAGTCGATCCAAATCTTGCACCTTTGGAAAGCTATCTTGGTGGCTTGGGTATGCCTGGGCTTACTGCCTATTTTGGCCTGACTGATGTTGGCGCGGTAAAAGAAGGCGATACCGTGCTTGTTTCTGGTGCAGCAGGCGCCGTTGGTGCCATGGTGGGACAGATCGCCAAGATTAAAGGCGCCCGGGCTGTGGGGATTGCCGGTGGTTCTGAGAAGTGTAAATACGTTATTGAAGAGCTGGGTTTCGATGCCTGCGTTGACTATAAATCGGATCGGTTTTTAAAAGACCTGAACGAAGCGGTGAACACAGGTGTTGATGTTTATTTTGACAATGTGGGCGGCGAAATTCTGGATGCGGCACTTGCACGTCTCAATCGTCACGCCCGTGTCGTGATTTGCGGTGCGATCTCTCAGTACAACAACACGACACCGGTTCGCGGGCCAGCCAATTACCTCACGCTTCTTGTTCAACATGCAAGAATGGAAGGGTTCGTTGTTTTTGATTATGTGGATCAATATGCAGAAGGTGTAAAACAATTGGCAACCTGGTACAGTCAGGGGCAGCTTAAATTCAAAGAGCATATTGATGAAGGAATTGAGAATTTTCCATCAACCCTGCTGAAGCTATTCAGTGGAGAAAATTTTGGAAAACTCGTTCTCAAGGTGATTGAAGAATAATTTCTTATTTGAGAAGATAAACATCTTCTAACAAAATCCCTTTAGCCGGTATGACAGCTGTGGTATGTCACACCGGCTATTTTTTTGAAATCCGCGCAGTAGACAATTGGCTGCGGATTGGGATTTATCATGAGTTTGCTTGAAGATCGTGTCGCCAATCGGCGAACCTTTGCCATTATTGCGCATCCGGATGCGGGGAAGACGACCCTTACGGAAAAACTTCTGTTGTTTGGGGGTGCCATTCAGCTTGCTGGTGCCGTTAAAACACGGGGTGAGCAACGCCGTGCGCGATCAGATTGGATGAAGGTTGAACGCGAACGAGGTATCTCGGTCGCTTCATCAGTTATGACCTTTGACTATGAAGGCAAGACGTTCAACTTGTTGGATACGCCAGGCCATGAAGATTTCAGTGAAGACACCTATCGTACTCTGACGGCAGTTGACAGCGCTGTTATGGTTTTGGATGGTGCAAAAGGTATCGAAACACAAACCCGAAAATTGTTCGAGGTTTGCCGTCTTCGCGATATGCCAATTGCCACTTTCATTAATAAGTTTGACCGTGAAGCACTGGATCCGTTTGAACTTTTGGATGACATCGAACAGACACTGGCCTTGGATGTGGTGCCCGCCAGTTGGCCCATTGGAATGGGTCGGAACTTTCTGGGCTGTTACGATCTGTTTAATGATCGTTTGGTTCTGGTCAGTAAAGACAAAAACAATCACTTGGACGAAGGCATTGTTTGCAACGGGATTGATGATCCAAAGCTGGATGAATTATTGCCGACTGAATATGTCGAAAAACTTCGCGAAGATGTCGAGATGATCCGCGAGTTATGCCCCAAGTTTGATCAACAGGCTTTTCTGGAAGGGACCATGACGCCCGTCTATTTTGGAAGCGCGATTAATAATTTTGGCGTTGAGACCCTACTGAATGGTTTGACCCTTATGGCGCCCTCTCCACGGCCCGCACCAACAGCCGACCGCGATATTGTGCCGACTGAGAAAAAAGTCAGTGGTTTCATCTTTAAGATTCAAGCAAATATGGATCCAAAACACAGGGACCGTATTGCTTTTATGCGTTTGGTCTCTGGCCATTTCAAGCGGGGGGCGAAGCTGAAGCATATTCGCAGTTCCAAGACGATGGCGATCCATAATCCTGTTCTGTTTCTTGCGCAGGACCGGGAACTGGCTGAAGAGGCATGGCCGGGCGATATTATCGGTATTCCAAATCATGGCAATTTGCGAATTGGTGATGCGCTAACGGAGGGCGAGGAAATTCGGTTTACTGGCATTCCGAGCTTTGCGCCTGAATTGCTGCAAAAAGTGCGACCCGTCGATCCTATGCGGGCTAAGCATCTGGCCCGAGCCCTGATCCAGATCGCAGAGGAAGGTGCTGCGCGGGCCTTTAAGACGCGTATGGGGTCGGACTGGGTCGTTGGTGTTGTTGGCGGCCTGCAATTTGAAGTATTGGCAGATCGTATTCGCACAGAATATGATATTCCCGTTAATTTCGAACAGACCGAGTTGTACACGGCCCGTTGGGTTGAGCATCCAGATCATAATGAGCTGAAGAAATTTATTGACGCCAATCAGGCGTCGCTGGCCGAAGACCATGACGATGCCCCCGTTTTCCTGGCCAGAAACGCCTGGCATTTGGAGCGGGCCGAAAAAGACTGGCCTGAAATTAAGTTCCAAAAGACAAAAGAACAACTGACTTAGGAGAGTAAAATGCCATCCTTTGATATCGTGTCCAAGACTGATCTGAATGAAGTGGAAAACGCGCTAAACAACGTGCGCCGTGAAATTGAAACCCGGTATGATTTTAAAGGCAGTAACTGCACGATCGACAGAAAAGAGAATGTTCTGACAGTGTTTGCCGATGATGACCTGAAATTGCGTCAGATGCATGAATTGCTGCAGGGGCATTTGACCAGACGAAATGTCGATGCAGGTGTTTTGGATTATAAAACCCCGGAGCAGGCCGCAGGACAAAGCGTGCGTCAGCAGGTGATTGTTCGCGAAGGGATCGAAAAGGACCTTGCTAAAAAGCTGGTCAAAGAAATCAAGGGTTCCAAAATCAAAGTTCAGGTTGCCATTCAAGGGGATGAACTTCGGGTAACCGGGAAAAAACGGGATGATTTGCAGGAGGTCATCACCTTTTGTAAAGGTCTCGATTTCGAGATGCCCTTGCAATATATAAATTTCAGAGACTAAACAGTGGGAGCGCGCGTGAGCGCGCTTCTCCGCAAGTCCACTTATTTCAGGGAATATTCGGCATCAACGGTGATGGATGCGCCTTTGGCGGTTACTTTTCCATCCTCGACCATCATTATGAGGTGAGAATAGACAGACCTTGCTGCCGCAGGATGTAAATATTCCGGAATATCCTGATACATTCTTTTTACCATTTCAATGACAGTCATCGGACCATTTTTCAAACAATCTGTTATCTGATCCATACGTTCGTATCGATGATCGATAAGCCCCTGTACAAAGGATTTTGGATCATCGACGGCCGGGCCATGTGTTGGCCAGTAACGCGCATGGTCGAACGCCTGAATTTTTTTAAGGCTGGCAATGTAATCACTCATGTCACCATCAGGAGGAGAGACAATTGAAGTGGACCAACCCATCACATGATCACCTGAAAACAAGGTGTTCTCTTCGATTAGGTCGAAGCATAGATGGTTAGATAAATGTCCCGGTGTATGGATCGCCTTGATGGTCCAGCCATCCCCTTCAATTGTATCATTGTCACCGATATAAACATCCGGAACAAAAGACATGTCACCGCCCTGTTCGGGTTCCATTCCGGGTTTTCCGCTCCCATGGGGGCCAAATCCATATGTTGGTGCGCCGCATCTTTCTTTTAGAGGGGCGGCACCCGGAGAATGGTCATTGTGGGTATGGGTCACCAGAATATGCGAAATTGTTTCCCCAGCGGTCGCTGCCAAGATCGCGTCAATATGATCCGGGTTTGTAGGTCCGGGATCAATAACGGCGACATTCCCCCGTCCTACAATATAGGTTCCTGTCCCATGAAGGGTGAAGGGACTCGGGTTTTCCGCGATCACACGTCGAATAAGCGGGCTGAGTTCGCTTGCTCTTCCATACTCAAAGTCGACGTCTTTTTTGAAAGGAATTTTTACAGACATTTTTTAGGCTTTCGTTGTTTTTCGCAATTGTAACCGAACGGGCGGGCTCTGCAAAAGATATCTGGTAGAAAGTAATGGTTGGGCGGGGCGAGAATGAATCCTGATTTATAATATGCGCCATCGCGGTCGAAGAGACAGGCTATTTTTTGATTGCCGCGCGGCAAACCGATTGCCTGTTAAGGCAGAGCCATAATAAAGGGTTGATTGTTATGGGGCCTCTCTTGGCAGAGGTGAGCTCTCTCAATCAATAGTAAGATCAGTAATTTTGTATTCCCCCTGTTAAGTTAAATTTATGGAAAGCAAAACAGGACGCTTGATTAGATTTACCTAAATAAAAAGTTTGGAATTTTTTATTTAATATTTGAATTTTTTAAGTATAGAAAAATGAATTGATCATATCGCATTTCAAAATATAAGAAGTAAATTTGTCAATATATTAAATATTTAGTAAATATTTTTTTTTATTTAAGTTTAAAAGTAAAATTCAGGTATGAATTAATAAATTTTGCATATGCGAACAGAAGTTAAAGTGAATTTCTGAGTTTATCTTTGTTGACGTTTAAATAAAAGCTTGCCTATACTTTTTTTCTGCCGCAAGTGTCCGAACGTTATTGCGGTGGCATAAACATAAAAAGAAAATCGGACAATTTTGGGAGGCCGTTCTGTTTGAGTTTTTGCAGTTGGTCATCGGCGGCGTGTCAATCGGATGTATTTATGCTCTGGTCGCGCTTGGCTTCGTATTGATCTATAAAGCGACGGAAGTCGTGAATTTTGCCCAGGGCGATCTAATGATGCTCGGGGCCTTTTTGGCATATACCTTTATCTCCATTTTGGGGTGGAATTATTGGTTGGGCGCGACAGCGGCCATTATTGCCATGTTCTTTGTCGGTAATCTGGTTGACCGTGCGGTTTTGCGGCCTGTTTTGGGGCAGCCGCAATTTTCCATTGTCATGGTGACCATCGGCTTCGGTTATGTTGCCCGTAGTGTCGCGGGAATGATGCCGGGGTGGGGAACAGAAACCTACGCCATTTCAACGCCTTTCTCGAGCGAAGGAATGCGGCTTGTACCCGAAGAGATTGGATCACTTGTGATCTCTCAAACCGACCTATCCGTGATTATTGCAACGATTGTTCTCTGTGCGGTGCTGTATGGATTTTTCACCTATACCCGGCTTGGGGTTGCCATGCAGGCTTCCTCGCAGAACCAGTTGGCATCCTATTATATGGGCATTCCGGTAAAATCTGTTTTCTCAATGATTTGGGGAATTAGTGCCGCGGTTGCGGCGGCGGCTGGAATATTGCTGGCACCGACGACGCTGATTGACACCAATATGGGGTTCTTGGGACTAAAAGCCTTTCCTGCCGCAGTTCTGGGAGGATTCGGGTCAATCCCCGGTGCCGTCGTTGGCGGTATCATTATTGGTATTATCGAGACGCTGGCGGGCTTTTATCTGCCGCCTGGATTTAAGAATGTTGCGGCCTATGTAGTGCTTCTTCTGGTTCTTGTTGTGCGTCCTCAAGGTCTGTTTGGACAGAAGACAGGGAAGAGGGTCTGATCATGCGTTTCTTATTCAAAACTGAATATGAGCAGGACATAGTACTTGCGAAGCATTCAGGGTATCATTGGTCGTATGGCGCGTTGTTGCTTGCAGTTCTGTCTGTGCCGTGGATTTTGGACGAATATTATGTGGGGCAGATGACCCAGTTATATATCGTTGCAATTGCAGGCGTCGGGTTGATGTTGCTATCCGGATATACGGGGCTGATCAGTTTGGGTCATGCTGCCTTTTTTGGAATTGGTGCCTACACGGAAGCTGTTCTGACGGGAAATGGAGTTCCATTACCCTTTATGGATGAGCCCGTTGTCTTTTCGTTTTTCCTGTCTTTCCCGCTCGCAGGTCTATTCGCAGCGATCGCCGGTGTGGCTATCGGAATACCGGCATTGAGGCTGACCGGTATTTATCTGGCCATGGCGACCTTTGCATTTGCCATTATCGTCGAGGAAGTGTTTTCCCGTTGGGAAAGCGTGACAAACGGATATACCGGCCTATTGGTCGAGTCGATTGAATTTGGTGATATGGACCTGACCGATGGCGCCCCTTTCTACTTTTTAAGTCTTGGGGTGTTGATTGCTGTTATCCTGTTTTCTCTGAATATTCTGAGGTCACCAACAGGTCGGGCAATGATGGCTGTTCGGGACTCGGAAATTTCTGCGCAGAGCATGGGTGTGAATCTGGCTAAAACGAAAACCATAGCCTTCGGTCTAAGCGCCGGTATTACAGGTTTGGCGGGCGCCCTATTTGCACATAAACTGGGTTTCCTCTCTCCTGAAAGTTTCACGGTTCTACAATCTCTGGAGCTTCTGGTTCTGGTTGTTGTGGGCGGGGTTGGCTCGTTACATGGGGCCGTTTTTGGGGCCATGTTCGTTTTGGCATTACCGCAGGCACTGGCGATCATGAAAGATTACCTGCCGCATGCAATTGCTGAACAACCCGGTTTCGAGCCGTTGATCTTTGGCTTGATTTTGGTCTTTTTCATTATTTTCGAACCGTTTGGAATTTATGGCCGCTGGCTGAAAGTGAAGCACTATTTCCTGATGTTCCCGCTTTACAAGAAAGCCACGTTTAAACGTCAAAAATCCTATATGAAGTCGGAGAGATTGAAATGACTCTTTTTCAAGCTGAAAATCTGGCGATTAATTTTGGCGGCGTTAAAGCGGTTGATGGCGTCAATTTTGATATCAAAAAAGGTGAATGTTTCACCATCATTGGTCCGAACGGCGCCGGTAAAACCACAATTTTTAATCTGATTAGCCGGATCTATGATTCAACCGACGGTCGGATGATATTTGATGGTCAGGATATTACGAAGACACCGTCACACGATATTGCGGGCCTTGGTATTGCCCGGACGTTTCAGAATATCGAACTATTCGAACATGCGTCTGTCCTGCAAAATCTGCTTGTAGGGCGTCATTGCCATAGTCGTACCAGCCTGTTTGCAGAGGCTCTTTTTCTACCATCCGTGAGGCGGGCGGAACTGGCTCACCGGGAAAAGGTTGAGGAAATCATCGATTTTCTCGATCTGCAACATTACCGGGATAGCTTGATCATGAACCTGCCTTATGGGGTTCGAAAGGTTGTCGAGTTAGGACGCGCGTTATGCACGGAACCCAAACTGATCCTGCTGGATGAGCCTTCTTCAGGCCTGAATGTTGAAGAAACGCAGGATATGTCCTTCTGGATTGAGGATATCAAGAAGGAGCTGGGCATTACGGTTCTTATGGTAGAGCACGATATGGGGCTTGTATCTGAAGTTTCTGATCGGGTGCTTGTCCTTAACTATGGGCGGATGCTTGCATATGGCTCCCCTCAGGAAGTGCAAAATGACCCTGAAGTGGTCAAAGCATATTTGGGGGGATGAGATGAGCGAACCAATTCTGAAAGTCCGAAACATAGAGACTTACTACGGACCGATTATGGCCATTCGGGGCGTATCTCTGGATGTGCAAGAAGGAAAGATCGTTACGGTTCTTGGGGCAAACGGGGCCGGTAAAACAACGATTCTCAAGACCATCAGCGGTGTAATGGACCCTCAAAAAGGGACCGTTTTTTTCGAAGGAAATGAGATCCAGAAAAATGATCCAGACTGGATTATGCGCCAAGGGATTAGTCACGTGCCAGAAGGGCGCGAAGTTTTTCCATTTCTGAGCGTGCGCGATAATCTTATGATGGGTGCCTATACGCGCTCAGACAAAGACGGGATCGCACAGGATCTGGAACTGGTCCACAGCTATTTTCCAATATTAAAAGAGCGGGGGGATCAGCCTGCGGGTCAACTATCAGGCGGCGAACAGCAGATGCTTTCCATCAGCCGTGCTCTGATGGCGCGTCCGAAAGTAATGCTTTTGGATGAGCCCAGTCTGGGGCTCAGTCCGCTACTGGTGAAAGAGATATTCGGGATTATCAAGCGACTGAATGTCGAGCAGGGTATGACCATGCTGTTGGTTGAACAGAATGCAAATATCGCCCTGCATACTGCTGATTTTGGATATGTGTTGGAAGTCGGCCGGATCGTTATGGAAGACACCACAGCGAACCTTCTTCAAAAAGACGATATCAAAGAATTTTACCTCGGGATGCAGGATCATGGTGTCCGCGGAAAACGGCGTTGGAAAAAACGCAAGACCTGGCGTTAAGAGAGGAGGCTGGAGTGAATACGATGAACGCAATTACTTACCCTCCGACAATTATCGACGGAGCGGATACAACGGCGAAGCTCTTCTGGGCACGTGTAAAACAATTTGGTGACAAAATTGCGATGCGCGAGAAAGATCTGGGAATATGGAAGAGTATTTCCTGGACCGATTACGGCAACAAGGCCCGCGCTGCGGGGCTGGGGCTGGTTTCCCTCGGCTTGCAACGGGGTGATACCGTCTCCATCCTAAGTGATAATAACCCTGAATGGTTATACATGGATTTCGGTATTTTATGTGCAGGCGGCGTCAGCAGTGGTGTTTACACAACCGATAGTGCCAGCCAGGTGGAGTATCTTTGTAAAGACTCGACGACCCGCTATTTCATTGCGGAAAATGAAGAGCAACTCGATAAAATACTGGAGGTTCGTGACAATTTACCGGAGCTTCGAAAGATCATCGTCTTTGATATGGATGGGCTGCGCGAGCTCGATGATGAGATGGTTATCAGTATTGACGAGCTGTATGACTTGGGAAATGCCTATCACGCAATAAACCCTGATTTTTGGGAAAATGCGATTTCCCAGTCAAAGCCAGATGATCTGGCAATCCTGATTTATACTTCTGGTACAACCGGACCGCCAAAAGGTGCCATGATTTCCCATCGGAATATCATGTTTCAAATATCGAACCAGACACCCCTGGTCGGTTTTGGTCCAGAAGATGAACAATTGTCATTCCTACCGTTATGTCATATTGCAGAACGGGCATTTACAGTGTTTCTTCCTCTATTCTCTGGATCAACCGTGAATTTTGTCGAAGGTCTGGATACGGTTCCGGAAAATATTCGGGAAGTCTCGCCGACGATCTTTTTTGCGGTCCCCCGTATATGGGAGAAGTTTTTCTCTGCCATCACATTACAACTAAGTGATGCGACGGGCCTGCAAAAGCTGGCTTACAAATGGGCAATCGGCGCAGGGTACAAACTGGCTGAATGCAAGTTGGCCGGGACAACCCCTTCAGCGCTCGACAAAGCTAAATTCTGGCTCGGTGATGTGCTGGTTCTTAGAAACATCAAGCGCTTTCTTGGTTTGGATCGCGCCCATTATCTGGGATCGGGTGCAGCGCCAATTTCGCCGGACCTGATCAAATGGTATCTCGCCTTGGGGCTGGATATGTATGAAGTCTATGGACAAACAGAAAATGTGGGCTTGGCAACGTCTAATCTTGAGGAAAAATTTAAACTCGGAACTGTTGGTGCTGCGGCACCAAACACTGAAGTCAGCATATCGCCTGAGGGTGAAATCCTTCTGAAAGGTCCCCATGTTTTCATGGGGTATCTCAACCAACCGGAAAAAACGGCGGAGACCATCGTTGACGGATGGCTTCATACAGGGGATGTGGGCCATATCGACAATCAGGGGTTTGTAAAAATCACTGATCGGATGAAGGATATTATCATCACCGCCGGCGGTAAGAATATTACCCCGTCTGAAATCGAAAATCAGTTGAAGTTCAGCCCCTATATCTCCGATGCAGTTGTTATTGGAGATAAGCGCAAATATTTGACCTGCCTTGTTATGATCGATCAGGAAAATGTCGAAAAATATGCGCAGGACCGGGATGTGCCATTTACTAATTTCCAAAGCCTGTGCAAGGCAACGGAAGTAACAGATCTTATCCGGAGTGAGATTGAGCGGGTGAATAAAGGGTTTGCGCAGGTGGAAACAATTAAAGAGTTCAGATTAATTGATGAAATTCTGACCGCCGAGGACGACGAGTTGACACCAACCATGAAACTCAAGCGCTCGTTCGTTAGCAAGAAATACAAGGAACTCATCGATACAATGTATTGAGGGAAAGGCTTTGGGACACAAAAATGCCCAAAGTCACTGCTAGTAATGGGAAATTAATTGGGAGGACTAGAGATGAAACGGAGAAACTTTTTCCGCTTAGGACTGTCTTTTGCGGCTGCTTTGGCAACAGCGACAGCGATGACAGCACCGGCCGCGGCACAGCAAGGTATCAGTGATGACAAAATAGTTCTTGGATCACATCAACCTCTATCAGGCCCTGTTGCCTTGTGGGGCGTACCGGTGACCAATGGTATGCGTATGGCTGTCGAAGAAATCAATGCCAAAGGCGGTATTCATGGGCGTCAGCTGGAACTGATTGTTGAAGATTCTGCTTATCAACAAAATAAAGCCGCTCAGGCGGGCGACAAGCTGATTAAAAAGGACAAGGTCTTTGCCATGGTCGGCCCATTGGGGACACCGACAAATATGGTGACAATGCCGCGGGCTTTGAAAAAAGGTGTCCTGAATATTTTCCCTGTTTCGGCAGCCAAGGAAATGTTTGAGCCATATCATAAACTGAAATTCGCAGCCTTTACACCTTATGACGATCAAATGCGGGCAGCCGTCAAATATTTCGTTGAAAAAGAAGGCGTTAAGAAAATCGGTGTTTTGTATCAGGATGATGATTTTGGTAAGAACATCCTGCTGGGTTGTGAGGAACAAGCCAAGGCAATGGGTCTTCCGGAAGTTGTGAAAACAAACTTCAAGCGCGGTTCAAAGGACTTTTCTTCTCAGATCGCAAAACTGAAATCGGGTGAGGTGGATCTGGTTTGTCTCGGAACCATTATCGGTGAGACAATTGGAAGTATGGCGACAGCCAAGAAAATTGGTTTTAATCCAAAATTTGTTGTTAGTTCTGCCGGGTATGTGCCTGAAAATATCACGCTGGCCAAAGGTCTGACAGAAGGATTGTACGGAACTAGCCAAACACCTATTCCTTATTATGAAGACGTTTCCGACACTATAAAAGTCTGGATGGACAAATATAAAGAACGCTTTAACAAAACAGCGGTTCTTCAATCTGTCGCTGGATATGAGTTGATGCATACTTTTGCGATTGCCCTAGAAGGGGCCGGCAAGGACATCACAGCTGAAAAAGTTGCGGAAGCCATGGAGCAGATCAAGGATCACCCTTCAATGTTTGGTGGGGCACCCATGAGCTTCAGTAAAGATGACCATTTGGGTCCAGATAAAAGAAACAGTGCTATTCTGTCTAAAGTTGTTGGACCGAAATGGCAAAAGCTTCAAAATATCAGCTACTAATATACAGTAACTGCTAATTTAACCCGGCATTCGTGCCGGGTTTTTTTATGTCTAACAGGTGTTTACGGAATTTTTTCCAAAAATTGAAAAAATTTTATTTATTTCTCGTTTCCTGACTGAGTGAAAGGAAAAAGTAACCAATTCACTCTAGCTTTTCGAGCAATACATAAACATTGATCAGGAGGGGAGGCATTAAAATGCAGCTCGCCAAAAAGCTAAAAAGTTTTCGCAATAAGAGTGACAAGACAGAAGCACCGAAGACCACGATCTCTCAAAGATCTCCAATATTGAGAATGATCGGCAAGCTTGGTATCCGGGCCCGTCTATATGTCGCATTTGGTGTGGTCGCCATCCTTACAACGATCAGTGGAACCCTTGGTGTTGTAGAGTTTGTATCACTTGGAAAAACGCTCAACACAATTACTGAAACAAGCTTCAGCGCTTTTTCTAAAGCCCAGCGGCTTTCACAACAGGCGACCGGCGTGATTGAATCTGCGCCATTGATTGCCGCCGCAAAAACTGAAGACAATCGCAAGCGTCAGGCTGAAAACGCTCAAAAAGCATTGGTTGAGTTGATTGAAAGCGTAAAAGAAGCGAAGAATAGCTCTAATGAAGGCGATATTGAGCAGGCTTTGGCCAATCTGGATATGTTGGGATTTGTTTTAGAGGACCTGGCTCTTTCAGTTGTGAAGCGGAACGAACTTGAAAAGAAGCTTAAAATAGATCTGGATACAGTGACAAGTCTTGAACAGGAAATTCAGGGACTTGTTGAGCCTGTTATCAATGCCGAGACCTCCGCTTTGGGAATGAGTTCTCAAATGTTAAGTGCCGCAGGGGATATCCAAAAAGTAAAAGCCGGCATGCGGAAGATTCTTTCTCGGGATGTCCGTTTGATCCAACGTCTTATTCAGTTCAGCGCAGACGCGAACGCTGTGGTTAGTTCTCTTTACCGGGCTGCCAACCAGCAGTCGCCAGAAGAGGTCGAAGAACGAAAAGCAGAATTCCTGCTGACCGGCGCCAAATTGAAAACGATTGCATTTCTTCCAAAATTCAAGGGCAAAGACGAACTGAGAAAGGCGACGAACAGTCTTTATGAACTGGGAAATCGGGATGACAGTATTTTTGCTCTTCGCAAAAATTATCTGTCTACTGTTGCAGAAATAAGGGCTGCCGAAAATCAGGCCGCAACCCTTGCGACTGCATTGGAATATGTTGTTGAAGATCTGGTCGCTGCGACGGAAGCCAATTCCATAGAGGCAGTGGCCAAGGCAAATGTTGCCATTGAACGGAACAGTAACCTGCTTATTGGTATCGCTGTTCTCAGTGTTGTCATTGCCCTACTGATTGCATGGCTTTATGTCGGACGTAATCTGATGCGGCGGTTGAACCAGTTTGTTGCTGATATGCGCAGTATTGCTGACGGCAATCTGGATACAGAAGTTTCTGTGTCAGGGAACGATGAAATTGCGGTTATGGGGCATGCCCTTGTCGGTTTCCGTGACAATGCTAAAGAGGCTGAGATTGTTCGGGCGAATGCTGAAGCGGAACGGCAGAAACGTGAAGCGGATAAAGCGCAGGCTGAACGAGAAGCCGCTGAAGCTGAGAAACGGGCTCAGGTTGAAAAAGAACGTCTTGAACAGGAAGCGGAACAAACAAAACGCGCTGAGATGAACCAGCTGGCTGACGATTTTGAAGGCAGTGTGAAGCATTTGGTTGAGAGTTTTGCGGTCGCCACTTCAAATATGAACGATACATCCCGGAACATGTCGGAAGCGGCAGACGAAACAAGTTCACGTTCACAAACCGTGGCAAGCGCGTCTGATTTAGCCAGTAGTTCTGTTCATTCGGTCGCCTCTGCAACCGAAGAGCTGTCAGCGTCAATCAGTGAAATTAGCCGTCAGGTTAGTCAAGCGGCCTCCATTGCCGGTGAAGCTGTGTCTGAAGCTGAACGGACAAATGTCATGGTGACAAGCCTGAACGATGCTGCCGCAAAAATTGGGGACGTTGTCGGTTTGATCAATGACATTGCCGGACAAACCAATCTGCTTGCCCTGAATGCGACCATCGAAGCTGCCCGCGCGGGAGATGCAGGTAAAGGCTTCGCTGTTGTCGCAAGTGAAGTTAAAAATCTTGCGACACAGACCGCAAAGGCGACCGAGGAAATTTCTGGTCAGATTAGAGCCGTTCAGGAAGAAACAACCAATGCTGTGGGTGCGATCGGTGGCATTAGCTCGACCATTGGGCGGATTAATGAAATTGCGACGACCATCGCTTCTGCGGTTGATGAGCAGGGGGCCGCAACTGGAGAAATTAGCCGTAGTGTCCAGCAGGCAGCACAGAGTACTCAGGAAGTGTCTCATAATATTGGTTCTGTTAGTCAGGCGGCGCAAACAACGGGTCAGTCAGCATCGCAAGTGCAGGATGTGGCAACCGAATTGTCCCGCGAAGTTAATTCACTAGATAGTGAAGTGCAGCGTTTTCTGGAACGAGTTCGCGCTAGTTGATTACAGGAGTTTGAATAAGAACCCGGCCTTGTTGTGGCCGGGTTTTTTTGTGTTTTAAGCAGAGTGTTTTTTCAACAGGGCTGCAATGGCCGGTATAGTGAAAAGGGTCATTGCGTCCTCTGTCTCCAGCCGGGTATTAAGATGTTCTTCCAGGTGAAGAACCAGACGCATATGATTAAGACTATCCCATTGTGCGACTGTTTCGATTGTGTCTTCCGCGGAAAGGCTTTGAGGATCACATTCCAAAATATTGGAAAGTAACTGGATGGCGTTTAGAACACTGGTTTTGTTATCCATCTGACCGCTCCTGCAGAGCTTCCCATTCAGATTTTAGCAAGCCAAAAACAACAACATCTTCGAAAGAGCCATCGTTCGCTGTTACCTGCTGTTTTAGAATGCCTTCTTTACGAAAACCCTGCTTGGTGTAGTTAAAAAGGGCCGGAAAATTTCTCGCTCTTACGCTACCGGAAATTTTGTTTATTTTGACGCCGGTAAACAGAAAGCGCATCATTCGTTCTCTTACTTCAATGACAGCATTTTTACCCCAGTAATCCCTATTACCAATAATAGTGCTGGTTTCAGCACGCGAATTTTTAAGCTCAATATGAATGCGCAGTATTCCGATCGGTTGTTTGATATCGCGCGCATAGATGAGTAAGGCGAAAAGTGATTTATTGTTGAAGCGAGCAAACTTTTTCTGAAGTTCGGTGCGACTTTGACCAACTTTCTCTTCCAGAAACTCAAGTAATTCCTCGTCAGAAAACCATTCGATCAACTGTTCGGGAAGGTTCTCCGCATCCACTGATTTTGCGACATAATTTGGCGTTTCGAGCGTCAGGGGCGTTCCCCATTTCCAGTACATGCTAATCCGTTCCCTTTAAGCAGACGTTCCGTACGTTATCACGATTGATCTTTCCTCGATCTGTTTTTGGAATCTCGTCAATAAAAAACCAGGTTTCCGGTATAGCTTCCGGTCGGATCAGATTTTTCATCCAATCGATAAGATCGTTTCTTGTTAGTGTGCTGCCATCTTTCAAGACACAAGCAACAGCGACCTTTTCACCGCTGATGGCATCAGGCAAGCCAAAGACACAGACTTCTACAACCTCTATATGGCGTTCCAAAAGAAGGTCAATTTCTTCTGGCAGGATCTTCATGCCGGCCCTGTTGATTTCTGACTTGCTGCGACCAGTAAGCCTGATTTCGCCATCTTCTTCAATCGTTCCTATGTCCCCAGTGTAAAACCAGCCATCTTTAAGAACCTCTCTTGTAAGGTCGGGTTGGTTGTAATAGCCGCTCATTATGGAGGGGCATTGGATAAGGATCTCACCGGTTCCCGTATTCTGAATATTTCCGTCTTCCTGTTTGATCATAGCATTCCCGCCCCAGAGCGAGCCAATTCGACCGTCCAAAAGGCGGCCTTCCTGTAGCGAGGTTCCGCCGATCCAGTTGGCTGTTTCTGTGATGCCATACATATTGAAGACTTCTGTGGTTCCCGACCATTTTGTAATGGCATCCCATAAATCAATGGAAAGGGGCGCAGAGCCCACATGAACACGTTTCAAGGTTTCATTTTTTGGAGGGAGGGAAAGTTTCTGGACCATCTTCCAAAATGTCGGAACAGAGCTCAGGAAGGATATGGCGTTTTCATCAATTAACACGCCAAGGCGGCTTAGGCTGACCGGAGATCGATCGCTTAGCAGCAATACATCGCCGCCAGCAAATAAGGGGGTGAGAATATTGCCAATTAAACCATGGCCAAAATGGGTCGGAAGGGGGCACAACGTTTTTTGCAGGACTTCGGACCCCATATAGGCTTGGTTTAAGGCTATACGGGCAGAGAGAGAGCGGAAACTATGGGTAACCCCCTTTGGGTTCCCTGTTGTTCCTGACGTGAAAAGAAGCAGCGCGGGACTGTCAAGTGTTACCGCGTCTGTCGATTGTCGATTTGTTTGAAAAATTTGCGCGTCCTGATCAGCGTGAAGAATGGCTGCTGCCGGTTTGACAAACCGTTTCAATGTGTCGATTTCATTCTCGGTCAAGGCCGGATTGATACAAGCAGCCGCTGCCCCGCTGGACCATATAGCAAGCAAATCTGCGACAAATTCAGGTGTTCCGCCATGCCCTAGAAGAACAATTGAGTTCGCCGATATTTTGCCGTCCAACTGTGCCAGCCTGTCGGTCATTCGAGAACGAAGCATTGCTGCATCCCACCATACTTGATCTGCAGTGCAGGCAAGACGCCCAAGGTTAGGGAAGTGATTGAAGAACATAATCAGGATCTCGTCATTTTGTTTTTCATGGTAGCGAGTTCAAAAAGTTTCGCACAAAGCGAGGGATCATCCCAGGGAATGCACACCGGGCATTCTTCCAGATAAATGCTTTTGGGGTCCCGGAATACTTCATCTGGAAAAATGGCCACCGTTTTTTCGTGATCGTAATGACATTGGTCGATTTCGGGCGTTTCACCGTTAAGCAGGCAATGTGAAAAGCGTGAAACAAGGGTTGATTTGATATGCCGGGAGACCTGCAGGCCATGGGGCGGTCTTAGATTTACCTCAATCGCGGTGGGCACTGTCGCGGGATCCTGTTCAAAAACATCAAGTCCTCCAAAACCCGAATAACCGATATTCTGTACCAGTGATTTAAGGTATGGCTCCCAATGGGGGCGATAAAGGCTTTGTAAGACGCAAGATGGACCAGTATCCTGATGGCGAGTGAGCGGCATTAAAACGTCATAAGCCAGTAACGTTCCGTTCCAGGCCGAAAAGTTAAGGGTGAGTTCCTGACCGGAGACGGGTTGTTGGAAAACGATCGGGCATTCAGCATCGGGTTGCACGCAAGTCGTGCGCATGAAGTGGCTTGCCTTTGAGTAATCGTCATCATTTTCAATTCGGGCAACGCCAATTCCCCCGGCTTCAAATGAAACCTTTAGATAAAAAGGTTTGGGTAAATCCATCACGAGAGCCTCAGCGGTCTCCCACGAGGTCGCAGTTGCATAGTCCGGAATGATAAACCCTGCTGACTTTGCATGTTCCAAAAGGCGGGCACGACCATAATCATTCGCATCGGGCAAAAAGCTTTTTTCCAATAAAGTCAGAACCGCCTGTTGCCGTTCAGTGGCATCACCTGCTATTTGCCGCAATCGCTCCCTGATTTTCAGAAGGTTGCGTATTAAGATCTCATCATTGGTCAGAAAAAATTGCGCACTCGTTTGCTGCTCGGCGTTGGATAGTGTGTTCGCTAAATGGCTATAGGTATCAAATGGTTTTGATTTGGAGATCGGGATGTAATGTTTTGCTGCGCTGGTGTGCAGAAGAATATGGCCTTCCTTTGCCAAAACAGCACTGTCGACAGCAAAAGACCTGAAAAGTGCTGGTAAATGCGCAAGACTGATATTGTTGTTGAGATCAGCAAGGAGAATTTGTGCAGTCATTAGGCCCCTGAAGCCGGATTTTTTATATTCATCCAGAATAGCTTAAAAGGGTATAAATTCCATGAAGAAATAAATCTTCGACATTCAGGCCGAAAGACCTTGTTTTAGTTCAATGATTTTGCGTCGGTAACGGCTGTTTTTATCTGTAAAACGACGAGCGGTTGCTGCGGCCGGTGGGGGCGTTTAACCGATAATTCTGACGGATGGCGTCTCTAATCTAACAGGGGCAATGATCAACATCAGCGGGCCAATGATCATTGGTTCGACTGTTCGGTTCGACTAGGGCGACGCCCGCCGTCATCAGGTTTTTTACATTATCCTAAAAGGCTCTTTCAATCGCAAAATCAATTGCAGAAATAAGCGCACTTTTCTCGGGGCTATCTGGGAATATATCAAGATCTGCTTTGGCAGCGGCGCCATATTCACGGGCGAGTTTAAACGTCCCTTCAAGCGCGTCATGGGCCTGAATTATTTCAAGTGCAGCCTCCAAGTCGCCGTCTTGCTGGTTGTCCTCAATGACACGTTTCCAGAACTGTTTTTCTTCAGCCGTTCCATTTTTGTAGGCGATCAAAACAGGTAATGTGACTTTTCCTTCACGGAAATCATCGCCTATTGTCTTGCCAAGTGCTTTTTGTTCGGCCGAATAATCCAAGGCATCGTCGATTAGCTGAAACGCTATGCCAAGGTTGTTGCCGTAGCCAGATAAAGCTTTTGCCTCTGCGGCGGGGCGTTCGGCGACAACGGCACCGACTTCACAAGCGGCCGCAAACAACGCAGCCGTTTTGGAGGTAATAACGTCAAGGTAGCTTTCTTCAGAGATATTGATATCCCCAACATTCATCAACTGTAAAACTTCGCCTTCAGCAATCACAGCAGAGGCAGTAGATAAAATGCGCAAGACTTCTAGCGATCCGTCTTCCACCATTAACTGAAAGGATCGGCTAAACAGAAAATCACCAACAAGGACACTTGCCTGATTTCCCCAAAGAACATTTGCAGTTTCGTTTCCGCGGCGTAAGTCACTTTCGTCGACAACATCATCATGTAACAGCGTCGCAGTGTGAATAAACTCAACGCAGGCCGCTAATTTCTGAGCGCGATCTCCATGATATCCACATAATTTTGCGGCACCAAGGGTAAGGACAGGGCGTAGCCTTTTTCCGCCGGCGGCAATCAGATGCCGGGCCAAGGTTGGAATAAGGGCAACATCACTATGCATCCGATCAAGAATGATCTCGTTCGTTTGATCCAGATCCTTTTTCACAAGATCCATCAAAGGCTGCAGGGATGCTTTCATTGAAGCGGGACCACGATTGTCCATTTCTGCTGTAACTGACAAAATTGCCTCACTTAGGTTGCGGCTAGACCGACTCAAAATTTGGCTGAGCATAGCTTATGTTATTTTGCGGTCAAGTCACAGTACAAAGCCTTGGTTTCTGTTGAAAATGTGATTATGGTTTGCGGCAAATATTTATAGGTAGAACAACAGTGGTCGAAATATTACGCTTAAATGATCCGGTATTGATTTCATATATAATGTCAGTATTTGAGGATGAGGCTATACAGGCCGTTGTTCTGGATGAGCATACCTCTATTCTGGAGGGCAGTATTGGCGCGGTCCAACGGCGTATTATGGTTCTTGAAAAAGACAAAATTCGTGCCGAAGCAATTGTCGAAGATTTAGTCCCTGGGGAATTGAAAGGGGATGATTGATACATTTCCCGAATATTCTGAAGATGGCTTTCTGGATGGAAAACTTTTAATCAGGCAACCCGTTAAAGGGTTTCGAGCGGGGTCTGACGCGGTTTTGTTGGCGGCTGCAGTTGATATAAAACCGGGCGAAAGCCTTCTGGATGTTGGCTGCGGCGTTGGAACCGCGGCCTTATGCGCTGCCTTCCGTCAACCCGCTTGTTATTTGTCCGGCGTGGAATTCCAACCCCATCTTGTTGAACTTGCCCATCAGAATATAACCCTGAACAGAGAAAAATTCCCGGATACGCCCATAGAAATTATTTCCGCCGATATTACGAGGAAGCAGGATTTTGAAAATAGTAAAGGCCCAGCGAACAAACGTTTTCTGGAAGACGCTTTTGATCATGTGATGTCTAATCCGCCTTTTTATGAAGAAGGTCGGGCGCAGGGATCCCCGAGTAACATCAAGACGCAGGCGCATATTGAAGGGGCGGCACGACTGGATATCTGGATCAGGTTCTGTGCAGCCCGTATTCGGCCAAAAGGAACATTCACGCTGATTCATCGGTCTGACAGACTGCCCGAAATTTTACAAGAAATGGGGCGTGTTTGCGGAAACTTAAAAATCATACCGCTGTGGCCCAATAAAGATACAGCGGCTAAACGGGTCCTCGTTCAAGGCATAAAATCAACCAATGGCCCAAGTCAGCTTCTGCCGGGTATTGTAATGCACGAACTGGATGGTAAACCGTCAAAACAAGCGGAAGAAATATTGAGATCTGGAAAGAGTTTGCTTGAAGCGTGCAAATAATACTTGCACCAGCCTAAGGTGTGATTACTTTAATCATCATGAAAATATCAGCATTAATCGACAAAACACCGCTGAAGCGGTTCCGTAAAAAAAATCCTGTGGTTGCGGTGATCCCGTTGCACGGGGTTATTGCCTCTGGCGGTGGTAAATTAAGAGGCGAGCAACTGAATTTGATCGGGCTTGCAGAGATCATTGACGATGCTTTTGAAACCAAGAATTTGAGCGCCGTTGCGCTTTCCATTAATTCTCCTGGTGGCTCCCCGGTGCAATCATCCCTGATTGCCAAGCGTATCCGCCAGCTTGCAGATGAAAAAAACGTCCCTGTTTACGCGTTTGCCGAAGATGTTATGGCATCGGGTGGATATTGGCTTGGTTGTTGTGCCGACGAGATTTATGCTGACTTAAACTCTGTCGTGGGGTCCATTGGCGTCATTTCAGCAGGCTTTGGATTTACGGGCCTGATGGAAAAAATAGGCGTCGAAAGACGGACATATGCAGCGGGTGAAAACAAATCAAAACTTGATCCGTTTAGTCCTGAAAAAGACTCAGATGTAATCTGGCTTCAAAAATTGCAGGTCGAAATCCACGATAATTTCAAAGCGTATGTCAAAGAACGGCGCGGCGACACCTTGAAAAAACGCAAAGACAAAGAACTTTTCTCGGGTGATGTCTGGACCGGCACAAAGGCGATGGAGCTTGGCTTGATCGATGGCATATCGGATATGAGATCATTCTTGCGGAAGAAATACGGCGAAAAAGTAGAATTCCAACTGCTGGAAGGACGAAAAAGCTGGATCCAGAGGACATTGGGGCTTGGGGCTCAGTCCGTCACTTCGCAAGCAGTCGGAGATTTTGTCGCTGCCGCGAAGAATGAAGCCGCATGGAATAAATACGGACTGTGATTCGCTTAAAATGCTGAATTGAAAGAATCGATATGCTCTCACCTATCAAATTAATCCTGCTTCTGGCTGTTATTGGAGCTGTTTATTTCATTGCGAGAAAAGCAGGCTACTTGGGCGGCAAGTCAGAAAAACAAAATAATTTGCAAGGAAACAAGGACGGTGCGGGCAAAGAATCCACAGATTTGGTCAAATGTCAGAAGTGTGGAACGTTTGTGGCATCACTGGAAGATCATCGCTGCGAGCACTGATTTAAAAGATATCGTCAGTGCTCTGTTGACCACCGGAATTGTGACCATTATGTTGCGGCGCACCTAGTTAATCAAAAATGTGGTCAACGCTATGGCGGATAAACCGGCTTCCGCGCCTTCCTTTCAGGATTTAATCCTGACTTTGCAACATTTCTGGGCTGACCAGGGATGTGTCCTTCTTCAGCCCTATGACATGGAAGTTGGTGCAGGGACCTTCCACCCCGCGACGACGCTTCGGTCGCTGGGCCCTGAGCCGTGGAAAGCCGCCTATGTGCAGCCATCCAGAAGGCCAACAGACGGTCGGTATGGAGAAAACCCGAACCGCGTGCAGCATTACTATCAGTTTCAAGTCATTCTGAAACCGTCACCGGACAACATTCAGGACCTTTATCTGCAAAGCCTGTATGCGCTGGGCATTGACCCAAAAAATCATGATATCCGTTTCGTTGAAGATGATTGGGAAAGCCCAACTCTTGGAGCCTGGGGGCTTGGGTGGGAAGTCTGGTGTGATGGAATGGAAGTCAGTCAGTTTACCTATTTCCAGCAGGTTGGCGGATTTGACTGTGATCCGACATCAGGCGAGTTGACCTATGGTCTGGAGCGTCTTGCCATGTATGTGCAGGGTGTCGATCACTTGATGGATTTGAAATGGAATAATGACGGCGTGACCTATGGCGATGTGTTCCTGCAGAACGAGCAGGAATTTTCCGCGTATAATTTCGATCATTCAGATGTGAAAATTCTGTTGCAGCATTTTAAGGATGCCGAAAAACAGTGTCAGGATATTCTTTCTGCAGGGTTGGTTCTTCCAGCCTATGATCAGTGCATGAAAGCCAGTCATTTGTTTAACCTTTTGGATGCGCGCGGTGTTATCAGCGTGACAGAACGGGCCGCTTATATTGGCCGGGTCAGGGCACTGGCCAAGGGCTGTGCAGAACAATGGTTGAAAAACCGTGGACATTTGGACACGGGGGAATAAACGATGGCTGAATTACTATTTGAACTGTTCAGCGAAGAAATTCCTGCGCGCATGCAAGTGAAGGCGGCAAGTGATCTGGCGCGACTGGCTTCAAAGGAACTGACAGACGCTGGCTTGGCATTTGGGGCCGTTTCTTCCTATTCAACGCCGCGCCGTATTGCAATTCACATCACGGACCTTCCTGTAACGCAACCTGATAAAAGTGAAGAACGCCGGGGACCGCGGGTCGGCGCACCGGAAAAAGCCCTTGAGGGTTTTTTACGGTCGACAGGTCTGCAAAAAGATCAACTGGAAGAAAGAGACACCCCAAAAGGGGCGTTTTATTACGCTGTTATGGAAACTAAAGGCGGCAAGACCTCTGATGTGTTGTCGGTGGTACTGCCAAAGGCAATGGCGCAGCTACCTTGGCCTAAACCCATGAAGTGGGGAGACTACAAAGCGCGTTGGGTTCGACCATTGCATTCGATCTTATGCCTGTTTGATGGTGCTGTGGTCCCGATTAGATGGGAGCATATTGTTGCCTCTGACAAAACCTGTGGTCATCGTTTTATGGCTGCCGACGAATTTTCGGTTTCAAGTTTCGATGATTATCGGAAAAAGCTGAGAAATGCTTATGTGGTTCTTGATGATGGTGAGCGTCGTGCGTTGATTGCAAAGGATGCAGAACGGCTGGCGAAAGATGAGGGGTTGAGCATTATTCAGGATGATGCCCTGCTGGCAGAGGTTGCCGGTCTCGTTGAATGGCCGGAAAGCCTGATCGGTGCGATTGATCCAAAATTCATGGATGTTCCGCAGGAAGCATTGATTTCTGCGATGCGCAGCCATCAAAAATATTTTTCTCTTGCCGATCAGAGCGGTAAAATGGCGCCGCGATTTATTACCGTTTCAAACTTGAGAGCAGATGATGGCGGCCGGAAAATTACGGCAGGGAACGAACGGGTTTTAAGTGCCCGCCTCGCGGATGCAAAATTCTTTTGGGATCAGGATAAGAAAGCCACGCTGGAAAGCCGTGTGGCGTCTTTGGAAAATGTTGTTTTTCATGCCCGCTTGGGGACTGTTCGTCAAAAAGTGGAACGTATCGAGGCACTTTGTGCAGAGGTTGCCCCTTATGTGAACGGCGCGGATGTTGCCGATTGTCAACGGGCGGCACGTTTATGCAAGGCGGACCTTACAACCGAAATGGTGGGTGAATTTGCTGACCTACAGGGGTTGATGGGCCGCTACTACGCAGAGCATGATGGCGAAAAACCTGAAATCTCCAAAGCGATTGAAGAACACTATTCGCCGCTGGGCCCTGGGGATAAATGCCCGTCGGCACCAGTCAGTGTGGTTGTTTCATTGGCCGATAAAATCGATACTTTGGTCGGCTTTTTTGCCATGGATGAAAAACCAACGGGATCAAAAGATCCTTATGCGCTGCGCAGGGCGGCGTTGGGGGTTATTCGTCTGGTTTTGGAAAATGGATTGCGCTTGCCGTTGACGAAATTGTTTACGACAGCCGGACAGCTTCAGCTGGTTGATGGAAAACTAGACCCAGAAGAGTTGCTGGCATTTTTCGCGGATCGCTTAAAAGTGCATCTGAAAGAGCAGAATATACGCCACGATTATGTCGCCGCGGTATTTGCGTTGGGCGGAACCAGTGATCTCGTCCGCTTGATGGATCAAGTGACGGCGCTTTCCAACTTTCTGGAAACGGATGATGGGGCGAACCTGCTGATCGCGTATCGCCGTGCGACGAATATTCTTAAAATCGAAGAAAAGAAAGATGGCGTCTCTTACAATCAGGTGCCTGACGAAAGTAAGTTAAAAGAACCTGTCGAAAAGAAACTTTTCGATCGTATCGAAGAAGTCGCTGGTCTTCTCTCTGCGGCTTTGGGGGCCGATGCTTTTGAAGCTGCTGGCAAAGCCGCTGCAACATTGCGGAAACCTGTCGATGCTTTTTTCGATGATGTGATTGTGAATGCAGAAGAGGCTGAAGTCCGTGTGAACCGACTTCGTCTCCTGTCAGGGATCCGGAATGCTTTGGATCAGTTGGCAGATTTTACCAAGATCGAAGGTTAGTGCATTGAAAGCCTTACCTGATAAACGATAAATTATGAGTGGATGGACAGATGACTAAGTGGGTATATTCCTTTGGTGACGGTGCCGCAGACGGTGCGGCAGAAATGCGCAACCTGCTCGGAGGGAAAGGTGCCAACCTTGCAGAGATGAGCAATCTAGGATTGCCGGTTCCGTCAGGTTTTACGATCTCTACGGAAGTCTGTACCGCTTATTACGAGAATGACCGAAATTATCCGGACGACCTTTCCGTTCAGGTTGATGCCGCAATCGAGCAGATTGAACGCTCGGTTGGTGGTCGTTTTGGTGACAAAGAAAAGCCATTGCTGGTTTCTGTCCGCTCTGGTGCGCGGGCGTCCATGCCAGGAATGATGGATACGGTCCTTAACCTTGGTCTGAACGACGAAACCGTGGAAGGGCTTGCCGCCCAGTCTGGTGACCGTCGATTTGCCTATGACAGTTATCGCCGGTTTATTCAGATGTATTCCGACGTTGTCCTTGAAGTAGAACATCACCATTTCGAAGAACTTCTGGAAATTATGAAGGAAGAAAACGGCTACAACCTTGATACCGATTTGTCGGCAGGCGATTGGGAAACACTGGTTGGTCAATATAAGGCAAAAGTTCAAGAAGAATTGGGGCGCCCGTTCCCTCAAACGGTTCAGGATCAGTTATGGGGCGCCATCAGCGCCGTCTTCGGGTCCTGGATGAACCAGCGTGCGATTACTTACCGACGTTTGCATGATATTCCTGCTGAATGGGGGACCGCTGTAAATGTTCAGGCGATGGTCTTCGGGAATATGGGCGATGATAGTGCAACCGGTGTTGCTTTTACTCGGGACCCCTCAACTGGCGAGAAGCGCTTTTACGGTGAATTTCTAGTCAATGCACAGGGTGAAGATGTTGTTGCCGGTATTCGGACACCACAGAACCTGACCAAACAGGCGCGTTTGGAGGCTGGATCAGAGGACCTGTCGATGGAAGAAATCTTCCCCGAAGTCTACGGTCAGTTGGTTGACGTTTACAAGCGTTTGGAAGCCCATTATCGGGACATGCAGGATATTGAATTCACGGTGCAACAAGGCAAGCTATGGATGCTGCAAACCCGTTCTGGAAAACGGACAGCAAAAGCAGCCTTGCAGATTGCCATCGACATGGTGGAAGAAAATCTGATCGACAAGGAAGAAGCGATAAAGCGGATTGAGCCTTCCTCACTGGATCAGTTATTGCACCCGACACTTGATCCGTCTGCGGAAAAGAAAATCATTGCACGCGGTCTGCCTGCTAGTCCGGGGGCGGCTTCTGGTGAGATTGTCTTCAGCAGTGATGAAGCTGAAAAGCTGGCGAACGAAGGCAAGTCGGTTATTCTCGTGCGTATTGAAACCAGTCCGGAAGATATCCACGGCATGCACGCCGCAAAGGGTATTCTGACCAGCCGGGGCGGAATGACATCCCACGCGGCGGTTGTGGCCCGTGGTATGGGCCGGGCTTGTGTCTCTGGCGCAGGGTCCCTGAATATCGACTATAAAGATGAAACATTGACCGTTCTAGGGCAGGTGTTCAATAAGGGTGATATCATTACCATTGATGGCGCCGCGGGTGAGGTCATGGAAGGGGAGGTCGGAATGATCCTACCTGAACTTTCTGGAACTTTCGGTCTTCTTATGGGATGGGCCGACGAAATCCGGCGGATGAAGGTTCGTACAAATGCCGAAACGCCGCTGGACGCGGAAACAGCCCGAAAATTTGGCGCGGAAGGAATTGGTTTGTGCCGGACCGAACATATGTTCTTTGACGCTGACCGGATTGTTGCTGTTCGGCAGATGATTTTGGCGGAAAGCCTTGAAGAAAGACAGGAAGCCTTGTCCAAGCTGCTGCCTGTACAGCGCGCTGATTTTGTTGATCTGTTCCGGATCATGGCTGGCCTGCCTGTTACGGTTCGCTTGCTTGATCCGCCATTGCATGAATTCCTGCCAAAAACAGACGAAGAAATTGATGATCTGGCGACCGCGCTTAATGCGGATGCCAAAAAGCTGCGTCACCGTGCCCTTCAGCTGCATGAATTCAATCCGATGTTGGGTCATCGTGGCTGCCGTCTGGGTATTTCTTATCCGGAAATATATGAGATGCAGGCACGCGCTATTCTTGAAGCTGCGGCATCAGTTTCAAAAGAATTGGGAGAAACAGTCATTCCGGAAATCATGATCCCATTGGTTGCGACCAAGCGGGAGCTTGAAATCCTGAAAGAAAAAATAGCGAATGTCGGAAAAGCAATTGCCAGTGAAACAGGCGTTGAAGTGGAATATCTGATCGGAACCATGATCGAGCTGCCGAGAGCGGCCCTTCAGGCCGGTCAGATCGCTGAAGAAGCCGAATTCTTCTCATTTGGTACCAATGACCTTACCCAGACGACTTACGGCATCAGTCGCGATGATTCCGGATCTTTCCTTGATGACTATGTTGAACAGGGAATTTACGAAACGGATCCATTCGTTTCGCTGGATCAGGAAGGCGTTGGTGAGTTGGTAAAGATCGCTGCTGAACGTGGACGGATGACACGCAAAGAGATCAAACTCGGTATTTGCGGCGAGCATGGTGGCGACCCTTCCAGTATTGATTTCTGCGAGCAGATTGGTTTGGATTATGTGTCCTGTTCTCCTTACCGTGTTCCAATTGCCCGTTTGGCCGCCGCTCAGGCTGCTTTGGGTGTCAGCAGAGAATCAGAAGCCTGAGCAATAGTCAAAAGAACCAAGAAAACCCGGCCAAGCGCCGGGTTTTTTCGTTTTCCCCAACTGGTTTGTACTTTTGTGACGGAATTTTCTTCGTGGTGCGTTAAATGTAATAGCAAGTAGGATTGCAGGATGAGCGCATGGTGTCACAAAAGGCTTTTATTGCAGCCAATCGGTTTGGAATGGGCAGCGGCCCTTCTGAACAATCGATTATAGAGACCTCTCCAACAGAGTGGCTGCGTAAACAGGTCAAGCCTGTCGATGGGCGGGCGTTGGGCTTCCATGCAAGGCCTCATTCCTCTACTTGGTTTTCGGCGCTTGCAGAAGCGAGGCGGTCCGGAAAAGAAGCTGTTAAATCGTTGCGCCGTTCCGTTGCGCGTCCCCAGTTTATGGATGAAACAGTTTTTCGGATTGAGACCGCAGTTCAAAACACATCACCTTTTCAGGAACGGTTAAGGCTATTCTGGGCCAACCATTTTACCGTGTCGGCGACACGGGCTATTGTTGGTCCTGCTGTGGGAGGCTTTGAACGAGAAGCAATTTCACCTCATCTTTTTGGTTATTTTGAAGATATGCTAATCGCCGCCGTTCAGCATCCGGCAATGTTGATGTATTTGGATAATGCGGTATCAGTTGGCCCTAAATCGAGGGCGGGCAAACGACGTAACCGGGGATTGAATGAAAATCTGGCGCGCGAGATACTGGAATTACATACATTGGGCGTTGAGGGCGGGTATCAACAACAGGATATCATCGAATTTGCGAAAATGCTCACGGGGTGGACCGTTGATAGCCTTCATAAGCGTTTGCCAAATAAAGGAAATTTCTATTTTCTCGACAATTTCCACGAACCTGGCTCGAAGACTTTCCTGGGCCAGAAGTGGGGCGAAAACGGGGTGGAAGAGGGGGTGAGCGCCTTGCGGTTGCTGGCCCGCCACCCGGCAACAGCTAAGCATATTGCAACAAAACTTGCCCGCCATTTCGTGTCAGACACGCCTTCTGCTGCCAGTATTGACCGACTGTCAAAAGTCTATCTTCAAACACGGGGCGATCTCCGTGCGATGTCGCTTGCGCTAATCGATTTACCCGAAATCTGGGAGACACCAGGCCAGAAAATTAAAAATCATTTTGAATACGTGATTTCCATATTGCGGATTACAGGTCCGGAAAATATCCCGATGAAGCTGGTCCAACGTGGCCTCAAGGAAATGGGTTATACGGTTTTCGGTGCTCCTTCCCCAGAGGGGTGGCCTGATACGGCCCGCGAATGGCTTATGCCACAGTCCCTGATGCGGCGTATCGAGTTTGCGAGAGTGGTGGCTGAACGGTCGCGTGGTCGTAAAGATGTGAACGATTTGATTGACCGGACAATTGACCCCATGCTCAGCGACATGTCTCGCGACCATATTCTGGGTGCCGCGTCACAGGCCGAGGCTGTTGCACTTGTTTTCTCCAGCCCTGAATTTCAGCGGAGATAATCGAAATGGTAGATATACGGGTAAATCGTAGAAAATTTATGATCGGCGCGGCCAGTTTGCCTGTGTTGGGCGCTCCTGACCTTAGCTTTGCCAACATACCGGGGGAACAAAGACTGGTTGTTATGGTGCTTCGGGGGGGCATGGATGGTTTGTCCGCTGTCGCCCCGGTTGGAGACCCGGATTACTATACATTGCGGCCAAATATAGGGATCCCCAAACCAGGGGAAACAAATGGCGCGCTGCCGCTTAGCCCTTTTTTTGGTCTTCATCCATCGTTGAAGCCGATCTATTCGCTTTGGGAAAAAGGCCAACTTCTTCCTATTCATGCGGTGGGAAGCCCCAAGGGAACCCGGTCTCATTTTGATGCTCAGGATATGTTGGAAAATGGGACAGGTAAGGCGAACGGTGCGCGCGACGGTTGGCTCAATCGCGCGATTCTGGCACTTGGCGGGTCATCGGAGGAGGGGCTTTCCATCGGGCAAGCCGTTCCGTTGATCTTGCGC